>JASBSU010000003.1 GCA_030148725.1 Hyphomicrobium sp.
GTACGACACCTCGAGCGGCTTCGACAATTTCGACCGCGGCGACACCTCCCAGCAGTCCGGACGCGTCGGCACGAACATCTCGCTGTTCGGCGGCCAGTTCGTGAACACCTTCGCGTTCCAGGCGATGCAGATCAGCCGCGACATGTATGGCAGCTGGCCCTCCTGGTACGACGGCGACCGCCTCAAGGGCGAGTACCGCGGTGTGCTCAGCTTCAACAGCCAGCTGGCGCTCGTCGTCGGAACGGATTGGGAGCAGACCGGCATCAAAACGGATTCCGTTTCGCGTCACACCGTCGACGTTACCAGTCCCTATGCGCAATTGATCATCGAGCCCATCGCCGGCCTGGTGCTCACGGCCGGCGGGCGCATCGATAATCACAGCACCTACGGCGCCTATGATACGCATCGCCTGACGGCAGCCTATGCTCTGCCTGGCACGCTGACCAAGCTGCACGCGAGCTACGGCACCGGCTTCCGCGCGCCGAGCCTTTACGAGCTCTACTCGGCGTATGGCAACACTGCGCTGTCGCCGGAAACCAGCGAAGGCTGGGATGCCGGCATCGAGCAAGGCTTCCTGAATGGCCGGCTCAGCTTCGGCGCGACGTACTTCCAGATGGATCTGACCGATCGCATCGGTTTCGTCAGCCTGCCAGGACCGCCGTGGGGTGGATATGCGCAGGTGTCCGGCGTCACCAAGACCGAAGGTGTCGAACTGACGGCCCTCGCAAAGATCACGTCTACGGCCTTCATCAACGCGAGCTACGCCTACACCGACTCTGAAGAGCCGGACGGCTCGCGCGTGACCCGCCTGCCGCGACACAGCCTCGTCGTCGGCCTGAACATGCAGCCGATCGACAAGCTCACCTTGAACGTCACCGGTCAGTACGTTGCCGACGCCGTCGACAACAATCCCTGGCCGGCAACGGGCAAGGGCGCCGTCGATGACTACTTCCTGCTGAGCGCCAAGGTCGGTTACGAGGTCATGCCGGGCACGATCGCCTATGTGCGCGGCGAGAACCTGCTCGATCAGGATTACGTCACCGCCTTCAACTACAACAATCCCGGCATGACCGTATTCGGTGGCGTGCAGTTCGCACTGCCTGCGAAGTAGCGCCGGGCACGATTCCGCGAGGAACTCCCGCCTCGTATCGAGAGGCCCGCTGCCTGACCACCAGCGGGCCTCTCCTTCCCCCGGACTTGTTCACGATGAAGTATTCAGGTCTTCGCGTAACGGCCCGCGCGGCGGCACGTCCACTTCATGACTTTCCACCCGGGATGCTCGCCAACCCACTTCGCCATGTACGGCGGAGCCTGCATCATGCACTGCATCGGCGTGAGGTTTTCCGCCGAGTACATGAGGCCGACGTCTTTGCAGCTGTCTGGCCTATCGACGAGGCAGGCAAGAAGCACCAGTTCGATCATGATGACACCTTTCACGGATTGCGGAGCATCCAGGCGTCGTCCCTTTGTCGTTTCTCATTATTGGAGGCATTGGCCTCTCGCCGTTTAGGCTAGCAGCGGGGGATCGAGCGGGGAGAAATGCAAGGCTCAGCCGGATGGAGCGGCTGAACCTCGCTGCGCAGTCGGGGTGCGATCTCGAAGATCAGCGAGCGCGTGCGGCAGCCGCGCTGGTGCGACACGCAGGCCGACACATCCCCGCCATCAGCAGGCTGCTGACGGCGGCGAGCGAGGCGAGGAGCGCGATGGAGGACATGGCTTGCAGGGCCTTCGATAGCTGACCCAGTGAAGCTAGTTTCTGCTGCCCGTCTGCCCAACCAATTTGATCAGCAATCGTTTTCAGCTGCGCTGCAAAGGCGGCGCAGGCCCAATTCACTAGGAAAGCGGGGCCTGACCTTCGGAGCCCCAGCGAATCGCTGCATATGAGCCCTGATATTCGGGAGGCTTGCGATGCGGCGTCATACTGCGGCGTTCAACGGTCTCGTGCTGTTGATGGCAGCGGCTGTTTCGGCACCGCTGCACGCCGAGCCCGGCAACACCGTACCGGCCAACTGGAGCGGGCTGTACGTTGGCGCCCATCTCGGCGGCGGTCTGTCGCTCACCGATGTCGGCGATCCGTTCGGCGCATCCCTCTATGGCGACACGATCCGCGCCCCAGGCCCGATTGCGGGCGGCCAGCTTGGATACAACTGGCAACTCGGACGCAGCGTGCTCGGCCTCGAAGCCGCAGCCAGCTGGGCCGACCTGTTCGCCACCGAAACCTGTCTCGCCTATTCGGGCGTATACGTCAGCGCCAACTGCCGCGCCGACACCTCCACGCTCGGCACGCTTGCCGGCCGCTTCGGATGGGCGGCCGGATCTGACGGTCGCACGCTGCTGTACGGCAAGGCCGGCGCCGCATGGCGGCAGGGGACAGTGGATGCGACCACCAACGCCGATGCTGGATTTCCAACCACCCGCGCGAGCGACATCCGATGGGGATGGATGTTGGGCGCGGGCGTAGAGCGCGCGCTTTCCAGCCGCTGGTCGGCGAGCGCCGAATACGATTACCTCTCCTTCGGCAGCGACAGCCTGTCGACGCCCATCGGCGGACTTCAAACGTCGCCGAGCCCAAGTCCCAGTGCGCTGGTGAACATCGCCTCGCGCGGCAACAGCTATTCTGAGGACACGCATCTCTTCAAGATCGGCCTCAACTATCGCCTGTTCGATGGCCGCCAGCAGCCCACCGACGTGCCTCCGCCCGCATTGCAGCCTGTCACCGGCACGACGCTCGAAATCGGCGCGCGCTACGTCTACGGTTGGGGCCGCTTTCAGAAGGACCTCGGAATTGAAGGCGAAGGGCTCACGTCTCTCGCCTCGCGCCTGACGTATTCCGACATGACGACCAACGGCGCCGAACTGTTCGCACGCCTCGACTTGCCGCGCGGCTTCATGGTGAAGGGCTTCGTCGGCAAGGGCAGCGGCGACGGCAAGCTCAACGACGAGGATTGGGGACTGCCGTTCGCGACCTTCGTTCCCTATTCCAACACCTGGTCTTCGGCCAGCGACAAGATCCGCTACGGCGTCGTCGACGCCGGCTACGACATCTGGCGCGACAGCCACTTCCGCGTCGCGCCCTTCGTGGGCTACAGCATCTTCCATCAGGTGATGCAGGGGTTCGGCTGCGTACAGCTCGCCAATCAGAACTCGGACTGTTCTACACCGATCCCAACGTCGGTCCATGTCATCACCGAGGACGACACGTGGCGCGCCATGCGGCTCGGCGTGGCCGCGGATGTCGAGATCATTCCCCGCCTGACGCTGAGCGCCGACGCAGCGTACCTGCCCTACGTGCATATCAGCGGCATCGACGATCACGTGCTGCGATCGCTCGTTTCACCTGAGAAGGCCAATGGCACCGGAACGCAGCTCGAGCTGATGCTCAAGTATGCAGTCACCGACAAGTTCAGCGTCGGCGTCGGGGGCCGCTACTGGGCCATGTGGACACCCGACGGCACCGTAGACTTTGGCGGCACGACGCCCGTTCCGATGCGCTTCAACGTCGAGCAGGCCGCGCTTCTGTTCCAGGGTTCTTACGTATTTTCCGAACCGCACGATTGAAATTCTCAGCGCCTTACAACGATTTTGAAACAGGCGTTCTGGTTTGCTGCGCGTCAACCGATCAAGTTTCAAAGTCTTGCCGTTCGGGTTGTCTGCCCAACGACATCGACGGATGCCACAGCCCAGGACGAGCCTTACCGGAGACCAGCATGGACAAGCTAACACGCCGCGACGTCATCGTGGCGACTGCCGCCGGTGGAGTGGCCGCCGCCACGACGGCGCAGGGCGCAACCTTCGGCAATCCCGACATGCCACCGCAAGGCGCGATCAACACCGAGGGTAATCCCTCGAGCACCACCATCATCGGCCCGAACAATCCCGCTCTCTCGAGCCAGTTCCCCGGAGCGCTCTCGCCGCCTCCGACCGATGTCGGCTCGATGCCGATGTTCTGGGCGTCCTTCAACAATGCGCCGCGTCGCATCCAGAACGGCGGATGGGCGAGGCAGGTGACGCAGGCCGACTTCCAGATCTCCGAGGAGATCGCGGGCGTCAACATGCGCCTCACCCGAGGCGGCATTCGCGAGATGCACTGGCACGTGTTTGCCGAATGGGCCTTCGTCACCAAAGGCTCTTGCCGCATCACCACGATCGACGATCAGGGTCGCGCCAACGTCGAGGACGTAAGCGAAGGCGGCCTCTGGTATTTCCCGCCCGGCCTGCCGCATTCGTTGCAGGGCATCGGCGAGGATGGTTGCGAGTTCATACTCTGCTTCGACAATGGCCGCGCCTCCGAGTTCGACACACTCCTGATCAACGAGTGGTTCGCCCATACGCCACCGGAAGTCCTGGCTTTGAATTTCGGCGTGCCGGCGGAGTCCTTCGCCAAGATCCCGCTCCACGACCTTTACATCTTCCAAGGCGCCGTGCCGGGTCCCATCGAGCAGGACCAGGCCGAGGCGCAAGGTAACGCCGGACCACCGCGGCTGCGGTCGAGTTTTCCTCTGATCGACTTGCCGCCAGCCAAGAAGACCAAAGGTGGCGAGGTGCGCATCGCAGATTCGAGCAACTTCCCGATCTCGAAGAACATCGCGGCGGCGCTCGTGCGCATCCACCCGAAGGGTATGCGCGAAATGCACTGGCACCCGAACTCCGACGAGTGGCTTTACATCATCGAAGGCGAGGGCGAACTGACCGTCTTCGAGACCGGCCCCAATGCCGTCACGCAGAACTTCAACGCCGGCGATGTGGGCTACGTGAAGCGCTCGCAGGGTCACTACCTGCGGAACACCGGCCTCAAGGACCTCGTCTACCTGGAAGTCTTCCGCAGCTCGTATTTCTCCGACGTCTCTCTGTCGGATTGGATCACGCACACACCACGCGCCATGGTCCGTCAGACGCTGAACGTGACCGACGAAACGATCGAGCGCTTTCCGGTCGGCAAGCCAGTGATCCTGCCGGTCTGATCCCCAACTCGGGGCTCAGGCCCTGGCCTTCAGCGTGGCGACATCTGCCGCAGCCGCGCTGAAGAACACGAGCGAAGAGCCCGGTTCCGCCTTGGCGCGATACATCGCGACATCGGCGTGCCGCAGCACTTTCTCCACGCTGTCGCCATCGGCCGGGAAAAGCGCGGCCCCCACGGCAACGCCTACCGAATGCCGCATCCCGCCAGCGTGGATGTCGTTGGCGAGCGAGCCTATGAAGCGCTCGCCGATTTCGCGTGCGCCGGCTTCGTCGACGTTGCGAGACAGCACCGCGAACTCATCGCCGCCCAACCGCGCGAACACATCCCTCGAACGCGCCACGCGACGGAAACGATTGACGACCGCCTGCAGCACCTCGTCGCCGACGGCGTGTCCGAACTGATCGTTGACGTGCTTGAAACCGTTGAGGTCGAGCAGGAACACCGCGTGGGAGCGCCCCTTCTCCGGCGGCACGCTGGTCGCCGCTTCGAGAGCTTCCAGCAGCACGCGCCGGTTCGGCAGGTTCGTCAGCGGATCCTGCATCGCGAGCCGGCGCAGCAGCCGCATCTCTGTTTCGAGTGACCGCGGATCGATATCGTCATTGCGCATGTCGGCGACGCGCCGCGAGATGAATATCCACACGCACAAGGCACCGATGCATCCCAAAAGAACGGCTTCCGCCGGGGAGATCCTACGGCCCGGATAGGCGAGCGACTTGAGAAAGCTGAAGATGTCGTAGTGCTGAGCGAGAAGCACCCAGAACACCATGACCGCCGACAGGAAGACGAAGTCGCGCGCGCTCGCCCAAGGATGTTTGGCGATGGCCGCGAGAACGGTTTTCGGGCCGGCTGACGTCACGATGATAACCCTCAGCAACTCGTCCAGGAGACTAGACGCCGTGCCCTTCAGGAAGCGTTAAGCCCATCGCCGGAGTGCCGCCTCTATTGGACGACGGCCGGACGCCATCCTCCGGCAATCGCCTCGGCCTCGCTGCAGAACCAGCGTTCGCCTTTGCGATCCTCGATCTTCACCGAGGCGTAACGCGGATTCCACGGCATGTAGTAGATGCGTCCGTACGAGGTGATGTTGCCTTTGATGGCGCATCCGGACGGCGCCGAATATTCCGCGCCGCTCCAGCGCTTCTCGCGATAGACCCACGCCGGCTCGGATTGTCCCGACCATATGCCGGCGCGCTCCTCGCGTGCCTCCCGCTCCTCATGCACATAGGTGTCCGAGTATTTGACGAACGCCCAGGCGTAGCCCTCGCGGACCATCGTCGCGTTGATGTCATGGCCGTCCACGAAGCAGATGCCGAGCATACGCCCATACTTGTCATCGCCGCGGCTCTCGCACGTGACGATGCGCCCGGCGACGAGTTCGCTCAGCGCTCGCGCGGATGCCGTCCCGCATTGCCATGTTCCGAAGAAACGCCGCCCGCACGTCTGTCCGTGCTCGGGAGCGTCGATGCCTTCAAGGCGAACATTGCGCCCGTCGACCGCGATCGTATCGCCGTCGATCACGCGCGCCGTGCCGCTAACGGCACCGAAATGGCCAGACGGTAGCGCCGCAATTTCGCGCGCCGGCCACACGAGAAGAACTGCCAGTGAAACAACGCCGATCAGCGCAAACGCCACCGCTCGACGGGTAATCGGGTACGTTACGAAACTCGACATGACGCGACGTGTGACTGAGTCGCGTGTCCGAGCGTCGGCTAAATCATGAAGCCGTCATGCAACCCGCGCCGCAATTGGCCGCGCGAGCGCAACGCGCAACTGCGTGCGCGCCGTATGGATCAACATCGCTACGATATGTGCGAGAACGCGAGCGCCTCAGCGGCGGCGGAAATTACCCTGCCCGCCCGGCCGTTGCTGCGGCGGCCCACCCGGACCGGAGCGAACGTCCTTGTGGCGGAAGTTGATACGGCCCTTGGTAAGATCGTAGGGCGTCATCTCGATGGTGACTTTATCGCCGGCGAGGATTCGAATGCGGTTCTTCTTCATTCTGCCGGACGTATAGGCGATGACCTCGTGTCCGTTGTCGAGCTTGACGCGGCAGCGTGCATCGGGGAGCACCTCCTCCACCACGCCCTCAAACTCGAGCATTTCTTCCTTCGCCATCGGGTACCTTAGTATGCGTCGACGCAGCCATACTGCATCGAGCGAATGCCCAAATAAGGGAGGGGAGCAGATGCCTGCTCCCCCTGAAGCGGAATGTTCCGCGGTTCGTTAGAGCGGCCGCAGGTTGACTGCAGCGATCTTGCCGTTACGGCCGGTCTCGGTCTCGTAAGAGATCTTCTGACCTTCGCGAAGCGTCGAAAGACCAGCGCGCTCGACCGCCGAAATATGAACGAAAACGTCGTTGCCGCCCTCATCCGGCTGGATGAAGCCGTAGCCCTTCTGGCCGTTGAACCACTTCACAGTGCCGTTTGCCATCAAGTCTCTCCAAAGCAATTAGGCAATCCCCTCCGGCGGATGCCAAAGGACATCAAATCGCGCGATGGAGCCGTCCAGTGTCGGCGCATAGCGCCGTCGTAGAGTAAACCAAGGCGTGTTCGATCGGCCCTATATGGACCGCTCCTTGGCGAAAGGCAAGGCGAGGATGAGGGTGCAACAGGGCCCCTTTTGGCCAATATGGCATAATGGAAATAGGACCTTAAAGGTCCATGATTCCGATGACTTGGCCCTTTTGCGCGAAGAGATGTTCTCACCTCTGAGCACTCGCCGGCCGGGCCGAGATCGCGGCAAATTTACGGCGTGTTGGCCCAGCAAGGCGCGCTGAAAGGCCCTCTGAAGCCGCCTTCCGACAGGAAAAACTGATCCCACCAAGCACAAAAAAAGTGCCAGACCTGAGAGGTCCGGCACCTTCTTTTTCCCGCCATCCGCCCTCCGCGAAGGGCCCGCTGGCTCAGCGGTAGATGGTGGCGTATCCGTTCGAATAGTCGGAATTGCCACGCGAGTAGGAGTAACCCGACGAGGCGCCGCGCTGGTACGAGACCTCGTAGCGGCGCGAGCGGCCGGAGCTGCGCGGTTCAGCATCGTAGTCATACGAGCGCGCGCTCGCATAACGACGGCTGTTGCCCTTGCTGGCGCTGGCCACGCGGTTGCTGCCGCCGCTGCGGCTCGCGTACTTGCGCCCACCTGCCAGCGACACGAAGTGCTGCCCGATGTCGATGTGGATGTGGCTCATGTCGGGATACGTCATCGTACCGCCGGTTTTGTGGTTGGCGACCAGCCAATTGATGATCGCACCCTTGCGGTTGCCGGCGTCGAAGTCGACGGCGTTGCCGCTGGCGTGGCGCGAGATGCGTCCCGAGCCGGCGATGCGCGCGCCGGGACGGCACGTCGAGATCACGCGCACGGGCCCGAAGCGGGCCTCGATCTTGTAGAGCAGTTCGTGTGCGGGTTTGGTGAGGCACTTGCGCGGGGCCTGCGGATCATCCTTGACCCGCTTGACGTTCTTGGCTTCCGGGCGTCCCCAGTTCGGCACCGGTGCCGGCTCGCCATAGTTGCGGCCGTCGAAGCCGTAGTACGGTTTGGCAGCCTGAGCAGAGGTTGCCGCGAAAACGAGCGCAACGCCGATCGCTGCGGTTGAGAGCCGCTTGATCATGATCACTCCTGGATATGTCGAATATGCTTGGGGCGGCTCTCTCCCGAGCACACACCCCACTCCCATGAGCAGCTCGCTCAGCATCCACGTCCGCAATACGCCAGCCGCGGAGTGAACGAGCCTGCTTAGTCCCCAGCTGCGCTCGCCTGTCCGTCGAGCAGCATCACGACAGTCATCGCATCCAGATGACGGCGCCGGGTTGGGGCGCAGTGTGCCATGCGGTGTGGTGAATTTGGGGCAGGGTTAATACGGTGCGGCGATGCGCCGTATGCGTCGCAAATTTGCGACGAGCCGCTGATTTCTCAAGTCGCCACGCAGCAATTCGCTTGCGTGTTGCTCGCATGCTCTGCGCCAAAAGCAAGCACGCCACTGAGCATAATGACCTTCCCGCATGCGTCACCCAGCGAAGGCCAGGACCCACGCAAACCTCCGCGACAGAGGAAGGGATCAGCATCGGCCGCAACGTTGAAGAGCGCCCGCACCAGAAGAGTTTTTTGATGCTGGCGTGGACCTCGACCTGCGTCGGGGTGACGACTATGGGTGGCTCACCATCAGCGCAACCGGCGCCCACCCGCCCCCAAGCCGCGCTAGTTCTCGTCCATCTTGAGCGCGGCGATGAAGGCTTCCTGCGGGATCTCGACCTTGCCGAACTCGCGCATCTTCTTCTTGCCCGCCTTCTGCTTGTCCAGCAGCTTGCGCTTGCGTGAGATGTCGCCGCCGTAGCACTTCGCGATCACGTCCTTGCGCAGCGCGCTGATCGTCTCGCGCGCGATCACCTTGCCGCCGATCGCCGCCTGGATCGGAATCTTGAACAGGTGCGGGCGGATCAGCCCTTTCAGCTTCTCGCACATCGTGCGCCCGCGGCTCTCCGCGCGCGTCCGGTGCACGATGATCGACAGCGCATCGACCGGCTCGTCGTTGACGAGGATCGACAGCTTCACGAGATCGTTCTCTTCGTAGCCGATGATGCTGTAGTCGAACGACGCATAGCCTTTGCTGATCGACTTCAGGCGATCGTAGAAATCGAACACCACCTCGTTGAGCGGCAGCTCATAGACGAGCATCGCGCGGTTGCCGGCATAGGTGAGATCCTTCTGCCGTCCGCGCCGGTCCTGGCAAAGCTTCAGGATGCCGCCGAGATAATCATCCGGCACCATGATCGTCGCCTTGATCCACGGCTCCTCGATGCGATCGATGCGCGTCGTCTCCGGCATGTCGGCCGGATTGTGCATCTCCAGCATCGTGCCGTCGGTCAGGTAGAGGTTGTAGACGACGCTCGGTGCCGTGGTGATGAGGTCGAGATTGAACTCGCGCTCAAGGCGCTCGGTGATGATTTCCAGATGCAACAGCCCGAGGAAGCCGCAGCGGAACCCGAGCCCGAGAGCCGCCGACGTTTCCATCTCGAACGAGAAGCTCGCATCGTTGAGACGCAGCTTGCCCATCGCTTCGCGCAGGTCGGCGAAGTCGGCAGCGTCCACCGGAAAGAGGCCGCAGAACACCACCGGCTGTGCCGGCTTGAAGCCCGGCAGGGGCTCCAATGTCGGATTGCGCTGATCGGTGACGGTGTCGCCGACGCGCGTGTCGGCCACCTGCTTGATCGCCGCCGTGAAGAAGCCGACCTCGCCCGGGCCGAGGCTGTCGAGCATTTCCTGCTTGGGACGGAACACGCCGACGCGCTCGACCTGATAGCTGGCGTCCGTGGACATCAGCGTGACCTTCTGGCCCTTCTTCAACCGGCCATCGATGATCCGCACCAGCACGACGACCCCGAGGTACGCATCGTACCAGCTATCGATTAGCAGCGCCTTGAGCGGCTTGTCGGCATCGCCCTTAGGCGGCGGCAGGCGCTCGACGATGGCTTCGAGAACCGCTTCGACGTTGAGCCCCGTCTTGGCCGAAATCGGAATGGCGTTGGAAGCATCGAGGCCGATCACGTCCTCGATCTGCTGCTTCACGCGATCGGAGTCCGCCGCCGGCAGGTCCACCTTGTTGAGGACTGGCAGGATCTCGAGCTCGTTATCGAGCGCCGTGTAGACGTTGGCGAGGGTCTGCGCCTCGACGCCCTGCGAGGCGTCGACCACCAGGATGGCGCCCTCGCAGGCCGCCAGCGACCGCGACACCTCGTAGGCGAAGTCGACGTGCCCTGGCGTATCCATCAGGTTCAGCTGATATATCTGACCGTCCTTGGCCCGGTAGTCGAGGCGCACGGTCTGCGCCTTGATCGTGATGCCCCGCTCGCGCTCGATGTCCATCGAGTCGAGGATTTGCTCCTTCATCTCGCGGTCGGCGACATTCCCGCACAGCTGAATCAGCCGGTCCGAGAGCGTCGACTTTCCGTGGTCGATGTGGGCGATGATGGAGAAGTTGCGAATGCGGGAGGTATCGGTCATGGCGCGCTTGATAGCATCGTGACCTGTGCCCCGAAAGGGCATCTGCAGGCTGCGCCCACACCGCAATGCCGCGCCCCCGCCAGCGAGGGCGAGATTTGTGAGCTTGGCAATTTCGTCGCCCAGTACCCCCAGACATCGAACGGCAAAAATTGTCACCCGGCCGGCGGAGCCCAGACCTCCCCATATTAGAACAGTTCTAATCAAGGCGAGGACCAAAACGCCCAGGCGCGCAGGAGGGTAAGTTGCTTCGTACCGCATTCGAGGTCGTGGTCGGAGGATCGATCGTCTTCGCGCCCGGTGTGCTCATGGCAACGCCTGACGCTGCATTCTGGTCACTTGGGCGCGGATAGGTGTCTTGACGTGGCCACATCAACCGGCATGAGTACCCCCGCCACGGACGCCAACTCCCCGAAGGACACGTGATGCACGGTATGAAATTCCTCGCGGCATCTGCCGCCGCGATCATTCTTTTCGGCGCCACCACCGGCGCGTTCGCACAGATTGAACCATCGCCCGCATTCCGGGAGCCCGCCAAGAAAGTTAAGCGCAAGCCGCAGCAGGCAACGACGCCGGCTGCCGTTGCCCCGGCTGCCGCCGCACCAGCCGTCGTTGCGCCCGCAGCAACAGCCGCCGCTCCTTCTGGGGCCGCCCCGGCGCCGACCGCGCAGGACGCCGACATCGAACCGGCGCAGGTACAGCCGGCCGCCGCTCAAGGCGCGCCCGGCGTCTCCCAGCACGCGACGCATCCGCAGAAGCGGCCCCCCTATCCGCCGCCGAAAGACAATTGCCGCAACACCGAGAGCTTCGAGGCTTGGAAGGCGCGCTTCCGCAAGGAAGCTGCGGCGCGCGGCGTCAGCCGCCGGTCGATCGCCATCGTCGACGAGACGCCGCTGGCGACGAACATCATCGGACGTGATCGCAAGCAGGGCGCGATCTTCGTCATGACCTTCCTCGACTTCCAGACCAAGCTGGCGACACCGAACCGCGTGCAGTCCAGTAAGCGCAAGGTCGCCGAGCATCGCGCCACCTTCGAGCGCGCAGCGAAAGAGTTCGGCGTCCCCGCTTCCGTCATCACTGGCTTCTGGGCACTGGAGAGCGACTTCGGCGCCGGTATGGGCAAGCTGCCCATTCTGCCCTCGCTCGTCGCCCTCGCGTACGACTGTCGTCGCAGCTACATGTTCACCGAGGAGTTGATCGCCGCGCTGCAGATCATGGATCGCGGCGACATGAGCCCGTCCGGCATGATCGGCTCGTGGGCCGGCGAGATCGGCCAGACGCAGTTCCTGCCGACGCGCTACCTCGACTACGCCATCGACTATGACGGCGACGGACGCATCAACCTGTTCTCCAATGACGATGACGTCATCGGCTCGACCGCCAATTACATGCACAACCTCGGTTGGCGCGCCAATGAGCCCTGGCTCGAGGAAGTCCGCGTGACGCGCGATCTCCCCTGGGACAAGGCGGATCTCGCCATCAAGTTGCCGCGCTCGCAATGGGCCGAATGGGGCATCACCTACCCGGACGGAACCCCGGTGCCGGCAGACAAGCTGCCGTCCTCGCTTCTGCTGCCGATGGGACGCAACGGGCCGGCATTCCTCGCCTACCCGAACTTCGACATCTACACCGAGTGGAACAACTCGCTGAGCTACGCCACGACCGCCGCCTATCTCGCCACCCGCATCGACGGCGCAGGTCCGATGTCTCGCGGTCGCGGCGACACCAACGGCCTCGATGCCGCCGGCACCAAGGAGCTGCAGCAGCTTCTCAGTAATCGCGGCTACGACGTCGGCAAGATCGATGGCCTCGCCGGCGCCAAGACGCGCGCTGCGGTGAAGGACATGCAGATCAAGCTGGGACTGCCGGCCGACTCCTACGCCACTCCCCAGCTGCTTTACGCATTGCGCTCCGGCCGCTGAGCCGAAGCACGAAGGGAAACTGAAAAGGGCGCCTCCTCATCGGGGCGCCCTTTTGCATTCTCGATCCGGCAATCGTCAGTGCAGCTTCACGACCGGCTCTGTGCGCCGCGTCAGCGAGCGTGACAGCGAGTCGAGGAACACCTTCCACGGCCCGTGCAGTGCCATCTCGTGCATCTTGTAGAGCGAGCGATACATCAGACGTGCGAACAGCCCCTCGATGATGAAGCTGCCGCCGACGATGAAGCCCATCAGGTTGCCGACCGTCGAATAGTGGCCCAGCGAAACGAGCGAGCCGAAGTCGCGATAGTGGAACGGCCGCAACGGCTCGCCCTTCAGCTTGCGCTGTATCTCGACGTAGAGGTGCGAGGCTTCCTGGTGCGCCGCCTGCGCGCGCGGCGGAATAGGCATCGTCTCGCCTTCCGGCACGAGATATGCGCAATCGCCCAGCGCGAAGATGTTGGGGTCCTTCGTCGTCTGCAGCGTATCGGTCACCACGAGCTGGTTCGACTTGGAAACCTCCAGGCCGTCGAGATGCGAAAGCACCGCGGGCCCTTTGACGCCCGCTGCCCACACGACGAGCTCCGAGGGAACGAACTTGCCGTTCGCGAGCTTCACGCCCTCCGACGTCACTTCCGTCACGCGCGAGTTGGAAAGGATGTCGACCTTGAGATCGCGCAGCGTCGAGGCGACACCGTCGGAAATGCGTTGCGGCAGCGCTGGCAGGATGCGCGGCGCGGCCTCGATCAGCGTGATCTTGATGTCGTTTTCCGGATCGATCTTATCGAGCCCGAACGCGACGACACCGCGCGCCGTCCGATGCAGCTCTGCGGCAAGCTCCGTGCCCGTCGCACCCGCACCGATGATCGCCACGTCGAGCTGTCCCGGACGGATCGGCCCTTCCTGGGCATACGCGCGCACGCATGCGTTGATGAGGCGACGGTTGAAGCGCTCCGCCTCATCCGGCGTGTCGAGCATGATCGCGAACTTCTCGACGCCCGGCGTCCCGAAATCGTTTCCGACCGACCCGATCGCAATAACCAGGATGTCGTAGCGGAACGAGCGCACGGGCGTGATCTCGCGCCCGTCTTCGTCGTAGGTCGCCGCCAGATAGACCAGCCGCTTTTCGCGGTCGACGCCGGTCATCTCGCCGTAGCGGAACTTGAACCCGTGCCAGTAGCCCTGCGCCTGGTACTCGAGCTCGTGCTGGGCGGTGTCCATGCTGCCGGCGGCGATCTCGTGCAGCAGCGGCTTCCAGATGTGCGTGCGCGACTTCTCGATCAGCGAAACCTGCGCCTGCTTCTTGCGCCACCAACGGTCCTTGCCCAGCTTGTCGCCGAGCCGCGTCGCCAGTTCCAGACCGCCTGCACCGCCACCAACGATGATGATATGCGGCAGGTCGGCGTCGCCTTCTCCAACGGGCAATACCTTGGTGGTCGCGGAAGCTGTCGTGGTCTCGGTCATCGCCAGGCGCCTCTTGGGGTTCAATACCTACGGGCCGACGCGCTTATAGCATCTCGCCGTTGGCAAGGCGCTATCGCGGCATGCAGGGAATAAATAGTGGTCCCGAGGTCCGGCAGCGAGTTGGCGTTATGGCGCGGGCTGCTGCGCGGGAGCGGGCGCCGGCATCTCGATCGGCGCACCATCCGGCGAGGTCGGCGACGTGACGAACGGAAGGTCGGCAAATACGAACGTGTACGCGAGCGCTGCAGCGACACACAGAAGGAAGCCGATAATCAGAAACTTGCGATTGTCCATCATGGCGTCGGTGTCCCCGTGCTTGCGCGTTGAACTGCCAGGACAGGAAGCACGCAATCTCCTGAAAAACCGCTAAGCCATGGCCCCTGAGGGCAAAACAAACGCTACGACCGGGCCGCGCGGCCAGTAATGACCAAGCATTAAGCCCGCGCCGGCCGACGGCAATCGTCAGCTAGGACCGGCCGGAGCTAGGATCGGATCTCGCCGCCCGTTGCAGCTTTCACTGCCGCCGCGATCTTCGACGACACGGCCTCGATGTCCTTATCGGTCAGCGTCTCGGCCGTGGGTTGCAGCGTCACCTCGATGGCGAGCGACTTCTTGCCTTCCTTCTCCAGCGCCCCGCCCTCGAACACGTCGAATACGGACACCTCACGGATCAGCGCCTTGTCGGCGCCGGCCGCTGCCTTCACGACGTCGCCCGCCGCCACGCCCTTGTCGAGCACGAATGCGAAGTCGCGCCGGACGGGCATCAGGTCGTTGGCTTCGAGGCGCGGCTTGGCGCGGCTCTTGGCCTTTTGCGCCGGGATCGCATCGAGAAACACCTCGAAGGCGGCGACAGGCCCATCGATGCCGAACGCCTTCAGCGTCGCCGGATGCAATTCACCGAAATGCGCGAGCACAGTCTTGGGACCGAGACGCAGCGTGCCGGAACGGCCAGGATGATACCAATCCGGAGCATCGCGCGTGACCTGCGCCTTCGCGACGTCGAGCCCGAGCGAGAAGAGCACCGCAACCGCATCGGCCTTCGCGTCGTACAGGTCGACACCCTTCGCCGCGCCATCCCAGTGACGGCCGCTACCGCTGAGCTTCGCCGTTCCCCCGCGCACACCTGATGCCGAAAGATACTGATCCTCAGCCTTCTCGCCGCGATAGGCCTGGCCCAGCTCGAACAGCGCCGCGTCCGAGAAACCGCGATTGTGATTGCGCTTCAGCGCCGAAAGAAGCCCCGGCAGCAGGCCGGGACGCATCGACGACATCTCGACCGAGATCGGGTTGGCGAGCACCAGCGCGGCATCGCCGCCGCCGAACGCCTTCGCTTCACCGTCCGGAATGAACGACCACGTGATGGCTTCCACGAGCCCGCGCGCCGCGAGCGTACGACGCGCCCGGCGCGCCCGCTTCTGGCGCTCGGTGAGCACAGGCCGTGCTACGCCGGCCGGACGCGGCAGCGGCGTCAGCGGAATGCGGTCGAGCCCGGCGATGCGCACCACTTCTTCGACGAGATCGGCAGCACCGTGAATGTCCGGGCGCCAAGTCGGCACCGTGACCTTCGCGGCGTTGCCCTTGCCCGACAGCGTGCAGCCTAGCTTCTCGAGGATCGTCTTGATCTCAGAATCTTTGATGTCGATGCCCGACAACTTGGCGACGCGCGCGAAATCGAAATCGATGACGCGCGGCTCGGCCGGCGGCTTGCCGGCGACTTGCGCCTTCGACGGCTCACCACCGACGAGCTTGAGGATCATGTCGGTCGCCAGATCGAGCCCCGGCAGCACCGACGCCGGATCGACGCCACGCTCGAAGCGGTAGCGCGCATCGGTGACGAGCCCGGTCTTGCGACCTGTCTGCGCCGTACGAGCCGGATCGAAGTACGCGCTCTCGATCAGAACGTTGACGGTCACTTCCGTCGAGCCGGAATCTTCCCCGCCGATGACACCGCCAAGACCCAGCGGGCCGCTATCGTCAGCGATGACGCACATTGTCTCGTCGACCGCGTATTCCTTGCCGTCCAGCGCCAGGAATTTCTCGCCCGCTTTGCCGAGCCGCGCGCGCACCGCGCCCTTCAGCTTGTCGGCGTCATAAACGTGCAGCGGACGCCCGCGATCCTGGCTGATGTAGTTCGTGACATCGACCAGCGCATTGATCGGACGCAGGCCCACGGATTTGAGCCGCTGCTGCAGCCATGCAGGCGACGGGCCGTTCTTCACGCCACGCACATAGCGCCCCGCGAACACCGGGCAGGCATCGGCCGTGTCTTTCGAGAATTCAAGGTTGATGTCGACCGGGCTCTCGAAGCTGCCTTCGACGCCCGACAGCTTCAGTTCCGGCTTCAGCGTGCCGAGGCCCGCAGCGGCGAGATCGCGCGCGATGCCGCGCACGCCCGTGCAATCGGGACGGTTCGGCGTCAGCTTCACCTCGAAGACCGGATCGTTGAGTCCAGCCACCTCGATGTAGGCTTCGCCCACGCGGCTCGCCATGTCCTCCGGCAGCTCGATGATGCCGGCGCTTTCGTCGGAAAGCTCCAGCTCCGCCGCCGAGCACATCATGCCGTTCGAGACGACGCCGCGTACCGGCTTCTTTTCGAGCGTGATGTTGGAGCCCGGAATACAGGTTCCGAGCGGCGCGAACACGCCGACGAGCCCGGTGCGCGCGTTCGGCGCGCCGCACACGACTTCGAGCGGTGGTTTGCCCTTGTCCGTCTCGACCATCACGATCTGCAGCTTGTCGGCGTTTGGATGCCGCTTCGCCTCGACGATGCGCGCCACGCGAAAAGCGCCGAGCTTCGCGCCCGGATCGTCGATGCTCTCGACCTCCAGTCCGATGGCCGACAGCGTCTGCTCGAGCGCCGCGATCGACGCGTCGGTGTCGAGATGATCCTTGAGCCAGGAAAGCGTGAATTTCATATCTGCTCTCCTAACCCGACAACCCGCCCGACAGCGTCGGCACATCGAGCACCGAGAAGCCGTAGTGGCGCAGCCAGCGCATGTCGCCCGAGAAGAACGCGCGCAAGTCGGTAAGGCCGTACTTCAGCATCGCGATGCGGTCGAGGCCCATGCCGAAGGCAAAGCCCTGGTACTTATCCGGGTCGAGGCCGCAGTTGCGGATGACGTTCGGATGCACCATCCCGCAGCCGAGAATCTCCAGCCACTGCCCCGGCTTGCCGATCGCCTCGGCGCCGACGTCGACTTCCATCGACGGCTCGGTGAACGGGAAGTGCGAGGCGCGGAAGCGCATCTTGACTTCGTCCACTTCGAAAAACGCCTTGCAGAATTCTTCGAGCACCCATTTGAGGTGCCCCATGTGGGTCGACTCGTCGATGACCAGTCCTTCGATCTGGTGGAACATCGGCGTGTGCGTCTGGTCGCTGTCGCGGCGATAGACGCGCCCCGGCGCAATGACTCGGATCGGCGGCTTCGACGACAGCATCGTGCGGATCTGCACCGGGCTCGTGTGCGTGCGCAGCAAGAGCCGCGATCCGTCCGCCTTCGGATTGAAGTAGAACGTGTCGTGCTCCTGGCGTGCAGGATGCTCCGGCGGAATGTTGAGCTTCGTGAAGTTGAGATCGTCGGACTCGATGTCGGGACCTTCCGCCACCGCAAAGCCCATGTCGGCGAAGATCTCGACGCACTCGTCGTAGACCTGGCTCACGGGATGGATGCGGCCGTCTGCGATGGCGCCGCCGCGTACGGGCAGCGTGACGTCGGCGCGCTCGCTTTCGAGCCGCTGCGACAGCGCTTTCGTCTCGAGGTCGGCCTTGTGCGCTTCCAGCGCCTCGCTGACCCGCGACTTGATCTCGTTGACCGACTGGCCGAACGACTTGCGTTCCTCCGGCGGCAGCTTGCCGAGCGTCTGCATCAGCTCGGCGATGCGGCCCTTCTTTCCGAGAACGGCTATGCGCACCTGCTCGATGGCCGAAAGATCGCCCGCGCCAGCGATGCTTGCGAGCAGTTCTTTCTCGAGTGCCTGGAGGTCCGCAGCAGCAGCCGACGTCATGGGGAGACGATCCTCTCCGGTGTCATTCCGGGCTCCATGCCCGGAATCCAGCGATCAGCAGGTTCCGACCGACGAGACCGGATGCGACCCACGACCTTGCGGGAGGCTGGTTGCCGGGGACGAGCCCCGGCACGACATTCGGTAGGTCAGCCGGAAAACTTAGGCAGCTGCCTTCTGCGCCTGCTCGACGGCCTTCGCGGCCTGCTCGGTCAGCGACTTGAACGCAGCAGCATCGTGCACGGCGAGATCGGCCAGCAACTTGCGGTCGATCTCGATGCCAGCCTTGTTGAGGCCGTCGATAAATCGACCGTACGTCAGGCCGTGCTCGCGCACGGCGGCGTTGATGCGCTGGATCCAAAGAGCGCGGAACGTACGCTTCTTCCGCTTGCGATCGCGGAACTGGTACTGCATGGCCTTTTCGACGGCCTGCTTCGCGACGCGGATGGTGCTCTTGCGGCGGCCATAGTAGCCCTTGGCGGCCTTCAGGACTTTCTTGTGCTTGGCATGGGCGGTAACGCCGCGCTTGACGCGTGCCATGGGAGAACTCCGTTAGATGACGTTGCTGGTGCGAGCGAGCAGCTGACTGTCAGTCAGCCGTGCTCAGCGGGCGTAAGGCATGTACTTCTTGACGATCTTCGCATCGCTCTCGTTCAGCACCATGGTGCCGCGCGCATCGCGAATGAACTTCGAAGTCCGCTTGATCATGCCGTGACGCTTCCCGGCGGCGGCCGCTCTGACCTTGCCGGTGCCCGTCATCTTGAAGCGCTTTTTGGCGCCGCTCTTGGTCTTCATCTTGGGCATTTGGCTGATCCTTTCTATACTCGTCGGCGGCCCTAATTCGCGAGCCGGCGCGTGGCCGGTCGGAAACGTCCCTGTTGAGGGAGGAGCCACCTGTTGAGGGTGTTCAAAGCATAAAAGCCGCCACGGCATGCCCCGCCGGGCGACTTGGGCGGTCCTTATACGGTCACGCCCCATAAACCGCAAGCGGGGCGGGTCCCGATTTTTCCAAGTTCAGGACTTCTCGCAGATCCGGGCGCCGGAAGCATCCTTGAAGCAGAAATCCTCGGTGCAGACGCAGCTTGCGGTAGGATTGCCCCCGCTTGGGCCTGCTGGATCGGCACAGCCGCTCGCCCCGGGCGCGACCCGGCATCGAAACCGGATGAGCGGAGCCGGCATCCCCGGCGCGGCGGGAGAGTTCGCCAAGGGTTTCGCTGGAACGACCGGGATGACCCGCAAAGTCGGCTCGGGCGCACGATCCGGCGCCTCGGAATGGGCCCAAGGCGCCACTGCAAATGATGCCAGAAACACGAACGCGGCCAGTGGGCTGAGCCAGCGACCGCGTTGAAATATCGAGACATTCACCATGCACACCCACCGCACGTGGGGCGGTGCGGCGCCTTACCTCGGCGCCAGCACCATGACCATCTGTCGACCCTCGAGCCGCGGCTCGGACTCGACTTTGGCGATAGGCTCAAGATCGCCTTTGACCCGCTGCAGAACTTCCATGCCGAGCTGCTGGTGAGCCATCTCGCGGCCGCGGAAGCGCAGCGTGATCTTCACCTTGTCGCCGTCCTCGAAGAACCTTTTGATCGAGCGCATCTTCACGTCGTAGTCGTGATCGTCGATCGCCGGACGCATCTTGATCTCTTTGATCTCGACGATCTTCTGATGCTTGCGCGCCTCGGCCGCCTTCTTCTGCGCCTGATACTTGAACTTGCCGTAGTCCAGGATCTTGGCGACCGGCGGATCGGCTTCCGGCGAAATCTCCACGAGATCCAGCCCCGCCTTGACCGCGCGCTCCAGCGCATCAGCATGGCTGACGACGCCTACGTTCTGTCCAGTCTCGTCGATCAGTCGTACTTCGCGGGCCCGGATTGCCTCATTGATCCGGGGGCCGGATGGCTCGCGCTCGGGCGCGGCTCGCATAGGTCTGCGGATTTTGTCTCTCCTAGAGTTGCTTCTGGCAGGTCGTCTGCACCTAAAGCCGGCAAACCGTCAAAGGTCAACCGGCGCGGGCTCTCATCACAATGGCCCGAAAGATCGAAAAGAATGGCCATCAAGTCAAGACGGCAACATGGGTCGATTCCGCAACAACCCAATCAAATTGTATGAGCAGCCCCATAATCAGCCGCGATCGAGCCCCTTCTTCCCGAGTTCCTCCAGGTATGCGCCCCAGCGCTTATCCTTCTCGCGACCGAGCTGTTGCAGGTACGTCCACGTGTAAAGCCCCGTGTCGTGCCCATCGTCGAAAGCGATGCGGATGGCGTAGTTCCCCACCGGACGCAGCTCGCGGATCTTCACGTTACGCTTGCCGCCGACCGTCACCCGCTGCTCGGCCGAGTGCCCCTGCACTTCCGCGGACGGGCTCATCACGCGCAGCAATTCGGCCGTGAACTCGTAGTTTGACTTGCAGGCGAATTCGACCTTCAGCCCTTTGCCGCCGTCGGTGATCTCGAGCTTCGGCGGCCGCACGGCATTGCGCTTTGCCGTCTCCAGCTCGTCCAGCGCACGCACGGCGATGTCCTTGAAGAGCTTCGCGTGCAGGCTATCGGGCACGGTTGCCGTGATCGGCTTGCCGGTGTCGGAGCGCAGCCGCACATCGAGGTCGAGCGGCACCGCGCCAAGGAACGGCACACCGAGCCGCTGCGCCTCCGTCTCCGCCCCGCCATGACCGAAGATGTCCGAACGCTCTCCGCACTTCGGGCAAATGAACGTGCTCATGTTCTCGACGATGCCCAGCACCGGCACGCCGACCTTGCGGAACATCGCCAAGCCTTTGCGCGCGTCGATCAGCGCCAGATCCTGCGGCGTCGACACGATCACGACGCCCGATAGCGGCACCTGCTGCGCCATGGTGAGCTGCACGTCGCCGGTCCCCGGCGGCATGTCGATGACCAGCACGTCGAGGTCGCCGTTTTCACCCCAGGCGACGTCCCGAAGCATCTGGTTGAGGGCCCCGACGACCATCGGTCCGCGCCAGATCACCGGCGTCTCCTCGTCGACGAGGAAGCCCATCGACATCACCTTGAGGCCGTAGGCCTCCATCGGCTTCAGCGTCTTGCCGGACACGACCTGCGGCTGGCCCTTGAGACCGAGCAGGCGCGGCTGCGATGGCCCGTAGATGTCCGCATCGAGAATGCCGACCTTCTTGCCCGCGGCCTTGAAACCCAGCGCCAGGTTGACGGCGACCGTCGACTTGCCGACGCCGCCCTTGCCGGACGCAACCGCGATGATCGCCTTGACGCCCGGCACTTCCGCCATCGGCTTGGGACCGGTACCGGGAGCGGCAGATTCAGGACCTTGACTATGCCCGTGAGCGTGGCCATGCGCCTGCTGCCCGTTCCCGACATTGCCCTGCGCACGCGCCTGCGCGACACGCGCGCTTTCGGGCGGTCGCGCCGATGCGCCCATCGGCGCCCGGCCGGACGCCTCGGCCGTCAGCACAGCCGTCACGCCGGCAACGCCAGGCAGCTTCGCGACGACGCTCTCCGCAGCCTTGCGCAACGGCTCGAGCTCCTCGGCCTGCGCCGCCGGCACGGTGATGGAGAAATAGACCTTGTCGTCCTTCACCAGGATTTCCGAGACGAGGCCGAGATCGACGATATTGCCTTTGAGGTCCGGGCCTTTGATGCGGCGCAGCTCTTCGAGGACCTGCGGCTTCGAGATGGTCATAGTGTCGGGACTCCAGGGGAGAGGGCGGACGTTGGCGGCGGCTTGGGCCCAGCCGGGCGCGGATACTGTCAGAGGCCGTACTGGAAGTCACGGCCTGCCCCCGATATAGGATGACCAGGGCGCTTTCGGAAAAGTGGGACCGGTTTTTCCGATATCGTAAGCAGCGGCGACAACGCTGAGAGGCGCCCAGGGAGGGAAGCGAATGCAGGCGCTGCTTGCAGCGAGCCGCTGGATCGACGCCGGAACGCGCCTTCTCGGCCAGTCGGTCGCCTGGCTGATCATCGTCGCCGCCGTCATCAGCGCCGGCAATGCCATCGTTCGCAAGCTCTTCGATATCAGCTCGAACGCCTGGCTCGAAATGCAGTGGTGGCTTTTCGCCGCCGTCTTTCTTCTCGCCGCCCCCTGGACGCTGGCGCTGAACGAGCACATCCGCATCGACATCGTGAACGAGCGGCTGCCCAAATGGCTGCGCAACACCATCGAGGTCGTCGGCCACGTTTTCTTCTTGCTGCCGACCGCCGCCCTCGTCGCTTACACCTCGTGGTATTTCTTTCTCGCCTCGTGGGAGCAGAACGAGCAGTCGTCGAACTACGGCGGCCTACCGCAGTGGCCTGTGAAGTTTCTCATCCCGCTCGCCTTCGTTATCCTTTTCGTCCAGGGCATCTCCGAGCTGATCAAGCGCATCGCCATCATCAACGGCGATCTGCCGGACGATCGCCTCGATGCCGGACACCCAGCCGCCAGCCCGGACGCAGGACATCTCGCTTCGCCGGGGGATGACATGCCCGCCGGGCGCAAGAGCTGACGGCGGGAGGGGGGATGCTGGGGCTCATCGCGGAAAATCTCGCGCCGATCATGTTCGCCGCGCTGATCGTGTTCCTGCTGCTCGGATACCCGGCCGCCTTCTCTCTCGCTGCTGTCGGCCTCGTTTTCTTCGTCGTCGGCGTTGAGCTTGCTCCTTATTCGGGCGGCGTCATCAATCTGTCCTGGCCGCTGCTCGGCACACTGCCCGAACGAATCTACGGCGTGATGACCAACGACACGCTGCTCGCCATACCCTTCTTCGCGTTCATGGGGCTGATCCTCGAACGCTCCGGTATGGCCGAGGACCTGCTCGAAACCGTCGGCCAGCTTTTCGGTTCCGTTCGCGGCGGCCTCGCCTATGCCGTGGTTTTCGTTGGCGCATTGCTCGCTGCGACCACTGGCGTCGTCGCAGCTTCCGTCATCTCGATGGGATTGATCTCGCTGCCCATCATGCTGCGCTACGGCTACGACGCCCGCTTTGCGTCCGGCATCATCGCGGCATCCGGCACCCTCGCGCAGATCATTCCGCCCTCGCTCGTGCTCATCGTCCTCGCCGATCAGCTCGGCCGATCGGTCGGCGACATGTACACCGGCGCCCTCGTCCCCGGCTTGATGCTGGCGGCCTCATACGCACTGTTCGCCTTCTTCGTCTCGATGATCTGGCCGAACGCCGCGCCAGGCCTGCCACCCAGCGCCATCAAGCATCGAGAAACCGACGGCTCGCGCGGCTATGCTTCGCTCATCGTGCTCTCGGCAATGAGTGGCGGCGCCGCTTGGCTGTTCATGCGCCACTCGGGCCACCACGGTGCCAATCTCGCGATCCTCACGCTCACGCTGGCGATCTCGTTTGCCATCGTCATCGCCACTGCCAACTGGCTCATGGCGCGTGCCGGAGGCCCGCGCCTGCTATCCAAGCTTGCCCAGCAGGTCGTCTTCGTCATGGTGCCGCCGCTGCTGCTCATCTTCCTCGTGCTCGGCACGATCTTCGTCGGCGTCGCGACGCCCACCGAAGGCGGCGGCATGGGCGCGGTCGGCGCGATGCTGCTCGCCCTGGGCAAACGGCTCAGCGAGGGCAACCCCAAACGCTTCAGCCTGGAAATTGTCCGCTCCGCGGCACAAGCGACGGCCAAGCTCGCCGCGTTCGTGATGTTCATCCTCATCGGGGCCCGCATCTTCTCGCTCACCTTCTACGGCGTGAACGGCCACCTCTGGGTCGAGCATTTGCTCGTTTCGCTGCCCGGCGGCGCGATCGGCTTCCTCATCTTCGTCAACATCCTCGTTTTCTTCCTGGCGTTCTTCCTGGATTTCTTCGAGCTCGCCTTCATCATCGTGCCGCTGCTCGCCCCTGCCGCGCACAACCTCGGCATCGACCTCGTCTGGTTCGGCGTCATCCTCGCCGTGAACATGCAGACGAGCTTCATGCACCCGCCATTCGGGTTCGCGCTTTTCTATCTGCGCTCGGTTGCCCCGCGCACGTCGTATGTCGACCGCGTCACTGGCCGCACCATGCCACCCGTCACGTCGGGACAGATCTACTGGGGCGCCGTGCCGTTCGTGATCATCCAGTTGTTGATGGTGGGCCTGCTCATCGCTTTCCCCGGCCTCGTGCGCCACGATCCGCCGGCGAGCCCCGTTGCACACACGCGGCCTGCTGCGATGCCGGGCGCGCCACCAACCGCCTACCAGGGCCAGGGCTTCTCGCTGCCGCCGTATCCACCTCAGATCCCCGGCGCGCCACCGCCCGAGACGACCGGCCCCGGCGCCCCAACGCTTGATATGTCCGTGCCGCCGGTTATCGTGAAGCCGTAGTTGAACTGAGATAACCTGCACCCCATACGACTCTCAGGAGGTGACGTGATGGATGATCGTTCCGAGCCGACCTGCAGGCTGATACGCCCGGGCGACACCTACGACGGCAAGCAGGGCCTCACCTATTTCAACGGCATCGCTTCCGAAACGGTGGGATCGAAGGGCATCTGCATGCACTTGCTCACCATCCCGCCGGGCGGCCGCGCGAAGGCACACATGCACGAGAGCCACGAGACGGCGATCTACGTCCTCGAAGGCGAGGCCGTCGCACTCTACGGCGACAAGCTGCAGCATCAGGCCGTCACCGCGGCCCGGGACCTGTTTTATATCCCGGCCGGCGTGCCGCACTTGCCGATCAACATCTCCGACAAGCCGATCTCGGCCGTCATCGCGCGCACCGATCCCAACGAGCAGGAAAGCGTCGTCCTGCTGCCGGAGCTGGAGGTCTACGCCGACGAAGCGATCGCGCGTCTTATGGGAAAGAAGACGTACTGACCTCTTATACGAGGCCCTTGCGCTGCTGGATCATCATGAAGGTGTCGTAGGTGTGCTCGGCGAGCTGGAACCATAGATAATCCTCGGCCCGCACCGCCAGCGTCGCCTCGTAGATTTTCTTGAAGTCGGCGTTGTTGGCGCACAGTTCCGCGAACACCTCGTTCGAGGCCTTGAAACAGGCCTCGAGCACCGCCTCCGAGAACGGTCGCGGCTCGGCACCGCCGATGGCGAGCCGTCGCAGAGCCGCCGGATTCTGCAGATCGTAGCGCGTCATCATCCCCATGTTGGCGACCTGCGCCGCTGCGCGGATCATCGCCTGGTAGGATTTCGGCAGCTCGTTCCACTTATCGGTGTTGATGAAGAAGTGCAGCATCGCCTGCCCTTCCCACCAGCCGGGATAGTAGTAATACCGCGCCACCTTCGCGAACCCGAGCTTTTCGTCGTCATAAGGACCGACCCACTCCGCCGCGTCGATCGTGCCCTTTTCCAGCGACGGGTAGATATCGCCGCCCGCGATCTGCTGCGGCACGCCGCCGAGCCGCGCGATCACCGCGCCAGCAAGACCGCCGATACGCATCTTGAGGCCGCGCCAGTCCTCCGGCTTGTTGATCTCTCGGCGGTACCAGCCGCCCATCTGCGTGCCGGTGTTGCCGCCGGGAAAGGCGATGATCTTGTGACGCGCATAGAAGGCGTTCATCAGGTCGATGCCGCCGCCCTCGTACATCCACGCATTCTGCATGCGATAGTTGAGCCCGAACGGTATCGCCGTCGCGATGGCAAAAGTCGGATCCTTGCCCCAGTAGTAATAGGAGGCGGTGTGCGCCGCCTCGACACTCCCGTTGGTGACGGCATCGGCCGCATTGAGCCCCGGCACCAGTTCGCCCGGCGCGAACACCCGCACCCGGAAATTCTGGTCCGACATCTCGCCCAGCGCTTTGGCGAACGTTTCGCTCGCGCCATAGATCGTATCGAGCGACTTCGGAAAGCTGGACGTCAGCCGCCATTCGACGGTCGGCTTCGTATTCGCAATGGCTGGCATGGCGACGCCGGTCCCCGCCCCCGCGACAGCGGCGACCTTCAAAAATTTGCGGCGGTTGACCTTTGCCGTCACGAATGCATCTCCATTCCGGATTGCTCGACGTTATATCAATCCCGATGCATCCGTCACAATGACGTGCGCCGAGGCCGGCTTGCCCTCCCGGTGCGGTGGTCCTAAATCGCTATGATGCGACAGGCCGAGACCGACAGCGAAGTGACGGGCGTGGTGCTGGCCGGCGGCCGCTCATCCCGCATGGGAGGGCAGGAGAAGGCCCTGCTCGACCTCGCCGGCCGTCCGATGATTCAGCATGTCCTGGTACGCCTGCGGCCTCAGGTCGGCCGCATCGTCGTCAACGCCAATGGCGATCCCGCTCGGTTCTCGGGCTACTGTCTGCCGGTCGTCGCCGACAGCATCGAAGGCTACGCGGGACCGCTCGCCGGGCTACATGCCGGCATGGCGTGGGCGGCGGCCGAGACACCTGAGGCGAAATTCGTCGCCAGCGTCGCCGTCGACTCACCCTTCATCCCCACCGATCTCATCGCCCGCCTCAAGGCCGCGCTTCTGGCCGCCGACGCGCCCTGCGCCATCGCCTCGTCGGGAGGAGAGAGGCATCCGGTCGCCGGCCTCTGGCGCGTCGAGTTGCTTGGCGCGCTCACCGCTTCGCTCGAACAGGACATGCGCGCGTTGCATCGCTTCGCCGACGCGCAAGGCTGTGCCATCGCCGCGTTCGAACCGGTCGACATCGGCGGCACACCCGTCGACCCCTTCTTGAACGTCAACGCCCCCGCCGACCTCGACGGCGCGCGTACTCTTCTCCTCGCCGAGGCCCACCGTGAATAGGCCGCCGGTATTCGTCGGCATCGTCGGCTGGAAGAACTCCGGCAAGACGACGCTGGTTGAGCGGCTCGTGCCATTGCTCTCCAGCCGCGGTCTCAAGGTCATGACGGTGAAGCACACCCATCATGACTTGGGTCCGCCGACCGGCTCGACCGACGGCGAGCGCCACGCGCGGGCGGGCGCGCTGAAAGCATTCGTCATTGCACCCGACGCTTGGGAGATTTCAGGCCACCGCCAGCTTGGGCCCCCACCAACGCTCGCTGAGCTGAGCCCGCACGTCGCCGATGCCGATCTCGTCATCGTCGAAGGCTTCAAGAGCGCACCCATTCCGAAAATCGAGCTGCGGCGCCTCAACACGCAAACGCGCGAGCCGCTCGCGGCCACCGACAGCCGCATCGCCGCCGTTGCCGCCGATTACGAAGCGGATGCGGGCGAGCTGCCTCTCTTCGCGCTCGATGACGCCGAGGCCATAGCAGCGTTTATCGCGGGTTTCGCCTAGTGAACCACGCCGGCCTCGGTTCACCCTTTTCCTTCCATCGCCGGCGGGCATAACCGGCCACGAGGATGACCAGGACCACGCCGACCGCGGCCCAAAGCGCCCACAGGCCGAACGCCCGCGACACCGCGGGCTCGAACGCCTCACGCGGTGCCGCGATGAGCTGGCCCGCGCGATCCGCCGTGCCGGCCTCGCTCACCGAACCCGTGCCGGCTTTGACGGTGAGATTGGCGGACGCCTCCGCCGCGAGCCATTCCAACAGACTGGTCAGAAGGGTGAATATGACCCTCACGACCACATGACGCGCAACTTGCGGCCCCCCTTGGAGGCGCCCCCATCCGCGCGGCGAGGTCTTGAGCCGAGCATATGGCCAGGGAAATGCGCATTCCCCCTTGAACCGCTCGCAGTGGCCGCTAGCTTAGCGCCCGTCGAATGACCATCTATAGTCATAGCCAGTCGCCTCCACACCTCCAGGAGCACGTCGCAGATCGTGGGCGTCCATCAAGATACACAGCCGCGGGAAACGCTCGTCGATCGCTTCGGCCGTTCGATCACCTACCTGAGGGTCTCGGTGACCGATCGCTGCGATTTTCGCTGCGTCTACTGCATGTCCGAGAACATGAGCTTCCTGCCGCGGCGCGATCTGCTGACGCTCGAGGAACTGGACCGCATCTGCTCGACTTTCGTCGACCGCGGCGTGCGGAAGCTACGCATCACCGGTGGTGAGCCGTTGGTGCGCAAAAACATCCTCTGGTTGTTCGAGGCTCTTTCCCGCCATCTGAATTCCGGCCGATTGGAGGAGCTGACGCTCACCACCAACGGCAGCCAGCTGAAGCGCTTCGCGGCTGACCTGAAGCGCGCCGGCGTCGAGCGCATCAACGTCTCGCTGGACACACTGCAGCCCGATCGCTTCCGCGCTATCACCCGCTGGGGCGACCTCGGAACCGTCATGCATGGCCTCGACGCTGCCGACGCGGCCGGCCTCAAGGTCAAGATCAATGCCGTCGCCCTTAAAGGCACCAACGAGGACGAGATCGACGATCTCATCCAGTTCGCGCACGGACGAGGCTATGATCTCACCTTCATCGAGACCATGCCGCTGGGCGAGATCGACGGCGCCCGCCACGACCAGTACCTGCCGCTGTCGATCGTCCGCGCGCGCCTGCTGGATCGCTGGACGCTCGAAGACATCGCACATCGGACCGGCGGCCCGGCGCGCTACGTGCGCGTCAAGGAAACCGGCGGCCGTCTCGGCTTCATCACGCCGATGACCCATAACTTCTGCGAAAGCTGCAACCGTGTCCGCCTCACCTGCACCGGCACGCTTTACATGTGCCTCGGCCAGGAGGACGCGGTCGATCTGCGTGAGCCGCTGCGGAACGGCCCGTCCGAGGCTGCCCTGCACGCCGCCATCGACGAGGCGATGCTGCTGAAGCCCAAAGGCCACGACTTCGTCATCGATCGCCGCGTTGGCCGCCCCGCCCTGTCGCGTCACATGAGCGTAACCGGCGGATAGCTGCTAAGCTCCCTTCACCCGTGGGGTGACGGGAGGGGAGCATGTCCAAATACGGCTTCGGATTGGTACGTGCCGCGCGCCTGACGCGGCGCCAGTTGATCCTTTTTGCGCTGGCATCCGCGGTGCTGAACGGCATTGTCACGGCCTGCGTCGGCACCTGGCTCGCGCAGACATACGCCACCCAGCAGACG
Organism: Hyphomicrobium sp.; assembly: GCA_030148725.1. Lineage (GTDB taxonomy): Bacteria > Pseudomonadota > Alphaproteobacteria > Rhizobiales > Hyphomicrobiaceae > Hyphomicrobium_A. The sequence goes on from JASBSU010000003.1 coordinate 29,199, forward strand.
CGCCGCAAATCCGTCGAGAGCCTCGCCAACCTCATCTATGAACGGCGGACACGCGCCGGCATGGTTGTGTCGTCCATGCGACGCAACGCGCCCCTGGAGGAGATTCAGTACCGCAAGCGCGCCTACGACGAAGCCTTCGTCGACTGGAACAAGAACATCCTACTGAACCTGTTCGTCATCCGCGAGGTGAGCGGCGACCTGAAGTTCACGGCGCTGGAAAAGTCGTTCGAGGACGACCTCGTCGCCACCATGGCTGACATCGACCGCTGCCTCACCAGAGCCTACGACAAGAAGCTGGCGGGCGAGGACGTAACGCCGATCCTCGATGCCTGTCAGATGGCGCAGATGCATCAGCTGGTGCTCAACTGCGGCGCCACCTTCACCGACGAACTCTATAAGCTCACACGGCTGTCATTCTCGCCGTTCGGCGAATCCAAAGCCGAGCGCAAGCGGCTTGCCGCTATCAACATACGCGCCAATTGCACCAAGCCGGTGGACGTTCCGGCACCGAAGCCTCCGGCGGTGCAAGTGCCAGTCACCGGCACGCTGCCCGCAGCTTCGGCGCAACCAACGCCAACCCCCGCGCCTGCTAGCAAGTGACTGCGCCGACCTCACGCTAGATCCCGGCAACAAGTGCCGGGATGACGTTGAGGGGAAGGGTCCAAGCACAACATCTCACTGCACTCGGCCGCGCCGAAGGCCGCAAGGCGCCAAGGGCGCCCAGCGCAATTGCGCCGGCTCTCCACTCGCGATCCACCCACCGCAAGCAAAGCTTCCAACCGCTCGTGTCACCCGAAAACTAAGCCAAGAGCTTTCGCACGCTGGCCCGCATGTCTTCCAGCGTGAACGGCTTTGATATCACCGCCACCTGAGCGCTCTTCAGCGAGCTTGCGCGTTCGAGCTGTTCCGCAAAACCGCTCATCAACAGCACCCGCAACGCCGAGTGCTTGAGTGCCCGCTGCGCCAGCGTGACACCGTCGAGCAATGGCATCTCGACATCGGTGACGAGCACGTCGAACTTCTGGGCGCCGCCTTCGACGCAGTCCAGCGCCTCGCTCCCGTCCTGCGTGACATGCACCGTGTGGCCATCAGCCTCCAGCGCGCGTCGCACGAGATCTCGGGTTGCCGCGTCGTCGTCGGCAAGCAGTATCCTTGCCATCGGTGCCCCCTGTTGACTGCCGATACCTTAATGCCGCACGAGCCGTCCGACGAACGGCAGCTCGCGGTACCGGTGCGCCACATCCATACCGTAGCCGACAACGAACTCGTTGGGGCAAAGAAAAGCGTAGTAGTCCGGCTCGAGATTGACCGCGCGCGGCAATTGCTTGTCGAGCAGCACGCAGGTGCGGATGGACGTCGCCCCGCGGGCCGCGAGCAGGTCCTTGGCGAACGCCAGCGTGCGTCCGGAATCGAGCACGTCGTCGATGACGAGCACGTTGCGGCCTCGCACGTCGAGATCCATGTCGCGCAGAATGGAGACCTGCCCCGACGAGATGCGTGCCTTTTTGTAGCTGGAGAGGGTCATGAAATCGACCTCAGGCGCCAGCCCAGCGGCATGCATCGCGCGAATGAGGTCCGCGGCAAAGACGAAGCTGCCCTTGAGAATGGCGACCACGAGCAGGTTTTCGAGCTTCGCCTTGACGATCTCCTGCGCAAGCTCCTCCAGGCGACGGGCGATCGCCTCAGGCGGAAAAATGACCTCGAGCTCGGGATCTATCGTCGTCGTCGCGTCGTTCATGACCACCGTTCCAAAATCCTTTCGGCCTCATTTGGTGAGGATAGCAGGACATTGCATCCCCGCGGCAATACCGCCATAACGTCCTTACCCCTCGATGCACCGGCATCTGCACACGAACCCGCCACATTCGTACCCGATTGATCGCCTGTCCCTGCGTCATCCCGCGCTGGCAAGCTGGCGCCTCATGTCGAAAGAAACCGGCCGAAACTTGTGATTCGCCTGTCGAACATAGCGCTCGCTTACGATCAGGGGCAGGACGTCCTGTCCGACGTGAGCTTCCACCTGCGCCCCGGCTCCTTCCACTTCCTCACTGGCCCCTCGGGCGCCGGCAAGACATCGCTGCTGCGCCTTCTGTTCATGTCCCGCCATCCGACCAGCGGCCAGATCTTTCTGTTCAACCAGGATGTCAGCCGCATCTCGACGTCGAAGCGCGCCCATCTGCGTCGCCGCATCGGCATCGTGTTCCAGGATTTCCGTCTACTCGATCACCTCACCACGTGGGAAAACGTCGCCCTGCCGCTGCGCGTGCTCGGCAAGCGGCTCGCCGACTACCGCGAGGATGTCACGGATTTATTGCAGTGGGTCGGTCTCGGCGATCGTATGCACGCTTATCCTTCGGTTCTCTCCGGCGGTGAGAAGCAGCGCGCCGCCATCGCGCGCGCCGTCATCGGGAAACCCGAGCTGCTGCTCGCCGACGAGCCGACCGGTAACGTCGACCCGCAGATGGCCCGCCGCCTGCTGCGTCTCTTCATCGAGCTGAACCGGCTCGGCACCTCGGTGCTGATTGCCACCCACGACCATCAACTCATGCGGCAGTTCAAGGCGCCGCGTCTGGAGCTGCACGACGGTCATGTCCGGATCGTATGACAGACCGACGGGGCGTCGGGATCAGTCCTCGCAAGGGACGAGCAACTTCGATCTATACGACACCGTGTTGACCGGACCGGCGGGCCCGAGCGACCGCTATGCGTATGAAAGCACGCAGACCGGCGCGCTTGACGATACGCCGGCGCGGAAGTTCGCACCCTCGCGTGGCCGCAAGCCGAAGGCCGAGCCGACCAACACGCCGGTCGTCCCGCCCGACAGCGTCACCGGCCGCTCGCTGACCCTCGTCATCTCGATCATGTGCTTTCTCGCCTGTCTCACCGCCGGCGCCGTCTACATGATCAACGAATCCGCCAGTGCCTGGCTGAAGGACATCGCCAGCGAAGTGACGGCCCAGGTCGAGCCGCGCGACGGCATCAACATCGAAAAGACCGTCGCCGACGTGGAAACCTTCCTGCGCGGCACCAAGGGCGTCACGCGGGCCAACGCCCTCAGTCTCGACACGTCCGCCAAGCTGCTCGAGCCCTGGCTCGGCCAGTCCGACGTGCTCGCGGCGCTCCCGGTACCACGTCTCATCGCCGTCGAGGTCGACCGCAACGACCCTCCCGATATCGACGAGCTACGCACTGAGCTGACCAAGAAATTCCCTTCCGCCTCGCTCGACGACCACCGCCGCTGGCAGCGCCAGATCCGCACCGTGACACGCTCGTTTGCGCTCGGCGGAACTGGTATTCTCCTGTTGGTCTGCGCGGCGACGACAGCGATCATCGTCTCTGCCACGCGCGCCGCCCTCGCCTCCAACCGCGAGATCGTCGAGGTCCTGCATTTCGTGGGCGCGACCGACCGCTATATCGCCCGCGAGTTCGAGCGCCACTTCCTGCGCCTCGGCATCCGGGCCGGCATCGTTGGGGCCCTATCCGCCATGACGGTCTTTCTCGCCATGCCGACCGTCATGCAAATGCTTGGCGGCGGTCCAACGGCAACCGCCGAGATGCACCGCCTGATCGGCACCGGCGGCCTCGACGCCTTCGGCTATGCGCTCCTCGGTATGGTCGTCGTCACGATATCGGGCCTGTGCATGCTGACCTCCCGTTTCGGCGTGTTCCGCATCCTGAACTCCAAAGCCTGACCCTCGGTCCCCGTCGCAGCTCGGGCGCCTTTTGGGGTACCTCCGAGCGACGAAGAGCCTGTCGCATCTGGCTTCAAATCGGCTAGGGTGCTGGCCGGATAGTCCGCCACGTTCGTTGCGGCCGGGTCGAGAAGCGGACTTCGCGATCTGAATTGCGCTGGCACCTCTGTCGCCCTGGCGTCCTTCAGACCACGAAACCGTTCGATAACCGCCGCAAAAGGTGACGATTTTCGCGGTCGAAAGAAGCGTGCGCCTGTGACACCGTTTGGTGGCTGGGCGACTGGGGACATGCTGGGCGGCAGCCTTGAAATGAGCAGCTTGCGGCGAGCGATGATACTCGGGGCAGGAGCCGTGACGGCGCTCCTCGTCCTGGGATTCTTCTTGTTCGCCAGCATCGTTACCCGCGAGCCCGCCGATGCCAATCCGCACGCAGACGGGATCGTCGTGCTGACCGGAGAGGGCCGACGCATCGCTGAGGGCGCGCGCCTGCTCGATGAAGGTCGCGCCCAGCGCATGCTGATTTCGGGCGTCTTTCACAAAACCGGTAAAAAGGAGCTGATCGAGATCTCCGGGCTCCCTGCCGATAAATTCGACTGCTGCGTCGACATCGGCTATGCGGCACTGGATACGGTTGGGAACGCCAGCGAGACGCGCAACTGGGCGCAGTCCCGAGGTTATGACAGCCTCATCGTGGTCACGGCGAGCTATCACATGCCGCGCAGCCTCGCCGAGTTGTCACTGGCCATGCCGGCCACGGCGCTGATCCCTCATCCGGTCGTTCCGACCAATTTCGCCCCCAGTCGCTGGTGGCTGAACCCATCTGTGACCCGCACGCTGGTGTCGGAATATTTCAAGTTCCTGCCGACCGTGGCGCACTTGGCCATCACCCGGCTGCTGCATGCGCGACCGCAGAGTTCGGTTGCTGAGGCACCCGATGAAAGCCGGTCGCCCATGCCGAAAATCTTCTGAGTTCCGCCCGTGCTGCTGCTGCGCTCGCTCATATTCGCGCTGGTCTTCTACCTTAGCACCGCCATCTTCGTGGTAGGCGGCTCCTTCCTGCTATTTGGCCCTCGCCGCTGGGCCATGGCCGGCCTCAAGGCCCACGCCATCGTTTCGCTTTGGCTGCTGCGCTGGATCGTCGGCACCCGCATGGAGGTTCGCGGCCGGGAGAAGCTCCCCCTGCCGCCCTACCTCGTCGCTTCGAAGCACCAGTCGGCCTGGGACACCTTCGCCCTGATCCCCATTTTCTCCGACCCGGCGATGGTCATGAAATGGGAGCTGTCTCTGATCCCCTTCTACGGCTGGTTCTCGCGCAAGTTCGAGCACGTGTTCGTGCGCCGCGACCGTGGCCCCAGCGCCTTGCGCGATCTCATTCGCGACGCCAAGGACCGCGCTGCCGCCGGGCGCGAGGTTGTTATCTTCCCCGAGGGCACGCGCAAATCGCCGGGCGCCGAGCCGGACTACAAATCGGGCGCCGTGGCGCTCTATGAAGGGCTCGGGCTTCCCTGCGTACCCGTGGCGCTGAACTCAGGGCTCTATTGGCCGCGCCGCAAGCTGCTGCGCTATCCGGGCACCATCATCGTCGAGATCCTCGACCCTCTGCCGCCCGGCCTGCCGCGCCGCGAATTCAAGCACCTGCTTCAAGATCGCATTGAGACCGCGGCGGCCCGCCTGATCCTGGAAGCGGAGCAGGCACCGAACCCGCCGCCGATCGCGCCCGAAGCGCTCGCGCGGGCCCAAGACGCCGCGTCGCGCTGACAGACCTGTCAGTGCTCACATCTGGCTTCAGAAGAGATGATTTAGTGCATTGGATTTTAACGGATTAATTAATTTAAACAGTTGCCTGTTCTTTTCGATAAAAATCTAGGAAACGAACATCGCCAAAACGTAAAAGCGCCGCCCTGACGGGCGGCGCATTCACTTCCTGCACCGCAATAATTTCGAGATGCAGAAAACTGAACCTAATTCGACAACTACTTTTTCTTCGCCGGAGCCTTAGCCTTTGCGGCAGCCGCCTTGGGCTTGGCACGCTCCACGACGGCCGTCTTCGCCTTGGCGGAGGCAGGAGCAACGAACTTACCTGTAGAGGCCTTTGCGGCGCTCTTGGTGGAAGCTTTGGCCATGTCGAACCTCATCGATCTGGATTTCGAACGCAAGCGTCGCAACCACTCGAAAACGCACGAACAGCACGAACCTGAGATGTGGTGCTGCGAGTGCGGCTGTATCACATTCTATCAATGGTCCACCGGCGCCATTCAGTGCGCAGCGTGCAAAGTTGTGCAGAACGGCTTCGAGTTGCCTTCGCTGCCATCGACATGACATGCGCGTTCTGACAGTACGGGCCCTCCTCGGACAGAACATAAAAGGAATATAGAGAGAACATTTGGTTGACAGGCGGGCGCGACAACCCCATATTGAGGGGCCTAGTGCAGGATAGTGCCCATGCCCGGAGCGTCACCCCCAGACGAGTTCGATGCCCCCATCTCCCGCCAGATATGGGACCTGAAGTATCGCCTTCGGAGCCCTGACGGCGCAGCAATTGATTCGACGCTCGACGACACCTTCTGGCGCATCGCCCACGCCGCTGCCGCCAACGAGAAAGGCGGCAAGCGGGCAAAGGATCGTTGGGCCACCCGCTTCCATGACGCCATGTCCGATCTCGGCTTCCTTCCCGCAGGCCGCATCTTGGCTGGCGCCGGGACGGGCCGCGCTGTCACCCTCTTCAACTGCTTCGTGCTCGGCAAGATCGAGGACGACCTCGGCGCCATCTTCGACGGCGTGAAGGATGCCGCTCTGACCATGCAGCAGGGTGGCGGCATCGGTCATGACTTCTCGACCTTGCGCCCCAAAGGCGCCCGCGTTGCCTCGATCGGCGCCGACGCGTCTGGCCCGGTCAGCTTCATGAATGTCTGGGACGCGATGTGCCGGACCATCATGTCGGCAGGCAGCCGCCGCGGCGCCATGATGGGCGTTCTGCGTTGCGACCACCCGGACATCGACGAGTTCATCGCCGCCAAGGCCGACGCGACCCAGCTGCGCAATTTCAATCTGTCGGTGCTCGTCACGGACGATTTCCTGGCCGCGGTGCGCGAGGACCGGCCGTGGGACCTCAAGTTCGGCGGCAAGGTCTACCGCACGCTCCCCGCCCGCGCGCTGTGGGAGCGCATCATGCGCGCGACGTACGATTACGCCGAGCCCGGCGTCGTCTTCATCGACCGCATCAACGCACGTAACAACCTGCGTTACTGCGAAGAGATCCACGCGACCAACCCGTGCGGCGAGCAGCCGTTGCCGCCCTTCGGGGCGTGTCTGCTCGGGTCGATCAACCTCGCAAGCCTGGTCGAGCACCCATTCACGAACAGCGCGCATATCGACGTTGAAAAGCTCAAGGAGCGCGTGAAGGTCGCCGTGCGCTTCCTCGACAACATCATCGACATCTCGAACTATCCGCTGCCCGCCCAGCGGCAGGAGGCGTTGAGCAAGCGTCGCATCGGCCTCGGGATCACCGGCCTCGCCGACGCTCTGATCTTTTCCGGCCTCCGCTACGGAACGCCCGAGGCTGCAAAGCTTTCGGCGTCTTGGATGACTGTCATCCAGAACGCGGCCTACCTCGCCAGCGCCGAACTCGCTGCCGAGAAGGGCGCATTCCCGCTCTTCGACGCGGAACGCTTCCTCACCAGCCCCAACGTCGCGCGGCTCGACGCGGAGGTCCGCGCGGCGATTGCCGAGCACGGCATCCGCAACGGTTGCCTCACCTCCATCGCTCCGACCGGCACGATCTCGCTGCTGGCCGGCAATGTCGCCTCGGGCATCGAGCCGGTGTTCGACTATCGCTATTCACGTCGCCTGCTTGCCCGTGACGGGACCAATCACGAGGAAATCGTCGAGGATTATGCCCACGCCAAGTTCCGCCGCGCGTTCGGCGCGGCAGCGCCGCTTCCCGAAACGTTCGTGCGCGCCGGCGATCTGACGCCCGCCCAGCATCTGGCCATGCAGGCCGCGCTGCAGCCCTACGTGGACAGCGCCATCTCCAAGACCATCAACTGTCCCGAAGGGATTTCCTTCGAGGACTTCAACAATGTCTATCTCGAAGCACATGCGCTCGGCCTCAAAGGCTGCACCACGTATCGCCCGAACCCGGTCACGGGCGCGGTGCTGCAGTCCCTGGCGGAGCCCGCGCCCCCGCACGCAGGGGAAAAAGCAGCTGCAAAGCCCTCGCCCGCGGACCCGGTTCTTCCTGTTGCCGGACGCGATGGTGTCGTGTTCCTCGCCCCGCCGCTCGAGCGTGATGGGATCCTCGCCGGCTTCACCTACAAGCTCAAATGGCCCGGCAGCGACCACGCCATCTACGTCACCATCAACGACATCGAGCAGGGCGGACGACGCCGTCCGTTCGAGATCTTCATCAACACCCGCAACCTGGAGCACTACGCCTGGACCGTCGCGCTGACGCGCATGATCAGCGCCGTCTTCCGTCGCGGCGGTGACGTCACCTTCGTCGCCGAGGAATTGAAAGCCGTGTTCGACCCGCAGGGCGGCCACTGGGTTGCCGGACGCTATGTGCCGAGCCTCCTCGCCGCCATCGGCGAGGTCATCGAGACGCACATGCGCCGCACCGGCTTCCTGCAGTCGGGCGAAGCACAGCTGGAACTCGCCGACGTGCAACAGCGGCAGCACGACGCAGCCGCACCCGGCGCCAGCGGACTCGCGCGCGCCGGTGTGAGACCGAAGCTTTGCCCCCGCTGCTCCTCCGCCGACTACGTGCAACGCGAAGGCTGCTGGTCCTGTAATGTCTGTGGATTTTCGCGCTGCGGGTGAGCTTTGCTCATGCTTTCTTCATCCCGGTTTCGAACCCGTTGCAGCCGCGCGACACGCCGCAACATCGCGTTCACTCTGCCGCAAAAACACTGAGATGGGGTCACAATTCAGCTCGAAACCAGGGGCAACGTTAAGCAATGGGGCATAGGCTGGCAAAAAACGATAAAGGCGTCGAACAAAGCGTAGGCCGCAAGGCCGCGAAGGGATCTGCAGTAATGGTCGCGCGTATCATCGAGCTCGCCGTGTATAGGGCGCAGCGCACCCTCGCTCAGGAAGAGATGGCCCAGCGCGCCGAGCGCGCCAGTGAGGCCACCCGCTTCCACTTCTGGACCGGCGCGTCTGGCGCGCGCTACGTCCACAGCGTCTATGACCTCGTCGAGTGTCCGGCGCTTCCGGCCGCCAACTACGTGTTCGTGCGTCGCAACGCCAACGGCCGCCCCGAGGCGCTGTCGATCGGCCGCGTGACGAGCAGCGTCCCCTCGCTCAACCTCGCCGAGATCCGCCATCGCGGAGCCGAGCTTGGCGCGACCGAGGTCCACGTGCATCTGCTCGCCGACAACGCGAAGGTCGGCAAGCTGATCGAATTCGACCTGCGCACCGGCCAGGTCGAAGCCGACATGACACGCGCCGTCGGACGCGCCAACTAACGGCGCCTCCGCTCACCGCGGCTCTAATCCTTGGCAGTCAATATCTGGCGGTAAGCGAAGCGATGCGTATCGCTCGCGTTGAGCCGCGGCGCCACCGCCGGAACGCGGCCGAACACCCGCACCATCGCCGCCGCCGTTGCGCGCGTATGTCGGTCACCCGGCCCTCGTGCCGCAAACGTCCCAACCAACGTCTGCAGCCGCTCGAGCTCCCGCTCCCGGATGCCGAGCTGATGAAGGTGCGCCAGCGTCGACGCCAGATAGTCTATGTTGTTGCCGGACCGCCCGAGCCCGCCGCGTACGAAGTGCGCCTGCTCAGCCAGCGATAGCTGGCCGGCGTAGCTCGGATGCGCGCGCTCGACCAGGAACGCCAGCGCAGTCACCTCTGCATGATCGCGCGACATCAGCGTCACCGGCACCAGCGCCTCACGGTAGACGCTGCCTACCTGCTCGCGCTCGCGCAGATAGCGCAGCGTCTCGCGCGCATTTTCGGCCGCGACGCGAAACACCAGCCCCTCGCACACACCCCCGCGATCGAGCCCCAGTACGAGCCCCGGGCGCCGTTTGGAACCGCGATGGTAGCGCGAGTAGATGCAGAAGCTGCGACGCCAGCCGACGAGCCGGGCATGATGCGTCTCCGCAGCTTCGAACCCCGGCCGCCACATCAGCGACCCGTAGGCGAAGACCCAGAGATCGCGCGTGCCCGTCATCACTATTTGCGTGCCTTTGGGTCGGCTTCTCTCTTTGCCGCCACCTGCGATGGACCGCGTCCGAAGTCGGGCGCAGCAGTATCCTGTCCCGCCGCCACGATGCCGCGCCGGATCGCTCGCGCCTCGGCGAAACGGCGATAGAGCACGTCGCCGTCACCGCTCTCGATGGCGGCTTTCAGCTCCTCGAGGTCGCGTGAGAAACGCCTCAGCATCTCCATCACGCCTTCCTTGTTGCCGAGGAAGATGTCGCGCCACATGGTCGGATCGGAGGCTGCGATACGCGTGAAATCGCGGAAGCCGCCCGCTGAGAACTTGATGACCTCCTTGTCGGTCACGCGTTCTAGGTGCTCCGCCGTGTTGACGATGTTGAAGGCGATGAGATGCGGCAGGTGACTGGTGATCGCGAGCACCATGTCGTGGTGCTGGGGATCCATCACCTCGACCTTGGCGCCGAGCGCCTCCCAGAAAGCACGCAGCTTCTCGACCGCCGCGCCATCGGTGTGCGCCTCCGGCGTCAGGATCGTCCAGCGGCCATCGAACAGTTCCGCAAATCCGGCTTCAGGACCGGATTGCTCGGTGCCGGCGATCGGATGTCCCGGCACGAAATGCACGCCCTTTGGAATGTACGGAGCCATGTCGCGAACCACCTGCGCCTTTACGGATCCAACGTCCGTGACAATGGCACCGGGCTTGAGATGCGGTGCGATCTCCGCCGTGATGGGTCCACACGCGCCGACCGGCACGCTGAGGATGACGAGGTCTGCGCCGGCCACCGCCTCCGCCGCGTTGTCATAGCCCTTGCTGATCAAACCAAGATCAAGGGCCGTATCGACGGTCGCCTTGGTGCGCGCACTGCCGACGAGCTCTTTCGCCAGTCCCTTGCGGCGCGCCGCATGACTGATGGAGGAGCCGATCAGGCCGATACCGATCAGCGCCACGCGCTCGAACATCGGTTCCGTCATGCTGACCGCCCTGCAACGAAATCAGCGAGAGTTGCGGCGACGGCGCGATTATCCGCCTCGGTGCCGATGGTCACACGCAGGCAATCCGGCAACCCGTAGGCGCCGACCTTGCGCACGATGATGCCGCGCTGCTTGAGAAACTTGTCGGCGAGGTCGGCCGTCTTCCCGCCGTCCTTCGCGAAGTGAACGAGGACGAAATTGGCAACGCTCGGCGTCACCTTCAGGCCGAGCTTTTCCAGTTCGCCGCCGAGCCACGCCAGCCAGCGCTCATTGTGTACGGCCGACGCTTCCTCGTGGTCCTTATCGAGGATCGCCGCCGCCCCGGCCACCATCGCCGGCACCGACACGTTGAACGGTCCGCGGATGCGATTGAGCACGTCCGCCACCTGCTCCGGGCAGTACGCCCAACCAATCCGCAAGCCAGCGAGACCATGGATCTTCGAGAACGTGCGCGTCATTACCGTGTTCGGTGTCGTCGCGACGAGCTCGATGCCGGACTCATAATCGTTGCGCCGCACGTATTCGGCATACGCAGCGTCGAGCACCAGAAGCACGTTCGACGGCAGCTGCGCCCGCAGCGAGCGGATCTCGTCGAACGAGATGTAGGTGCCCGTCGGATTGTTCGGGTTGGCGAGAAACACCATTCGCGTGCGATCCGTCACCCGTTCCAGGATCGCGCCAACGTCCGTTTGATAGTTGCGCTCCGGCGCAACGACGGGCGTTGCCCCGTTGGCCAGCACGATGATGCGATAGAGCAGGAAGCCATGCTCGGTGAAGATCGCTTCATCGCCCGGGCCGAGATAGGCATTCGCCAGCATGGTCAGCAGTTCGTCCGACCCAGCCCCGCAGATGATCCGTGCCGGATTGAGACCGAAGCGGCCCGCAATGGCGCCGCGCAGATGCATCGCCGCACCGTCCGGATAGCGCTCCAGCTCGCCCGCGACCTCACGGAAGGCGGCAATCGCCTTCGGGCTCGGTCCAAGCGGCGTCTCGTTGGAGGACAGCTTGATCGGCTTGACGCCCGCCGGCAGCTTGCTTTCGCCGGGAACGTAGGGATCGATATCGAGGATGCCGGCTTTCGGCCGGGGAAGGGCTGCGGTCATTAAGGGCGTCCAGACTGGGATCATGCCTGCCGACGCAGGCGCCGCAAGTGATACAGAGCCGCCCCGCGTAAGGCAAAGGAAGGAACGCGCACGGCTGCTATCTCTCGTCGGCGTGAAGCTGGAGCGGACGTGCGCCCCTTGACGTGAAGCCGCGCGTCCCGATATTTGCTGGCAGACACGTCGTGGTGATTTGGCCGGCCGGCTTGCAACCACGTTAAATAAGTCGCTAAAAAGGGCCGCGCGCACCCCGGTTTGTGGATGAGCGGCCTTAGAGGCCAGCTGATCCGGCCGGGTTTTTCATTTGCGCCCTCGCATCCGCGGGGGCTGCAGGGAGCGCGCATCTGGGATGTCGACACATCCGACCGTCACGGGCATCGATACGGACACAGGGCGCAATCTGCGTCTTGCCGAGGCCAATAGCCCGTCGAGCAAAGTGCTGCGCCTGCCCGAAAGCGAGCCGCTCCGGCTGGCCTGCGATCAGCTGCTCGCACCCATTTCGATCGCCTACGAGACCTATGGCGAGCTGAATGCCGACAAGTCGAACGCCATTCTCGTTTGTCACGCCCTGACCGCCGACCAGTACGCCGCTTCCCAGCATCCGGTGACCAAGAAGCCCGGCTGGTGGTCGACCATCATCGGCCCCGGCAAGCCCGTCGATACCAACCGCTACTTCGTAATCTGCTCCAACATCCTCGGGGGCTGCATGGGCTCGACCGGCCCGGCCTCGATCGACCCCAAAACTGGCAGCCCCTATGCACTGAACTTTCCGGTGATCACCATCGGCGACATGGTCAACGCGCAGGCGCGCCTGATCGATCACCTCGGCATCGACCAGCTTTTCTGCGTCATTGGCGGCTCGATGGGCGGAATGCAGGTGCTCGAATGGGCTGCCAGCCACCCCGAGCGCGTGTTCTCGGCCGTCCCCATCGCCACTGCTGCCGGTCATTCCTCGCAGAACATCGCCTTCCACGAGGTCGGGCGCCAAGCCGTCATGGCCGATCCGGACTGGTGCGGCGGCGACTACCACAGCCACGGCAAGGTGCCGCGCAACGGGCTCTCCGTGGCGCGCATGGCCGCGCACATCACGTATCTGTCGGAGGACGCCCTGCACCGCAAATTCGGGCGCAATCTGCAGGAGCGCTCCAAGGTCACGTTCTCGTTCAACGCCGACTTCCAGGTGGAAAGCTACCTGCGCCACCAGGGCTCGACCTTCGTCGACCGCTTCGACGCCAACAGCTACCTCTACATCACCCGCGCCATGGACTACTTCGACCTTGCAAACGAACGCGGCGACATACTCGCCAACGCGTTTCGCGGCACGAAAACCCGCTTCTGCGTGGTGTCTTTCACATCGGACTGGCTCTACCCGACGCGCGAGAGCCGCGAGATCGTGCACGCCCTCAATGCCGTCGCGGCCAACGTGTCGTTCGTGGAAATCGACAGCGACAAGGGCCACGACGCCTTCCTGCTGGAAGAGCCTGAGTTCTTCGCCACCGTCCGCGGCTTCCTCAGCGCCGCTGGCGTCAAGCGCGGTTTGAAAGTGTAGGGCACCATGCTGAAGCCGAACACGCCCGTGAGCGGACCGCACCGCGCCGACCACCTGCTCATTGCCGAGATGGTCGAGCCGGGCTCGCGCGTACTCGACGTCGGCTGCGGCGATGGCGCGTTGCTCCAGCTGCTGGCTGACACCAAAAACGCCGATGGCCGCGGTGTCGAGCTGTCCCGCGAGCGCGTGAATGCCTGCGTGATGCGCGGCCTTTCGGTCATCCAGGGAGACGCCGACCGCGATCTGGCCGACTACCCCGACCGGGCCTTCGACTACGCGATCCTGAGCCTGACGATCCAGGCGACCCGGCATCCGAAGACGGTTCTGGAGAATCTGCTGCGAATCGGCCGGCGCGCGATCGTCTCATTTCCGAACTTCGGTCACTGGCGGATCAGGGCCGATCTGCTGTTCACTGGCCGCATGCCGCAGACTGCCAATTTGCCCGACACCTGGTACGCCAGCCCCAACGGGCACCTTTGTACCATCAAGGATTTCGATGATCTGGCCGCCTTGTTGAACGCCGATGTCGAGGAAGCGGTGGCATTCAACAGCTCCGGCAAGCGCCTCCCGATCCGGCATTCGCTGTCCCTTCAGAACCTTCTCGGCGAAAAGGCCGTGTTCCTGCTGCGTCAGCGGACGTAGCCTCGCATCCCCGCGGCACTGCGCGGTTTAGCCGTACCCTCAAGGAATCCGGCCCTTTCTTGACACCCTGTAGGGCCGTCACTATGGTGCGCGCCGTTGATAGAACCTGCCGTATTGGTAAGCCTCGAAAAGCGCAACAGGGCCGGTCAAAATCATGTCGTCGGCAGGGAAAAACGAGCCCCCGGGACATGGCGAAATTAGCCCCGAGGAGCGCGAGGTCTTCCGAAAGCGATCAGAGGCGATCGGCAAGCAGCTCGACGCGGTGAAAGTCCGACGCGAGCCAGCAAGTCGCTCGTCTGGCGGTACGGTCGACGGAGCAGCCTTTGGCAAGGCTTTCCGTATGGCCGCGGAGCTTCTGGTCGGTGTCGGCGTCGGCGGGTTTATAGGGTGGGCGATCGATCGCCAGCTCGGGACGGGGCCCTGGCTCCTGGTCTTGTTCGTCATTCTCGGCTTTGCAGCCGGCGTGTCGAACGTGATCCGCCAAGCTCAGATCGAGCAGAGAAAACAGCAAGCATCGCAGCTTGCATCGCCGTCCGTTAAGGACGACGAGGACGAAGACGACAGGTAGGGGAGCGGACCTTGGCTGCAGAAGGCGCGCATCAGGCTCATGGCCCGATGCAACAGTTCGAGATCAAGCGGCTCATCCCGATGGAGCTGTTTGGCTACGACGTCTCGTTCACCAACGCTTCGCTCTTCATGGTGCTGGCGCTGGCGGTCATCCCGCTGTTTTACCTCATCGCCATGAACCGCCGCGCCCTCGTCCCGGGACGACTGCAGTCGACGGCTGAGCTGAGCTACGAATTCATCGCCAACATGGTGCGTGACATCGTCGGCGAGAAGGGAATGAAATACTTCCCGTGGATCTTCACGATCTTCATGTTCATCCTCGTGCTGAACCTGCTGGGCCTGCTGCCCTACTCGTTCACGGTCACGAGCCACATCATCGTCACCTTCGCCCTTGCCGCCATGGTCTGGCTGATCATCACGGCAATCGGCTTCATGAATCACGGTGTCGGCTTCCTGAAGCTGTTCGTGCCGGACGGCGTGCCTTTCTGGCTGCTGCCGATCATCGTCGTAATCGAGGTGATTTCCTATCTCATCCGGCCGATCAGCCACTCGGTGCGTCTGTTCGCCAACATGATGGCCGGCCACGCGATGCTGAAGGTTTTCGCCGGCTTCGTCGTGGGCCTCGGCCTACTCGGCGGCTGGGCTCCGCTCGTGTTCCTCGTCGGCTTCACCGGCCTTGAACTCGTGGTTGCCTTCCTCCAGGCATTCATCTTCACGGTTCTGACCTGCATCTACCTCAACGATGCAGTGAACATGCACCATCACTGAACGCTATGAAGGCCGGATCCGGCGGAGTTCCTCCCTGGCCCGGCTTTCATCGTAACGAACACTGAAGTTCAAAACCAAAACTCGAATGGAGACGACCACTATGGATCCTCAGGCAGCAAAGTTCATCGGCGCCGGCCTCGCCTGCTTCGCGCTCATCGGCGCCGGTGTCGGCATCGGCAACATCTTCGGCAACTATCTGTCGGGTGCCCTCCGCAATCCGTCGGCTGCTCCGGGCCAGTTCACCAACCTGCTGATCGGCTTCGCGCTTTGCGAAGCGACCGGCCTGTTCGGCCTGCTGATCGCCCTGATGATCCTGTTCGCCTAATTCGGTCGAAGCGCGACCCGCGAGGAGGAAACAATGATCGCAGCTCTCTCAGCGTTGGCCGTGGTGGTTGCCGCGGCCGCGCACGAGGAAAAGGCGGGAGGTCTGCCGCAGCTCAATCCGGCTGACTTCTCCCCGCAGCTCGCCTGGCTCGCGGTCACCTTTGTCCTGCTCTATCTCGTCCTGTCGCGCGTGACGCTGCCGCGCATCGGCGAAGTGCTCGAGGAGCGTCGTGATCGTGTGCAGCGCGATCTCGATGCCGCCGAGCGCTTCAAGTCCGATACGGATGCCGCGCTTGCCGCTTACGAGAAGGCACTGAGCGACGCCCGCCTGAAGGCGTCCTCGATGGCTAAGGAAGTGCGCGACCGCCTCGCCGCCGACACCGAAAGCGAGCGGGCGCGCACCGAGAGCGAGCTGACAGCGAAGCTTACCGAAGCGGAGCAACGTATCTCCGCGACCAAGTCGAAGGCCCTGGCGAGCGTCGACGAGATCGCCGCCGAAACGGCCAGCGCCGTGGTCGGCAAGCTACTTGGCGAGGACGTGAGCCCCGCCGAGGTCAAGAAGGTGATGCAGCCCGCAGCCGAGTGAGAGCGCCAATGCACTTCGATCTGGCAGATCCGACGTTCTGGGTGATGATCGCGTTCTTCGCGTTCGTCGGCCTCATCCTCTACTACAAGGTCCCCGCGACCGTCGGCAAAGCACTCGATGCCCGCGCCGATGCCATCCGCCGCGAGCTCGACGAAGCCCGTCGTCTGCGCGACGAGGCCCAGGGCCTCCTCAATGACTACAAGCGCAAGAGCCGCGAGGCCGAGACCGAGGCGAAAGAAATCCTCGAGCAGGCCAAGCGCGAAGCCGAAGCGATGACCGAGCAGGCGCGCAAGGCGCTGCGGGAGTCGGTCGAGCGCCGCACCAAGTCGGCTGAGGAGAAAATCGCCCGTGCCGAGGCTCAGGCCCTGGCAGAGGTGCGCTCGTCCGCCGTCGACAGCGCCATCAGCGCCGCCGAGAAGATCCTCAAGGCGAAGGCAGCGCAGGCATCCACGGCCGCCGGCCTCGTCGAGCAGGGCATTAAGGACCTCGCCGGGAAGCTCAACTGAGCCGACCGCAAGAGTTTGGCACTACCAAGCGCCCTGGCTTCGGCCGGGGCGTTCTTTTTTAGCATCGCTCATTGCCCGCGCGCCTGCCTCGAATCGGCTCAGTCGTGTCCCGGCCCAGCGCCCACGGTTAACTGGAACCGGCCGCCTTGAGCATCCGGGCCTGAGCTAAAAGCCCGCAATCGCCGCATTTGCGCGCGCAGCGCGCTGAAATTCGCCAAGCCTTAACCGCGGGCACATCGGCACAGCGCTTGCAATTCTGGAACGTGGTTCACTGGCAAGGCGATGAGGCTCTGCCCACGACGCGGTATTGGGAGACGTTTTAAGTGCGCACGCACGCCAGAACGCCGGATGTCGAGATCTTCGCCGGACGCGCAGCGATCGAGCGGCTCGAATTCGCGAGCCGAGAGCTCGGACCGCGCACCGGCACGCACGACGTCTTCAGCGAGTTGCCGCTCCTCCTCATCGCGGCGGCCGCGGCAGAAGCCAGCGGTTCCGAACCGCTGCTTGCCCTGACGCGCGATGAGCAGGGCCACGTGCGCAGCATCCTCCCGCTCCGCATGTCGCGCACATACGGCACGAGATTGGCTCAAGGAATGAGTGCGCCGCTCGGTCAGTACAGCGACGTTGTCGGCGAACCGCTGTCGCCAAATGCGTTCGCCGCCATCGCTCACCAGCTACGGACCGATCACGGCGTCGATCTCATGCTGTTCCGCAGGGTGCGCGACGACAGCGGTCTTGCCGACGCGCTGAGCGTTCACGGCCAACCCCAGAACGCCGCCACCACGGCCCCCTATATCGACCTTGAAGCTTTCGGCTCGTTCGACGAGTACGAAGCCTCGTTCTCCAAGCAGACACGCCGCCGGCGACGCCAGCAGCGCAACAAGCTCGCTGAGGACCACGGCCCGATCGAATTTTCGGTTCTCAATGGTGCTGCCTCGCTTAATGCCGTCGATCAGGCGATCGCCTGGAAACACGCCTGGCTTTCGAGCCAGGGTCTGAAAAGCCCCGTCTTCGACAAGGGGCCATGGCAGGAAGCGGCTCGCAAATGCTCCCGCCTGCCCCATGCCGCCGTCTCGGCACTCCGCGCCGGCGACCGCCTCATCGCCGTTGAACTGGGCTTCCTGTCGCGCGGCGTCTACACGAGCTACCTCGGAGCCTTCGAACCCGAGTTGTCACGCTATGGCGTCGGCCAAGAACAGCTGCGCCAAACCATCGCCTGGGCGTTCGAGGCAGGCGCCGACCGCTTCGACCTCATGCCCCCCTGCGACGACTACAAGCTGCAGCTCATCAGGAACGCAGGGACGGCGATCCCCGTGGAAGATTACGCTGTTCCGTTGAGCACGCTCGGACGCGGCATGGCCGAGGTGCGCCGCTACGCGCGCCCGGCGGCGCGAGCACTGGTGCTGAATATGCGACCCGAGGTTCGCGCGGTCGGCTCGCTCATAGCCAAGCCGGCAGCAATCGCCGTCACAGCGCTCGGCGTCGCCGCGCTCATGGCGGAGTAGTCCGTCTACCGGATTTTTGACCGCGATCGGCTGAAGCTAGCCGGCGCCTTGGGCGTTCTGATCGAACCCGACGAACACCTCGAACTCACCCGGCCGTGTGCCCTCGGGAATGTCGAAGGTGATCGTGCGCACCGTCGAGAAATAGGCGATCGGGTTGTCGACCGCCACCGTCGCATCGACGGCAACGGTGTCCGCGGTGATCCGGGCCCGCTTGGCATCCGTGACCGAGACGTTGACTGGCAGCCGTACCGTCCCGGCATGTCCACGCGGCCCGAGCAGCACCCGACCGGAGAACCCATAGCGGACCGTGACCCGGCCGGGCTCGATCTGGCATTCGCGCGCCGTCTTAGTGATCTCACCGCGATGCATGATCGCGAGACCGTCACCGGCGCGGCCCGCCTCATAGATCGTCAGGTGCCCACCGTGGGGCGATACCGTGAGGCGAGGACAGCCCGCCGAAACTTCGCCCATCGGAGTACCTGCGCCACCGTCCTGCTTGGCGGCGGAAAGGAGCTGCTCTTCGTTGACGCTAGCTGGCGGCGTGGATTGCGTGGACGAACTGCCGAAGATGCCGCCGCCTAGGCCCGATGTCAGGGATGAAATGCCGCAACCGGCGTTCAGCACGGTTAACAGCCCGCACAGGCACACGCATGTCGCAGCGCGCGCAACACTGGTTGCGGACTCCCCCATATTCCCCCAGCTCGACCTATAGCTGGCCTCCGTTGCGCCGGGATGTGCCAAACCCCTAGGCCGGCGGCGGAGGCTTCCTGTATTGTCGCTTCGCAAGCCTAGCACCCCCGACCACCCCGACCAAGCGCCTTGCATCTCAAAGCACTTGGGTAGACAGAGAAAGCGATGCCCGCCGTCTCCGAGAATTCAGCACCCCAGAACCGACCGCCGCTCACCGTCTATCTCGCGGCCCCGCGCGGATTCTGCGCTGGTGTAGACCGTGCGATTCAGATCGTAGAGCTGGCTTTGGCCAAGTATGGCGCCCCCGTCTACGTCCGGCATGAGATTGTGCACAATCGATTTGTCGTCGATTCCCTGCGGTCCAAAGGTGCCGTTTTTGTGGAAGAGCTGGACGACATACCAGAGACCGACCAGCCCGTGATCTTTTCGGCACACGGGGTCGCCAAGTCCGTCCCGGCCGCCGCCAAGCACCGCAATCTGTTCGTGCTCGACGCCACGTGTCCACTGGTATCCAAAGTTCATAATGAAGCCGGGCGGCACCACGAAGAGGGCCTTCAGATCCTGCTTATCGGCCACGCCGGCCATCCGGAGGTCATCGGCACGATGGGTCAGCTTCCCGAGGGCGCGGTAACCCTGATCGAGACAGCCGAGGACGCCGAGCGCATTGCGCCCGCCAACCCGGAGAAACTGGCTTTCGTCACCCAGACCACCCTGTCCGTGGACGACACTGCCGCGATCGTCGCGGTTCTACGCCGCCGCTTCCCGGCCATCGTCGGCCCGCACAAGGAAGACATCTGCTACGCGACGACCAATCGGCAGGCCGCCGTGAAGGCGATCGCCCCCAAGATCGGCTGTCTTCTGGTGGTTGGCAGCCCGCAGAGCTCCAACTCGCTGCGGCTGGTCGAGGTGGCTCAGCGTGCCGGATGTCCCACCGCAAGCCTCATCGAGGGAGCACGCGATATCCCGTGGAGCGACATCGAGGGTTTGGACAGCGTCGGCATCACGGCAGGCGCATCGGCACCCGAGACACTTGTCGAGCAGGTCATCGACGCCTTCCGCGCGCGCTTCGACGTCAAGCTCGAAACCGTTACAACGGCACTCGAGCGTATCGCGTTCAATGTCCCGCGCGAGTTGCGTCCCACCCCGTCGTCCGCCGCCTGACCCGCGAAGCGCCAGACCTTCGAAGCGATCACACCCATGGCCGTTTACACTGAAGTCAGCGACGACGAGCTGGCGAGCTTTATCGCCAGCTACGGCCTCGGGCAGCTCTTGTCGTTCAAGGGCATCGCCGAGGGCGTCGAGAACACGAACTACATCGTGCATACCTCGAAGGGCACCTTCATCCTCACGCTCTACGAAAAGCGTGTCGAGGTGGCCGATCTGCCGTTCTATCTCGGACTGATGGATCACCTTGCGGCACACGGCCTGAGCTGTCCGACGCCAGTACACGATGCGGCAGGCCGCGCGCTCGGCACGCTCGCCGGCCGTCCCGCCGCATTGGTGACGTTCCTGGAAGGCTTCTGGGTCCGCCACCCGACGGCCGCGCACTGCGCCGCTGTCGGCCGCGCCATGGCCGAGATGCACCTTGGAGGCGATGGCTTCGCGTTGCGGCGGGAGAATGCGCTCGGTCTCTCCGGCTGGCGCCCGCTCTATGAGCGTTTCTCAGCCCGCGCCAGCGAGATTGACCCGGACCTCTCGGCGCTCATCGAAGGCGAGCTGAACCATCTGGAAGCGAGCTGGCCGCAAAATCTGCCGCAAGGGATCATCCACGCCGATCTCTTCCCCGACAACGTCTTCTTCCTCGACGACAAGCTGAGCGGCCTCATCGACTTCTACTTCGCCTGCAACGACGCGTTGGCCTACGACATCGCCGTCAGCCTCAACGCCTGGTGCTTCGAGAAGGATCTGTCGTTCAACATCACCAAGGGACGCGCCTTCCTGCGCGGCTACGAGGCGGTGCGCAAGCTGACACCGGCCGAGCGCGACGCCATGCCGACTCTCGCCCGCGGCGCCGCGATGCGCTTCCTGCTGACCCGCGCCTATGATTGGCTTCATACGCCCAAGGACGCGCTCGTCAGTCCCAAGAACCCGATCGAGTACGTGCGTCGCCTACGTTTCCACCAGGGTGTGCGTTCCATCGCTGACTACGGATTGAACGGAGCTTCCTGAATGACCGAGCGCCCACCTATCGTCATCTACACGGACGGCGCATGCTCAGGAAACCCGGGCCCCGGCGGCTGGGGCGCCATACTGACGTATGGCGATACCTCGAAGGAAATTTTCGGCGGCGAGCCCCTGACGACCAACAACCGCATGGAGTTGATGGCCGCCATTTCCGCGCTCGACGCGCTGAAGCGGCCGAGTCGCGTCGAGCTGCACACCGACAGCCAGTACGTGATGAAAGGCATCACGCAATGGATTCACGGCTGGAAGAAGAATGGCTGGAAGACCGCCGACAAGAAGCCGGTGAAGAACGCTGAACTCTGGCAGCGTCTCGATGAGGCGCGGCGCGTGCACGAGATCGACTGGCGCTGGATCAAAGGTCACGCCGGCCACACCGAGAACGAGCGAGCCGACGAGCTCGCACGCCTCGGAATGGAAGAGTTCAAGCCCGGCAACAAAAAGAGCCGCGCCGAATAGCGCCGAACAGGCGGGCGACTAACCCAGCGAACGGTCGATCATCGAGCACAGCGTCGCCGCGCTCGATTTATCGTGCTGGGGAGGAATGTCCTCGACGTTCAGCACCTTGACCACGCCATCCTTGACCAGCATCGCATAACGCTTCGAGCGCAGTCCGAGACCGAACTGCCCCAGGTCGATGTCGAGCCCGATGGCCTTGGCGAAGTCGCCGCTGCCGTCCGCCAGCATCACGATCTTGCCTTCCGCGCCGGTGGCCTTCGCAAACTCCGTCAGCACGAAGATGTCGTTCACCGCCGTACAGGCGATCGTGTCGATGCCCTTGGCCCGCAGCTCGGCAGCCCGATCCACGAACCCGGGAACATGCTGCTGCTGGCACGTCGGCGTGAACGCACCCGGAACGGCAAACAGCGCGACCGTCTTGCCGGCGAAGATTTCGCTCGTCGATTTCTTTGCCGGACCATCTGCCGTCATGACCGTGAAGCCGGTGTCCGGCAGTGCGTCGCCTACCTTGATCGTCATCTGTGTTCCTCGGTGGGATAGGGGTTCAAAGTCAAAGACGCGCCTGGCGCGCGGCCGTTCACTGAAGCGTCACAGCCTCTTCCGACTGCCCCTTATCGGAGACGATCGTTACGGTAAGGGGCTTACCCTTCAGTGCAGCCAAATCGACATCACGGCTGAGATCGACCTCGAATGTCAGCAGGCCCTTGCCGTCGTCCGCGACCTTTTTCGGCAGCGGCACATAGAGGCCATCCGGAGCATCGATGAAGACATCTGCGTGCTCGGCGCCAGCAGGAAATTCGGTCTCGAGCACGAGGCGTGGCTTCGCTCCGTCCAGCTCCGCAGCACTGCGCTTCAATACGGGATCGCCCTCGCGCCGAGCTTTGAGCGGCGCCGGGACTTTGGTCAGCGCCTCGACGAGATCTTCCGGCATCGGGGTACCGGGCGGCAACGTAAGCGCGAGCTTGGCCTCCGCCGGAATGCAGATGTCCTTGCACACGCCATAGTCCATGGAGATTTTCACATCGATCGGCTTGGAAGGATCCTTCGGCTTGAGACGCACCGGGAATGTGACGTCGCCTTTGTAGCCAACGGTTTCACCGGATTGATCCGAGAACCGCTTTGGCGCCGGATAGAGCACCTCAGCACTCTCGAGGTTCTCCGAACCCGACCAGTCGAACGCGGGCGGTACGCCACCGGCGTCCCCCGGCGAGCGCCAATAGGTTTTCCAGCCCTCCGGAAGCTGCAGCTCGATGCCAGCCATGTCCGCCCCGCCGATCAACCGCGCACGTGAATTGTGCCCCTCGACCCAGTCGGACGCGATCTCCGTAGCGCTTGCAGCGCCTGCCAGTATGACCAACGCGGCAAGACCGCCGAACAGTTTGCCGGGAGCATTTGGAAATCTACGCATTCATAGTTCCCCACTGGCCAAGATCACGCGCTTCGCGAAGCGTTGTAGCGCCTCGCTGCTCACTGGCAAATGACGCAGTTCGAACAAATTGGACGAACTGCCCAATAACTGGGCCCATGGTGTCCGACGCCCGCTATTTGACGGCTTCACACACCCGCCCTCAGCACGATAATCTCGCCCGATGAACATCAAACGCCCCGGCCTCAACCGCGCTTCACCCGAAGGCTACCTCGATGGTCAGCTGCTCGTGGCGATGCCGGTCATGTCCGACCAGCGTTTTGCGCGGTCGGTCATTTACATGTGCGCGCACTCGGAAGACGGTGCGATGGGCCTGATCATCAATCAGCGCGCTTCCCACATTTCGTTTCCCGATCTGCTCGAACGTCTCGGCATCCTGTCGCCGGAGGACGAGACCGGCAGCTTGAGCGTCGGGAACATGTCGATCCATGTCGGAGGTCCGGTGGAGACGGGACGCGGTTTCGTACTTCACAGCTCCGACTATTACGCCGACGACTCCACATTGCCGATCGAAGACGGTGTCTGTCTTACGGCAACGATCGACATCCTGAAGGCCATCGCGGCCGGCAACGGCCCCAACCGTGCGTTGCTGGCGCTTGGCTATGCCGGCTGGTCGCCGGGCCAGCTCGAAAGCGAGATCCAGGCCAACGGCTGGCTGAACTGTCCAGCCGATCCCGATCTCATCTTCGATCCGAACCTCGAAGCGAAGTACGCGCGGGCGCTGGCCAAGATCGGCATCGACCCCTCGCATCTCGTGGCCGACGCCGGCCACGCCTGAGCCCGAGCTCATCGAACACGACGAAAGCGAACTTGCGCACAGCCCTGAGCTAATCGCGTTGCTTGAGCGCTCGCGAGATCGGCGCTGGCGCCGCGGCTTGCCGAGAGCGAACCAAGCTCCCACCTGATCGTGCTCGCGCTAGCCGCCTTCGCCAGGCGGCGGCCAGGGCACGCCCGCAAGCTTTGCGAGGCTCTCCGCCATGGCCGGCGGCAGTCCGGAGAAATCCGGCTTCGGCTTCTGCGGTACCGGCTTGGCTCCGTTCGGCGTCCCCGGCGCGGATTGATGCGCGGCCTGCGGCGCACGGGCGCCCGGGTGCGATGGAGGCGCCTGCGGACCGGGCTGCGGCATCTGCGGTGGATGCATGTCCGGCTGATGCATCGGCGCGCCTGGCATCGGTGGCATCGGCTCGTCGGTCATCGCCGCGACCAGCGGATTGGCGTCCGGCATCATCGGCTGCATCGACGGTTGGCCGAAGTGCTCGAACTGTGGCCCACCGTTCATGACAGGCGGCGGAACATGCATCTGCCCAGCATGCTCGAACTGCCCCGCCGGATGATCGACCGGCGGCGGACTGAACTGATCGAAATGCAGCGGCGGTGGCGCAGCCGCTCCGTCAGGCGGCGGCGGCTCGAAATCGAATGTCGGCGGCGCATTGAATACGGGCGGATGCTCCGCATGCATCGGCGGCGGCATTCCCATTGGCGGATGCTCGCCCATTTGTGAATGCTCGAAGTCACCCGACGCGCCGTTCGCATGGTGCGCATGCTGCATCGGCGGTGGCCCAGGCGGCCCCGCATGCGGTGCTGGCGGCGGCAAACCGCCTCCGTTGGCAGCCGGCGTACGCGTCATCCGCCCGAGCACCGACCCGGGGCGAGGGCGTGCCCGCGCTCCGGCGCCATTTGATGCCCCATTCGGTATCGCAGCTGGCTGCGGAGGGAGCGGAGGCTGCACGCTGATCTGCTGCGGTATGGACTGCTGCGGGACGAACTCCGCCTGCTCGGCCTCCTCCGGCATCACATCCGCATCGTTTGTTTTCTTGCCGCGCTGCTTGCCCTTCGTTTTCGCGCGGAACAGTCCGCGCGGGCGCAGCTTATTCTCGGCGGTGCGCACCATCTTGAGGAGTTGCAGCACGTCGCGGTCCGACATCGGCTCGCCGTAGTAGAAGCCCTGCGCATATTGACAGTTGATGGAGCGCAGGAATGCCACGTCCTCGGCGTTCTCGACACCCTCGGCGACGACGCTCTTTCCGAGCTCGTGCGCCAGCGCCACGATCGACCGCACGATTGCCGAACCCGCACCGCCGCTCTCGCCATGCGCCTGCACCAGCGCCCGATCGATTTTGATTGTGTCGAACGGAAAACGCTGCAGATAGGCAAGCGAGGAATAGCCGGTGCCGAAATCATCCAGCGCCAGTTCTGCACCTGCCCCGCGCAGCCACTCCAGGATCTCCGTCGCCTGCTCCGGATTTTCCATCACCAGGCTCTCGGTCACCTCCAACCGCAGCGAGCCTTTCGGCACGATGTTGCGGCCGAGAATGTGCCGAATCTCCTGGATGAGATTCTGCCGGAATATCTGCCGGCTCGAGATGTTGACGGAAACGAACAGCGGGCGCTCTTCGCGCGGAAGCTCTCGCTGCCAGCGGGCCGCCTCATGCGCCGCCCTCAGCAGCACATGCGATCCGAGCCGCACGATTAGGTCTGATTGCTCGGCGACCGGAATGAATTCGACCGGGCTCATCAACCCGCGCTTGGGATGCTCCCACCGCACCAGCGCCTCGAAGCCAGCAAGCTCCTCGGTCGGTAGGTAGATGATCGGCTGATAGAGAACCTTGATCTGGTTCTTCGCCAGCGCCTTCCTGAGATCGCTTTCGAGCGCCACGCGGTCGTCGCGATCCGAGCGCATCTCCGGCCGGAATATCTCGATGCGGTCCGCCCCCCCGCGCTTGGCGCGGTACATCGCGATCTCGGCTTCCTTGTAAAGGTCGAGATGCGTCGGCGTCTGCCCGTCATAGACGGCAATGCCGATCGAGCCCGTCAGCACGATCTCCTGGCCGGCGATCTTGATCGGCGTGCGCAGCGACCGCCGCACGCGCTCCGCCAGACCGGCCAGATCCTGCGGGCTGATTTCCGAAACAAGCAGGATCGCAAACTGATCGCCACCGACCCGCGCCAACGTATCCTGCGGTCCAAGGTGGCTCTGCAGGCGCCGCGCCACTGTGAGCAGCAGGCTGTCTCCCACAACGAGGCCGAACGAGACGTTGACGCTCTTGAACTTGTCGATGTCGATGAAGATCACGCCGGGGCGAACGCCGGCTTCGCTCTTCGTACGCCCGACGGCAACCCCGAGCCGGTCCAGCACCAGCTCGCGATTGGGCAGACCGGTGAGGCTGTCGTGCACGGCGTCGTGCAACAGGCGCTCATGCGCACGCTTGGCGTCCGTCACGTCCCGGACAAGCCCGACGCAGCGCATCGCGCGCGCATCGGCATTGGGAACGCTTGCCGCCTCTAGTTCGAACCAGCGGTAGCTGTTGTCCGAGTGGCGCACCCGGAACTCCGTGCGAATACGCGCCCAGGTTCGTTCCTGGATCGACCACAGGATCATGCGGAAGCGTTCGCGGTCAGCCGGATGCAGGTGTTTGCAGAAGTCATCGACCTTCGTGCACAGCTCGCCCGGATTGAGGCCAAGCGAAGCTTCGATCCCCTGGCCGACCATGATCTCGTCGCGCCGCGCGTTCCATTCCCAAACCGCCGACCCGGCACCGTCGACTGCCAGCGCCCGCAACTGCAGTTCGCTCGGCGCCGCACCGAACAGCGGCTCTAGGGATCGGAACGCGAACTGCGTCACCGTAAATCCGATCAGAATGAGGATGAGCACCAGGCCCGAGACCAGTCCCTGCACGGCCGCATCGCCCTGCAGACGCCCGGTCAGGACCATCGCGGCGCCGAATATCCAGATGAGGAACAAGATCCACGTCGGGATCAGTGACAGCGCCCGGTCCTGGCCCCGCAAGGCGAGGAACAGCGCGAAC
Organism: Hyphomicrobium sp.; assembly: GCA_030148725.1. GTDB lineage: Bacteria > Pseudomonadota > Alphaproteobacteria > Rhizobiales > Hyphomicrobiaceae > Hyphomicrobium_A. The sequence goes on from JASBSU010000003.1 coordinate 56,134, forward strand.
GCTCCGCCGACCGCACCGATGATCACGAAGGACATGCGCGCGAACGTCGACGCGAGCCGCGGATCGATCACCGCCACCGCAACAAGGGTCAGCTGGGCGATGATCCACACCGTGAACAGCATGCGTATGAGGCCGTGCCAGAACGCGATGCGCAAGAACACCGATATGAAGATGACGAGACTGGCCGCCACCGCAGATTCGCTCGCCGCTCGATAGACGGCGTTGTCCTCTGGTTTGAGCTGGAACAGCTTATGGAAAAAGCCGAAGTCGACACACAGGTAGGCCAGCACGCACCACGAAACGAGCGCAGCGCTCGGGAAGATGGCCTTGTGGTTCGCGGCGAAGATGGCCGTCAGGAAGATCGCGAGCAGACCCGTCAGACCGATCAGGATGCCGTTCATCAGCAGCCGGTCGCGCGAGTAGAGCTCGTACTCCAGCGGCTTCCAGAGGTAGAGACGCGCGAGCCGGTCTGACGACAGCTCGACTACATAGGTCACCGTCTGGCCCGGCTCGATGGTGATGCGGAAAATGTCCGCGCGGTCGCTTTTGATGCGCTCCGGAACGAAGCCCATCGACGGCGTCACCGCCTCGATGCGTTGAGCGTCGAGGTCCGGCCACACCGCACCCGATCCGACGATGCTGTAGCGCGCCGCCGTCAGCCACCGCTCAACCGGCTTGTCGGTCGGATTGGTGAGCGCGAACACCAGCCAGTTCGGACTGGTCCCCGGCGTTTTCGCGGTGACGGAGATGCGACCGGTCATGCCGTCGGCGGCCGGAGCCGTCTCGACCTGCAGGCTGTCGCCGCGAGAATCGTAGAACTCACCCAGCGTCGTCACCTCGACGCGGTCCTGGTCGGGTTCGATGACGATCGGCTTCAGCGCCCATGCGCGGCCGGGCAGCGCGACGATCATCAATAGGATGGCGAGCACGAGATAGCCGCCGGCGCCTAAGCCCACGGCCCTCGAAATGCCCGCTCTTCCAGAGCCCGCCCTCATGCGTCGGGCACCCCCGCGCTATTTTCCGAGCGCGCATCGCCATTGATCAGCCCGTGCAGAAGATGGTCCTCCCACACGCCGTTGATCTTCAGCAGCTGCCGCGCGAAACCTTCGCGGCGAAACCCATTGTGCTCCAGCACCCGGATCGAGGCGATGTTGCTTGGCATCGTTGCCGCTTCCAGCCGGTGCAGGTGCAGCGTGTCGAAGCCGAAGCTGACCGCCGCCCGCAGCGCCTCGGTCATGAAGCCCTGGCCCGTGTGCGGCTTGCCGATCCAGTACCCGAGCACGCCCGCCTGCGTGACGCCTCGGCGCACATTGGAAAGCGTCAGCCCACCCACCAGCCGATCGTCGGACTCGGCGAAGATCAGGAACGCGTATCCGAGATCCTCGCGTGCCTCGCGCTGATAGTGCCGGACACGCCGGCGAAAAGCGCTGCGCGAAAGCTCATCGCGCTGCCACTGCGGCTCCCAAGGCGTCAGATGATCCCGGCTCATGGCCCTGAGCTCGGCCCAGGCGACATAATCCGCCATCGCGGGCGCGCGCATCCACACGCTGCGGCCTCGCAGCGTCAGCGATGCTTCGTGCCCGGACGAGGATCGCAGGAATGCCACCGCTGACGTCCCCCGAGAGTTCAGTTGCGAACCAGTTCTGCGGCCCGCTCCGCAAACTTGCGAGAGCGCCGGCCGCTACCGACCACCGACACCGACAACCCGCCCTCGATGAGCTCGGCTGCAAAATCACGCACGTCTTCGGCGCTCACGGCATCGACCTTCGCCATCAGATCCTCGTTGCTGAGGACACGGTTGTGCGTCAGCAGATGCCGCGCCAGCTGCTCGGCACGCGCGGAGCTGCTTTCCAGGCTCATCAGGAGCCCAGCCTTGAGCTGAGCCTTCGAACGCTGCAACTCTGCCGCCGTTGGCGGAGCATCGCCTGCTCGCTTCAACTCCACGCCGATCACGTCGATGAGCTGGCTCATCAGTCCTGCCCCTGTCGCTGCGTGAATTCCGAACATTCCCGCGTCACGCAAACCCCACGTCGTTGAGTAGATCGCGTAGCAGAGGCCGCGCTTCTCACGCACCTCTTGAAACAATCGGGACGACATGCCCCCACCGAATAGCCCGGAAAAGACCTGCGCGGTGAAAAACGCCTCATCCCTGTACGAGGGACCGGGAAAACCGATCAGGAGATGGCTCTGCTCGAAGGGCTTCTCCGAAACGCGCACGCCCCCGACGTATTTCGCCGGCCGTTCTCCCGTTGTTCGCTTCTCGTCAGTGAGCCCTCCGAATAGGGCTTCAGCGTGGCGGACGAGTTTTTCGTGGCGGACAGCGCCTGCCGCGGAAATCACCATGTTTCCAGGACCATAGCGCCTGCCTAAGAAGCGCTTGAGGTCGCCGGCGGTGAAGCTCGACACGCTTTCCGGCGTGCCGAGAATCGGACGCCCGACCGACTGCTCCGGAAACGCCGCGTCGTGCAGAAGATCATAGCCGATGTCGTCCGGACTATCGCGTGTGGCGGCGATCTCCTGCAGGATCACCTGCCGCTCGCCTTCCAGCTCCGGCCGGCCGAATGCAGAGTTCTGCAGAATGTCGGCGATGATGCCGAGCGCGACGCCCTCGTCGCCCTTCAGGATGCGCGCGTAGTAGGCCGTCGTCTCCATGCTGGTGGCAGCATTGAGCTCACCGCCGACCTCCTCGATCTCCTCGGCGATCTGCTGGGCCGTCCGCTGCCGCGTGCCCTTGAAGGCCATGTGCTCGAGCAAATGCGAAATGCCGTGCTCGCGGTCGCTCTCATGGCGCGCACCGGTGCCGACCCAAAGCCCGAGGGATACCGTTTCGAGATGAGGCATGTTGTCGGTGACAACCCGCAGCCCGTTGCCGAGCGTGGACACCTTGATGCTCATCCGCGGCGCTCCTGAACCGCTCGCGTCAGAGCTTCGATGTGCCCCTCGGCGACCCCGATATCGTTGTCGATCGTGGTGAAGTGCTCCTCGTCGGTCATCAGGCTCCCAAGGTGCTCCGGCAGCCCCGGCCGCACCCCTGTGATGGCCTGCATGGCGTCCGGGAACTTGGCCGGATGCGCGGTCGAAAGAACGATCTGCGGCACCGACGGGTCCTCGCTGAGCGCACGCTCGGCCGCAACGATGGCACACGCGGTGTGAGGATCGGCGATGTAGCCGCTTTGCGCCTTCGTGCGAACGATCGCTTCGGCCACATCCTGCTCGCTCGCCGCCGCAGCACCAAATTCGCGCCGCATCGCTGCGCCGAGCGGACCGAGATCGAAGCTCCCGGTTTCCTTCAAGGCGCGCATCTTGGCGCGGATCAACGGAGCATCGCGGCCCGACGCCTCGAACAGATACCGCTCGAAGTTCGACGAGATCTGAATGTCCATCGATGGCGATGACGTCGCGACGACCTCGCGCATCTCGTAGCTGCCGGCGTGCAGCGTGCGCGGCAGGATGTCGTTGACGTTCGATGCGATGACCAGCTTCTCGATCGGCAGTCCCATCCGCTTGGCGACGTATCCGGCGAAGATGTCGCCGAAGTTTCCGGTCGGCACCACGAACGACACCGGACGGTGTGGCGCTCCGAGCGCCACTGCCGCGACGAAGTAGTACGTCACCTGACCTGCAATGCGCGCCCAGTTGATAGAGTTGACGCCCGCCAGCCCGACCCGGTCGCGGAAGCTGTGATCGTTGAACATGGCCTTCACGAGCGCCTGGCAATCATCGAAGTTGCCACGCACCGAGATCGCGTGAACGTTGGTTTCGGTCGGCGTCGTCATCATGCGACGCTGCACGTCCGAGACCCGCCCTTCCGGGAACAGGATCGCGATGTCGACATGCGGCGAGCCGCGGAAAGCTTCGATCGCCGCGCCGCCCGTATCGCCGGAAGTCGCGCCGACGATGGTCGCCCGCTCCCGGCGCGCTGCAAGCACGCGGTCCATCAGACGGGCGAGCAACTGCATCGCCACATCCTTGAACGCCAGCGTCGGCCCGTGGAAAAGTTCGAGCACCCAGCGGTTCTGGCCGACCTGCACCAGCGGCGTCACGGCGGGATGTGCAAAGCGCGCGTACGCCTCCGAAGCCATGCGGCGCAGCTCATCGCGCGGGATTGCGCCACCGGTGAAAGGCTGGATCACCTCGACGGCCACATCGGCGAAAGGCATGCCGGCGAACGAGGCGATGGTCTCCGGCGACAGGGTCGGCCAGACCTGCGGCACGTAGAGGCCCCCGTCGCGCGCCAGCCCGGCCAGCACGACGTCCTCAAAGCCCAGTGGAGGGGCCTCACCTCTGGTCGAGATGTAGTTCAAAGCAAACCAAACTCCTTGCGGCGGGTGCATAAAGCACCCCGCACGTGCAGTGATCGGGAGGGCCGCCTTCCGGCAACAGACCGCGGCATCAACACCCCCGACCTCGATCACACCGGTAAGCTATTGATTCCAGTGCAGCTTCGAGAACGAGGATCGATGTGGCCCCGCTGAGTGGGTCCCTGCGGTTCCCACAATCGGGACACTAGTGCCGTGGCCCCCGAGCGACAAGCAACCACCGGCCTCGCGGCATGGGCTCCGCACAGTCTTGTGTCAGTTAACCCCAACGCCAGCGGATCGATATGTCGCTATCGGGCTGCCGGAGATCGTAAGCGAACGGCTGCGAAGGCGATGAAAACCGCAAAAAGCGCCGCAGCTAGCCCGTACCATGTCATTGCGTATTCGAGATGCCGATTGGGCAGCGTCAGCCGCGTCACGCCGCCACTCGGCCATCCACCTGGCGGTTTGGGCTCTGCCTCCGCGTCAACGATGAAGCGATGCACGCGCGCAGCATCGCCTTCCGCCGCTGCCGCCATCGCATCGACGTCGCGCCAGTACCAGATGTTGCGGGCCACATCGTTCGAGGGAATGAACATGCCCTGCTGGTCAGGATGCCTGACGAGCCCGGTCACGGTCACGTCACCCGTCAGCTGCCCGGCAGCACGCCGCGCTGGATCTTTCAGGTCGTTTGGCACGAACCCGCGATTGACCAGCACGATATCGCCGCCGGCAAGCCGCATCGGCGTGATCACGTGGAAGCCCGGCGCCCCAGCGTCGCTCAAAGCGTAGAGATGGATCTCTCGGTCGTTGTCGAACACGCCGTTGAACGAAACCCGCGTATATTCGATGTCGCCACCCTCGCGCGCCCGCTCTTCCACGACAGCAGGCGACACAGGCTTGGCATGCACGCGCTCGGCGATGGAACCGAGCAACCCCTGCTTCCACGCAAGCCGCTGCATCTGCCACGTCCCAAGACCGATCAGCAGCGCGACCCCGACGAGGGTTGCGACACCAGCCAGAACGAGGCCCTTGTCTCGAAATGCCGCCAGCACGCTAGTGCGACCTGGAACGGATGCCGGCGATGAGCACGCCCTGTTGATCAGTCATGCTCGAAGCGGCCCTCCTCGGCCTTGTTGCGATACTGCAGAGCGATCAGCATGGCCTTCAGGAAGCGCAGCAGACCGAGCGCGATCAGTGGCGTTCCGATGCCCCATAGCACGACGTGAACCCACACCGGCGGCTCGAACGTGAACTCGACGTAGAGTGCCATCCCGCAGACGAGGAAGCCCAAGATGAAGATCGCGAATATGGCCGGCCCATCGCCCGTGTCGATAAACCGGTAGTCGAGCCCGCACCGCTCGCAGCGGGTGCGCAGCTCCAGCACGTTCTTGAACAGACTGCCGTTGCCGCAGCGGGGGCAACGCGCCGTAACGGCTGCGTAGATCGGAGAGACCCTTCCGGCTTTTTCGGTCACCTGGGCGCTCCTCTCGGCATTTCTCTGCGCTACTAATAGCACGGGGCGGCCCAAGGCCGCCCCGGCGGTAGTTCGACGCTGGCTGGCCAGCGGTTAGTGGCCCGCGCCGCCCGCATGCGGACCAGCGCCCCACACGTAGATGGCAGCGAACAGGAACAGCCACACCACGTCGACGAAGTGCCAGTACCAGGCAGCTGCTTCGAAGCCGAAGTGATGCTTCGGCGTGAAGGCGCCGCGCAGCGTACGAATGAGGCAGACCAGCAGGAAGATGGTGCCGATCAGCACGTGCGCGCCGTGGAAGCCGGTCGCCATGAAGAACGTCGAGCCATAGATGTGGCCGGCGAAGCTGAAGGCCGCGTGCTGGTACTCGTACCACTGGAAGAACGAGAACGTTGCACCGAGCAGCACCGTCAGCACGAGCCCCATTATGATGCCGCGACGGTCATTCTTCAGAAGAGCATGGTGCGCCCACGTCACCGTCACACCAGAGGTGAGGAGGATGAGCGTGTTGAGCAGCGGAATGCCCCAGGGATCGAAGGTGTGCTGGAACACGCCAGGCGTCGGTGCGCCGGTGGCCGGCACCGTCATGCCCGTGCCGTCAGCAGGCACTGGCGGCCACACGCCACCGAGCAGCTGATCGCGCGTCACCTGACCGACGACGTCGGTCGAGTTGAGCAGGTCATGGATGCTCTTGGGGAATAGCGCCACGTCGAAGTAGGCCCAGAACCAGGCGACGAAGAACATCACCTCGGAGGCAATGAACAGGATCATGCCGTAGCGGAAGTGCAGCTGAACGACCGGCGTATGATCGCCATGCTCGCCCTCGCGGATGACATCGCGCCACCACGCGAAAGCGCTGGCGATCACGCCTGCGAAACCGAGAGCGAACACCCACGGGCCCGTGATGCCGAACACGCCGGCTCCGTCCGCCTGCGAGCGCATCCAGATGACCGCGCCGATCATCATGATGAACGCCGAGATAGACGACGTCAGCGGCCAGGGGCTTGGATTTACTAGATGGTAGTCGTGGTGTTTGGCGTGCGAGGCGGCCATGTCGTGTCTCTCCCGTAGTCCCCGTTGGTGCTCCCGATCCTAATTTTTTGAGGTGTCGGCCCTGCGGGGACCTTCACCTCGCCGCCGCGCCTGAGGACCGGTCCCTCGACGCGATGGCGGTTATTCGAAATTCCTCACCCGCCCTTGCCCGCAGTTCCGACGGAGGCTTGCCCGTTCACCTTTATCGGCGTGACGGGATAGAAGGAGTAGGAAAGCGTCAGCTCCGGCAAGTTTCGCGTTTCCTCATCGGACGCGAAGCTCGGATCGACGAAAAACGAGACGGGCATCTCGACGGACTGCCCAGGTTGCAAGCGCTGCTCGGTGAAGCAGAAGCACTGCACCTTGTTGAAGTGCTGACCTACCGCGTCAGGCGTCACGTTGAACACGGCCGTACCGACGGTTTCCTGATCGGAGATGTTGGTCGCCCGGTAGAACGCGAGCGTATTCTCGCCCACCTTGACGTCCAGCGACGACTGAATGGGTTCGAACTTCCACGGCAGGTTCGCCGCCACGTTGGCATCGAAATGCACCCGAACGACCTTGTCGAGAACCACATCCGAGGCTTTTGCCGCGCGCTGCGTCGTACCCTGATACCCCGTCACCTGGCAGTAGAGGCGATAGAGCGGCACCGCGGCGAAGGACAGCCCCGCCATCGCAACCACCATTGCGCAGCAGACCAGCGCCACGGCGCCATGCCGCGGCGGCTTCTGCGTGTCGAGTGGTTGGTGGTTCGAGGACGTCATAGCCGCGCGTTCACCTCAGAAGGGTCTGTTGAAGACGTTGCCGCCGAGACGAACGATGGTCGCGACGTAGAACAGAACGACCAAGGCGACGAGAGCCAGAGCGATGGCGAGCGAGCGCATCCGTTGCCGCTTCAGCCGCTCTTTCTCGTCATTGTTCATGTCCGTCATTGCCAACGCCACCACACGTTCCTTACGCGATAAGTCGTGTCACGACGTGCTCGCCGAGCATCACCGCAAACAGCAGGAAGAGATATAGGATCGAAAATCCGAACAGTCGCTTAGCCACCGCATCGGCCTCGCGGCCCTCGGTAACTTTGCGCACTTGCCAGGCGAGGTAGAGGAACATCGCGCCAAGCCCGACCGCCGTCACGGCATAGACCGGTCCGGCAAGGCCGACGAACGAAGGCACGACCGCGAGCGGCACCAGCCCCAGCGAATAGAGCCAGATCTGACGGCGCGTCTCAGCAGCGCCGGCCACCACCGGAAGCATCGGCACACCAACGCGCTCGTAGTCACGGCAGCGGTAGAGCGCGAGCGCCCAGAAGTGCGGCGGCGTCCACATGAAGATGATGAGGAACATCACCACGCTTTCGATGCTGACGCCCCCGGTCACCGCCGCCCAACCGATCATCGGAGGGAACGAGCCAGCCGCACCGCCGATGACGATGTTGTGCGGTGTCAGCCGCTTCAGCCACATCGTGTAGACGAAGAGATAGAAGGCGATCGTGATGGCGAGCAGCGCGCCGGCCGTCCAGTTGACGAGCACGCCCAGCGTCAGCACCGAGAAGACCGACAGCACCGAGCCGAAGCTCAACGCTTCGTCGGCAGTCATACGGCCGCGCGGAATAGGCCGGGCGGCCGTCCGCGCCATGCGCGCGTCGATGTCGGCGTCGTACCACATGTTCAGCGCACCGGCCGCACCGGCGCCGATGGTGATCGTCAGCAACGCGATGATGCCGAGCACCGGATGTATCGTACCCGGCGCCGTGACCATGCCAGTCAGCGCCGTGAAGACGACGAGCGACATCACTCGCGGTTTTAGAAGCTGCACGAAGTCGCCGACGCTCGCCCCGGAAGTGGGCTCCAGGTGGCCGAGGTTCGTGTCGAGCTGCGTCCCTTGCATATCACTCCACCCCAAAGTGGCCGCGCATCAGCCGCCGTTTTCGGAGGTCTTGCTTGGCCTTGTCCGCCGCTTCGATCGAAGCCGCGTGGGCCGATCGAGCTGCAGTTTCGGTTCTCGATGCGGCGGGCAACCGGATAGCCACCCGCCGCTGCTTTAGAGTGCGCGGATCAGTGATGCTCACTGGCCTGGATGCGCGGCAGCTTCTCGAACGAGTGGAATGCTGGCGGCGACGGCAGCGTCCATTCGAGCGTGGTGGCACCCGGACCCCACGGATTGTCTGCGGCAACCTTGCGGCTCATGAAGGCAACCAGCACGCCGATTAGGAACACCAGCGTTCCGAGCGCCGTAATGTAAGCGCCGATCGACGACACGCCGTTCCAGAACGCGAAGGCGTCCGGATAGTCGACGTAGCGGCGGGGCATGCCCGAGAGACCGAGGAAGTGCTGCGGGAAGAACAGGATGTTGGCGCCGATGAAGGTCAGCCAGAAGTGCAGCTTGCCGAGCGTCTCGTTGTACATGTAGCCCGACATCTTCGGGAACCAGTAGTACCAGGCCGCGAAGATGGCGAACACGGCACCGAGCGAGAGCACGTAGTGGAAGTGCGCCACCACGTAGTAGGTGTCGTGCAGCGCGCGATCGACGCCGGCGTTGGAGAGCATCACGCCCGTGACGCCGCCCACCGTGAACAGGAAGATGAAGCCGAGCGCCCAGATCATCGGCACGCGGAACTGGATCGATCCGCCCCACATGGTGGCGATCCACGAGAAGATCTTCACGCCCGTTGGAACCGCGATGACCATCGTCGCGAACACGAAGTAGGCCTGCGTGTTCACGCTGATGCCGGCGGCATACATGTGGTGCGCCCACACGATGAAGCCGACAAGGCCGATGGCGACCATCGCGTAGGCCATGCCGAGGTACCGAACACCGGCTTGCGCGAGAAGGTCGACACGATGTGGCTGATGATGCCGAAGCCAGGCAGAATGAGAATGTAGACCTCAGGATGCCCGAAGAACCAGAACAAGTGCTGGTACAGCAGCGGATCGCCACCGCCCTGCGGGCTGAAGAACGAGGTGCCGAAGTTGCGGTCCGTCAGCAGCATGGTGATGGCACCAGCCAGAACCGGCAGCGACAGGAGCAGCAGGAACGCCGTAACCAGCACCGACCACACGAACAGCGGCATCTTGTGCAGGGTCATGCCCGGCGCGCGCATGTTGAAGATGGTGGTGATGAAGTTGATGGCACCGAGGATCGACGACGCACCCGCGATGTGCAGCGACAGGATCGCGAAATCCATCGCCGGACCCGGATGGCCCGAGGTCGACAACGGCGCGTAGGCTGTCCAGCCCGTACCGACACCGAGGCCGCCAGGCGGGCCTTCGACGAACAGCGAGATGAGCAGCAGCGACAACGCCGCCGGCAGCAGCCAGAAGGAGATGTTGTTCATGCGCGGGAACGCCATGTCCGGCGCACCGATCATGAGTGGCACGAACCAGTTGCCGTAGCCGCCGATCATGGCGGGCATCACCATGAAGAACACCATGATGAGGCCGTGGCCGGTGACGAACACGTTGTAGACGTGGCCGTCAGCGAAATACTGCATGCCCGGTTCCTGCAGCTCGAGGCGCATGGCAACCGAGAGGGCGCCGCCGATGAGGCCGGCGACGATCGCGAATATCAAGTACATCGTTCCGATGTCCTTGTGATTCGTCGAGAACAACCAGCGCCTTAGCCCGGTTGGGGTATGATCGTGGTCGTCGTGTGCTGCTGTAGTCGTGCTTCCCATGGTGCGCTCGCCCTTAAAGTCTGTTCTGTCGCCGGGTCAGGCCCGGAGCTCATCTGATTGCGTGGAGAGGATCACTGGCCCTGAGCGGCGCCGCCGTTTTCGGCGAACTTGCGCACACCGGCCTGCTCGAGTGCGGCCTGGCGAACGATGCTCTTGGCCTTCTCGAGAAGATCCTTCCGCTGCTTCAGCAGCTCCTTACGCTTTTCCTTGTCCTTTTCTGCGCTGGCAGCGCTGCCAGCAGCGTTCGCCTGCTTCTGCGTATCGACCCACGCGTTGAACACTTCTTCCTTCACGACGCGCACCGCGATCGGCATGAACGCGTGATCCTTGCCGCAAAGCTCGGAGCACTGGCCGTAGAACACGCCTTCGATAGTGGGCTTGAACCACGTGGAGGTGATGCGACCCGGAACGGCGTCGACCTTCGAGCCGAACGAGGGAACGGTCCAGTCGTGGATGACGCCATCGGGCGCAGCAGTGATCAGCGTATTCACCACTTTGCCGACCGGCACGATCACCTCGTTGTCGACCGCGAGGTTGCGCGGCGCCGGGATGTTCTGCGCGATCATCTCTTCGCGGCTGGCGTCGTCGAGCATCCGCGTCTCGAAGGTGATGCCGAGCTCGGGATAAGCGTGCTCCCAATACCACTGATACCCAGTCGCCTTCAGCGTCAGATCAGCCTTCGGGTAGCTGTACTGAAGGTTCAGCAGCCGGAACGAAGGGATGGCGATGGCAACGAGGATGAGGATCGGAATGACGGTCCAGGCGACCTCGAGGCCGGTATGGTGCGTAACCGTCGAGGGCGTCGGGTTGGACCGCTCGTTGAAGCGGTACATCACGTAGATCAGCAGCAGCAGCACGAAAACCGTGATGGCCACGATGATGATGTTCACGAAGTCGTAGAAGGAGTGGATTGCCTCGGCGACCGGCGTCGCCGCGCCCTGCATACCCATCTCACCCGGCGACGGCTGGCCCATGCCAGCCCACGCGAACGATCCTAGCAACAGCATCGCAAATGCTGCGGCAGGCGCCGAGCAAAGCAGTCGTCTCAACATTCATCCGCTCCCAAGTGCTGCTCGGCCAACGTGGCCGAGGTCCTCCCCAAAGACGGGCGCTGCTTTTAATCAGTTCGCCCGAAAAACTGCGCGTCGCTGCCTTTGGCAGCCTGACACAGGACGCACGTCCCCTCGTCAACTATGAGCACAATAGAAAAGCATGGCTCAAGTCAAGCTTGATGCGGCATTTACACGCGTTGTGGGAAGCATTTTTGCGCCGTGCATCAAACGGTTCTGATCTGTATCAGATCCCGATTTTGGCCTGATTCCGGGCACACCACCTTGCGCGGCGGCTTTCGCCGGCATTCTTCAGGAGCATCGCGTGCACGACACAGAAATCGCTGACCGCGCCGCTGGCTGCAGCGCGTCGCAACGCTTCGCGCGCGCAGCATTGTCGTTGGCCGCAAAAATAGCTTTTGGTGGCGCGCTGCTGATCGCTTGCGCGATGTCGCCGGCCGCTGCGCAGGAAGGCACTGTCAAATCGCAGCACGGGGATTGGCAAGTGGTCTGCAAGGATCCGCCACCGGGAGCCAAGAACGAGGTCTGCGCACTCGTGCAAAGCGTGACGGCCGAGGACAAGGACAACATTGGCCTGACCGTCTACTTCCAAAAATTCTCGAACGGCACGCGCGTTCTGCGCGTCTTCGCGCCACTCGGCATCCTGCTGCCACCCGGCCTCGGCTTGAAGATCGATGACAAGGACGTCGGCCACGCACCGTTCCTGCGCTGCCATACGTTTGCCTGCTACGCACAGGTCGTCGTCGAAGATCCGCTCGTCGAGCAACTGAAAACCGGCAAGACCGCGATCTTCATCATCTTCCAGGCGGAAGAGGCCGGCATCGGCATTCCGATTTCGCTCGCCGGCTTCAAGGAAGCGCTGGCGGAGCTGAAATAGGTCTGCAGTCCGGTCCCTGAAAAGAACCGAACGCCGTCGCTCCGGGGCCTACGCCATTGCCCCGGCTCGCGAAAAGCTCGTCTAACGTTACGTTTGGCTACGCGGCTTTGCGCTCGCGGCCGGGTCTGCCGGTTCCGGTGTCCTTCGCCTCGGCATCCGGAAAGGCGATGTAATCGTGGGCGTTGCGGACTTCTTCCGAAACCATCGCGGCAAGGTTCGGAGCGCAGGCGGCCAGTGCGCCCGTCACACGCCCCATGCTCTGCGTGTAGTCTTCATAAGCAGCACGCCAGAACTGAGCCTGCGCGGTGGCCAAGTCCTGCGGCGTGCGGCACTGCGCGACGCGTGCAGGAATCTGCATGTAGGCCTGCGCACGGCGATTGAAAAAGCCGAGCATTTCTAGCTGCGTACGGGCAATGCCCTTCAAGAAGGGATCATAAGCCTGCCCGAAAGTCTCCAGGCCACCGAAATAGAATTGGAATGGAGAGTTCGCTGGGGTCTTGCCGTTTGCATGCGAATTCTGGCCATGAGCAACCATGGTACGTCCTCCCTATTTTTTGGACGGCCTGATTGCGGGGCGGGGGAGCCAGGCTGGAGGCCGTCTCCATTGAGGGTGTGAAGCAACCCTACAAACAAAATCTTAGCAGACGTCGAAGGCCCGAGAATGACAGAAAACCGCGCGGCGCACATGCGCGAATCGTCTCGTCGCGCAAACGTTATCGACTCTGTCAACAGCTATGCCGTTGTGTACGCCGTCCACTGTCGTTAATGCTTAGCCTATCGGTTTGCATAAGTCGGCTTGCGTAGGATGCGGGGATCGCGATCGATCGGCGTTGGAGGAGCGGCGGCCGCAGCCGCCGCGGCGCTGCTCTCGTCGAACGCCGCTGACGCCGGCCCACAGCCGAAGTACGGCTGGCGCGAAGTCTGGGCAGGCGCCGACGTTTCCAGCCACGTCTGGCTTCTTTATTCGGGAGCAACCGTCGCGCCCTACGGTCACGTCTATTCCGACGGCCTTCGTCTGCGCATCGCCGGCGGCTATGGCAAATACTCCTACGTCGGAACGCGTAACGGCGAGCTGAACGCGTTCCATGCCGATACCGCCTACGGGGAAGCGCTCGTCGGATATCAGATGGGTTTCGGGCCGCTCACCGCAAAAGCCTTCGTCGGCCTCATCGGCATCGAGCACGACGTCGCGCCGTTCGACCCGGATAATCCCGTGCGGGGCCAGAAGCTTGGCCCCAAGATCGCGACAGAACTCTGGCTCAACATGGGCCCCGATGCCTGGTCCTCGCTCGACCTGTCGTGGACCTCGGCCTTCAACACCGGCGCCGCCCGCCTCCGTACGGGCTACCGCATTTACGACGACGTTTCTCTGGGCGTTGAAGGCGGTATCAACGCCAACGACCAAGGCGAGGATGCCCGCATTGGTCTGTTCACCCGCTACGCCTGGGACGGCGGGGAGATTTCGGTCGCCAGTGGCTTTTCGGGGCGCTTTCTTGAAGACGCCCAGGCTCTGCGCGACCCTTACGTGACCGCCAACTGGCTGACCCAGTTCTGAGTTGCATCAGCTTTGCGACCGGAAAACGTGTGTTCGCCAAGGGCTTCCCGCCGCCCGCCTAACTCGCGCACCCCTCGGCCAAGAGCGGCGCTTGTGGGATTCAGCGCCCACTCGCAACCACGCCACGAGCGCGCCACGATGAAATGCAAAGAAAACGATTGTTCGTTTTGTATTGCGGCGTCATAACGCATAGAGCTTGGTTTTTGAGCGGCCACCCGATGCCCAAACTGAAGCCATCCACCCAGCGCGCTCGTCGAGAGCACATCCTTGACGCAGCCGAGATCTGCTTTGCGAGATCCGGGTTTCACCGCACCACCATGCAGGACATCTGCAAGGAGGCCTCGGTCAGCCCCGGCGCGCTGTACGTTTACTTCGCATCCAAGGAAGACCTGATCGCCGGCCTCGCCGAGCGCGACCGCTCCGACTTCGCCGAGCGCTTCGCCGAAGTCTCTGCCACACCGGATTTCATGCAGGCACTGTCTGGCCTCGGCACGCACTACTTCATCGATGAGCCGGCCCACAAGCGCACGATGTGCCTCGAGATCGGACTGGAATCGATCCGCAATCCGCGCGTCGGCGAGATCTACCGCTCCGTCGATCGGTTCGTTGCGGAGAGCTTTGAAAAGCTCTTCACGCAACTTGCCGAGCAAGGTCGCATCGCGCCCGACCTCGACATCCCGACGCTCACCAAGGTCTTCTCGACGCTGGGCGATGGGATGTTCATGCGTCGCGCGCTTGATCCGAACTTCGATCCCCAGACGCTCGTGCCCGCAGTCATGGGGCTGATCGGAAAGCTGCTGAACGTCCAGCCGGATGCCAATGCGAAGACGCCCGTGCAATCGAAGAGTGCGAGCCAATGAAACGAACGCTCCTCATCGGCGGCGCATTGATCGCCCTCGGCGCAGGCGCATTTGCGCTGGCGCCGCACATGGCGCCCGAGCTGGTGCCGTACCTCACTGCATTCAGCAACTGGAAGGCCGAGCACAAGCAGGCACGAAAGAAGGAGCCGGCTCCGACGCCGCCACCCGCGGTCACCGTCGTCAAGGCTGCGGAAGCCGACTTCACCGAGCTCGTCACCGTTTCCGGCTCGCTCGTGCCTCGCGACGAGATTCTCGTCGCGCCTGAAATTGAAGGTTTCCGCGTCCTCGAGCTGAAGGTCGACGAAGGCGACCGCGTGAAGAAGGGCGATGTTCTGGCCGTGCTCGTGCAGGAGTCGCTCGATGCTCAGCTCGCACAGAACACGGCCGCGCTCGCACGTGCGGAAGCCGCGATCTCGCAGACCGAAAGCCAGATCACCGAAGCGACCGCCCGCCTCGCCGAGGCCGACGCGAACTTCGAGCGTGCCAAGCCTCTGAAGAATTCCGGCTACCTGTCCGGCTCGACGTACGATCAGCGCGAGGCTTCCGCCAAGACGGCCGCCGCCCAGTTGAAGGCCGCGGGGGATGGCTTGAAGCTGGCGCAGGCGGAGAAGCTGCAGGTCGAAGCGCAGCGCCGCGAGCTGAACTGGAAGCGCACCAATACCGCCGTCACCGCTCCGGCTGACGGGCTCATCAGTCGCCGCACCGCTCGCATCGGCGGCATGGCATCCGGCGTCGCCGAGCCGATGTTCCGCATCGTCGCGCGCGGCGAGGTCGAACTCGACGCCGAGGTGATCGAGACGGAACTCGCCAAGATCACCGCCGGTCAAAAATCCCGCGTCGATGTCGCCGGCGTCGGCGAGGTCGAGGGCACCGTCCGTCTCGTCTCGCCGGAAGTCGACAAACAGACCCGCCTCGGCCGCGTGCGCATCTTCCTCGGCCCCGATCCGCGCCTGCGCATCGGCAGCTACGGCCGCGGCAACATCGCGACGGCGAAAAGTCACGGTCTCGGCGTGCCGTCCTCCGCCGTCGTATTCGATCCGGCAGGCGCGTACGTCCAGATCGTGCGAGACGGCCGCGTCGAGCGCCGCAACGTCAAGACCGGCCTCGTTGCGCGCGGCTTCGTCGAGATCAAGTCCGGCGTTTCTGCCGGCGACGTCATCGTAGCGCGCGCGGGGACCTTCCTGCGCGACGGAGACCCGGTGCGCCCGGTGATACCTGACCCAAAAGTCAGCGAGGCTCGCTAGGTGATGACCGACAAACGTGCCATCGCTTGCGCCACGCGATCGACGGAATGCCCCGATCAGGGCCGCATGAGAGAAGCCGAGACCGCGGAGCGTTAGATGCGCATCAATATCTCTGCGTGGTCCATCCGCCGCCCGGTGCCCTCGATCGTTCTGTTCGCCGTTCTGACACTGCTCGGCGTCATCAGCTTCATGACGATGCCGGTGACGCGTTTCCCGAACATCGACATACCGCTCGTCTCCGTGACCGTGATCCAATCCGGCGCAGCTCCCGCCGAGATGGAAACGCAGATCACCAAGTACGTCGAAGATTCGGTCGCCAACATCACCGGCGTCAAGCACGTGATGTCCACCGTCACCGACGGCCAGTCGCAGACGGCCATCGAATTCCGCCTCGAGGTGAACCAGGACCGCGCCGTCAACGATGTGAAGGACGCGATCGACAAGATCCGTCTGCAGCTGCCGCGCGACATCAACGAGCCGATCGTGCAACGCATCGACGTCGAAGGACAGTCGATCCTCACCTTCGCGGCCTCCTCGCCGGGCATGACGCTTCAACAGCTCTCCTGGCACGTCGACGACGTGATCAAGCGGCAGCTTCAGGGCCTCAAAGGTGTCGGCCGCGTGGAGCGTTACGGCGGCGTCGATCGCGAAATCCGCATTCTCCTTGATCCTGACCGTCTCCTCGCCTTCGGCGTCACGGCTGCCGATGTGAACATGCAGGTCCGCGCGACCAACGTCGATCTCGGCGGTGGACGCGGTGAGGTCGGCGGACAGGAGCAGGCGATCCGCACGCTTGCCGGCGCTCGCAAGGTAGAGGAACTGGCGCAGACCAAGATCCTGTTGCCGGGCGGACGCCAGGTGCGCTTGTCCGACCTTGGCCAGGTCATCGACGATGCCAGCGAACAGCGCGCCTTCGCGCGCCTCGAAGGCGCTCCGGTGGTAACGTTCTCGGTCTTCCGTTCCAAGGGATCGAGCGAGCTTTCGGTCGCGAACGTCGTCACCGCCAAACTCGACGAACTGCAAAAGCGCTATCCCGAAGTACGCCTCACCAAGATCGACGACGCCGTCGCCTATACGCGCGGAAACTACAAGTCGGCGATGGAGACGTTGCTCGAGGGTGCCGCTCTCGCCGTGCTCGTCGTGCTCGTCTTCCTGCGCAACATTCGCGCCACGTTGATTGCCGCCATCGCGCTGCCGCTCTCTGCAATACCCACCTTCTGGGCGATGCAGCTCATGGGCTTTTCGCTCAACCTCGTCAGCCTGCTGGGCATAACGCTCGTCACCGGCATCCTCGTCGACGACGCCATCGTCGAAATCGAAAACATCGTGCGCCACATGCGCACCGGGAAATCGCCGTACCGCGCCGCGGTCGAGGCCGCCGACGAAATCGGTCTCGCCGTCATCGCCATTTCGTTGACCATCGTGGCGATCTTCTCGCCCGTTTCGTTCATGGGCGGCATCGCAGGACAATACTTCCGCCAGTTCGGTCTGACCGTCGCCGTCGCAGTTCTCATATCGCTGCTTGTCGCGCGCCTCATCACGCCGATGATGGCCGCCTATCTGATGCGTCCGGTGAAGGAGGAGCACGAAGGCAATGGCCTCGTGATGCGTGGCTACGTCGGTTTCCTCCGCGCGACCCTCAAGGTGCGCTACCTGACGCTCGTTGCCGGCCTCGGCTTGTTCGCCGGATCGATCTACGCGACGACACTGCTGCCGACCGGCTTCATGCCTGACGAGGACACCTCGCGCATTGTCGTCTCGGTCGAGTTGCCTCCAGGCTCGACGCTCGAAGACACCCGCCGCTCAACCGACAACATGGTCACCACGCTGAAGACTATTCCCGAGGTGCAGAGCGTCTTCGTGCTCGGTGGCTCGACACCCACCGGTGGGCTGGATGTTCGCAGGTCCTCCCTTTTCATACATCTCGTGCCGAAGACCGAGCGCACGGTGACGCAAAAGGACCTCAAGATCGTCATCGCTGACAAGCTCGCCGACATCCCTGACACGCGTCTGTGGTACGTCAACGAGCGCGGCGAACGCGAGCTGTCGTTCTCCATGCTCTCGCACGATGGCGAGGACTTGAGCCAGGCCGTGAAGAAGCTGGAAGGCGCTCTGCGACAGGTGCCCGGCTTCAAGAACGTCGCAGCCGACGCCGCGATCGACCGCCCGGAACTGCGCGTCGTACCAAGGTTCGATGCCGCGGCGCGCCTTGGCGTTGCGCCGAGCAAGATCGCCGAGACGATCCGCGTCGCCACCATCGGTGATACCGATGCAAACCTCGCCAAGTTCAATGCCGGCGACCGCATGGTCCCCATCCGCGTGCAGATCCGGGAGGACGCGCGCACCGACATGCAACGCTTGCGTAACCTGCGCGTGACCAACGCCAATGGCGTTGCAATCCCGCTTGCCGCAGTCGCCGACATAGAGTTCGGACGCGGCCCCAGCTCTATCAACCGCTATGACCGCGAGCGTCGCGCGGTGATCGGCGTCGATCTGGAATCGCGTTACGCGATGAGCGATGCGCGAGAGAAATTCTTGAAGGTCTTCGAGGACCAGAAGCTTCCGCCCGGTGTACGCCTGCAAGCCTCCGGCGACGCGGAGATCCAGGACGAGGTGGCAACCGGATTCATGACGGCCATGGGCACCGGCCTAATGATCGTGTTCGGCGTGCTCGTGCTGTTGTTCGGCAGCGTCGCACAGCCCATCACCATCCTTCTGTCACTGCCTCTGTCGTTTGGCGGCGTCGTCATTGCGCTTCTCGCGACCAACAACTCCGTCAGTATGCCGGTTTACATCGGCCTGCTGATGCTCATGGGCATCGTGACCAAGAACGCCATCATGCTCGTTGATTTCGCGGTCGAGGAAATCGCCCGCGGCGTCCCCCGCATCGACGCCGTCATCGATGCGGGACGCAAACGCGCCCGCCCCATCGTCATGACGACACTGGCCATGGTGGCCGGCATGGTCCCGAGCGCCATGGCGGTCGGCGACGGCGGTGAGTTCCGCGCTCCGATGGCCATCGCCGTCATTGGCGGCCTGTTGGTCTCGACGGTGCTGTCCCTCGTCTTCGTGCCTTCGTTCTTCACGGTGATGGATGACGTCGGCAACCTCATCTGGCGGATCTTCTCGCGCTTCATAGGGCCGACGGACGAGACGCCGGAATACATTGCCGAGCAGGAACGGCAGCGACAGGCCGTCAATAAAACCGCAGCGCACCCAACGCCGGCGGAGTGACCCCCGCTTCATGGGGAAGGCGCAACGCGCTTGAAAACAAAAAACGGGCGCATCGGTGAGATGCGCCCGTTTGAAATTCGATACAGCCGAGGACCTTTACTTGGTCGAGGCCGTCGCGTCGTGCTTGAAGAACACGTCGACGCGCATACCCGTCAGCAGCGGCGGCAGCCCGTCGAGATCGACCAGCGCTTCCAGCACTTCCACGTCGTTCGGACGGCGCGGGCCGCGCGACACGATGTTCGGCTGCGACAGGGACTGAGCGATGGAGCTCACGCGACCTTCGAAGTCCTGGTCCGGATAGGCATCGGCGCGAACGACGACGCGCTGTCCGACATGGATCTTGGCAGCATCGCGCTCTTCGACTTCGGCGCGAACCTTCATGGAGGAGAGATCGCCGACGACGAGCAGCGTGTTCTCAGGCGACGGCGTTGCGATCTCGCCTTCCTTGGCGGTGATGTTCAGCACCGTGGCATCGAACGGCGCGCGCACGCGCGTGTGTTCGACACCCAGCTCGGCTCCGAGAAGCTCGGCACGAGCGACGGTCAGCGCCGACTCCAGACGCGTCGGAAGCGGCATGCCGGACTTGGCGAGCGTCGTCGTCAATGCCGACTTCTTCTCATCGAGTGCCTTGCGGGCATCTGCCAGCTTCGCGCGGGCGGCGTCGACAGCTTCCTGCGGGCCGTTCTTCTTGCGCTTCTCATCGAGCGCATCGTCGAACTCCTGCTGCGCGGCGAATACTGAGCGCTCAGCAGCGGCGACGGCGTCTTCGGCGTTGCGGCGCTCGAGCTGCAGACCGCGCGCATCCTCTTCGTTGCGCTCGCGAACGCGCACCTGCTCTTCGGCCTTCGCTGCCGCGACCTTCGTCGTTGCGTCATCATCGTCGAGGCGAACCAGCAGATCGCCGGCCTGCACACGATCGTTGAGCTCAGCCGCAATATTCACGATGCGGCCCGGCACGTCGGCGGAAATGCGCACTTCGCCGCTCTTCGGCTCGACGCGACCCGTGGCCGACGCAGCCCACGTCGGCTGCGGAGCCGGAGCCTGCTTGGCATTGCCCGACTTCGACGCATCGCTCGCCGAAGCCTGCGTGTTCTTCTGCTCGGCGACCGGACCCCAGCTCACGCTGTTGACATAGAATCCAACGGCGACAGCAAGCAAACCGGCGACCGCGAGAGTAACGGCTGTGGGATTGACCTTGTTAAGCATGGGCCTTCCGTCTCTTTGTAAGATCTGCAATTTCGGGGGCATCGAGCCCCTCGGGCCGGCGTTCCTCGCCGACGATGCGTCCATCCTCGATGCGCACCACGCGATCGGCGTAGCTGAGCGTACGAGGATCGTGCGTAACCGCCAGGACGCTGCGGTGCTGCTCTTTGGCGATGCGCGCCAGAAGCGCCATCACCGCGTGTCCGTTCTCGCCGTCGAGCGCTGCGGTTGGCTCGTCGGCAAGCACGATGGAGGGTGAGGAAGCAATGGCACGCGCCACCGCGACGCGCTGCTGCTCACCGCCCGAAAGATTTCCCGGATAGCTCTTCAAGCGATAGGCGAGACCGACGTCGCGCAGCACCTCTTCGGAGCGGTTCGCCGCGGCAAAGCCCTTCTGGCCGCGCACGTCGAGAGCGATGCGTACGTTCTCGAGCGCCGTAAGAGTCGGGAACAGATTGTACGACTGGAAGATGAAGCCCATGTGCTTGCGTCGCAGGTCGGCCATTTCTTCGGGACCGAGCTTCGTCGTGTCGACGCCGGCAATCCTCAGCGTCCCGGACGTTGGCGTCAGGATGCAGCCGAGGATCGACAACAGCGTGGTCTTGCCGCTGCCGGACGGCCCCATCAGAAGCGTCAGCTCGCCCGGCACCAGCGTGAGGCTGGCACCCTTGACGGCGCGCACCTTGCCGGCGCCGCTGCCGAGCTCTTTGACGATGTCGATGGCTTCGAGAACGGGCTCTGAACTCATCTGTTGAATACCGTTGCAGGATCAATCTTGGTGACTTTAACGATTGCCGACAGCGCAGAGATGGCGCACATGCCGACGGTCAGCGCGAACAGCCAGAACGCCAACCCAGGCGTCATGACCATGGGCAAGGCCGTATTCCTGCTGAACACCAGGATAGTGAGTGCGATCGAGATGCCGAGCAAATAGCCGACCACGGCGCTGATGCCAGCCTGCGCCAGGATTACCTTGTGAATATATCCCGACGATGACCCCAGCGCACGCAGCGTCGCGAACTCGCTGAGATGATCCTTAGTGCTCGAATAAAGGGTCTGCGCCACAATCACGGTGCCAACAAGGCTGCCAAGCAGCGCGCCGCCGATCAGCGCCACGCCGGCGCCGGTCCGGAACAGCCACTGCTTGAGGCTGCGGTCGCGGAATTCTTCATGCGTCAGAACCTCGGCGCCTTCCAGGCGGCTCGCCAGTTCATGTTGCACTTTCTGAACGTTAGCCCCCGGCTGAAGCTGCACGAGGTAGAACGTGGTGTTGTCGCTGTCGCCGAACAAGGCGCGTGAGCGATTGAGCGTTGTATAGGCGTAGGGTGACTGCGTGAACGAGCGGACGCCGTCCGTCAGGGCGCGCACGCGCACCCGGCCGTTGGCGATCTGCGCCGTATCGCCGAGCCCTTTGATACCGAGTTCGTTGAGGTAGGTTTTGTCGACGGCGATGGCTTCCGGTGCCTTGATGTCTTCCCAGGTGCCTTCAACCAGATCGAACGGTACCAGACCGCCGTCCTCGGCGTCGGTTCCGACCAGCACGACGCGCGTCGAGCCACCCTCCGGCTTGCGCCATTCAGCGAAGCGCACCACCAGAGGGATCACGGCCTTTACGCCCGGCGTCGCGAGAGCCTGATGCCGCTCGCGGGGCGTCAGGAGCATGCCGCCATCCTCGAAACTCTTGGCGCCGTAGGCAGCAATCCAAAGATCCGCTTTGGCGTGATCAATGTTCGCTGTGATCATGTTGCTGGCGCCGAGGTAGAGCCCGAGCTGCACGGCGACAAGAACGATAGAGAAGAGAATGCCGACGAGCGTGACCGCGAGACGAATGCGATCGTGAAACAGATTGCGAAAGGCAAGCGTCAGGATCATCAGGTCAGTTCCACTCAGTTGGGCAAATCGGGATCAGCTTGCGCACCGAAGCGCGGCGCGCCGCTCGTAGTCCGCCAACTTGGCCTCGAAATGGCAAACTCATGCTTAAGAGCTGCCCAAGTATAACGCGTCAGCGCTCCATTTTCGAAACGTGCGGTGCGCGGTTGCCTACTCGGCGTTAACGCGAAGAGGTCAAGAAAGAGGTAAGATTGAACTGCTATGGATAATTCTTCTTTACCTTTTTTCGCAGAGACTTGCGGCTCTCAGAAGCTCCGACCCGGTTTCGCCGCGTTTCGGAGCCTAAATGCGAATCCGATCTCTGACACAATATTGGTGATGCCACCATGCGTCATGATCTTCCTACCATAGAGTCCGGCAAATGCTGGGCCAAATCTATCCTGGCAACGATTGTTGTTGGGCTTGGCGCCAGCGCCGCCAATGCCTCTCCGCCTTTGGAGCAGGGCGTCTGGATCAATCACACTGGCAAAGGAGCCGTCGAGATCCGCCCCTGCGGAACCTCGGGTGCGGCTGCTAACCGCTTGTGCGGGTTCATTGTTTGGCTGAAAGAGCCGAACAACGCCAAGGGCCAGCCCCTCACCGACGGGTACAACCCCGACCCGGCAAAGCGCAGCCGGACGATTTGCGGTCTTCCGGTTCTGGGCTCGCTCCAGCGTGTCAGCAGCGGCTGGGATAACGGATGGGTCTATGATCCCGAACAGGGCGCCCAGTTCGACGCCGCGATCGTCGCCGGCCGCGAACGTCTCGTTCTGACGGGCTATAAGGGCGTGAAATTCTTCTCCAAGACGTTCTCCTGGCGCCGCGCACCGGCCGACCTCCAGCGTTGCGATCAGCCGCGCGAGGCCAAGGCCGCCCCCGCGAGCATCAAGGTCGCTTCGCCCCAGCCACAGATGAAGGTGCCCCGACCGGTGCCTGCGGTCCGGCCGACCGTCCAGTAAACAACGCCAAGCTGCACAAATAAAAAGCCCGGCATTTCGCCGGGCTTTTTTTATTCGATCGAGTTGGATGCAGCGCGCGATCAGGTCGTCGCGCCGCGACCCTCGCCACGGCCCTTGTCGCGCTGCTGCTGAGCGTCGGAGGACGCAACGAGCGCTTCCTCGGCACGCACCTTGTCGAGGCGTGCGGTCAGACGGCCCGCGAATTCCTTCACGCGCTCCATCACTACCGGACGCTGCCGGTCGAGCGTGACCATGTGATAGCAGTCGTCGAGCACGCACACTTCCACGATGCCCGACAGATCACGCTGCAGCTTCATCGCATTGACGAGATCGCTCTGGTCGTCGTGACGCGGATGGAACACCAGCGCGTGCTGCTTGATGCGATTGAGCAGCGGCTTGACGTTGCGGACGAGGCGCCGGAACTCCAGCACGAGGCCGCCGCCTCGGGCGAACAGGTCCTCGATGGAATCCGCTTCCGACTGCACGCTATCCAGAATGAAGCTGCGCAGGCGGTCGTCCTTGATGCCATGCGGCGTACGCGCGGTGAATTTGAAGAGGCGCGCGAACCACTTGTTGTGCACGAGGCGGAACAGGCTGAAGTACCACGGGATCGCCCAGCCATTCGGCCAGAACGTCGGAGAGAAGAGCATCAGTCCGTGGATCTTCTCAGGCCGCAGCGCTGCAAGCCGCAGTGCCAGCATGCTGCCGGCAGAGATGCCGCCGACGATCACCGCATCGCAATGCTGCATGAGCTCGTCATGCGCCTTCTCGAGCGCTGCGTACCAATCCTGCCAGCTCGAAAGCCCCGAAACGTCGGTGCCGCCCGCCAAGCCCGGAAGAAGCGGGCAATAAACGGTGTATCCGAGCTGCGCCAGAGTGTGCGCAACGACCTTCAAGTCGATAGGCGAGCCCCCGAGGCTGTGCACCAGCAATACGCCGTTGCGCCCACCCGGCACAAAAATGCTACCCCAAGCCGCCTTCATTTTCTCGCTGTTCTTCATCTTTGTAACTTAACTCGCTCGCTTACTAGACGAAGTCGATCGATCCCCAGCAGACTCCTGTCCGCGCGAGCAAATCATCCGCGCTGACATGAGCTTGTCTTCGAAACTCTCTCTTTTTCGTTTCCTCGAATGAGCAACTGCGCCAATCAATCGCTGGCCAGCCGCCCTGGTGGGGAATTCGCTTTCGACGAGATCTCGTACCCGCACTGTACGAGCTGATGTGAAGCAGTCTCACTGGCCGGATCAGCCCCGAAGTTCGAGTGGGCACCTTGCCGCAGCTGACCGCATGGATCGGAGGCTCGGCAGGTTCGGTTTTGAACGTCACCAGCCGCCCGGCAGCACCGATTTGATGAGTCGCCGCTGCAAGGCGGCAGCCTTCTGACCGCGCCCTGCGGCGAAAAAATGACCTGATTTCGGTCAGCCTACCGCCTCCCTGGATGGAGCGGGAAGGCATTACGGCATCAGGGCTTAATTCACTTAGGCTCAGTTTTGGAATCCGGAAAAACATAGAGAAAGCGCCGTTTTCGAATTCGTAACAATACCGTCACAACTCTACTTCGAAGGCGGCCGCAGCGAAATTGCTGCGCTGCAAACATCATTAACGTAGCAACCCAATGTTGTATCACCGCCACACTTAAGGCAAGACCGAGGCGGGGCTCATGAGGTGCAGCATCAATCTGGATGACGCCCCACCCGACCGCCCCGGACCACCAATCGCCCCCGCCGCGGACGGTTAATCGATGCAAGTCTGAAAGAATATGTGATCGCTCTGAACGCCCGTTCCGGTCACTGGGAAGACCTCGGAAAGCGGTCCGGCACACCCGGACAGCAGCAAATCGGCTCCTCGCCCCCCGGTCGGCGACCTCTACCGGCCTCGGATCGATCGCCGAACGGCGCCTTTGTCATCCTGCGAGCGCAATCGACACCGCATATTTCAGGTGGTTAGATGGTTAAGCAGTCCCCGGCTTTGGCGCGGCTGCACACCGAAGGACATGCCTGCGTTGCTCGCCTCCCTGCGCCGCCCGATCTCCTGCCTCGTCACCTTCGCCATCCTAGCCGGACAGGTCGCTCCGTCCGCGGCAGAGCCTCTTTCCAAAGCCGAGTACGAAGCGTGCCAGGCGCGCGATGAGGGCGCCTTCCGCACCGCCATTCAAGGCATCTCGGTTCGGGCTCTGAAGGCCGGCATCGCCAATGTCGACTACCGCACCGCCGTCGGCGACGAGTGGCGCCGCACCGGCATGGACGAGATCATCGATAAGCGCGTCGACCTTGCCGTCGAGGAGGTGCGCAAGGAGACGAGCTGGGCCAACCTGCTTCAATCGCTCGCGAGCCAGCAAAAGGCCCAGGAGCTGGCGACCGCCGTCGCCGAGCGCGTCTATCGCTCGGACGCCATGAAGACCTCGCTGGAACAGCTTGCTGTCGGGGTCGGCCGCGAGATCGGCCGCCAGATGGAGTTCGCCAGCCAGGACGCCACCGAGCCGACAGTCGCCTGCCTCAAGGCTTTCGTCGGCGCCCGTTACGGTGAAACCGCAGCCCGCGCCGTCGTTGGGGATGCCAGCAAGGGGATCACCGTCGACCCGAACAAGGGCGCCGCGGAGATGTCATCGAGCGCCGTCCTCAAGGAATCAAGCGGCGGCATCGCGGGCGCCGCCGTCCTCCTGATGCGCCGCCAGCTCTCTAATATGGCGGCGCGCGTCGGCCAGCGCGTCGTGGGGTCCGTCCTCGCCCGCCTCGTATCGGTGGTGGCCGGCGGCGTCGGACTGGTGCTCATCGCCAAGGATATCTGGGATCTGCGCAACGGCGTCCTCCCGATCATCGCCACCGAGATGAAGTCCACCGAGAACAAGGACAAGGTGAAGGAGGAATTGGCCAAGACCTTCTCCGAACAGATCTCGGCCCACATCGAAGAGATCGGCGCCGCCACCGCAGACCGCGTCATCGAGATCTGGCGGGATTTCCGCAGTGCCCATGCGGAAGCTCTAGGCCTTGCTGAGCGCAACCCGAAATTCAAAGCCTTCCTGGACGGCCTGAACCCGACGACGATGCCGCGGCTGGACGAGGTGGTCGCCCTGACGCTCGCCGCCGAAGGCGAGGCTGGCCTCCTGCGCCGCCTCGATGACGGCACCCTCAATACCGCCGTTAATACTCTTCCGCCGCCGGCCATGGATATCGCCCGCGAGATGCGTTCGATCGACACCGGGCTTAAGTGGTCGGCCCTCGCCGGCCAGGATTTGCCGAAGGTCGTCGAACTCAGCCTCTATCGGCGCACGACGCCCGACCAGATCAGCCGGCCGACGTTGCAGCGTCTCCTCGCCCTGAACGATCAGCTTGCGATCGTCCGACTTGCGAGCGTCGACCAAGCCGCCCGCGACACGCTGCTCGAGCTGAACGATTCCGACTTGAAGAACCTTGCGCGCAGCCTCACCGAGAGCGAGCTGTCGAGCCTGTCCCGTTATCTGACCGGCCTCAAGACCGCCCCCCGGGAGCAGGTGCTCCGCGCCGTAGCCGCCAACCCGGCGGCGATCCACGCCCTGGCATCCGAGCGCGTGCGCACCGCTATCGTCGCCAGCACCGACCAGGCGGCTGCCGTTACCATGATGCTCCGCACCGGCGGCAACCTCGATGTCGCGGCGATCGGAGAGGACCTGCGCCTCGTGGCCGACGGACGCGTCAGCCCCATCCTGATCTGGGAGAAGCACCCCGGCGTCGTGGTTGCCGCGGCCTTGCTTACCCTCATTCTGCTTCTGCTTATGCGTCGTCTGCTGTTCGCCGGATCTCGCCGCCGCGCTTCCGCCTGAGACACGCATCCGATGCTGCATCGCACACGCCGCGCGAGCGCGCCATCCCCAGCCTTTTCGCCGCCGCAGTGTCAGGACGAGTTGCGCCTGCTATAAGCCGACGGGCTTCCGACTCGGCACGATCCGGCCGGAGCTGTGCGCTGCAACATTCGCGCAATGGGCATCTAGGGGGAATTCGGTATGGCACTCAAAGCGCCTGGCATCCTGACATTCATGCTGTCTGTCATTCTGACGGTCACAGTACTGATCATTAAGTTTTTCGGGGCCGAGATCCCTTTCATTACCGGCAACGAGTTCTGGGCGCTTCTCGCAGCGCAGATCATTCTCGTCCTCGGCTGCATCATGCGCGGTCTTTAAAATTGTTCTTGTTTGAAGGCATCTGTGTGCGCTTCTGTCGCGCGGCACTCAGCGCTCTGGTTTGACGACTGCGATCGCCCGATCTTCCGCGCCATGAAGTGGAAACTCGAGCAGTTCGATTCATACGCCGACCGCGTTCGTCGCTCGTCGCGCGAGATCGTCATCGCCGCAGTGCTGACTGTTGCTGCGTGTGCGTTCCTGCTTGCCGCAACGGTGGGAAGCGCTGTTGGTCCCAAGGTGGGCTCGGTAGCGTCCGAGCAGACGATCATCAAATAGCAAACCGCGCGCCTCGGGCGCGCGGTTTTCCTTCAATCCTCAATGTGTCTCACGCGGGAACGTCGACTCGTTCGGCGCGCATCAGTCCGCGCACCGAGTTGCCGAGATAGACCGCATCAGCGGCTTCGAGATCGGCGAGCGTCAACACCGCTTCGCGTACTCGTCCCTGCGCGATCAATTCCGCGCGTAGCGTTCCCGGCAAAAGCCCAGCGCCAAGCTCGGGCGTCAGAAGTTCGCCACCGCGCTCGATGAACAGCGTGGTGAAGCTTCCCTCGGTCAGCTCGCCGCGCTCATTCGAATAGATGACCTCATCGCTTCCGACCCGCGCCTGATACTCCTGACGCTCGCGGTCGTAGACCTCGCGTCGCGTGGTCTTGTGGAAGAGGAACAGATCCGCACTGTCCATCCTCGTCGACGACACGGCAAACCGCATCA
Organism: Hyphomicrobium sp.; assembly: GCA_030148725.1. GTDB lineage: Bacteria > Pseudomonadota > Alphaproteobacteria > Rhizobiales > Hyphomicrobiaceae > Hyphomicrobium_A. The sequence goes on from JASBSU010000003.1 coordinate 84,352, forward strand.
CCGCCTTGGCATCGGCGGCTGGCAACGGCGTCGTCGTCACCGTGATGGTGCCATCCTCCGTCAGCAGCAACCGCACGCGCAAACGTTCCGTCTTCCCAGCCACGGCATCCGATAGCGCACCACGCACCGCCGCCTCGTCGTAGACGAACGCGAAATATCGCGATGAGTTGGCGAGCCGCTCGATGTGCCGCTCGAGCAGCACGTAGCCGCCGTCATTGGGATCGAACAGCAGCGTCTCGATCAGCTCGAAGCGCTTCACCGGATCGGTGAGGAACTTCATCTTGAGAAGGCACTCGGCGTATTCTTTCGTCCCTTGGGAATCGAACACGACACCCGAGCCGATACCCATCTCGCCATCGGCATTGCGCGCGATGACCGCGGTGCGGATCGCCACGTTGAACAGCGAGCGCCCCTGCGGAGAGATGTAGCCGATAGCCCCGCAATAGACGCCGCGCGGCTCCGTTTCGAGCTGCCGGATCAGCTCCTGGGCGCGGATCTTCGGCGCCCCGATCACCGAGCCTGGCGGGAAGATCGCGCGCATCAGATCGTAGATTCCGACGCCCTCGTTGAGCGTCGCCCGCACGCCTGAGGTCATCTGATGCAGCGTCTTGTAGGTCTCGACGGTGAAAATATCCGTCACCTCGACGCTGCCGATCTCGGAGATACGCCCGATGTCGTTGCGCATGAGATCGACGATCATCAGGTTCTCGGCGCGCTGCTTCACGTCCTCAGCGAGCTGCCGGCGTGCCACCGCATCGGCCTCCTCGGTGCCGGCGCGTGGCGCAGTGCCCTTCATCGGCCGTGTGAAGATCGTGCGCCCTTCCTGCTCGATGAACAGCTCCGGCGACGCTGACAGCACCGTCACCGCGCCCGTATCGACGATGCCGCCATAGGCGACGCGCTGCTTCTGCCGCAGGTCGAGGAAGAAGGTCAGCGGCGATCCGGAAAGTTTGAAGCGCGCCTTGAACGTGAGATTGAGCTGGTAGATGTCGCCGGCGCGGATCTTCTCGATGACCTCGTTGAAGCGCTCGACGTATTCCGCCTCGCTCCACGACAGCGACACGTCGGTGAAGCGGAAAGACCCCGAACGCGTATGCGTCGCCAGCCAGTGCTCGACCTCGACGCTCGTCATATCAGCAGGCGACTTGTAGAGCCCGATCCACAGCAGCGGCACGTTGCGATTGTCGGGCAGCAGCGGCCGCAGCTTCGGCTCCAGCACATAGCCGAGCTCGTAAGCGAAGAACCCCGCCGCGTAGAGCCCGCTGGCGACGCCATCCTCGATGCGCTTCAAGGCCGCCGGCACCTCCTCCGGCGTATTGGCCGAGATGACGTCGACGGGATCGGAGAACAGCAGAGACGGCGGCCCGGACCCCGAGTTGTTGTCGAGCAGGACGAACGTCTGCGAGAGCGCGGCAACGTCCTCGGACGAACGCATCGCGCCTCCCGGCGTGGACTTTGGCAATGTCATTGCCCCTTGTACCCCGCCAGCGAATAGAACGTCACATCCCGTGAGGCATTCTTCCCCGCCGGCAGCGTGCGCACGGCGACCTTTTCAACAGTCGTGAACGACGGCGCGGCGCCACCTGGCCCGTTATCCGCGCGCACAAGCAGAACCGGCGATGGCGTCGATGCCGTGAAAGGCCGCGTCAGCTCGAAGTGGTCGTGCGGCGCCCCCTCGCGCCAGGCGAGCACCGGCGTCGGCTCCTCGCGCATGTAATAGAGCAGCTCCGCCGTCAGCGCGCGATCATCACTCAGCACCGCCGCGAACGGTTTTCCGGCCGCCGCGGCCTTGGCGAGCTCCTGCCGTGTTGCGTCGGCGATCTCGCGCCAGCCGAGCGTACGGGCGAAGGGATCGGACTTCACCGGAAGCTCGAGCCGCCCCGCCGTCGATGTCCCGAACACGAGCAGCAGGATGATCACCCCGTGCAGCACGAACGACGCCTTGAGCCATCCCCACGCGCCATCGCGCACCATCGTCGCAACGACCAGCACGCTGGCAGCGACGTACGCCGGCGCCGCCCAGTTGGCATGCGCGCGCGACAGAAAAGCCTGCACCAGAATGACAGTGATGAGCGGAACCGAGAACGCCAGAAGCATACGGTCGGGGTCGCTGGGGCGCACGCGCCAGGCCCGCCACACGATGACCAGGAAGGCCGCAAACAGGATCGGCCCGAACACCCCGAACTGCGCGCCGAAGAATTCCAGCGCCTTGTTGGGATTTAGCAGCGACCCGCCCCAGTTGGCGTTCTCGGCCGTATGCGCGAACGTCGCGAACTTGTGGGAGGCGTTCCAGACGAGATTGGGCGCGATCATCGCCGCACCGATCACCAGGGCGAGGTAGAGCCGCCAATCGCGCAGAATCCCCCGGCGCGCGGGCGCCACCGCCAGATAGATCGCCGCGCAGGCGATGAACCACGCCATCGCGTACTTGGCGTTGAGGCCCGCACCCAACGCCACGCCCAAAAGCAGCGCCGGCCATAGATCATCGCTCTCCAGCAGCGCCGAAAAGCCGACCAGCGCCAGCGCCCAGCAGAGCAGCAGCGGCACATCGGTGGAGATGATGCCGGCCGAAAGCGACACCCCCGGCAACGTCGCGAAGGCCAGCCCCGATAACGCGCCAATCCGACTGTCGTACAGGCGGCTGCCGAGCCAGTACACCGCCAGCGCCGTTGCGGTATGCAGCACCGGCGACGGCAGGCGCACGCACGCCTCCCCCACACCGCAGACCGTGGTCGCGGCGCCGATGAGCCACGCGATCAGCGGCGGCTTCGAGAAATAGCCCAGCGCCGGCTCGGTGCTCCACGCCCAATACTGGGCCTCGTCGAAGAAAAGGTCCGTCCCGCTGATATAGAGTGCCAGGAGGCGGACGCACAAAAGCGCCGCCAGCCCGGCAAGAAGCACGGCGAACCAATTGTAATCCCGGCTGCGGTCTAAGTGGCCCGAGGCGACTGTCATTGCGCACTCTGCAAGTGTGCTGAGAGGGATGGGCGGGCGGCGGCGTCGATCAGCGCCGCCGGCTCATTTACAGGCTTGCGGCGGCCACGGGAAGATGCCCCGGCCAACGAGCTGCCGTTATCTCGCCGCATGGTCCGCCGATGCGCTGGTTCAGATATGCATTCGCGCTGCTTTTTGCGGGGCTGGGATTATCCTCCCTTGGCCTCTTCTACGATCGCTATTGGCGCTGGCGAGATTGCTTCAACGAGCTCGGCCGCTGCTTCGATCCCATCTCGCAGGACGTCTACCTGGAGCAGACCGGCCTCGTGTGGGGGACTTTCTACACGCTGTTTTTAGGCACCAGCCTCGTGCTTCTTATCCGCCGACGCCCTTAAATCTGGGGGCGCACCGAATTTACTAGGTTGGTAGACAACTCAGAAGACGGGTATCCTTGCCGCGGCCGAGCGTTTATGAGGAAGGTCGTCGCGGCGAGTCCTGGTGGGATAGGGGCACTTGATGCGCGTCACCGTGGTCATTCCAGCATTGAATGAGGCAGGCAACATCGGCCGCCTCATCGAGGAAACGTACGCCGCCGTTCCGGCGCAGCGTCTCGCGGAGGTCATCGTCGTCGACGATGCCAGCGTCGACGACACGCCGGGCGAGATCAAGGCGCTGATCGCATCGGGCAAACACCCCGGCCTCCGTTACCTGCGCCATCAGGTCCGTAGCGGCCAGAGCTGCGCGCTCCGTTCCGGTGTGCTGGCAGCGACGAGCCCAATCATCGCCACCATGGACGGTGACGGCCAGAACGACCCCAAGGACATCCCGAACCTTCTCGATGCTCTTGCCGCCCCCGGCACCGACGGTCCGGCCCTCGTCAACGGCTGGCGCAAGGACCGCAAGGATACCGGCTCCAAGCGTTGGGCCTCGCGCGCCGCCAACAGCATTCGCGACGCGGTCCTGAAGGACAACTGCCCGGATACGGGCTGCGGCATCAAGGTCTACTGGCGCGAGGTATTCCTGCGTCTGCCGTTCTTCACCAGTATGCACCGCTACATGCCGGCGCTGTTTCAGACCTACGGCTATGAAGTCGCCTACGTGCCGGTGAACGACCGTCCGCGACAGGCCGGCGTCTCCAAATACAACAACCTCAATCGCGCCCTCGTCGGCCTCTATGACCTCGTCGGCGTGACATGGCTGCGCAAGCGCACCAAGGTGCCGCAGATCGCGGAACGCTATCCGGCGCAGACAATCGCGGAGATCGCCTCGCGGCTCAAACCCGTCAACGACGATGGCGCCAGAGCCAGCGCCGGCGATAAAAGCTGATGACTCAGAACACAGCATCCAATCGGGATTGATCGCTATGGAGTACCTCCATCACGCCGCTGACCTGCTCGGCAATTGGTGGCTGTCCACGCCGACCAGCGAGAAGGTCTGGCTCGGGCTCGGCTTCCTGGCTCAGCTGATGTTCTCGATGCGCTTCATCGTCCAGTGGATCGCCAGTGAGCGCGCGCGCCGCTCCATCGTGCCCGAGACATTCTGGTATTTCAGCCTCGTCGGCGGGGCGATGCTGTTCGCCTACGCGATCTACCGCATGGATCCGGTGTTCATGCTCGGCCAGGGCATGGGCCTCATCATCTACAGCCGCAACATCTACTTTATCCGCGAGCACCATCGCAGCATTGCCAACGACACCGCGGCGCCGGCGACCGCAACAGCAGCCGGCCCGGGCGCTCCCTGACCAGAGTACCCGTCAACACGTGATTATTCGCTCAACTCGCGCTGCGTCTGCTCCTCGCCTTTGGTGCCGCCCAGCGCCTCCAGCCAGCGCACGGCGACGAGGATGATCGCGGCCAGCGCCGTCGCCATGACGGCAATGATCCCGTAGCCCGCGCCGCAGGCAACACCGATCGCGCCCGCGAGCCACAAGCCCGCGCCTGTCGTCAGTCCTTGCACATCGCCGCGCGAGCGAAAAATGGCGCCCGCGGCGAGAAACGCGACGCCGGCTGTCACGGCCTCGATGATACGAATAGGATCGGTGCTCGGCGCACCCGCCTGCCGCGTGACATCCGCATGGATCTCGGCGGTGATGATCGTGAACAGCGCAGCGGCGAGCGCGACCAGCATGTGTGTGCGCAGTCCGGCCGGGCGTGCGAGCTGCTCGCGCTCGAACCCGATGACCGCACCCAGCGTCACCGCCAGCAGAAGCCGCAACGCGATCATACCCTCCGACAAACTCGTGGTGAGCGGATCGAACATGGGACTATCCCTTTGCCGGACTTGAAGCGGTGCTGCACTTCCCAATACTCAGGAATGGCGCGCAGCGGTACCGGCGACCAAACGCCCATCCTGGGCATAAGGTTGCCTGCACCTTGAAGGTCGGGCTTCACAGCCGGGTTTTTTGTGCTATAAGCCGCCCCTCGAAGCCGCTCGGCCACGAGCGGCTTTTCTCTTCGCCCCAATGAATTAGGGCGATTTGGCTTCCCGCAGACGATGACATCGTTGCTGCTGCGGGGAGTTTCGTCGGTGACGCGGGATGGAGCAGCCCGGTAGCTCGTCAGGCTCATAACCTGAAGGTCGTAGGTTCAAATCCTACTCCCGCAACCAACGAATTTGCACGGTAGCTCGTGCCGTTTGCTGGAGGTGGCACCAGCCACCATAATCCCAAAGCCGACAAGCCGGACCGGTCAGCGCTTCAGCTTCAGTATCAGCCGGGCTCTCGGCGCCACGCGGCACCGCAGGACAGGCATTCGCATTCGCCCGTCCACGGCGCTGAAATAACCTCGCGCCCATGCCAGCCCAAACGGCAGCACACCGAGCGGAACCACCGCTGAATACGCATCATATCGCGTTCGCTCCAGCTGCCCGTACGCAGCCGCATCGCAATGTGGACGCGGGCGGCCACCATCTTAGGCCATGCCCCGCGCCGGTCGAGTCACATCGACCATACGTAGGCCGCGCCGATCAGCGCCAGCATGACGGCCAGCGTGACGGCCTGCCCCAGCAGCAGACAGTCCTCGCCCCGCACGCGCGCAGTCTGACCATTCCGTCGTGACGATGTGCCCACGTCCCAACCCCCTACGCAGGATGCCGAACGACGCGGCGCAACGTGTTGTTCGACAGGCAAGACAGCCAATCCGACAAGCCGAGGCGACGCATATTGAACATGGCAGCCAATGGCGTGTGCAACGGATTGCCGGTCCAGCAGTGCGGCTTTGGAACCGGAAATCCCCGACGCCCGCGTGAGTGGTCGCCGATCAGGTGGATGGAGGAACCGAACCTGATATCGGCGCAGACGATACGCCGCGACAGCCCATAGATCTCAAGCTTGAAGGCCCAAGGCCGGCGGAAATCGGTATCGATCGGCCAATAGCGCTTCGAGGGTCGCAGGAACTTCTCAGCTCCTGATCGGCTGATCAGATACCCTGTTGTCGTTGCAGGCACCCGCGAATAGCGCACCAGCGAGAGGCCACAATCCAGCTTCGCCACGACCTTCGTCGCGCGGCACGGATCCTGGCAGATATGAACCAGATCCCACCCGTCCGGCAGATGCTCCAGTATATCCGCGAGTTCGTCCCCGATATCAGGAGAAAGCATCGCGTCGTCTTCCAGGATTAGCGCGTGCGGCAAGCCGCGATCGACGACCGTCTGCATCGTCATCAGGTGGCTCGCATAACAGCCGACCTCACCCGGAGTGAGCGATGAGTGCAGCGCTCCGCTGGAAAAGAAGTACGAGCGCAACTCGGATGGCACGAGAACCCCCTCGACCGCCTCGATACGCTCGCCGTCGAAACCGAGGTGACAGAGAGCGCGCTCTATGCTCGATCGACGATCGAGGTCGCTCTGACGGTTGATGAAGAAGACGGGCGCAGGCTCGGATTTTTGCGACGAGCCGTCTCTGCAAACGAGCGGCGATTGCCAATCGAAATCGCGAAACATGGGCGCTACTCGAAATACATGAAGCCGCCAAGCGCCCACGCTAGCGGCACGCCCTATCGTTTTCGACAGATTATCGAAAGCAGACAGATGTTCAGCACACGCCGTGACAACCCTGCAACGATGCAACAAGCGTTGCAGTGCACACGGCGGTTGTCGCTAATGCGCACTGCGGTTGCACTTCCGGAAAACACAACCCCTCGGTCAGTGGCCTCCGCCGCAATCGGAACGCCCTTCAGGAAAGAACTCGAACGAACAGGCAGGCATAACGCTTTGGCGCGAATGGTCGACGAGAGGATCGCGTTTTGGCCAAACACTTGCGTCGCGCAATACCGAATTGAACGGTTTTCGATCCTGGTTGGCCTTCTCCTATTCCGCCAAACTCGCGCAGGGCGCGCATGACGGCGACAACGCCCGCAAACGGCACCGCGGAGTCCTGCAATCTTGTAACGCTTCCTTCACTGCCGCAGCCGATAGGGATGCGGTCGGAACGATTGCTAACTGCGCCGAGAGGCCAGTTGAGCGACAATGCTGAAGCACTCGAGTGGCACCAGCGTTTGCATGCACAGGTTCGGTCTGCACCCAAATCCATCAAGCCGATGCGCCGCTCCAGCGGTGGTCGGACTGCTCGACGCTGAGATCGAGCGCTATCAGAACGCCAGTGTCAATCTGCGCTCGCTGGCCCCGTGGTTTGCGCCCAAACTCGAATGCAAGTTCATCACCGACACCAACGACGCGCGAAAACGCGACCTCAGCTTTGCGATCGCCCTCGGCAGTTTTTTTTACTTCCTCAGCGCGGTGACCGACATCGCGTTCTTACCCGATGCCGGTCTTGACGGCTTTTGGCTGCGGCTGATCGCGCTGCCCGTGCTGCTGGCCGCGCTCATCATCGGACCGCGACTGCGCCCACGGCGCCGCGAGTTGCTGGCGGCAGTTGCAGCAGGTTCGGTCGTCTGTGTGCTGGCCGTAATTCCATTCCTCTCGGCTACTCCCCAAAGCGCATTCGCACTGACGAACGCGATGCTGGCGCTGGTCTACGCGAACACCACGCTCGAACTTCGCTTTGGCAAGGCGTGCATCTTCACGCTTTTCAGCTCCATATTGATCGTCGCGATGGCAATTTTACCCTCGCACGGCACAATGGAAATGGGCTTGGCGATAACACTGCAAATTTTCGTCGCCGCCACCTTCAGTCTGATCGCCAATTTTCGCAGCGAACGCCGCGAACGGTTCACCTATCTGTTGGCGACCCGCGAAGCTCTGCGCGCCGCAGCGCTGGCCGCCGACCGTGAAAAACTCACCACACTATCGAATACCGATGCGTTGACGGGACTTCGCAACCGAGGCTCCTTCAACCGGTACTGCCTCGGCACGTTTGCCAATCCGGATTATCGAAACGTCACCGTCGCGGTGATCATGATCGATGTCGATCATTTCAAGCAGTACAACGATCATCATGGCCATATCGCCGGCGATGCGTGCTTGCGCGCCGTCGCCCAGCAGATCTCGAGCGAAACCCGCAGCAACGAAGACATCGTTGCGCGCTACGGCGGCGAGGAGTTCATCGTCCTGCTCACCCACATCACCCCGGGTCAGGCAGAAAGTCTCGCGCAGCGCATCTGCCTCGCCGTTCAGGACCTCAAGCTGCTACACTCAGGTCGCAGCGATGGCAACGCCCACGTGACCGTCAGCGTCGGCGTCGCGTCGGGGGTCGTTCCCGCGCCGAGCAGCATAGTCGATCTTATCGAAGCAGCTGACAGCGCTCTCTACGCCGCCAAACGCAACGGCCGCAATCGATGCGAGACGGCATTCGCGGAGGCTGCCTAGCTCAGCGCGAAAATGGCAGACGCCATCCTGTCGATAGCTGCTATCGCCCGACACGGAAAATGTTGCGCGCCCCTTCCACCCACACGACGACGGCGAGCGCAAGCGCACCCAGCGCGAGGTAGCCGAGCGCCATCGGCAGCACGGACCCGTCGAACAGATGCCCGATGATCCCGCCCGCCAGCGCCCCGACGCCAGTCGACAGGAACCCGACGATCGACGACGCCATGCCCGCGTTGTCGCCCTGCGGCTCCATGGCCAGCGCATTGAAGTTCGGCGCGATGAAGCCGAACAGCAGGAACAGCGGCATCATGAGCCCCATGAAGAGCCAGAAATTGACGCCGCCAGAAAATGCCACTGCGGAAAGAAGCGCCGACGTCGCGGTGAACAGCGCCAGTGCCACGTGTGAAAGGCGGCGCATGCCGAAGCGCGCCACGAGCATGGCATTGGTGACGGACGCCACCGCGATCATGATCGCGGTCGCCCCGAAAGCGAGCGGAAAGAGATCGCCCAACTGGTAGACGTCGACGAACACCTGCTGCGCACTGCTCACGTAGCTGAGGACCGTGCCGAACACCAACCCGCCGGCGAATCCGTAGCCGATCGTCTGCGGCATCTCGATCACATGCCGCGCCGCCTCTGCCAGTGGCAACGGCTTGCGGCAGTTGTTCGATGCCGTCTCCGGCAGTCTCAACCCCGACCAAAGGGCGACCACGATCCCCGCGACGAACAGGAAGTCGAACACGAGGCGCCATGACCCGACCTGCAGGAGCCCCTGCCCGATCGACGGCGCCAGCACCGGAATGATGATGAACACGGCCATGGCAAACGACATCACGCGCGCCATCTCCCGGCCCGCATAACGATCGCGCACCAGGGCAACCGCGATCACGCGCGGAGCGGCGGCGCCGATGCCCTGCACGGTGCGTGCAACGAGCATGGTCGCGAACCCGGACGTGACCGCAGCAACGAGCGAGCCCGCGATGAAGATGGCCATACCCGCCAACAGCACCGGCTTGCGTCCGTAGATGTCCGACAGCCGCCCGTAGACGAGCTGGCCGACCGAGAACCCCAGCATGTAGATGACGATGACGATCTGCCGGTCGTTGGCATTGGCGAGCCCCAGCGCATCGCCGATCTGCGGAAGCGCCGGAAGCATCACATCCACCGAAAGCGCGGTCAGCGCCATCATCGTCGCGACCAGCAGAATGAACTCGCCACGCGACATCGTCTCGTCGAAAGCTCGTGTCTGCGCCGCAAACTGGCGGTCGCCCTGAGGCGCGTTCATGAGGTCCACACTCTTGTAGTTTTGAAGGCCACCTTGTGGGGCCGCGGACGGGCGCTCTTGTAGGTCATCAGGCTTGGCGAATTCGTGGCTTGCGCCGCGCGCCGCCCGCTCCTGAGCCCAGAGCTCAAAGGCTGGAAGTGCCAAGCCTCATATGGGAGCAGTGCATGGCCAATGCGAGGCGACCAGGATGCCACAGGTTGGCAGATATGCCGCACTAGGGCCTAAATCCTCCGCGCACGGCGCTGGCCGCTGCGCTATATTTCTCTCATTGCAAATCATAGAGATTCGGAGCCGCCGGCCGTGCTTAAATATTCTTCCTCCGTTGCCTCTGCCCTCTGCCGCCGCGCCCCTTTGACGGCATGCGGCCTCGTGGTTGCCTTCCTGACGACGCTGGCCGCTGACGTGCTGCTGGCCGCGCAGCCGGCGATGGCGCAGCAGGGCTTCGGGAACTTCTTCACTTACCAATCGCCCAAGCCGCGCCGCGTGGCCAAGAAGAAGCGCGCGACGCCGCAGGAAGAGACGCAGCAAGCCACCAAGACTCCCACCGATCCAGCTACGAAGAAGGCAGCCGAAAAGAGCGGCCCCGCGCAACCGGTCTACGTCATCGTCTCCCTGAAGGACCAGCACGCCTCGATCTATGACGCCAACGGGTTCGTCACGCGGACGCGCGTATCCACGGGACAGGCCGGACACCGCACGCCCTCTGGCGTCTTCAGCGTCATCGGCAAGAAGCGCTTCCACCGCTCGAACATCTACTCGGGTGCACCGATGCCCTGGATGCAGCGCATCACCTGGTCAGGCGTCGCCATGCACGCCGGCGTCGTCCCGGGCTATCCCGCGTCCCATGGTTGCATCCGCCTTCCGGCTGGGTTCGCACCGCAGCTCTACAAAATGACCGAGATGGGCGCGCGCGTCGTCGTCTCGCCGACGGATGTGCGCCCTGTCGAATTCTCGCATCCGTTCTTGCCGACGCCGAAGATGCACGAGCCCCCCGCGATCCCGGCCTCGCCCGCGCAGCAAGCGGCAAACGGCACGGCTGTTGAGCTCGCCAGCATGGACACCGCAGCCGTAGGAAGCAGCACCGCTCCCGCCGCCCCGCAGCTGTTGAACCCCATCGCTTACGCCAAGGCGCTGAAGCAGCGCGCGCTGGCCGACAAGGCCGCAGCCGACCTTACCGCCAAGAATGCCCTTGCCGCGGCGCAGGCCGCGGGCGCCGAGGCACGCCAGTCGCAAGAGGACGTGCGCAAGGCTGAAGCTGCATTGCAGTCCGCTCAGGCTCGCCTTGCCGCGCTCGAAGCACCCGCTGCAAAGGCCGCCACACTGCAACCCGCAGCCGCAGGCGCGACGACCGAAAACACCGAAGCCGTGAAGGTGGAAGCCGAGGCGGCTGTGAAGCAGGCCGAAGCCGTACTCGCCGAAGTACGCGCACACGAAACCGCCCGCTCCTCCGCCGCCTTCGCCGCCGTCGAGACCTACAAGCGCGCTACGGCTGAGGCCGAAGCCGCCGACCAGCTCGTCGACGAGGCCGACCGCCGCCGCGAGCAGGTCTCGGTGCTGATCAGCCGCAAGGAAGGCCGCATCTTCATCCGCCAGAACTGGAAGGAAGTCTGGGAGGCGCCCGTCACCATCCGCGACCCGGACCGCCCGCTCGGCACGCACGTCTACTCGGCCATAGAGCCTGCAGCGGATGGCTCATCGATGCGTTGGATCTCCATCTCAATGCCGGAGGCGGTCGCCGGCGCTGACACGGCCGCCGGCGCGCTCGATCGCATCGAGCTGCCCGAGGGCGCCCGCGAGCGGATCGCCGAACTCCTCTGGACCGGCGGATCGCTGATCGTCTCTGACCAGCCGCGCAGCCCGGAAATGAGCGAGGACGCCACGGACTTCATCGTTCTGACGCGTTAACCAAAGCTTGCCTGGAGAACACGGCGCCCACTCCGGTCGACAGCATTTACGTTACCTGCTCGTGCCAAAATCAGCGTCGCGAGGATAACGCGCCGTTAGAGCTTGCCCGTCTACTCTCGCGCCATTCGTTAACGGAGCGAGAGCCGGCAGTGCCGCCATTCAGCAAATACAGTCGCGCGGGCGTAGCGGACCGCTCGCTCCATCGCGAGACTGCGTCGAGCGCCAGCTACCCCGACGCCAGCATGCCTATGCTCGAAGCATTGGTGTGCGAAGTGCACGCGGCAGCTCTGCTCACCGCGACCATCGCCAGCGCCATCAATTCGTTCCGCACAACCAACGCGCCGCTCGGCGAGTCGGCTCTGCGCCCGTACGTGCCAGGCGAACCGGCCATCGTTTCCGTACTCCGTAACGGCATGCTCGAGACGGATCTCACCGACGACACCGTCCGTCTCGTCACGCAGTTCTTCGACGACCTCGCCCCGTCCAGGATCGTCCTCGACCAGTATTTCGCGGAAGCGAGCCATATCGGCGAGGAGCGCGCCGCGACGCTTCACCTTCTCGGCCTGTCGAACATTTGGCGCCGCGCCTGCCAGGACGCCTTGCTCGCCGTACGCCAGCTGCATCATGACCTGCGCCAGCTCCCCGCCCAGTACACGAGCAACTCCAACCTGCTGAACAACCTGCTGCAGGATGCAATCATGGGCGGCACACCCTGCATCGACGCTCAGGGCCAGATCGAACTGCCAGACCTGCCCCAGCGCCGCCAGTCGGCACGCCGCACCGTCTGCCAACCGTGCAAGCTCACCTGCAACCGCGTGACCTCCACCGCCTTCGTGCGCGACGTTTCCCCCGGCGGCTTCGGGCTCGAACGCGTCCCCCAGCTCGTGCCGAAGTCGGTCGTCCAGATCGAGCTTCCGAACGGACGCCGCTTCACCGGCGTCGTTGCCTGGTGCAGCGGCTCCTCGGCCGGTATCCGCTTCACGCGCGCTTTGCTGCCCAACGACCCGCTTTTGTCCGGCTGAGGCGGCCGTCGATGTCGGTGATTTGCCGCCGCTTTTGGGCTGTGGCACCTTCGCTGCGTACGGCGCTCTGACAAAAGAAGGCGCCGCGGAGGAAAGCGAGTGCCGAGGCTTAATTCGACGCTGACCAGCTGCGGTATCCGCGTTGCGGCGAGCGCCCTGCCATCGACGACGGACGCGGTCTTGGAAGCCAAGGCTGCCCTCGATGGCGGGGACTATCAGCACATCATTGCGTTCTTCGGAATCGATCACGATGCCGATGCGCTCGCCCGTACGCTGACCCAATCGTTTCCCGGCGTGCCGACGTCGGGCTGCTCGACAGCAGGAGAGATCGGCCCCACCGGCATGATGCAGGGCGGCCTGATCCTGATTGCTTTCCCGCGCGAAGGTTTCCGCGTCCATAGCGAGTTGATCACCGACATCGATCACTTCGGAGTCGAGCGCGCGACGAACGCGGTGCGCCGCCTCAAGGCGCAGATCTGCGAGCCGCCCGCACGCCTCGCCAAGGACGATGTATTCGCGCTGCTGCTCGTTGACGGCCTCTCGAACGCCGAGGAAAACATCGTCGCTGCCATCCACTGGGAGATCGACGACGTCGAGCTCATCGGCGGCTCGGCGGGAGACGGCATTTGCTTCGAGCGCACGGTGATGATCCACAACGGCCGCGTTGCCCAGCGGGCCGCCGTACTTATGATGATCGAAAGCGATTATCCCTTCCGCGTCTTCAAGACACAGAACTTCGAGCCGACCGGCATCAAGCTCGTCGTTACCGCGGCAGACACCGAAAACCGCATCGTCCACGAGCTTAACGCAGAGCCGGCCGGGCGCGAATACGCAGCAGCGATCGGCCTGCAGCCTGACGATCTGGGTCCGTTCAGCTTCGCGTCATATCCGCTCGTCGTAAAGGTTGGCGGTGATTACTACTGCCGCTCCATCCGCAACATGAACCCTGACGGCTCTCTCTCGTTCTTTTGCGCTATCGACGAAGGTCTCGTTTTCACGGTCGCCCGTCCGCGCGATATTCTCAACGCCACCGAGGCCGCGTTGCAGGATATCGACGCGACGCTCGGCGGCATCGACATCGTCGTCGGCTTCGACTGCATACTGCGCCGGCTCGATGCCGAGTCACGTCAGATCCGTCATCAGATGGATGAGCTCTATAAGAAATATTCGGTTGCCGGCTTCCACACCTACGGCGAGCAGTACAACGCCATGCACCTCAACCAGACTCTGACAGGCATCGCCTTCGGGCGCCGCGCGGGGGCTTGAGATTTGGACCGGCAGTTCGAACAGAACGCATCCGGCGCGTCGGCTGACGAGCTGGAACGGCGCATCGTCAAGCTGCAGAAGATCAACGCAGCGCTGATGCAGCGTGTCGAGCGTTCGATGGACCAGCAGGCGAACGCCTACTCCTTGTTCCAGACCGCGATAACGCTCGAAAGCCAGGTGCGTCTGCGCACCGAGGAGCTGACCAACGCACTGGCGCGTCTGGAACGCACCAACGATGAGCTGCTCTCTGCACGCGACGCGTCCGAGCGCGCCAACCGCTTCAAGACTCGCTTTTTCACGGCCGTTGGTCATGACCTGCTGCAGCCGCTGCACGCCGCGCGCCTCTCTGCATCGGCCCTCGCCGAGTCCGACGATGCAGGCCCCCAGCGTATTGTCGCGCAGCGCATCGAGCACGCGCTGACCACCATCGAGGAGATGCTGAAGTCGATCCTCGACATCTCTAAGCTCGAAGCCGGCGTCACCACTCCGACGCTGCGCACCGTCGCCCTCGACGACCTATTCGCCTCGCTGGCCGTCGACATCGAGCCGCAGGCAAAGGCGAAGGGCCTCTCTCTGAAATGGCGTCGCACAGGCCTCGGCGTCGTGTCCGATCCGTTGATGCTGCGCCGCATCCTGCAAAATCTGCTCGCTAACGCCGTCCAGTACACCGACCGAGGCGGCATCCTGCTGCTCGCGCGGCGCCGCGCCGACACGGTGCGCATCGAGGTATGGGATACCGGTCCCGGCATTGGCGAGAAAGATCGCAAGATGATCTTCGAGGAGTTTCAGCGCGGCGCCGCGGCCGACCGTCCGGCAATCGGCGGCTTCGGACTCGGTCTCTCCATCGTCCAGCGCATGGCCGAGTCGCTCGGCCATCCGCTCGATCTATGCTCGCGCCCCGGCCACGGCACGCGCTTCTCCGTGAGTGCACCGCGCTGGACGAAATTTGCGACCGTCGATACCCCGACGATCCCAACCACCCTCAAGTCGAGTGCCATCGGCCTCGCTGGCGCCAAGGTCGCCGTTATCGACAATGACCCGAGCGTGCTGGAAGCGATGCAGACGTTGCTCGAGCGGTGGGACTGCCGTGTGCTCGCCGCGCGCGGCATCGCGGGGCTGACCTCGGCGAATGCGGCATCGTTCGCACCCGACATAATCCTCGCTGACTATCACCTCGACGAAGGCGCCAACGGCGTCGACGCGGTGCGCGCCGTCCGCAGCCGTGCCGGCGCCACCATTCCCGCCATCGTCATCACCGCCGACCGTTCGTCAGCTATCGCTGACACCGCACGAGCCCAGGGATGCGAGCTGCTTCTGAAGCCCATAAAGCCGGCCGAGCTGCGCGCACTGATGCTGCATCTCTTCGCGCGTGCTTCAGCGGCGCCGCAGATTTAGCAACGCGGCATCCCGGCGCGCCGAGCCGGCTCGTCAGTCCTCGCGACGCTCGCTCATGATGGATTCGAAATCGATCTTCGACGCCTCGATCACCGCCTGCGTGCGCGACGACACCTTCAGTTTGCGCAGGATCTCCGACACGTGCGCCTTCACCGTCGTCTCGCCGACGCCGAGATCGTAAGCGATCTGCTTGTTGAGAAGTCCCTGGCGCAGCATGTGCAGCACGCGCACCTGCTGCGGCGTCAGCGTGGCGATACGTCCGGCAAGGTCTGACGCATCGGAACCCCCTGTCGCGTTCGGTGGTTGATAATCCTTCGGCACGACCACCGCGCCGTCCATCACATCCTGCAGTGCCTGCCCGAGATCACCGCCGCGCGTCGACTTGGAGATGTATCCCGCCACCCCGCACTGCATCACCTCGTGGATGATGCGCGCGTCCTCGAGCGCCGAGATCACGACGATCGGCAGCTTCGGATAGCGCGTCCGAAGCTCGATGACGCCCTCGAGGCCACGCGTGCCCGGCATGGAGAGATCGAGCAGCACGAGGTCGAACGCGCCCTTGTCGTCGAGGACCGCGCGGGCCGTTTCAATCGACGTCGCCTTCATCACGACCGCATCGGAGAATGCGCCCTGGATCACCTGTTCGAGCGCCTCGACGAACAGGGGATGGTCATCGACGATCAAAATTTCGGTCGGCAAGAACCTGCCTCCGCAAGTTGCGACATGACGAAGGGCACTGTGCCCGAGGGTGCGGCAGCGCCTTCATAAGACGCTTTCACCACGTCGGCGCATGATATGCGATGTGGTCGCGCCAAACTGGCTAAAAATGTCTCGCAACGCCCTGGGCACAGGGAGAATTTACGCTGCGACGCGACATGAGTTGCAGCCGCCACGCCATCGCAGCACCGCATCGAAACGGTTGCCCTTTATCATAACCTTGACCCGGCCCGACCTTGACCCAGCGCGGGTTCGGGTCAATCTGCCAGCCGAAATCCCCCGCCACGATCGGCGAACGAACAGCGAAGGATCACCCCCCGCCGATGGCCGGAGCGATCACCAACTCTCTCAGGCTCGCGCGCGCCGGCCTGGTCCTGGCCCAGCATGGCGTTCGGTTCGTACCAGCCGGCACGCCAGTGCCACCGCCCTTGCGCCTCGCGCGCACGCTCACGGCCCCCATCCGTTGGATATCGGCGCCGCTGCATGCTGCCGAACCGCGCAACAAACGCCTAGCGAACGCCATCACCAGCCTCGGCCCGAGCTACATCAAGCTCGGCCAGTTCCTTGCAACCCGCGGCGACGTGATCGGCCCCGAGCTCGCCGGCGAGCTGACGTCGCTCCAGGACAGCCTGCCGCCGTTCTCGATGGCCGAGGCCCGCAGCGCCGTCGAGGAGGCGCTCGGGGGCCGGCTGGAGGATCATTACGCCGAGTTCGGACCACCCGTCGCCGCGGCCTCTATCGCGCAGGTCCATAAGGCCGCCGTGATCGAGCCCGACGGCTCGCGACGCGAGGTCGCCGTCAAAATCCTCCGCCCCGGCATCGAAAAGCAGTTCCGGCGCGATCTCGAAAGCTACTACTTCGCCGCCCGCCAGATCGAACGCTGGCATCCGCCGTCCCGCCGCCTGAAACCGACCTCGGTTGTCGACACCCTGAAGCGCTCCACCGAGTTGGAGATGGACCTGCGGCTCGAGGCGGCAGCCATCTCCGAGATGGCGGACAACACGGCAGGAGATGAGGATTTCCGCGTCCCGCAGGTCGATTGGAAGCGCACCGCAAAACGCGTCCTGACGGTCGAATGGATCGACGGCATCAAGCTGTCGGACAAAAAGGCTATCGCCGCGGCCGGCATCGACCAGAAGGCGCTTGGCCTCAATGTGATGCGCTCGTTCCTGAAGCACGCGATGCGCGACGGATTCTTCCACGCTGACATGCATCAGGGAAATCTGTTCGTGGACCGCGGCGGCCGCCTCGTCGCGGTCGATTTCGGCATCATGGGCCGGCTCGGGCACCGCGAGCAGCGCTTCCTCGCCGAGATCCTTCACGGTCTCATCACGCGCGATTATCGCCGCGCCGCCGAGGTACACTTCTGGGCCGGCTACGTTCCCCCGCATCACCCCGTCGAAGTTTTCGCGCAGGCCCTACGCGCGATTGGAGAGCCCATCCACGGCCGCACCGCCGAGGAAATCTCGATGGCAGACCTCCTCGGACAGCTCTTCGCCTATACCGAGGTCTTCGACATGCAGACCCGGCCCGAACTGATCCTCCTTCAGAAAACAATGGTCGTCGTCGAAGGCGTCGCGCGCGGCCTCGACCCCGAGCTGAACATGTGGGTCGCGGCCGAGCCTGTGGCGAAGAAGTGGGTCGAGGACAACCTCGGCCCGGTTGGGCGCCTGCGCCAAGCCGGCGAAGGCGCATCCGCCATCGGCAAGATCCTCGCGGACCTGCCGGCGCTGCTCGCCCAGGGCCAGCAGACCGCCATCGCCGTTAACGACATGGCCCGCAACGGCCTGCGGCTCGATGACGAAACTGTCCGACAGATGTCGCGGGAAGAGGCCCGCGGCAAACGCTGGGGACGCCTCGCCCTTTGGGTCGCAGCCCTCTCGCTCGCCGCTCTTGCCATTGCTCAATGGAGCCACTAGGGCTGAAGCGGGCTGAGGGCCCGGCAGCGCGCGTCGGCAGGATCCATGAAGCACAAAGTCGATCCCCAGAAGTTCACCACGGTGCTGACGAGCTGCGGTCGTTTCGACCTGCTGGGCGAGACCATCGCTTCCCTGCAGCGCCATTTCGACGTCGATCGCATCATCGTCGCCGAGGACTCTGAGAACACTGCTGCCGCGAAGCAATTTGCAGACCGCTTCCCCCTCGTCGACATGCGGCTCAACCTTCCCAAGCTCGGCCAGATGCGCTCGATCGA
This sequence comes from Hyphomicrobium sp., assembly GCA_030148725.1. GTDB lineage: Bacteria > Pseudomonadota > Alphaproteobacteria > Rhizobiales > Hyphomicrobiaceae > Hyphomicrobium_A. Next base: position 102,833 of record JASBSU010000003.1, read on the forward strand.
TGCGCATTACGCGACGCTCGACACGCCCTATGTTTTCCACCTGGAGGACGACTGGGGCTTCACGCGCGGCATCGACCTCGAGCGCGTCACCAAGTTCCTCGACGATCGGCCTGACATCGCGGTCGTCTGCATCGCGCATCGCATCTATGACCCGCGCTTCCAGAAAAGCGCCCGTAAGGAAACCCACGACGGCATCGACTATCTCGTCTGGGATCTCGACGCGCATCCCAAGTGGTTCTCGTATTCGTTCAACCCATCCATCGCGCGCCTTTCACTGTGGCGCGAAGTTGGGCCGTTCGCGAAATTCACGACGGAGGAGAACCTCAGCAAGTTCCTCAAGGATCGCGGCATGCGCATAGCGCTCGTCGTGCCCGGCATCGCCGATCATATCGGTGACGACCGCCACGCCCACGATCCCTTCCAGCCCAAGCGCGCGACGACATTCCTGCAACGCATGAAGCGCTCCATCGCCAAGCGCCTGCCGGGCGCCGGGCAGCGCGGTTGATTGGGAGCAGCGTGCCATGGGCTTGAGCTGCTGCATCATCGCCCATAACGAAGGCGACCGCATCGAACGTTGCATTCGTGCCATCGAACGCATCGTCGATGAGATCGTGGTCGTCGATTCCGGGTCGACCGACGACACGATCGCGAAATCACAGGCTCTCGGCGCCAAGACGTTCTTCAACAAATGGGACGGCTATGGCCCCCAGAAGCGTTTCGCCGAGGACTGCGCCTCACACGACTGGATTCTCAATCTCGATGCCGACGAGGTCGTGACGCCGGAGCTCGCGCAGGAAATCGCCGCACTGATGCAGGCCCCGCAAGGGCTTCTGCCCGCCTACCGCTTCAAGCAGGTGACGGTTTATCCCGGCAAGGACCGCCCGCGGCTTTGGGCCGACTATCACAACTATGTCCGTCTGTACGACCGCCGACGCGTCCGTTTCCGCGAAAGCCGCGTGCACGACACAGTCGACACCAAGGACTTCCCCGTCGGCCAGCTTCGCGGCGTCGCGCATCATTATTCCTGGCGCACCATCGACCACGTCCGTCAGAAGCTCGAGAGCTACACGAACCTGCAGGCCAAGGAGCTCAAGAAATCGCGCTGGTCGATCCTCGCGCGGCTTCCCATCGAGTACCCTGTGCTGTTCTTCCGCTACTACGTGCTGCGGCGGAACATCACGGGTGGCTTCACCGGCATAAAGATCACCCATGAGATCGCGCGCGCCCGCACCCGCCGGCTGCTGAAAATCGCCCGCGCCCAAACCGCGGCAAAAACCTGATGTCCTCTCTGTCGGACGAGCTGCGATACCTGACACGCGGCGCCTTCGTGCGCGTCCGCGAGCAGCTTGGAATTTCCAAGCGCGGCAACGCCACCTATTACGTTGAGCGCTTGGACCGCGCTTTGCGAGCGAACCCGGCCGATCGCAATATCGCGATCACCGCCTGCGGAAAAAATGATGGCGCGGGCTCACAAGCCCAGGCGTCGATGTCGGCCATCGCGTTCGCACGCGCCCACGGGCTGAAATATATCCATCGGCCATTCACGCACATCGAGCACGCGGAAACGGACATGCCGACCTGGATCCGCACGTGGGAGGAGTATTTCAACCTTGGCGCTGGCGAGCAGGTGCTGCCGGATGTCGCGCTCCCTGTCGTCTCAATCAATGGTTTGAGACGCCACCAAGCCGCGCAGGTGATTTCGGCCGAGCACTATCTGCATTTCTGCAACCGCGATCCGGAGGCTTGGGAGCGTGTTCGCCCCGAGCTGCAGGCAAAGTTCTGGCAAAACAAGACGCCGAGCCGCCACGGCCGCGAACTCACGATCGCCGTACACATGCGGCGCGGCGACGTCTGCGCCGAAAACAGCAAGGTCGCGCGGAATTTCACACCCAACGCCACCTTCGTGAACACGCTGAGACAGCTCAAAGAGCTGATCGGCCAACGTGCGCCTTTGCGCATCGAGATCTTTTCGCAGGGTAATCCACAGATGTTCGCCGACCTAGCCGACATGGGTGCGGTGCTGCGACTGGATGCGCCGGCGATCGAAACCCACCGCGCTCTCGTCGAAGCAGACATCTTCGTTATGTCGAAGGGCGCGTTCAGCTATACCGCCGGTGTTTTGAACCAAGGCATCACGCTTTACGACCCCCAGAAGTATCGCGCTCTGCGCGGCTGGATCATCCGCGACAAAAGCGGCTCATTCGACCGGGCTGCCGTAAGCCAGGCCGTCGACGCCCTCATCGCGCGCCGCGGCGATCCTATCGCCCCCATCGCATCAGAGCTGCCTGACCGCACGCCGCGCTGAGCAAATCCCAAACGCAAAAACCGCCCGCGCATTTCTGCACGGGCGGTTTTCATTGACCGATGAAAGAGGGGATTTCTGAATGACTTCGTTCTTCGAAGCGTCTCACTTCTCTGCAGACCTGGCGACGACCTACTCTCCCACGTCTTAAGACGCAGTACCATTGGCGCTGGAGCGTTTCACGGCCGAGTTCGGGATGGGATCGGGTGCAGCCACTCCGCCATAATCACCAGGTCGGCGGAAAAGTGAGATGACTTCTGTTCTGGTCTAACTGTGTTCCTACGCTCATCGAGGCAACACACGCATTGTCTGTCGCGCCGGAAGGCGCAAACGACAGGCTCTTGCGAGCCATCGTCGACACAAGTGTTGCCAGCCGTCACCGCGGCGCGTTTGACCGCGCCAAGCGGTGCGAGGCATTCGATGAGCATTGCATAATGAGAGCGTTCAAGCCGATCGAGTTATTAGTACCGGTAAGCTACATGCATTGCTGCACTTCCACACCCGGCCTATCAACGTGGTAGTCTTCCACGACTCTCGAGGGAGAACTAGTTTTGAGGTGGGTTTCCCGCTTAGATGCCTTCAGCGGTTATCCCGTCCGTACATAGCTACCCTGCTGTGCCGCTGGCGCGACAACAGGTCCACCAGAGGTACGTCCATCCCGGTCCTCTCGTACTAGGGACAGATCCTCTCAATTCTCCGACACCTACGGCAGATAGGGACCGAACTGTCTCGCGACGTTCTGAACCCAGCTCACGTACCTCTTTAAATGGCGAACAGCCATACCCTTGGGACCTGCTCCAGCCCCAGGATGAGATGAGCCGACATCGAGGTGCCAAACGATTCCGTCGATATGGACTCTTGGGAATCATCAGCCTGTTATCCCCGGCGTACCTTTTATCCGTTGAGCGATGGCCCTTCCACACAGAACCACCGGATCACTATGGCCGTCTTTCGACTCTGCTCGACTTGTCAGTCTCGCAGTCAGGCGGGCTTATGCCATTGCACTCGACGGTTGATTTCCGACCAACCTGAGCCCACCTTCGCACGCCTCCGTTACCATTTAGGAGGCGACCGCCCCAGTCAAACTGCCCACCATGCGCTGTCCTGGGACCGGATAACGGTCCGCAGTTAGACAACCATGTTCATAAGGGTGGTATTTCACATTGCGGCTCCACAAGAGCTGGCGCCCCTGCTTCAAAGCCTACCACCTATCCTACACATGCAAACACGATTGCCAGTGTAAAGCTACAGTAAAGGTGCACGGGGTCTTTCCGTCTAACCGCAGGAACCCCGCATCTTCACGGGGAATTCAATTTCACTGAGCATGTGCTGGAGACAGTGGGGAGGTCGTTACGCCATTCGTGCAGGTCGGAACTTACCCGACAAGGAATTTCGCTACCTTAGGACCGTTATAGTTACGGCCGCCGTTTACTGGGGCTTCGATTCAAAGCTTGCACTTCTCCTCTTAACCTTCCAGCACCGGGCAG
>JASBSU010000009.1 GCA_030148725.1 Hyphomicrobium sp.
GCCATGCTCCTTGAGGATCGCCTCGATCTTCGGCTTCGTCTTGGCCGTGATATTCGAGACGATGACGTTCTGGTTCGCCGTGACGAGGAAACCGCCGCTGTGAATCTCGGCGATCTCGCGCAATGCGGTGCGCAGCCGCCAGCCAGGCTTGTCCTTGATGCGGCCGTTCTCGATGAACAGCGTCAGGTGCCACTTCTTGTCGGCGCCCTGCGCCCACCCGATAACGTCGCCCGTCGAGGTGAATTCGAACGGACGCGGCTCGCCCAGCTTGTAGCCCAGTCGCTTCTCGACCTCGGCACGGAAATTATCGAGCCCACGATCCTCGATCGTATATTTCAGGCGCGCGCGCTTACGCAGCTCGCGGTTGCCCCAGTCGCGCTGAACCGTGACGACCTTCTCCGCCACATCGATCGCCTGCTCAGTGGTGCAGAAGCCCAGAAGGTCGGCCGTCCGCGGGAAAGTATCGGGGTCGCCGTGCGTCATGCCCATACCGCCGCCAACCGTAACGTTCCAGCCGACCAGCTTTCCGTTCTCGGTGATCGCGATGTACCCAAGGTCGTGCGCGTAAATGTCGACGTCGTTCGACGGCGGCACTGCGATGACGATCTTGAACTTACGCGGCAGGTAGTGCGTGCCGTAGATCGGCTCCTCTTCCTTCTTCGCAGGCCGCGTCGCATCGCTGACCTGCTCTCCGTCGAGCCAGATCTCGTGATAAGCGCCGGTCTTCGGCAGCAGATGCTCGCTGACGTCGACGGCAAGCTTGTGCGCCGCCGCGTGCACCTTCGACAAATACGGATTGCCCGTCGCCAGCACGTTGCGGTTGACGTCGCCGCATGCTGCGAGCGTATCGAGCACGGCTGCGTTGATCGCCTGCATCGTGCGGCGCATGTTCGACTTGATGACGCCGTGAAACTGGAACGTCTGCCGCGTCGTCAAGCGCAGCGTGTGGTTCGCGTACGTTCCAGCGATCGCGTCGAGCTGCAGCCATTGCTTGGATGTCGTGTAGCCGCCCGGCAGCCGCACGCGGATCATGAAGCTGTACGCCTTCTCCAGCTTCTTCTTTGCGCGCTCGCCGCGCACGTCACGATCATCCTGCAGGTACGTGCCGTGGAATTTCGTGAGCTGGCTGTCGTCCTCGGAGATGGCACCGGTCGATACATCCGCCAGTCCTTCGGCAATGGTGCCGCGGAGCTGGTGGCTGTTCTCCTTGATGAACTCGTTCTTGGCGCGCTTGTCTTCGCTCATAGCGTTCTAGTCCTGCCGGCACCAATGCGGCGCCACTCCGGTGATCAATATACGTCGCGCTGATAGCGGCCGGCCTTGGCGAGCTCTTTCAGCTTCGCCTTGCCCGCCTCGTCATCGCCACGTGCCGCTTCTGCCAGGATGCGAGCCAGGGCCGCGTCGACATCCCGCGCCATGCCTTTCTCGTCACCACAGACATAGATATGCGCGCCTTCGTCGACCCACTTGATGAGATCGGCGCGCGCCTCCCACAGCCGCTGCTGCACGTAGATCTTCTCCGGCTGATCGCGTGAGAAAGCTACGTCGATCCGCGACAGCCCGCCCGATGCCAGGTGATCCTGCCACTCGAGCTGATAGAGGAAGTCGTTGGTGAAGTTGCGCTCGCCGAAGAACAGCCAACTCTTCCCCTTCGCGCCGAGCTCGACGCGCTCCTCGATGAAGGCGCGGTACGGCGCAACGCCCGTACCCGCACCGATCATGATGATGGGACGATTGCCGTCGTCGGGTATGCGGAAGTGCCGATTGGGCTTCACATAGATGCGCACCGCATCGCCGACTTTGCGCCGGTCGGCGAAATAGGTCGATGAAACGCCGCCGCGCTTGCGCCCGTGAGATTCCCAGCGCACCGCACCGATGAGCAGATGCGCCTCGCCCGGATGCGCCTTGGGGCTCGAAGCCACCGAATAAAGGCGCCCCGGCAGCGGTCGCAGAACCGAGAATAGCTGTTCGGGCGTCAGCTTTTCGGCATAGGTCTCGATGAAATCGATGAGCTGGCGATCCGCCGAGAAATCCGCAAACGCTTTCTGGTCGGCAAGCGATGCCGCATCCATACGCCCGGTGAGCTTGGAATAGGCCTCCACGAACGCGCGCGAAAGCGTCGTGATGTCGTAGCGCTCGCGTAGTTTTTTGACGACCTCGCCATCCGCGCCAAGCCCAACCGCCTCCGCAAAATCGAGCGCCAGTGCCGGATCGTTCTCGGGAAGAACGCCGATGGCATCGCCAGGCAGATAGGAGAAGCCCGGCACATCGGCAGCGATCTCGATGTGCCACGTCTCGCGCGTCGATCCCGTCCCGTTGAGATTGACAAGCGCTGAGATCTCGCCTGTCAGCGGGTTCTCCGCCGTGAACTGAGGCTCATCATCGTCGGCCAGCTGCGCGCCGCCCTTGAAATCGACGTGCACGACGGTGGCCGCAGCGCCACCGTCGGCTGGCGCAAGTTCGCTGAGCGCCTTCTCGGTCCAGTCGGCTGCCTGCTTCGCATAGTCGAGGTCGAGATCGACGCGATCGAACGCCCGAACGCCGCCCAGCGCCTCGAGACGAGCATCGATGGCTTTGCCGGTCGCGCAGAACTGCTGGTATGCGGTATCGCCCAACGCGAGCACGGCAAACCGCACACCCTCGATGCGCGGAGCCTGTTCGCTCATCAGCGCCGTGTAGAAATCGACAGCTCGGCTCGGCGGGTCGCCCTCGCCCCACGTCGCCGCGAACACAAGAAGATTCTTCGCCTTGCTCAGCAGCGCAAAATCGGCGTCCGCAAAGTCGAACACCTTCGCGTCGAGGCCATGCTTCTGCGCGTTCTTCTTGGCGCGCATCGCCAGCGCTTCGCAGTTGCCGCTCTCGCTCGCGTAGAGGATCGTCAGCGGCTGGCGCGGCTTGGCAGCCGCGGCCGGCAGCACCTGGCCGCCCGACTGCGCAGCCTCGAAGCCGGCAAAGAAACCAGCCAGCCACGACCGCTGCTGCGGCGTCGTCCGTGCAACGACGCTGTTCAAAACATCGATGTCTTCCGCTGTGAACGGCGCGTTCTTCGGAAGCAGAGGTTGGGCAGTCACAAACGCCTCCTGCAGATTGATCGTGCCGCGCCTTCAGACGGGTCCGGTGTGCGGATGACGAGCTTAGCGCGCATGGCCATCGACCATTCCTGGTAACGCTGAGGGACGCTCGATGCGCGCCCCCTGGCGGCCTTCGTATACTTCGACGCGGTCGGGCCGGACGAGCCCAGCGCTCGCCCAATCGAGACCGACGAAGATCACCGCCGGGCCATGGATGCCAAGGTCTGCGATGGCACGCGACAACAGCGACAACTCCGTGGCGACGGCGTGCTCAGAGGCGAGCGTACCGTTCTCGACGATGACGACGGGCGTGTCTGCCGCCGCGCCAGCCGAGAGCAGCTTCTCGCGGAAATACTCGCACCTTTTAACGCCCATGTAGATGGCGAACGCCTGCCCCGGCTGCGCCAGCGCGGCCCAATCGGCATCCACCGGGCCGTCTTTGGAGGCGCCGGTGATGACCGAAAACTGGCGCACCTTGCTGCGCAGCGTCACCGGCAACCCAACACTCGCGGCGCAGGCATGCGCGGCCGTAATGCCGGGGACGACCGTAACCGGAATGCCGGCTGCACGCACCGCTGACATCTCCTCGGCCGCACGCCCGAACACGAACGCGTCGCCGCCCTTCAGCCGCGCCACGCGATGACCCTTCATCGCCTCGCGAACCAGAATGCGGTTGATCTCTTCCTGCAGCGCAGAGTCTCCCTCCGCCTCTTTACCCACGTTGATGCGAATGGCGTCGCGCCGTGCATATTCGAGGATCGCCGGATTGACCAGCCGGTCGACAACCAGCACATCTGCCGACTGCAGATGTTGCTGCGCCTTCAACGTGATGAGATCCGGTTCTCCCGGCCCGCAGCCAATCAGCGTGACGCTGCCAGCGGCATCCAAACCCGCCCGCGCGGCGTCCAACTGGTGCTCGAATTCGCGCTCCGCCGACTGGGTATCATCTGCGAGCACGGCGTTGCGCCATGTCCCCTGCAGCAGGGCTTCCCACAGGCGCCGCCGCAGAACAGGATCGCTGATCGCCGCCAGAACTCGCTCGCGCAATCCCTGCGCGCGGCGCGCCACATGCCCGAACTGAGCCGGCAGCCACGCTTCGATCTTCGCCTTGATTTCACGCGCCAGGATGGGCGCCGTACCTTCCGTGCCGATGGCGACCACGATCGGATCGCGGTCGACGATCGCTGGCATGATAAAGCTGCTCTCGGCAGGTCCATCGACGACGTTGATCGGCAGCCCCTTCTCGCGCGCCGCGGCGGCCACCCTTCGGTCAAGGGTATCATCGTCGCTCGCAGCAAACACCATGGCGGCGCCATCGAGGTCGCCCGCATCGAAACCGCGACGCACGATCGTTAGCTCATGGGTACGGCTGAACTCGAAAATATCGTCGCAAACGTCTTCAGCAACGACCTTGAGACGCGCAGTGCTCTTGGCTAACAGCCGCAGCTTCTGCAAAGCCTTCTCGCCGCCGCCAACGATCAGAACATCGCGACCTTCGACGTCCAGGAAAATAGGAAAGTACCGCAACGACGTGCCTCTCTGCCTGCGCCCAGAGCGGGTTCCAACATGGATAGATCCGATAGGCTGAACCGGCCCACGTGACGTCTCTAGCGCCCCAGGCGACCGGCTGCCTTCTTATAGTTTATCGAAGTAGAATTTTCTATTGCTCGGGCCGCCTCGGGCCAAGATAAGAACAATTTTTCCGCGTTCGCGGCTCATCTGGCATGTTATTGCAGGCGGGGCGGCCGCGAACCCGAACACATGCCGGTTTTTTTCGCGTAGCACGGCAGCGGCAACGCGCACGCATCCCAGGGGCGCGGCACGTGGCGCGAGTCGGCCGCCAACGTCGGCCCTTAAACATGGCATTTGCGGATGACGGCCAGCACACGCGTTTGTGAGTGTGGTTTACTTCCGTTCACATCAACGGTGTGGTTTAAAGCCGCTCATAGCGGTTCGGACTTGCGTGTTCCGGATCCGCAGACTGGAGCGAACCGAAAAAGGCACTCGCTTCAGTGGGTGGGCCCTCGGCGGGGCCATCCAGTTTTGGACGGCATCTTGCCGAATAGGAGGAAGTCATGAAGGTTTGGTCGAAGCCCGCAGTTCGTGAGCAGGAAGTTGGTCTCGAGGTCACCTCGTACATGCCGGCTGAGATCGACATCATCTAACGATCGTCGATCCACTCACTGACTACGTGAGTTTCCGACAACGGCGGTCGAACCATCGGCCGCCGTTGTTACATCTGGCGCCATGTTCGCGGCGGAATGGGCGCCCCCAGCCGAACGACATCCGATGCACATAAAGGTTTTGGGATCCGCAGCGGGCGGAGGCTTCCCGCAGTGGAACTGTAACTGCCGCAACTGCGTCTCCGTGCGAGCCGGAACCCCCGGCTTCCGAGCCCGCACCCAGTCCTCTCTGGCCGTCAGCCGTGACGGCGTGAACTGGGCGCTGCTCAATGCCTCGCCTGACCTGCGTCAGCAAATCAACGATACGCCGGCGCTCCACCCAAATCCTCGCGCCGGCCTGCGCCACAGCCCCATCAAGGCGGCCGTGCTGACGAACGGCGACGTCGACCACATCATCGGCCTGATCAATCTGCGCGAGGCCCAGCCGTTCTCGGTCTACGCATCCGACCGGGTACTGGCGACGATCCGGGCCAATTCGGTGTTCCAGGTGCTCGCAGAGCCGCTGGTTCCTCGTATCGAGATGGCGCTCGACCAGCCATTCCAGCTCGAAGGCGGCGGCACTGACCTCGGCCTGACGGTCGAAGCCTTCGCCGTCCCAGGAAAGGTCGCCCTCTATCTGGAGGACAAGTCTTCGACCAACTTCGGCAGCCGGGAGGGCGACACCATCGGCCTCAAGGTTACTGATCCGCTCGAGAAGAAGTCCTTCTTTTACATTCCCGGCTGCGCCGAGATAGATGAGGAGCTTGCCGGCCGGCTGCAGGGCGCCTCGACGGTCTTCTTCGATGGCACGCTGTTCACTGACAATGAGATGATCGAGCAGGGCCTGCTCAATAAAACAGGAGCCCGAATGGGCCACATCAGCATGTCAGGGCCCCAGGGATCGATCGCCGCCTTCTCGAAACTCGGCGTCGGCAGGCTCATATATGTGCATATAAACAACTCGAACCCGGCGCTGGACGACAACTCGCCGGCCCGCAAAGCCATCGATGGCGCGGGCTGGGAAGTCGGGTACGATGGGATGGAGATACGCCTGTGAGCGAACCCGTGAGCCTAGAGCGCAAAAGCAGCGAGCTGAAATCTGCAGACCCGATGCCGGTCGCCGAGTTTGAGGCCGCAATCCGAGCCGTGGGCGCGGAGCGTTATCACGACAAGCACCCGTTCCATCACATGCTGCACGGCGGCAAGCTGAAGAAGCCCCAGGTCCAGGCCTGGGCGCTCAACCGCTACTGCTACCAGTCCGCCGTCCCGCGCAAGGATGCGGCCCTCATCAGCCGCCTGCATGACCGCGAGCTGCGCCGCGAATGGGTCCACCGCATCCTCGATCACGACGGCTTCGGCGAGGAGGAAGGCGGCATCGAACGCTGGCTGGTTCTGACCACCGGCCTCGGCCTTGACCGCGATTACGTCGTCTCGATGAAGGGTGCCCTGCCGGCAACCAAGTTCGCGGTGGAATCCTACGTTACCTTCGTGCGCGAGCAGCCGATCACCGTCGCAATTGCATCCTCTCTGACCGAGTTGTTCGCGCCTAAAATCCATAAAGAGCGCATCTCCGGCATGCTCGAGAATTACCCCGACTTTATCGACGACAAGGTCATGGCCTACTTCAAGCGCCGCCTGACGCAGGCGCCGCGCGACGCGGACTTCGCCCTCGATTACGTCCTGAAGAACGCCAAGACGCGCGACGAGCAGGAAGCCTGCGTCGATGCCGTCCGCTTCAAATGCAACGTTCTGTGGGTGCAGCTCGACGCCCTGCAGCACGCCTACGTCGAGGGGCATGTCCCTCCCGGCGCATTCCGTCCGGAGGCTTGAGAATGGGTGACACTGCACCACGCCAGCGCGCGATCATCACGGTCGCCAGCAAGCCGGTGATGCCGCCCTATATAAAGATGCGGCACGACGCCGGCCGCAATCGCTGGCTGATCCTCGCGCCTGAGCGCCTGTTCGATCCCGATCAGATCGCTGTCGAAATCTTGAAGCTCTGTGATGGCCAGCGCACCGTCGCGGACATCGTCGCCGTCATGGCGAAAGAGTACAATGCGCCCACGGAGGAAATCGAGGCTGACATCGTCGCGATGTTTCAGGACCTCGCAGACAAGGGAGTGGTGAAGGCATGAACGAAACTACCCCCTCCGACAAGCACGTAAAGGAATCGACCATCACGATGGACGCCGGCGAGATGCGCTGCGACGCAGCCGCTTCGTCGTCGCCCTCGCCCGATCCTTCGTGCACCGTTCGTGCGCCCATCGGCCTCCTCGCCGAGCTGACGCACCGCTGCCCGCTGCAGTGCCCCTATTGCTCGAACCCGCTCGATCTTGAGAAGGTCAACACCGAGCTTTCGACCGAGGAGTGGCAGAAGGTCATGCGCCAGGCTGCCCAGCTGGGCATCCTGCAGGTCCACCTTTCGGGTGGCGAGCCGACCGCACGTCGCGATCTGGAAGAGATCATCAAAACGGCCGCGGAGGCGGGCCTCTATACCAACCTCATCACGGCCGCCGTGCTCTTGAAGCGCGACCGGCTTGAGAAGCTGAAAGAGGCCGGGCTCGATCACGTCCAGATTTCGATTCAAGACGTCGACACGGCAGCCGAGAACGCCGACCGCATCGGCGGCTACAAGGGCGGCAGCGCCAAGAAGAAGGAAGTGGCCGGCTGGGTTCGCGAACTCGGCATGCCGCTCACCATCAACGCGCCGATCCATCGCCACAACGTCCATAACGTCGAGGCGATCATCAACTACGCCGTCGAGCTGGGCGCCGGCCGCGTCGAGATTGCTCACGTTCAGTATTACGCCTGGGCGCTCAAGAACCGCTCGTCGCTGATGCCGACGCGCGAAGCGTTCATGGAAGCAGCGCGCATCGTCGAACGTGAGCGCGAGCGCCTCAAAGGCATAATCGTGATCGACGCCGTTGTTCCGGACTACTACGCGAAGTTCCCCAAGCCCTGCATGGGCGGCTGGGCCAAGAGCATCATCAACATCACGCCGTCAGGGCGTGTGCTACCCTGCCATGCGGCGGAATCGATCACGCACCTTCAGTTCGACAACGTGAAGGATCGCACGCTCGCCGACATCTGGCTTAACGGCTCCGCGTTCAACATGTACCGCGGCACGAGTTGGATGAAGGAGCCGTGCCGCACCTGTCCGCGTCGCGAGATCGACTTCGGCGGCTGTCGCTGTCAGGCGTTTGCGTTGACGGGTGATGCAGCCAACACCGACCCCGCTTGCTCGCTCTCGCCGATGCACGAGGAGTGGGCAAAGGTGGCAGATGTTGAATCCCACCAGCCCTCACCGGCCTTTGTCTACCGCCGTCCCGGCGGCGCAACGACCAAGCGCTCAGTCGAGGAAAAGCTAGAGCCCAGTGACGCTTGACTTGCTTTTGCTGCGGCGCGCCAATCTTGACGGAAGAATTCTAGAAATAGAGTTGTGTAAAGGGGGTGCGTCATCGTGTTCAGTCCAAGTTCAGAAAAGACTTGGCACATTTACGATGACTATCGGATGATGCCGCGCCATCAACGACGCGAGCACGTCGAAAAGGGAGAAACGGGATGCTGAAGTGGGTTATTGCAGCGGGTCTGGTACTCGCGATGCCGGCAATGGCGTCGGCGCAGGACGCCGAGGCAGGCAAGAAGGTGTTTTCGAAGTGCGCTCCGTGCCACGCGATCGGCCCTGGCGCTAAGAACAAGGTCGGTCCTGAGCTGAACGGCATCCTCGGACGCAAGGCCGCCTCTGTCGAAGGCTTCAACTACTCGGCCGCCCTCAAGGGTTCGGGCCTGACCTGGGACGACGCCAATCTGCATAAGTGGCTCGAGAACCCGAAGGCTCTGGTTCCCGGCAACAAGATGCTGTTCCCCGGCGTCAAGGACGAGACCGAACGCAACGACCTGATCGCTTACATCGAGTCCTTCAAGGCAGACGGTTCGAACTAAGACCGGTCTCCTTCAGTTCTGCAGCGCCGCGGATCGCCTGATCCGCGGCGTTGTTCTTTTCTGCCATCGAGACGAGCGCGTGAACTCACCATGCAGATTGCCTTCGCCTTCGAGCCCGACCTTTCGGCGGAGGAGTTTCAGTCCGTGCTGGTCGCCTCGACACTTGCCGAACGTCGACCCACGAACGATCTCGCTCGCCTCGAAAAAATGCTGCGCAACGCGGACGTCATCGCAACCGCCCGCGACGGCACCCGCCTCGTCGGCGTATCCCGCGCCATCACCGATTTCGCCTATTCCTGCTACTTATCTGACCTCGCGGTCGACATGGCCTATCAGCGTCGCGGCATCGGCAAGCGCCTGATTGAAGAGACTCATCGTGCAGCCGGAGACGGCACCACGCTCGTCCTCCTCGCAGCGCCGGCAGCCGAGGGCTACTACGGCAAGATCGGCATGAAGCATCAGCCGAACTGCTGGTCGTTCCCGCGCAACAGCTAGGCGACCGCCGCGCAATCGCTTTAGGCGAGCACGCGCACGCTGGACGTATCGATCGCGTCGTACATCTCGCGCACCGTCGTCCCGCCGACGACCAGGTCGGGGTCTAGATCCATCAGCGGCGCCAGCACGAATGCGCGCGCGCCGATGTGCGGATGCGGCAGCACGAGGTCGGGCTCATCGATACTGATGCCGCGATACACCAGAAGATCGAGATCGATGATGCGCGGTCCCCAGCGCTCGGTCTCGACGCGCCCCATGCTGCGCTCGATGTCCTTGCACCGCCTGAGCAGCAATCGCGGCGATAGCGACGTGGCGACGGCAATAGCGGCGTTGACGAACCAGTCCTGATCCGTCTTGCCCCACGGCTCTGTCGCATAATTGCGCGACCGCGCCACGAGACGAACATCGCCGACCTCGGTCAGCAGCTCGATCGCCCGGTCGATATTGGCGGCCTTGTCACCGAGATTGGATCCAAGCGCCACGATACAGTCGAAGGCTGGACGGTCAGGAGGGGACGAAATTGCGGACATTTGGGCTCATCGGACGCGCGAACGGGGTGTGCTCGTTATCGCGCCATCACCGCAGGCGCAAGCCGCAGCGCGTGCTCAACGGCACCAATGCCCGTCCGGCAAGCTGAAAGGGATGCGCCAGCCATACGCCGGCGGCGGTCAATCGTATTTTATATAAGCGAAGCGCTGATCGGACGCTGGCGTACCCTCGAGAGACCCGCCCTCCTTGCCCGGCTGCCACATGACGACGTCCTCGATCTTCTGGGCCAGCTCGAGGTCCTTTGGCGTGATGCCCTTGGCGCTGTGCGTCATTAGGCGTACCTCGACCCAGGCATAAGAGGCTGTGATATCAGGATGATGCCAGGCTGCCTCGGAGAGATGGCCGACGGTTGTAATAACCATCAGTGTTCCCTTCCATCCGCTCGTCTTGTATGTCCGCCGGATCCATCCGTCCTCAAGACGCCACTTCGGCAGGTTTTTTTGCAGCCACTCGTTGACTTCGGCTTCCGGCATGGGCTTTTCGCGTTCAGCCGCCATACTGTCCTCTCCTCTAGGTTGGGGACGCCTCGCACCTTTGGATTGGAACGTAATGCCACTGGCCGACGCAACGCAAACTGAGGCGACCGCGAAACGCTCGCGAGCGCATGCCGGTGCGGTGCGCGTGGTCGCCCCCGCGCGGCTGCACCTTGGTTTCCTCGATCTGAATGGCAGCCTCGGGCGATTGTTCGGCAGCATCGGACTGGCCGTCGACAACCCGCGAACCGAGATCATTCTGAAGCGCAGCGCGAGCTTCAAGGGTGAAGGTCCGGACCACGCCCGCGCCATTGCCACGCTGCGCCGCCTCGCGGAGGCCTACGAGCTGCCGGGCGCGTACGATGTGAAAGTCACGTCCGCCATCCCACCTCACGCCGGCCTCGGATCGGGCACGCAGCTCGCCGTCGCGACCGGCGTCGCGCTGATGACCCTCGAAGGCATCGAGCAGCGGCCCTCCCACATCGGCGAACTCGTCAATCGCGGCGCACGCTCGGCCATCGGCATGGCGGCCTTCGAGCAAGGCGGCTTCATCGTCGACGGCGGCCGCGGCAAACTGGATCGCGCTCCCCCAATTCTCATGCGCACCGACTTTCCCTCGGCCTGGCGCGCGCTGCTGGTGATGGATGGCCGCACTGCCGGCGTTCACGGCGACGCTGAGACGAACGCCTTCGCCGCCCTTCCCCCGCTCCCCGACGAAAAGGCCGCCCACGTCTGCCGCCTCGTCCTGATGCAGCTCGTGCCGGGACTAATGGAAGCCGACATCGCCGTTTTCGGCGATGCGCTGACCGAGATTCAGCAGATCGTCGGACAGCACTTCGCAACCGCACAAGGCGGCAGCCCGTGGACCAGCCCAGCCGTCGGCCGCGTCGTCGAGTCCCTGCGCGACGCCGGCGCCTATGGTATTGGCCAGAGTTCCTGGGGCCCAACCGGCTTCGCCTTCGCGCCCTCGCAGGAAATCGCCCGCCGCCTCTATGATTCTTCCATCGGAGCCGCTAGACGCGAGGGGCTTGAGATCCTTGTTGCCGAGGGACGCAACAAGGGCGCCAGCGTTGAAAAGATCGCAAGTACCTAATCCCGAACCTGAGGAAAGACCGACTATGAGCGACGCCACTCCCATTCTGCACATGCTCTCGCCGCAGAAGCATATGTCCCCCTTCGACGTGAACATGGCAGCGGACGCCGGCTGGAAGGTCATCGTCCCTTACATCAACGTCGCGCTCGAGGAAGTGACCGCGCTCACCCAGGACGCCATCTTCTCGCGTCCGCCGAACTACGGCACGCGGACGGGCTTCTTCATCGGTGGCAAGGACGCCATCCTCGCCCTCGACATGCTCGAGGCCATTCAAAAGGCGCTCGTTCCGCCGTTCGGCTTGTCGGCGCTCGCTGACCCCGCAGGTTCGTTCACCACGGCTGCAGCAATGGTCGCCTGCGTCGAGCGCGTCCTGCGCACCAAGTTCAATCGCGGCTGGAAGGGCACCCGCGTAGCCGTGTTCGGCGCCACCGGCGTCGTCGGCTTCGCCTCTTCGATCATCGCCGCGCTCGAAGGCGCCGAAGTAACGCTGGTCGCCCATCGCGGCGTCGATCGCGTCATCAAGTCCGCAGAGGTTTCAAAGCAGCGCTTCGGCGTTGATCTCATCGCCAAGTCCGGCGAGACCCTCGAGCAGAAGCAGGCCATCATCGCTGACACCGAAGTCGTGTTCGCCGCCGCCGCTGCCGGCGTGCGCGTCCTCACCGCGGAGGATATGGCCAAGGCCAAGCACCTGCTCGTCGCCGCCGATGTGAATGCCGTTCCGCCCCCGGGCATCGACGGAATGGAGCTGTTCATGGACGGCGCGCCGCTGCCGAACTCCAACGCGCTCGGTGTCGGCCCGCTCGCCATCGGCGACATCAAGTACAAAACCGAATCCGGCCTCTTCAAGCGCATGCTCGAGTCCGACAAGCCGGTCCATTACGACTTCCGCGCCGCCTTCGACCTGGCGCGCACGCTCACCGCTTGACCGGCGAGAGCGTCCTTATTGCAGCATTGTCCGGGCGGGGGCTTGCGACTTCCGCCCGGCGTGCTGGATACCTTCCGCGCGTCGCCGACGCTTTCGGCGACGCCGACACCGCGGAGCACGCTTCGGCGATGCGCTGCGTCGAAGATGCCGCCCGCATCGGCTTCCGCACCCGGCAAACACTGGCAGCGCTCGAAGAGCTCGCTTCTTCCTCACCGAACCCGCCGATTGGTCTCGTGCTCGGATCGGGTTTCGAGGATCGCCCCAAGCTTGTCGTGGCGCTCGCGCGGCGCTTTCGGCTGCTCGGCAACGACGCGGCAACGATCGCGCGCGCCAAGGCACCGGCTGCCCTCCGCGCACTCCTTGATCGGCACGCCATCGCATATCCGCTAACGCGCATGTCGGCGCCAACCGACCCCACTGGCTGGATCACCAAGCGCATCGGGGGCAGCGGCGGCACGCACATCATGGCCGCCACTGACGACCGCCAGCGCAGCGTCCGCCGGTACTATCAGCAGCGACTGGACGGCATCCCGCACTCGCTGCTCGCCATCGCGACTGAGGGCGCCGCCGATATCGTCGGCATGAGCCGCCAATGGCCGATCGGACACCAGCCCAATCCCTATCGCTACGGTGGCGCCGTCGGCCCCGTGGAGCTGCCGCCCGCCATCGCCGCCGCGATGCGCGCCGCTGCGGAGGCACTCTCCGCCGAGCTGAAACTGAGCGGCCTCGTCTCGTTCGACTTTCTCGTCGTGGGCGACCAGCCGTACCTGCTGGAAATTAACCCTCGCCCCGGCGCGACACTCGATATCTTCGATGACGCGTCAGGAACGCTATTCAAGGCCCATTTAGCGGCCTGCAATGGCACCCCTCACAGCATCCCACGCATCGCAGGCGCCCGTGCCTCAGCCATCCTTTATGCTGATCGCGGCGCACTATCGATCGAGACTGACGACTGGCCGGACTGGGTCGCCGACCGGCCGATGCGCAATTCTCGCGTTCCCCGCCACCGCCCCATCGCGACCGTGCTCGCATCTGCATCAACACCGGATGCGGCGTTTAGGGATTGCCGGGAGCGCTTGGAAGAATTGGGTGACATGCTGTATGGACAGCCCCGAAACAAGGAGCGCAACGACAATGCAGAAGTACACCGGCCCCGCCCCGAGCGTATCAGCGCGCGCCGCCAGGCTCGTTGAAGGCATTGTCGCAGACGCCGATGCACTGCGCTGTGCCGTGACGATCGGCGAGGCCGGTGAGCGCTGCATAGACATGGGCGCCAAGGTTCCAGGCGGCCTGGAAGCTGGTCGCCGTCTTGCAGAGGTCTGCCTCGGTGGTCTCGGCACCGTCACCATCCACAACGACTCCGGTCTGAAGCGCTGGCCCCTGGGCATCACCGTGCACGCGTCTTCGCCGGTTGTTGCGTGTCTCGGCAGCCAGTACGCAGGCTGGCAGATCACCGAGCAGGAGAGCGGGTTCTTCGCACTCGGCTCCGGCCCCGCCCGAGCCCTTTCGCGCGTCGAAGCCCTCTACAAGGACCTCGGCTACGTCGATCACTACAGCAAGGCCTCGCTCGTCATCGAAGGCGACAAGGCTCCGCCAGGCTCGGTCGCGCGCGCCGTCGCCGCCGCCTGCGGTGTGCAGCCCGCCAGCCTCACCGTGCTCTTCGCTCCGACGGGCTGCCTTGCAGGCAGCGTGCAAATTGCCGCCCGCGTGCTCGAGGTCGCCCTCCACAAGGCGCACGAACTGCACTTCCCCCTGGAGCACATCATCGACGGCATCGGCACGGCGCCGATTGCGCCCCCCGTCCCTGATTTCATGAAGGCCATGGGCCGCACCAACGACGCCGTGATCTACGGCGGGCGCGTGCAGCTCTTCGTCCGCGGCAGCAACGAAGCCTCCGAGCAGCTTGCAAAGCAGCTGCCGTCCAGCACCTGCGCCGCCTACGGCGAACCGTTCGCCGACATCTTCGCGGCTGCCGGCGGGGACTTCTACAAGATCGACCCCATGCTGTTCAGCCCGGCTGAAGTCATCGTCTCCAACCTCGACACCGGCACCTCTTTCCACGCGGGTCAGCTTGCTCCAGACGTCGTCGACAAAAGCTTCCGCTGAGGGAAGCGCCAGCGGACTGAAGATTGCGCTTTTCCTCGAGGAGGAGAGCGGCAACTGGCATGTGCGCCGTCTCGCCGACGCGCTGCGCGCGCGTGGGGCATATGTCGTCGTCTCATCGCTGCCGCGCTGCGCATTCGATACCGCACTCGCAAGCGGGATCGACATCCCCGGCTTCAACGGCGAGCTGCCGGATGCAGTGTTCGTCCGTTCGATCTCCGCCGGCACGCTGGAGCAGATCACGTTCCGACTTGGCATCCTGCATGCCTTGCGCGAAAGCGGCGTGCGCGTCTGGAACGATGCGCGTGCCATCGAACGCTGCGTCGACAAATCGGCGACGACATTCCTTCTGCACAAGGCCGGCATTCCGACACCGCGCACGCGCACTGTCGAAACATTCGAGCCCGCGGAAACCTACGTCGGTGCGGCCGCACGCCCCCTTATCTACAAGCCGCTCTTCGGCTCCCAGGGCAAAGGCCTATTGCGCGTCGATGACGTGAGCGAGCTTCCGGCGCCGGAAGCCGCCGACAACATCTACTACCTCCAGGACTTCGTCCCATCCTCGGGCGCCACCTTCGAAGATTGGCGCGTCATCGTCACGCGCCGCCGCGTCGTCGCTGCGATGGCGCGCCGCGCCGGCAGCTGGATCACCAACGTGCATCAGGGCGGCTCGCCGATCGCCCATGTCCCAAGCGAGGAAATGGCCGCGCTGTCGCTTGGCGCGCTGGCTGCGGTCGGCGGTGACTACGCGGGCGTTGACCTCATTCGCGCGCCCGATGGACGCCTGCTGGTGCTCGAAGTGAACAGCAATCCATCCTGGCGCGGCCTGCAAAGCGTCGCCGACATCGACATCGCCGAGGCTATCGTCGAGGATTTTCTATCGGCCATCGCCGAGCACCGCAGCGCCAACGTTACGCCGGCCCCATGCCCCGCCTGAGCGAAGAGGAAACCGGCGAGCTTTTTCTCGCCGCTTGCCGCGCTGAGCTTACAGCGCTCAAGCCTGGCAACGTTCACGTGCACGCGGCTGGCCACGGCATGGAAGTCGCGCAGTTCGAAGCAGCCGCCGAGGCCGCAGCTCCCTGGATCGCCGCAAGCGGTGCCAAGGTCGGCACCCGCGTTCTGCGCGCAGTCGAAGCCTCATTCGCTGCCGCCGGCTGCAACACCAATCTAGGCATCTTGCTGCTCTGCGCCCCTCTCGCTGCCGCAGCAGAAATGAAGCTGGAGAAGAGCCTGCGCGAGCGACTTGCAGCTGTGCTCGCATCCCTCGACGGGGGCGACGCGGCATCGATCTACGCAGCCATCCGCCGGGCGAGGCCGGGCGGCCTCGGCGACGCGCCCGAGCAGGACGTCGCCGTGCCGCCGACCATAGGCTTGCTCGACGCGATGGCTCTGGCGGCGGCCCGCGACCGCATCGCCTTCAACTACACCACGGGCTTTTCAGACGTTTTCGACTTCGGCATCCCTGAGCTGGCCCGCGCGCGCTCCCTTGCTGATGACCCTGAGCTGGCGGTCACGACGTTGCACATGGCGTATCTTGCCCAATTTCCGGACAGCCATATCGCGCGCAAATATGGTGAAGCCATTGCTGATGATGTGCGTCAGCGGGCAATCGAGCTCAAACCGCTCTGGGATCCCATTGCGCACCGCAACACAATGCCGGGGCTGCATGAATTCGATGCAGAGCTGAAACGGCGAAACGTTAATCCGGGCACCACCGCGGACCTCGTTGTAGCGACCATTTTCGGCTCATTTGTGTGCGACGCATTGAGCCTTGCGCGAGCCTCTTAGCCCCTTGTGTCGCCCATATGCCCAGGGTATCTAGGGGCGGCGCTTATGGTGCCGCTATCCAGCCAACCGGTTCGGTGATGTTTATCGCCGGATGCAGAAACAAAGGATGGCTTTTCAAATTGGGCAGAAACCGGTGCGCCCGGCCTCGGCGGGGTGGCGTTGGTGCTCGTGGTGTTTATAGCTTGGGAGAAACCCCGCAATGGCCAAGATCAACAAGGTTCTCGTCGGCGAGTCGCTCGTCGGTGATGGTAACGAAGTCGCACACATCGACCTCATCATGGGTCCGCGCGGTTCCGCTGCTGAAGTTGCCTTCTGCAACGCTCTGACGAACAACAAGGACGGTTTCACCACCCTCCTCGCCGTCATCGCTCCGAACCTGCCCTGCAAGCCGAACACGATCCTTTACAACAAGGTCACCATCAAGGACGCCCGCCAGGCCGTCCAGATGTTCGGACCGGCCCAGTACGGCGTCGCCAAGGCCGTTCAGGACTCGGTTGCCGAGGGCGTGATCCCGGCTTCTGAAGCTGACGACGTCTTCATCTGCGTTGGCGTGTTCATCCACTGGGAAGCTGCCGACGACGCCAAGATCCAGGACTACAACTACCGCGCCGTGAAGGAGTCGATTGCCCGCGCCGTTGCTGGCAAGCCGACCGCCGCTGAGGCCACTGCACAGCGTAACTCCGCTGCTCACCCCTTCGGTGCGAAGTCTTGAAGCGGAAACCGTCCACAGCAGGATGATGCCCCGCCTTTGAAGAGGGGCCTGCTGCAGCGATTGGGTAGACTGCTTTCTGGCCGTTGGAACGGGTAGAACACCCCCGGCGCGAGTTCTGCTCTCCCCTTCGTGCTACGACATCAAAGGCCGGCGATCTCTCGCAGATCGCCGGCTTTTATTTTGCCGGTGTGCAGCGCCGTCGCGACGAGCACGCCCGAAGCGCCGACCTCGTGCAGGATCTCGACGTCGCCTCGGTCGCGCACACCACCAGCTGCGTAGACGCGGCGCCCGTTGGCTCTTGAAACGATATCCGCGACGCGCGCGATGTCCGGTCCCTCGCCGGCACCGACTCTCGCCAGCGTCATGACGATGACGTTGTCAGGCCAGCGGTCCGGCTCATCGAGCAGCTCGCTGGGACCCATAAAATCCGTTCCCCGGAAATCGAGCGACAGCACGTAGCGATCCGGAGGCAGAGTGCCGAGCGCTTCGACGTCGCTTGCGCCGACCATCGTCTCAGAACCAATCACAGGGACCTCGCGGCTGGCGTGGTCGATCACCAGCGCGGTATCGACCGGTCTCAGACCAGCATCGACCCAGACTCGCACGCCTGTCAGCTCCGTGCCCAGCGCGGCAGCAAGCTGCACGTTGGCGCCACGCCCCTCGATCGCGTCGAGATCCGCGACGTAGAGGATGGGGAAGGTAAACAGCGCTGCATAACCGCGAGCCACGGCCACCGGATCGGACCCGTCGGCCAGTGGTGTGACCAAGGGTTTGTAGGCCGCACGGTCACCGCGCGCAGCCGCTACCACCACGCCGTGCCGCACGTCAATGACCGGGATGATGTCCATGCTTGCCTCCGCTTCGCCTCCATGTAACACGGCGCAGCGTGCGCAGAACCTTCGCGCAGGAGCATGAATAATGGCCGTCACGGCAGGCTATGACGTCGGGGGAGCGCACCTCAAGATCGCGCTGGCGGAAAATGGCCGCACCATTGCCGTCCGCCAGATTCCATGCGCGCTGTGGCGTGGACTGGACCATCTCGACGACGCATTCGCAAACGCAGCCGATCTGATTGGCAGGAGCGCGACGCACGCCGTCACCATGACCGGCGAACTCTGCGAACTGTTCGCCAACCGCCACTCAGGCGTCGACGCCATTCTGGAGCGCCTCGAATCCCTGCTTGGCCCGGATATCAGCGTCTGGATGGGAATGCGGGGATTAGGCAGCCTCGACGCTGCGCGCGCTGACCCGATGAGCGTCGCATCGACCAACTTCCTCGCCAGCGCCGCGCTCATAGCAAAGCGACTGCCAAACGCGCTACTCGTCGACATGGGCTCGACGACCACGGACATCGTTCCGGTGCGCGAAGGCAAGATCGCCGCGCGCGGACTGACGGACGGCGACCGCCTGCGATCGGGAGAACTCGTCTATACCGGCCTGACCCGCGCCGACGTGAGCAGCGTCAGCCACCGCGGCGTGCTCAACGGATATGAGCAACGCTTGGCCGCCGGCGGCTTCGCCAACATGGCGGATGTGCGCCGCATACTTCGCACACTGCCCGACGATGTCGATCAGCACGCAACGCTCGATGGCCGCGGAACGTCCGTTGAAGAAAGCGTCGAACGCTTTGCCCGGTGCTTTGGCCGCGACGCTGCCGACGCCCCCCTCGTCGAATGGCAAGCGGCCGCCCGTGACATCGCAGACCGCCAGATGCGCGAAATCAGCGCGGCCGTGGAAGAAGTCGCTCATGCCGCTGGCCTACCAAGGAACGCGCCTGTCGTCGTGGCGGGTATCGGGGCGCAGGAAATCGCGTATCTGGCGGAGCGTCTCGATCGCTCTCACCATGCATTCGCCGACGTCGCAAAAACCACCGAAGACAGCCGCGAATGGGCCACCCGCTGCGCTCCGGCTGTGGCACTCGCCGTGCTGTCATCAGCTGACTGATGTTCAGCCTCGCGCCGACAAACCGCCGAGCTCGGAAAAACACCGCTTTGCGCGCGTAGCACCAAACAATCTATTTTCATAAAATACCTATCGCGCCGCTATCATGGCGTTCTAGTTTTCAATGTTCGGTTTCTGCGGTTCATTCAATTATTTTGCGGTCGGCGCCGCGCCAGGCAATTGGAGAGAAAAAAGATGCTTGCCGGCAATTCTATCGGCGACGGCACGACGCAACATGCCACGGCAGAATATCTTGCCGACCTCATTCTGCAGCTGCAGCGGCTCGCCAATGCATCAGGACAGTACGAGCTAGCGCGCCTGCTCGACCTCGCTCGCCTTGAGGCGCGTAGGAACCAATCGGAAAACTGACAAACACCGTCCAGCACTTCGCAAGCGCGGGCCCCGCCGCCGAAGTGGATTTCGTCACACGCTTGCCGTTAGCGGCGAGGGGCGTGCGCGCGCACACGCGCGTCCACTCGAGCGGATCCTAGCTCGGCCGGCTCCGCCAGGCCTCGATCTTCTCCATCAGCCACCCCCACGCTTCTTCCTCACGCGGACCGCCTGTCTTCGAGATCGCGATCTCGAGATACTTCAGCTCGTTGTCGATTTTCTCGGGCGGCAGCATCGACAGCCGCGTAACAAGCACCGCGCATTCGAGCACCGCCGCCTGCGCACGGTTGAAACCTTCCCACGGCCGATGGCTCACCGCCTGAACCAGCTTGCAAGAAAAACGCGGGCGCTGCGGATCGTCGGTCAGCTTCTCCACCGCCAGCTCCCAATGCGATACCGCATCGGCGAGACGCACACCTTGCACCATGTCCGCGGCAACAGTCGGCCATGTCTTTCGACCAGTCACGCAGCCGGCGAACACGCGCACGTCGTCTGTGTGGCTTGCCACCGCAAACGGCACCTCGCTGAGGTTGTCCAGCGTACGCGAGGGACGGAACGGCGCAATCACCCAGCCGCTGCCCTCCGCGATCAGCCCGAGCGGCGCAATATGTGCCTCACCCTTCGCGTTGATCGTCGTCACGATCGTTTCGACGATACGCGGCATCTTTCTTCTCCTGGCGGGCAGCTTTCAGCGTCGCCCCTTCCGGAGCATGCTGCGTGAGATCTTCCGATTTGCGATCGGCAGCGACACCCCAATCGAGCGGCGTATCCTGCGCATATCGCTTGCCGAGCGCGCGAGCAATCTCGGCCTTGGCGAGCTCATAGCCGAGATAGAACGCGTGCGCACCGTCCTGCTCGACGCCGAGCTGATCGAAGAGCTGGAAGGGATCTTCCGCAACGTGATGCCCTTCGCGGTTGTAGATGTGCAGCCCGTCCGTCGCGGCCTCGATGCGGTAGTTCGCATCGCGGATCTCTTTCGCCTTGGCTTCGATCTGCTCCGGCGTATCGGGATAGGGACGCAGCTCGTGCAGTGACAACAGCCCCGCGTCATAACCTTTCGGCAGGTTGCCATCCTCGCGAGCCCGATACATCAGGCGCCGCGCCGCGTCGTGCTCTTCCACCGTGCGCCGTGTGTGCGGCGATACCTGCACGATCAGCACGTTGCGAATCTGCAGCTCCGTGCAGATGCCGATCAGCATCGCCGTGACGCCCTGACTGTCGGCATCCGTCAGCTCGGTCAGATTGCCTGTGCCCATCAGGATTTCGACTTCGGGGCGCGCGCGCCGAAGCTGGGCGTAGCGCTCGAGCGAGGTCATGAACCCGAAATTGATCGGATCGAGCACCGGATCGGCGATATGCGGAATGCCTTTGGCCTTGCAGGCATCGATCGCCCGCAAGAGCGAGTCGAGATCGCCATGCGGCTTCGGCAGCAGGATCGGAACGCACGACGTACCATCGATGGCATCGAGATTGCTCTCATCGAGGCTGAGCACGTAATCAGCCCCCGCCTGCGCGCCGCGCCGAAGCTCCTCGACGTCACCGGAATCGACGCTCACCTTGAAGCCTGCGCGCTTCAACGCAACGACCGTTTCTTCAAGATGCGGAAACTTGACGTCGGGCTGGCAGCCGATGTCGACCACATCAGCACCCTTCCCGATCAGCTCGCTTCCCTTGGCGACCAGCGCCTCGACGGAAAAGCCCGGCGCATCCACGATCTCGGCGAATATCCGCACGTCCTGCTTCGAGAGATCGGGGGGCCCACCGC
Source organism: Hyphomicrobium sp. (assembly GCA_030148725.1). Taxonomy (GTDB): domain Bacteria; phylum Pseudomonadota; class Alphaproteobacteria; order Rhizobiales; family Hyphomicrobiaceae; genus Hyphomicrobium_A. The sequence goes on from JASBSU010000009.1 coordinate 21,410, forward strand.
TCTTCCCGAAGTACTGCGGCAGGTCGATGATCTCGTCAGGACCGCGCTCGAACGGCACACCGTAATGCTCGGCGAGGTGAGCCAGGTTCATGCGCGAGCGGCCCGGCACGATCACGCGATCTGCGTCGAGCGGCTCCTTGAGCCGGTTGCGCACGATGTTCTCTGTCATCAGCGCCGCAACCTTGATCCCGAGGTTGGCGATGCGCCACGAACCGTTCGGCAGCCCCATGGCCGCAACGGTCTCAGCGAGCCGCGACTCCGCGAGACGTCCGGTCAGAAACAACAGCCTTTTATCAGCCATGACAGCCGTGCCTCGGCGAGTCCGCCCGCAGACGGAAGCAGGTTATCTCCGGCGCGCGATAGCACGCTTGGCCGGTTCGCGTCGACCGGCACGACGAAGCGAGCCCAGAAGTTGTGCCAGTTCGGCGTCGCCCCCCACCCCGAGCACCCGCCAGGAGAGCCCGGCACGGGCAACGATTTCCGCAAACATCGGATCGACGATCTTCTTGCGAACCAGCTGCGCGGGCGTGTCGCTGGCGTTAACGCGGCAGGACTTCACGAGCACCAGAGGCGCCCCGCCCAGCCGTTCTGCCAATCGTGCAGCCAGCGCATCCGAGGTCGTCCGCCAATCGGCACTAATGGTCTCATCACCCTCCGAGAGCTTCAGCGGCAGCCAAACCGGAATGCGGCTCTGCGACAGCGCTTTGCGTACGCCAGCAAGCGTTTCGACGGGGTCGAGACGCGTGTGCATCGAGGCCAGCATCATGCCCGACTGATGCATCGCCAGCAGCGCCATACGGTGCGCCGTCATCTCGGCGAGGTGATGCTTCTTATAAGCTGCACGGACCGCATCCGCGAATGTCCCGCCACCCGGCACCAGCACGCAGGAGCGGCGCGACGCACCAACGATTTTAAGGACCGATGCCAGCCGGCGCCCCTCCGCGAGGCTGCCCCCCAGCTTGACGACGATGGGACTGCCCGAGCCGGTCACGTCGCGCGCGGCCGCACGATCTCGACGCCCACGGAGTCAGGTCCGCGCTCGAGCTTCTCGACCCGCACCAGAACCGAGACAATGCGTTTGTCGGCAAGGCAGCGATCGGCGATCGTTGCCGCGAGCGTTTCGACGAGATCGACATGCCCACCGGAAACGATGGCCTTCACCGCTTTGATGATGTCGTCGTACGAGGGCACCTCATCGAGGTTGTCGCCCTTCGGTGACACGCCGGCAGCCACAGAGGCTTCGATCGTGAAGCGAACCTGCTGGGTAATGCCGCGCTCTTCATCATAGGCGCCGATTGCCACGGGAAGCACGAGACCGCGCACGAAGATGCGGTCGAGGACAAGGCCGTCATTACGGCCCGAAATGTTTTTATCGGTCATGCCACGTCTTTCGCTGGTCGGGGCGCAATAGCACCCGCCAGCGGCCTGCCGCAAGCGCCAGCGAGTGAGGCTTCGCAAGCAGGGATAATGGATCGGACCGCACGCACGGCCTCGGCATCGATTTCGGCTGTGCGCTCGCCTTGCCGGCAGAGGCCGCCGCGGAACCCAAGTACGTCTGGGCCGAGCGGCAGAAGCCCTGCCACATGATCGGCCGTCAGGGATCCGGCGAGCCCCGCGAACATGCCGGCCTCATGCGTCGCCGCCACGAACGCCCGCAATGTCTCTACCGGCAGAATATCCGGCAGCGCACCGCGACGCTTGTCCGCCGTATCCAGCATCAATCCGGCAAAGCCCGCTTCGCTGGCCGCCTTGATGAGCTCCAGATCAAGGCCCTCATCCGCTAGGAGGACGCCCACCAGCCATTTTTCGCCGAGATCGAGCGCACCAACGGCCTCGGCCATGCGCCGCCCACCGGCTGCGCTGCTGAGGCCAATCTTGACGATGTCTGCGCCAGACCCAGCCATCTGCCGCACAGCCGCGACAGTCGCGGCCGCATCGTCAACCGGATCCCCGATGGTGGCACTGACAGAGATGTGTTTTGGCACCGCAGCACGGATCGCCGCGACGGTCGCCACCGGCAAGGCCCCGAGCGCTCCCGCATCGGGGTTTTTAGCATCGACGAGATCGGCACCGAGCGATGCGACGAGACGCGCCTCGCGTTCGTCAGTCACGCTGGCAAGCAGCCTCGCGGATCGGCGCACGTGTTCCATTAACTTTGATGAGATCTATGCTTCGCCGAAGATGCGCCGCTGCTCCTCCCGCACCTTTTCGCGGTTGGATCGGTCGGCCACGGACAGCCGAACCGGGACGTCCTCGGCAATAGTTGCAGGTCCGGGCGACAGACGCAAGATGCGGGTCCCGAGCATCACGGATTCGGTCCTGTCATGCGTCACGAACAGGACCGTCGTCGGACGCCGCGACCATAATTCCACGAGCAATTCGCGTAAGTCGTGGGCCGTCGGGTCGTCGAGCGAAACGAAGGGCTCGTCCATCAACAGGATATCCGGCTCCAGCACGAAGGCGCGCGCCAGCGCCACGCGCCGCTGCATGCCGAGCGAGATCATCTCGGGGTACGCGTTCGCCGCATCGGTCAGTCCGACGCGCCGCAGTAGCTCGGGGATGTTGGCGAGCCGCGGGTCATTATCGGGCAGCACAAGGGCGATGTTCTCTTGGACGGTCCGCCAGGGCAGCAGCCGCGGCGACTGGAATACGAAAGCCAGCGTCGGAGCGTCACCGCCGAATTTCACGTCGCCGACATAGTCGCGGTCGAGGCCCGCAACGATGTTGAGCATCGTCGATTTGCCCCCACCCGACGGCCCGGTGATGATGACGAACGATCCCGGATCGACCGAGAAGGCAATATTCTTCAGCACATGGTTCGCTGGGCGGTCGGCGACCGCAGGAAACACTTTCTCGTGGATCTTCACCGACAGGGCAGGACTCACCGGCGCCATTTGTTGGCCCTCGCGATGAGCGGCTGGAGAATGGCCAGCTCGATGATCTGTACGACGACGATGAATGCCAACGCGTATGCAAGGATCATCGGTACATCGAACAGCTGGAATGCGATGTTGAGCTGATGCCCGACGCCATCCGACCGCCCGAAGGCTTCGACGACCAGCACGATCTTCCACACGAGCGCCAGTCCCGAACGAGCGGCAGCCGCGAAGAACGGCGCCAACTGCGGCAGCGTCACGTGGCGCAGCGTCTTCCACCAACCGAAGCGGTAGATGTGCGCCATCTCGTTGAGGTCTTTGGAGAGGCTGCGCGCACCCTCGCGCATCGTGACGGCGACGTTGGGGATCTTGTTGATTGCCACCGCAGTGATCGCTGCGACTTCCGTCAATCCGAACCAGATATAGCAGAGGACGATGACGACCAGCGCTGGCAAGTTGAGAAAGAAGATCAGCCAGGTGTCGAAAAACCGGTCAGCCTTCTTATAGCGCCCCAAAGCCAGCCCAATCGCCGAGCCGATGAACATCGCCACGACGAAGCTGAACGCAACGCGCGTCAGCGTCGCGGCGATGTTGCCCCAAAGCTCACCGGCCCGCGCTTCGCGGACCATCACATCGAACACGGTTGCCGGACCGGGTAGATAGCGGCTCTGGGCGATAAGCGCGGAAATCTCCCACAGCGCGCCGAGCGCGAGCAGCGAGATCAACGACCAGCCAAGGCGCCCGACCTTGAAGCCGCGTGCCTGAGCGTTAGGTGCCTGCCGCATGGAAGAGCTTTGGATCGAATTGCGTATCGCTACCGAGTATCTGCGGACCGCCGACGTCGACGAGGATATGCGTCAGCTTCTCGGCAGAGCGCGTTTCCGCACCGGTCCAAGGCTTCGGAATACCCGCGCGGTAATAGCTCTTGATGGCTGCAAACTCGCCGTCGCTTTCCGGGCGCACCAGATGACGGACACGGTCCCACGCTGCATCCGACGTCGCGAGCACCGCGTTGCCCTGCTCCACTGCCGTTAGGAAAGCAGCGATCTCGCCGGTCTTCTTCGCTTCCGTCTCCTCGCGCCAGATGAAGCCGACGAGTGAAGGCACGGGATCGATACCGAGCGCCTTCAGCACATCGTCCATCTCCAGCACGGTGCGATAGTTGTCGCCCTGCATGCGCGCTGCGTAGGTCCAGAAGTTCAGAACCGCATCGAGACGTCCCGAGCGCGTCTCCTCGGTGATGAGAGGAGCCGCGCCGTACGACGGCAGCGCAAGCTGAGCGATGTCCGTGCCCAGCGTATCCTTCGAATAGGCGCGCAACAGCAGCCAGCTTTTGTCGATGGCGCCTCCCGCGACTCCGAGCCGTTTGCCCTTCAGATCGGCCAGCGTCTTGACCGGCGAATCCGGCGCAACCAGCACGGCTCCCAGCGCCGACGAGTAAGGCGCGAACTTGACGAGTTCACCGAGCGCTCGCTGGCGCAGCGCCCACGGCCAGTCGCTGACGATGACGTCCGCCTCGCCCGAAAGCAGCGCCACAGGACCGGCCTGATTGGTGGCCACCTCGACAACAATGATCTGGAGACCAAGTTTGTCGGCGATACCCTCGGCGCGGATCGTTTCAAGGAGCCAGCTGAACGAACCGAACTTCAGCGAGGCCACGCGCAGCGACCCGGCCGCGCTGGCGCTCGACATCGGGAGCGTCAAACCTCCCAGCGCCAATCCACCCCCGGCAAGCAACAACTGGCGACGGTCGATCATTGCGCCGCACCCTTTTGCGCGAACAGACGCCGGTCGACGATATAGTTGACCGCCCTGAGCCACATCTTGTCGGTATTGCCGTAAATCTCGCTCGAGCCCTGATGTACGACCTTCTGGCTGGCTACGTCCCGGATATAGACGCTCACCGTGAATAGAACGTCGGAGGCCTTGCGCACCGTGCCGATGAAGGCGACGTCGGCGCCGACCTTCTTCGCCAGGTCATCCTCGCAGCCGTTACACTTATACATCGGAGATTTGTCTTCGATGTCCTTGGCGATGGGCGCGCTGTCGACAATCTCGTACTGGCCGCCAGCCTTGATCAGCCGCGCCAGCTCTTCCGTAATGATCTGCAGCCGACGCTTGTCTTCGGGGTCGAGCCCCTTTGGCATCAGGCCGATTTCGAATTGCTGCTGCTGATCGATCAGGTCGAATGGAAAAATAACTGCTTTCTGCGCGGCAGACGCGACTGCGGGCAGCAGCATCGAAGCCAACGCAAAGATGACAAAACGTTTAGCAATCAAAGCGTTTCCCCTGCGCTAAGCCGCGCCGACGGCTGCTTAGACGTTATAGTGTTAGGGGTTAGGTGTGACGAACAGGGGGGTAATTGCAAGGGGGTAGTTGCCACCGCACGGCATTCGAAAGGTCACAAGTCCGCGAGTGAAATCGGGAAGCCTTGACAAGGGTGGGACCCAGTACCCTTTTACTGCAACATAGTAACACCACGCCCGGCACCATCAGAAACGATCCGCGAACAAGCGGTACGGGCAGCAGGAGGAACAGGCTCTATGGCGATCCGCAAGGCCTCACGTGGCGGCGTGCCGATCTCGGACTTCAAACACCGCGCGCTCGTTGCGGCACTTGCTGGTGCGTTGGCGTTCCTCACGCCTGCCTACGCCGAGGAACCCGCCCCTGCTACGCCGCCCCCAGCGGCCGCTGCCGCGGCTGCAAAGCAGGACGCCGAGGCACCCAAAGTGGCGATGGTGCCGATCATACTGGCTCGCGAGCTTCGCGATGAACCGCTACCGCTCTCTCTGCTCGATCTGCCGCCGAAAGACCTTGGCATTGCCGGCGCCAAGCTCGCCATCACGGATAACAACACGACCGGCCGCTTCATGAACCAGGAGTTCAAGCTCGAGCCGATTGAAGAATCCGACCCCGCCAAACTCATCCAGGATGTCGTCCAGAAGGTCGACGAGGGCGCACACTTCGTCATCGTCGATGCGACGCCAGACACGCTCCTCAAACTTGCTGACGCGCTGAAGGGCAAGGAAGCGCTCGTCATCAACTACGGCGCCCCTGATGACAGCCTGCGCGAAGAGAACTGCCGCCCGCAGATCGTGCACACCGCGCCGACACGCACGATGCTTGCGGACGCCCTCGCCCAGTATCTCGTTTGGAAGAAGTGGAACCGCTGGCTTCTTGTCCTCGGCCCGACCGAACAGGACAAGCTCTATGCAGAGGCGCTCCGCCGCGCGGCCAAGCGTTTCGGCGCCAAGATCGTCGAGGAGCGGGTCTTCACCTACGATTCCGGCAACCGTCGCTCCGATGGCGGTTTTGAGCAGGTGCAGCAGCAGATCCCAACCTTCACCCAGAACGCGCCGGACTATGACGTGCTCGTGGTGGCCGACGAGGGCAACCTGTTCGGCGAATATCTTCCCTATCGCACCTGGGACGCCCGTCCTGTGGCCGGAACGGCTGGCCTCGTCCCTCAAAGCTGGCATCCCGCCATCGAGCTGTGGGGCGGAACCCAGTTCCAGAACCGCTTCAAGCGCCTCGCTGATCGCACCATGCGCCCTATCGATTACAACGCCTGGCTCGCCGTACGCATGGTCGGCGAGGCGGCCTCGCGCACGAAGTCTGGCGACTACAAACAGCTCATTCCGTACATAAAGGGCCCGAATTTCGACGTCGCCGGCTTTAAGGGCGTTGGTCTTTCGCTGCGCAACTGGAACGGCCAGGTCCGCCAGCCCATCCTCGTCACGACCCCAAAAATGCTCGTGACCGTCTCGCCGCAGCAAGGTTTCCTGCATCAGGTGAGCGAACTCGACACGCTCGGCGTCGACAAGCCTGAAACGAAATGCAAAGCCTATACGCAATGAGCCCCGCCAAGACGCGGCAGGCAAAAAGAATACCTTCAAGGAGGAAGTAACCGAATGCACTTCAAGGTCGGCATCGCCGCGCTGCTCGGCATCGCTTCAGCATTGGCTCTCCCGGTGCCTTCGGCGCTGGCCTACACTGCCTTCGTCACCAACGAGAAGGACAACAGCGTTTCGGTGATCGACACCGAAAAGCTCGAGGTCATCAAGACGTTCTCCGTTGGACAGCGTCCACGCGGTGTCATTCTCTCCAACGATGGCAAGTGGCTGATCATCTGCACGAGCGACGACAACATCATCCAAGTCTACGACACCAAGACGTACGAATTGATCAAGACGCTGCCCTCGGGGCCAGACCCTGAGTTGCTGATCCTTCACCCATCGGGGAACCCGCTCTATGTCGCCAACGAGGACGACAACCTCGTCACCGTCGTCGACATCCAGAGCGGAAAGATCATTGGCGACATTCCCGTCGGCGTCGAGCCGGAAGGCATGGGCATGAGCCCCGACGGCAAGGTGCTAGTCAACACGTCCGAAACGACCAACATGGCGCACTTCATCGACACCACGACGCACAAGACGTTCGACAACGTCCTGGTCGACAGCCGCCCCCGCGTCGCAATATTCAACCCGGCCGGCACGCAGCTCTGGGTCAGCTCCGAGATCGGCGGCACGGTGACAGTGCTCAACCCGGCTGATCGCAAAATCCTGAAGAAGATCAGCTTCGAAATCCCCGGCGTCACAAAGGAAGCGATCCAGCCTGTCGGCGTTCGCATCACGCCGGATGGCAAGACCGCCTTCGTCGCTCTCGGTCCCGCCAACCGCGTCGCCGTCATCGACACCGAGACATTCGAGGTGAAGAAATACCTCCTCGTCGGTCAGCGCGTCTGGCAATTGGCTTTGACGCCGGATGGCAAGAAGCTTCTCACCACCAACGGTGCATCGAACGACGTTTCAGTGATAGACGTTGAGGCCCTGAAGGTTGTGAAGTCGATCCGCACCGGACGCTATCCGTGGGGTGTCGTCGTCGCTCCATTCTGATGAACTTCGCCGTTCCCTCGGGGCTCGGCGGCCTCGCGGAACAAAGGACTTAACGCACGACAGAAACGAGAATGACGATCGGCCGCCCATCTCTGCGTGGCCAAGCTGATGAGAGAAACAATTGATGTTTCCAGAAGCTTGAATAAGAGGTTGGCGGTGCACTCGTCGCATGAACATGGCAGCTGAAACTCAACCGTCTCCCAGCGGGACGCCAGCACTCGCCGTCAAGAACGTCAGTCACAGCTTCGGTGACAATCAGGCGCTCAAGGACGTCTCGCTGGAAATCCCGCGCGGTCGCTTCGTCGTCCTTCTCGGTCTCAACGGCGCAGGGAAGTCGACGCTTTTCGCGCTCATCACGCGCCTCTACGACAACGTCACCGGCGAGATCCGCATCTTCGGCCACGACATCCGACGCCGAGCGATGGCTGCCCTGCAGCGCCTCGGCGTTGTGTTCCAGAGCCGCACGCTGGATCTCGACCTGACGCTCAAGCAGAACCTGCTTTACCACTGCGCTTTGCACGGCATCTCCGGCACGGAAGCGCGCAAACGCACGGAACGCGCGCTGCAGATCGTCGGTCTTGCCGACCGAGCCAAGGAGAAGGTGCGCAATCTATCCGGCGGTCAGGCGCGTCGCGTTGAGATCGCCCGCTCGCTTCTGCATCAACCTTCCCTGCTGCTGCTCGACGAGCCGACCGTCGGCCTCGATATCGGCTCGCGCGAAAGCGTGGTTAACATCGTGCGCTCGCTGGTCGAGAAGGAAGGCTTGAGCGTGCTCTGGGCCACGCATCTCTTCGACGAGGTGCGCCCGACGGATCATGTCGTGCTGCTTCACAAGGGTAAGGTCCTCTTCACCGGCCCGGTGCCGGAGCTGCTAGCCAAGACCGCAACCCAGTCCGTGAGCGACGCGTTCCGAAAGTTGACCGGCACGGGCAACGAGGAACTCGCCGCATGACCGCATTGAGCCCAACGATCGCCAATCCCGTTGCAGCAACGGCCATCAGTGAGCGGGCCTGGGGAAGCGAGCCGCCACGTTTGGGTGTGCGCGCTTACATCACGTGCCTCAAGGGCATCGTGTGGCGCGAAGTGCTGCGCTACCTGCACCAGCGCGAGCGCTTCATGTCCGCGCTCGTGCGCCCGCTGATCTGGCTGTTCATCTTCGCAGCCGGCTTCCGCCAGACGCTCGGCGTGTCGATCATCCCGCCCTACGAGACCTACGTTCTGTACGAGGTCTACGTCGTGCCCGGCCTGCTCGGCATGATCTTGCTGTTCAACGCCATGCAGTCGTCCCTCTCGATGGTTTACGACCGCGAGACGGGCGCCATGCGCACGCTCCTCGTAAGCCCGTTTCCGCGCTCCTTCCTCCTGGTATCGAAGCTGATCGGCGGTGTCGCTGTCGCTGCGATCCAGGCGTACGTATTCCTGGCGATCTTTTATTTCTGGGAAGCCGAGCTGACGGGATGGGGCTATCCGCTGCTGCTCGCCCCGCCTGCGGCGCTGTTCGCGCTCAACATCTTCAACTCCGCCACCGACAAGTTCTCCGAGCGCTTCATGCAGAACGCGCTCATCCTGGCGGCCGTCGTTGAACTGGGCGTCATCATCGCGGTCATCCATTTCTGGAAGCTCACAACCCCCTCGATGAACTTCTTCGCCGTCGCCCCCGCCCTCGTCGTGTCGGGACTCATGCTTGGCTCGCTCGCGCTCTTCATGTCGTCGGTGATCAAGCAGCTCGAGAACTTCGCGGGCGTCATGAACTTCGTGATCTTCCCGATGTTCTTTGCCTCTTCCGCGCTCTACCCGCTCTGGCGCGTGAAGGAATCGAGCGTGATCTTGTACGAGATCTGCCTCTTCAACCCCTTCACGCACGCGGTAGAGCTGATCCGTTTTGCCCTGTACGGCCAGGTCGACTGGCCTTCGCTCGGCATCGTCCTAGCTTGCACCGCGGTGTTCCTCGGCGCAGCGATATTTGCCTATAACCCATCAAAAGGCCTGATCGCCCGTCGCGGCGGTCCAGGGTCGGGAGCGTAAGTGATGCACAGCAGAACTAAGCAGAGCGTGGCACAGTCTTATCTGCGCGTGAGCGCAATCTCCGCACTCGCACTGGCAGCGGCCATCGCCGCGCTGCCCGCGCCGATAGCGCATGCGCAGGACGCGCCAGCCAAAGTCGAGGCGGCACCTGATCTCGCCCCCGGCATCGCACCGGGGGTCGTGCCCGGCGCCCGCCCGGGCGGCATGGAGCCACAACCGGGCATCGCGCCAGGCGTTGTGCCCGGCGCCCGCCCCGGGGGCATGGAGGCCGCGCCGCCGATGGGAGGTGCCGCCCAGCATCCCGCATTCGCGCCTACGCCCGTCACGCCCGATAAGAACGCCGCTGTCGACTTCTCACCCTCCGCCATTCTGAGCAGCCCCGACTGGCCGTGCATTCAGCGCAAGGTGCCGGTCATTTCCGCCGGCCAGATCTGGGACGGGCCGTCCATCGAAGGCATCAACGAATTCGACCCGGCCATCCGCGACCTGACGGAGCTGCTCGAAAGCCGCCGCGTTTCCGCCGACGAAGCAGACAAGGCAATCCAGGAATACGCAGCATCAATCCCCGAGGCCGAGCGCGACAAGAAGCTGACCGAGCTGTTCGCGAGCTTCCTCGCGGAAATTAACTCTGATCGCCAGTTCGTCATGGGCCGCGTGGAAGAGTTTCAGAAGCGTCAGAAGGCGCGCGCGGCGGAGCTGGAACGCGAAGGTCAGAAGCTGGCGGAAAAGGGCTTGGCCGCGACAGACGAGCTGCTGCCGACTGAGACAAAACTGTCGCCGGAGCAGCAGGAGTACAACTGGAACGCCCGTATTTTCCAGGAGCGCCAGCAGAACCTGACGATGGCGTGCGAGGTCCCAGTGCTCATCGAGCAGCGCGCTTATGAGATTTCGCGGCTCATCCGTTCGCACATGAAGAGCTGATCGCTACCGGCCGCATTCAGGAACCTTCGCCAGCTTCATCGGTTGGAAACAACAACCGATGGAGGAAAGCATGGCCCTTTACGACCGTCGTCTCGATACCGATCCAACTCGCCCCGGCGTCACGCCGCGCACACCGGCGTCACGCACCGGCATGCTGCCGATGCTCGTCGCTGCGGCGATAGTCGCGTTTTTGATGATCGCGCTGTTCTATCCGCGATCTGAAGCACCACAAAGCACCGTAAACTCGGGCCCGGCCGTTCAGACGCTACCGGTTCAGCCCGCGCCTTCGACTGCGCCTGTAGCGCCGACCCCGACCCCAACCACCGAACCGGCACCTGCGCAGCCATCGACGCCGTAACGCTGGAGCTATCGGAAGTTCCGATCGCAGCGCTGCTGTGTCCGCCATCGGCCCGTCCCAACAGGGGCGGGCCACGCCCGTCGGCTACGGCTGCTTCTTCACTTCGACGAGCGGATAGCCAAGCTCCTGCCAGCCGTCGGTTCCATCGCGAAACCACATGACATTGCTGTAGCCATACTCGAGCGCGCGCTTGGCGGCGTTCCACGACATCCAGCAGTCCTTGAGGCAGAAAAAGGCGAGCGGAGCGTTCCGATTGCCTTTCGACAGCTTCTCCAGTGTGGCGCGGAAATATGTGTCCATCTCCGTCGACAGCCCACCGTAGCCAACGTTCGGCATCCACACCGCACCTTCGATGCTCCGGTGAACGGGATCGCGCCAGAACGTTCCAGCAGGAAGGTTTGGCGGCTTAGGCGCTTGAGGATAGACGTCGATGAAGACGGCGCCGTTCTTGTTCCAGAGGTCGGCGGCTTCGTCGTTGCTGATTACGCGCGCGCCTTTGAGCGTGAGCGGCACCGGGGAGCGAAAATCCTCCATCCGATAGCCCTGGGGCTCCGCGGCTGGCGCCGCTGGCTGAGCAGCAAGCGGAGGCACGTCGGGGTGGGGAGCAGCCCCAGCAGCCGACGCCGCCGACGCCTCCTTTGCCCGCGCCTCAGAGACGGCCGATGGCCCCGCAACGACGCAGAGCATGATCAGCGCGCCGACTAGCGCACGCTGAGCATCAGCACGACCAATGCTATTGCCATGGAAAAAACGCGGCGCTCGTGCGCCGCGTTTCAATACCTGATGACGCCGCAGTCCCGTCATGTCAGCTGCGAGGCGCCGTAATCGGTTTGTTGTCCTCGTCGATCATCGGCACGCCGTACTCGAGCAGCACCTTGTCTATGTCCGCCTGGCGTTTGCGAATGACATCGTTGAGCTGGCGCTTCCACAGATCGTCACCCTGGCGCACGCCCATCGTGATGCGGAAATCGACGCGGCCTGCTTTACCGGCGTCCTGCACCAGCGGCACGACCGTGAGCTTGTCGCCGCCATGCGACGCGTAGTAACCAGCGATTGGTCCCCACATGATGCCCGCATCGATTTCGCCAGACCGAATGTCCCGCACCATCTCTGCGGACGGATCATCGTAACGGCGATCGACCATGAGCCTGTAAGGCCGCGCGTGATCCATGAGCCCCGCTTTGGCAACGAGCGTAGCAGATGGCGTGCCCTGAACGGCGCCGACCTTCTTACCCTTGAGGCGCGGATCGAAGATGCTTTCGACGCCGTCGAGCCCCGCACCCGGCTTGTAGACCAGCGCATATGCAGAGCGATAAAGCGCATTGGTGTTGAGCACCAGATCATCGCCCTGGCCAGTACCGATGATCACGTCGCAACGCTTGGCCAGCAAGGTGTTGCGGGTGAAGCCCGTCGCCTGAGGAAACCAGGTGTATTCCACCGGCACCCCGAGCTCGTTGCCGATGATGTCTGCGATCTTGTTCTCGAACCCTTCCTTCTTCTCGTTTGAGAAGGGAAGGTTCGCTGGGTCCGCACACACGCGCAGAACCTTGCGATTGACGAGATCGGAGCGATGTCCTTCGGCCGCGAAAGCCGAACCGCACATCGCTGAAAGCAGGACGAGGCCGCCTATGGCGGCCCCGACCAGTGATGCAGCTGTGTTCTTGGAGTTAGCTACCAAGGCAAGACTTCTCTTCATCTTTGGCCTGTTGCGGCTTCTCATCGCGATTGCGACCGCCGAGCTGTCCAGCCGGCAGCGCACCGAACGAACGTGCTTTGAGATATACGTAGAGGTCGTTGATGAAGCACATCACGTTTTTGTTGTCGCCGAATGCCGGCATGACGAACTTCGTGCCGGCTTCATCGTGCGATTTGCCCGACGCAACGATCCCGAGGAAGTCGCTGTAGGTGAGCCACTTCAAATGCTCGGCGAGAGCCGGAGCATATGTCGATCCAAGACCATTCGGTCCGTGGCAGACGTGGCATTCACCGTGGTAGCGGCGATAACCGTTATAGGTCGCCCAATCGACGATGAAGTTGCCGTCCTTCTTGCAGACGCGGAACGTCGGGGTGCCATCGGGCAGAACCCACTTGCCGTCCTTGAATTCTGCGCCTTCCTGGCTGACGCAGCCATCGGGGAGCGTCACTTCCTTCTGCATGCCCGGCTTGACTTCTTCAGCCATGGCCGAACCGGCGACGCACGCAAGCGCAACGGCGGCAACAATGGCAAAACTGATCCTTCTCACGCGTTTCCCCTATCTGCTCGGCTACTGGTAGATATTGAGATTTGGGTTGCCAACTGGAAGTACGCAACAGGCAAAATGTCATACCATTTCGTGATGTTGCGCTGCGAATTGCCGAGCATCGTCGACAAAAGATGAACCGCGATCCAGCGAGCTCCATTCATAGGAAAGACCGGCGCGAGAAACCCCGCGCCGGTCCGTTATCGAAGTCGTGTCGACTTATGGCAGCGACCAGACCGTCAGCGAGCCACCCAGAGCGGTGTAGCTGTTGAGGCCAGCGTAGCCACCCACGGCGCCCAGACCATCGGTCGGGTTCGTCAGGCCAGCTGCGAGGCCGATACCGGCCCAGCCACCGACGCCCGAGAAGACGCCGACGTACTGCTTGCCCTTGTGTCCGTAGGTGAACACGTTGCCGATGATGCCGGACGGAGTGCGGTTCTTATACAGCTCCTTGCCGTCCTTCTGATCGACGCACTTGAAGTAGCCCTCGAGGGTGCCGACGCAGGCGATGCCGCCAGCGGTCGTGAGAACACCCGACCAAACCGAGAACTGCTCCTTGTTCGACCAGACGATCTTACCCTTCGAAGCATCCCACGCGATGAAGTTGCCCATGTGGCTCTCGCCCTTCGGCGGATACATGGAGAGCGTGGCACCAACGTAAGGCTGACCGGCGGTGTACTCGACCTTGAAGGGCTCGTAGTCCATGCAGACGTGGTTCGTCGGCACGTAGAAGAGACCCGTCAGAGGAGAGTAAGCAGCAGGCTGCTGGTCCTTCGTTCCGAGAGCGGCCGGGCAGACGTCGGTCGTGTTGACGTCAGCACCGTTGAGGAACGTCGACTTGGAGGCGACGACAGCCGGACGGCCATACGTTGCGCTCTTGGGGTCGAGGTCGACGCCAGTCGTCCAGTTGACGACGGGGTCATACTTCTCGGCAACCAGCGGGATGCCGGACTCACGGTCAACCGTGTAGGCAAGGCCGTTACGGTCGAAGTGAACGAGCACGTTATGCTTCTTGCCCTTCACGTCCATGTTGTCGACGAGGATCATCTCGTTGACGCCGTCATAGTCCCACTCGTCGAACGGGGTCATCTGGTAAGCCCAGGCGGCCTCGCCGGTCTGCGGATTACGAGCGATGATCGACATCGACCACTTCTGGTCGATCTGCTTGCCATCCGGTCCCGCGCGCTGAGCCGGGTTCCAGGTGGACGGGTTGCCCGTGCCGTAATAGACGAGGTTCAGCTTGGGATCCCAAGCATACCAGCCCCAGATCGAGCCGCCGCCCAGCTTCCACTGGTCGCCGGTCCAGGTCTTGAGCGAGCTGTCCTTGCCAACCGGCTTGCCGAGAGACATCGTCTTCTCGGGGTTGAACAGGATGTCCTCATCCGGACCCATCGAGTAGGCGCGATAGAGGCGCTTGCCCGAGTTGATGTCGTAGCCGGTCCAGAAGCAGCGAACGCCGAATTCTGCACCCGAGACGCCGATCATGACGACGTCGCCGACGACGATGGCGGCACCAGTGCCGGTCTCACCGCGCTTCGGATCGCCGTTGACGGCCTTCCACATCTCTTTGCCGGTCTTGGCATCGAGAGCAACGAGAGCCGTGTCAGCCTGATGCAGGAAGAGCTTGCCATCAGCGTACTGCAGACCGCGGTTGACGGTCTCGCAGCACATCACGGGGATGACGGACGGATCCTGCTTCGGCTCGTACTTCCAGACGATCTTGTTCTCGTCATCGAGGTTCAGAGCGTACACGATGTTCGGGAACGGAGTGTGGAGGTACATCATGTTGCCGATGACGAGGGGAGAGCCCTCGTGACCGCGCAGAACGCCGGTCGAGAACGTCCAGGCGACCTTCAGGTTGCTGACGTTCTTCGTGGTGATCTGGTCGAGCTTCGAATAACGGGTTGCAGAGTAGTTACCCTGCTGCATGCACCAGTTATTGTCGTCGGAAATACACTTGATAACGCTATCATTGGCCAACGCCGGTGCCGCTAGGGCAGCCGTCGCAACCAATGCACCTGCGAATACGCTTTTGCGCATTGCGCTTCCTCCATTTTAAGGTTCTTGCCACGCAAGTCGGTGGTGAACAGCAGCGCCTCACACCCTGGTTATTGGGATCGGGGTTTTCCCCTTCTTGTCCCTTATTTGGCGATCGACGGAATGCGCTGGTTGAAACCAGCTCATCCTGGATGCCGTGTCACACCGCGGCACATCTACGCACTTTTTTTTCCCGACCGCAAGCCACTCAGGTAACGAAAGTTCACGCGTCCGTGAAAGGGACAAGAAGGCTGACGTATTTTACTCCGCGTCCTACCGGGGTTTGCTGCGCCGCACATTGCAATTGTGCAGCGCACGACAACCTTCTGAACTGGGCCTGGAAATGCGGGATAACTGTCTTTGGACGAGCCGGTTCGACCCTCGGGATCGAAGCATCCTTTGCACCACTGAAGACCGCGGACGAAGCACCACAGGAATGCCGGCTGTTCACGCACCGCTCGCGCTGCCGTGATCGCCAAAGCATTATTTTCGTGATCGAGGAGCACCGTCGTTTCATGCAAATCTCAGGGCATATTGAACACCAATTTCGGGAAGTTTTCCCGAGCGTTATAGCGTTACTTCTAGCGCTGGCGTTGCTGTTCCACAGCCCCCTCGCGACCGCCCAGGAATCGCCCTCCGCGCCCTCCGGCGATGCTCAACGAGCCACTGAAGATTTGAACAAATCGGCACCTGCGGCCGCCCCTTCGAAAAGCGAGCAAACGACGGAATCGCTGCCAGCTGCCTTGAAGGTCGAGGAAGTTGCGCCGGGCGTGTTCGTCCACCAGGGGCGTTATGAGCTTTTCACCCCGCGCAACTCTGGCGACACTTCCAACAACGGCTTCATCATCGGCAAAGACGCCGTCGCCGTCATCGATACTGGAGGAAGTGCGCGCGTCGGCGCGGCGCTTCTGGCGGCCATTCGCGCCAGAACTAGCCTCCCCATAAAGTACGTCATCAACACCCACATGCACCCCGACCACGTGTTCGGGAACGTCGCATTCAAGGCAGAAAGCCCCACGTTTGTCGGCAACGCCAAGCTGCCCCGCGCGCTCTCATCGCGCGCCGACCGCTACCTCGCGATCAACAAGGAATTGCTGGGCGATTCCTTCGCGGGGACCGAGATCATCCCACCCACCGAGCTCGTCTCCAACCGTCTCGAAATCGATCTCGGAGACCGAAAGCTGCTGCTCGAAGCGCATCCAACCGCCCACACCGACAACGACCTAACCGTGCTCGACGAGAAGACCGGCACGCTTTTCCTGGGGGATCTCCTGTTCTCCAGGCACACACCCGCGCTGGATGGCTCCATCAGAGGCTGGCTGGCACTGATCGACAAGCTGGCGAACCGCCAAGACGTGAAGCTCGCGGTGCCCGGACACGGCCCCGCATCCATGCCGTGGCCATCCGCGCTCGATGCCGAGAAGCGCTACCTGTCGACCGTTGCCGGCGACGTGCGCCGCATGATCAAGGAGGGAAAAACCCTCTCAGAAGCGGCCGGAACGGCCGGGATGTCTGAAAAAGATGCATGGATTCTCTTCAACGAGTATCATGCACGCAACGTTTCTGCCGCTTTCGCCGAACTGGAATGGGAATAACCGGCAACGCAGCGGCTCGGAGGAAACATCTCATGTCGGCAACACGACTGACGCTCGGACGAATTTCACGCTCGCTGGCACTCACGCTTGGCATCTTCGCGGGAGCAGCCCTCCCAGCGGTAGCCGCCGACGACATCTGGAAGGATATCCATCGCGATGTCTTCGCGGGGAAGGCGATCGCCGAGGACGACGGCGCGGTATCGCTTGAAGCGCCTTATCGCGCCGAGGACGCCGCCATCGTTCCTCTCACGGTTCACATCCCGGCTTCTGCTGGCGAGGTGAAAAGCCTAACGCTCGTCGTCGACAAGAACCCGGCCCCCGTCGCCGCGACGTTCGAGTTCGGCGAGGCGGCCGGCAAGGGCGACCGCATGCTGTCGACCCGCGTGCGCATCGACATGTACTCCAACGTCCGCGCGGTCGTTGAGACTGCCGACGGCAAGCTGCACATGGCAACCAAGTTCGTGAAAGCTTCCGGCGGCTGCTCGGCCGCCGCCTCGAAGGACGCCGACGAAGCGCTGGCGAGCCTCGGCAAAATGCAGATCCGCACGTTCGATGCCGACGCATCCAAGGAGCAGACGCCCCCTGTCCGCGAGGCACAGGTGATGATCCGCCACCCGAACTTCACCGGCATGCAGATGGACCAGGTGACGCGCCAATATACGCCGATGCGCATCGTCAGCGAGATGGACGTCAAGCGTGACGGCGCCCGCATCTTCAAGATGGAAGGCGGCATCTCGATTTCGGAAAACCCGAATTTCCGCTTTACCTTCGTCCCCGGAACCGACAACGTCATCGAAGTGACGGCGAAGGACACCGAGGGCCAGATCTTCAACGCCACGTCCGCGAAGAAGGCCTCCTGAGCGGATCTAGAGCATGAGCCGCAGTGGCGGCCCATGCTTCCCATCAGTCGACGATCAGAAGCACCGCAGTTCGGCTTCCACCTGGGCGCGCTTCAGGTTGTTCACCTTCTCCAGGAACGGCGCGAAGCTGTTGAACATCACGACGCTTTCGCCGCCCTTCTGGCGCACCGACATGATGGTCTCGGCCGCCTCGTACTCCGCATATGGCAGCAGCGAGGCGATCGCGTCGATCGAGCAGGCACACTTGTCCAGCACGATGCGGTTCTGACCGTTGGTCTGCATGCAGGCGAATACGTAGTCGGCTCGTGCAGCGGTCGGATAATCGTTCTCCGGCAGCTTCACGGCCTGACTCGCCGTCGCCGTGAAACCGGCGGCAACCAACGCGAGGCAGGCGGCAATCGCGCTCTGCTTCCTCATTGGGGGTCCTCCAGTCCTGTTACGCCCGCGAGCGTGGTGCGCTCGGAGAGCTTCAACGTCGCCGGCGGATAACGGTTGTGGTAGCTGGCGACCATGTCGACGATCTGCCCGGGTACGTCCTTGCTGACGATCAGCTGGTACTTCGCCCCTTCCCAACCCTGCATCTTCGACTCGTACTTGTCGCCCGCGAAGGGCGTCATCGAGATGCGATATGCGTCGATCTGCTTGCCGTCGTAGGTCACCTTGATCGGCTCGACCTTCGCCTTGAGCCAACCGTTGGAATAGACGTTCTGCAGATAGTTCACCTGACCACCGGCCAGCTGGTTGAACGTGTTGACCGACTGGGCGAAGAACACTGCGAACACGGGGTTGATCGAGAACTTCTCAAGCTTCTGCAGGTCGCGGGCCCGATCGCCGGTGTAGATTTGCAGCTCGAGATCCTTATTGCCGTCGCCCTTGTCGGCAACGACCTTCAGCTTGATGTCGTCGCCGAACTCCTGACCGAGAACCTTGGGGTCGCTGACCTTGCGGCTGAACTTGTAGTCGATCGTCTTGCCGGGCTCGACGTTGGACAGGTGCTTCTGGTCGAATATGAGCTCCGTCGCCTTCGGCTGGCCGGCGGCGGCGTCAGCCGCTTTTGGCTCGTCGGCAGCCACTGCTACGCCGACTTGAAACACGAGGGCGACGGCCAGAACCGCCCCGCCCAAACCATAGAACCGCATTCGAACATTTCCTTCCTGGTGCATTGCCACGCGAAGACGGCTTGAGTTGCCGTGTTTTCCTGGCCGTTCTACCAACCGGACCGCACGCCCGTAAACAGGCGGCACCTTAATGTTTCGTCATTCGGTTGACGTACCCGTGAACGCTGCACTGCAAGATCGGCTCAAATGGCCTGTCAGCGCAAAAACGCCCCGAAAGCCCGCGGGCCATCCCCGACGGCAGCCTGTCCGACGACGCTGAGGGTATCGACATCTATCCGCATCAGGACGTTGTCGAACCAGCAGGCGACGTAAATGTTCGTGCCCGCCGGGTCGGCCTCGATGCCCTCCGGATGGTCCCCGACATCGATGGTCGCCACCACCTTGAGGCTCGATAGGTCGAACACGCTCACGGTGCTGGAGTACTGGTTGGTTATGAAAGCGCGTCCGCGTGCCAGCGCCACGGCATAGGGCCGGTGTCCGACCGGGACCGTCCCGACCACGACGCCTGTCGCGATATCGACGATGCTCACGTCGTCGCTGGCGACGTTTGCCGTGTAGGCCCGCTCCCCTTTGGCATCGATGGTCACCCCGAAAGGCCGCTTGCCGACCGCCACGCTTTTAAGCCGAGTATTCGTCGCCGCATCGATGATCGAGATCGAATCGCTGTCCCGGTCGGCGCTGAGGAACAGCCTGCCGTCCGGCGTGACCGCCAGTCCGGATGGCGACTCACCGACCGCGATCGTGGCTGTAACCTGACCGGCCTGCGGATCGACCACCGAGATCGTGTGCGTGTACCAGTCCGCCACATACACGCGTCCATTCGTCGGATGCGCGGCGACGCCAAGCGGGCCCTCGCCAACTTTGAAACGCTTCACCACTCGGCGCTCGGCGGCATCGACGACGACGAGCTCCTTGCTCTCCGGAGCGGTGACGTAGGCGAAGCGGCGATCGGGTGAGAGGGCGATGCCGGCAGGGCTGCCGCTTACGGCAACCTCGGCGACGGACTTCATATCCGCAAGCGACACGACGCTGAGCGAATTGCCGGTCTGGTTCGTCACGAGCGCCTCGGTCACGGCCGAATCCCCGGCGACCGAAGCAAAAGTGGCGGCAACGCAAAGCGCCGCCGCCACACAAACTGCTCGCAAATGGAGGATCTGGCGCATGGCGCCCGGCGTCAGCCGCCTGCCTCGAGCTTCTTCTTCAGTGCATCAAGGCCGCCGCGATAGACGCCTTCCACGGCCTTCTTCGAGGCTTCGTCGTTCATATCCGGCGGCGGATCGTTGTTCATGAAGCCGCGGTAGAATGCGCCCTTCCACTCCACGGTCGACTTGCCGCCGTCGCCCTTCACACTGATGCTGGAAGAGTAGTTGTTGACCGGCAGCACCTTCGGATCGACCTTGGTGATCTCGTACTTGTAAGTCATCTTCGCCGGGTCGCTGGACAGCAGCTTCTCCTCGATCGTACCGCCCGAGGTCAGCGTCAGCGTCCGGGTTGCATTGGCGTGGTTGCCGCCGCTGCCTTCGAGCTTGGCCACTGCAGGGTGCCAGCTCATGTCCTGGAAGTTACCGATCGTCGCCCAGACCTTGTCGGCAGGGGCATTGATCTCGACGGTTTCCGTCACTTTCTGGCGCGTCGGACCATGCGCCAGCGCGATGGTCGGCGCCAGCGCCAAAGCGGCCAGCGACAGAACGGCAGCTCTCAACATGCAGCATTCCTCCGGGTAGTCTGTTATTTATCCCGCCTCTCGCGGCGACCATAATGTCCGCCAAACCGCTCCGCAATCGAACTTCGCCCCGGCAAACCGCCGCATAAGCGCCACTGTTGTTTTGCTGGAGCGTCCGTGCTTACTTGCGCCGCGCGCGAAGGAGACTGCACTTCATGACAGCACACGCTGACGGTGACGCGACCCATACCTATAACAATGTCACCTGTCCTTTCTGCGGACTGCTGTGCGATGACCTTACGGTCACCCGCACCGGTTCGACGCTGAAGGTCGATAACGGATGTCCACGAGCGACTGCCGGCTTTCAGCGGCCTTTGCCGCCGGCAAAGCCCATGGTGCGCGATAAAGAGGTCAGCCTCGACGAGGCGATCAAGGCAGCGGCCGGATTGATCCGCGCTTCGAAGCTGCCCCTCTACGGCGGTATGGCCACCGACGTCGGCGGCGTACGCGCCATCATGGACATGGCCGACCGGACCTGCGGCGTCGTCGATCACGCGCTGAGCGAAGGCCAGTACCGCAACTTGAAGGTCGTGCAGACCAGCGGCTGGATCATGTCCACGCTCACCGAGACGCGCAACCGGGCCGATCTCATCATCATCGTCGGCTCCGATGTGCATAAGCTGCACGGTCGGTTCTTCGACCGCATCGTCACGCCCGAGCACACGATGTTCGAAGGCGTTGGCCAGAAGCGCACCGTCGTGTTCATCGGCGAGGGTCTCGACACCTCCGCCGCCACCGGCCCGCGCATCGAGGAGGTCATCACTCTCCCCGTCGCCAAGGACCGTATCCCCGAGGTGCTGGCCGCAATCTCCGCGCGCGTCCGCGGCTTCACCATTCCGGCGCCCGATGCGCCGGCAGCTGCTCCCCCGAAGAAGGGTGGCATCTTCGCCGGACTCATTCCGGGCTCCAAGCTGACGCCCGCCGCGCCGGTGCACGAGATCGCTGGCGTTCCGTTCGACGCTATCGATAACGTTGCAGAAAAGTGCAAGAAGGCGAACTACGGCGTCGTTGTTTGGTCGCCCCCCGCGCTCAGCATGCCGCAAGCCGATCTCACTGTTCACATGATGACGGAGATCGTGCGCGAGCTGAACCTGACCACACGCTTCGCCGGCCTCTCCCTCGGCGGCAACGAGGGCGCACCCAGCGCCGCCTCGACCTGTACGTGGCAGACCGGCTACCCGCTGCGCGTCAGCTTCGCCAACGGCGCCCCTGAGTATGATTCCTATCGCTACAACATCAGCCGCATGCTGACCGACGGCGAGGGCGACCTGCTCGTTTGGGTGGCCTCCATCGGCACCGATATCGGCCTGCCGCAGACGAAGATCCCAACCGTCGTGCTCGGCACGCCTGGACTCCGCCTCGCTCAGCCTCCGTCCGTCTATATTCCGGTCGGAACGCCGGGTGTCGACAACGCGGGCCAGATGGTCCGCTGCGATAACGTCGTCTCGCTGCCGATGAAGAATCTCGGCCGCTCGCAATTGCCGAGCAGCGCTGAGGTCCTCGCCGCCATCCAAGCTGCACTCTGAACGTGAGCACCGCGCAATGTTGATCAAGCTGACCGGTGGCAAGGTCTACGACCCCACCAACAACATCAATGGCGAGGTGCGCGACATCTACGTCGCCGACGGTCGCATCATTTCCCCACCCGCCGACGCCCGGGTCGACAAGGAATATGATGTCCGCGGACGCGTCGTCATGGCCGGCGCCATCGACCCGCACACGCACATTGGCGGCGGCAAGGTGACGATCGCCCGTACGCTGCTTCCCGAAGATCACGAGAAGGACGAGGTCCATCACACCGCGTTGACGCGCGCCGGCACCGGCCACGCGCTCCCTTCAACGATGGTGACCGGCTACCGTTACGCCGAGATGGGCTACACGGCCGCCTTCGAGCCGGCGATGCTGCCCGCCAATGCCCGCCAGGCGCACATGGAAATGGGCGACACGCCGCTGCTCGATAAGGGCGCCTTCGTGATGCTCGGCAGCGACGACTTCCTGCTGCGCCTCATGGCCAGCAAGGCAAGCTTCGAGCAGATCAAGGACTACATCGCCTGGACGATGCATGCCGCCCAGGCCATCGCCGTGAAGGTCGTGAACCCCGGCGGCATCAGCGCCTTCAAGTTCAACCAGCGCAAGCTCGATCTCGACGAGAAGCATGTCTATTACGGCATGACCCCGCGCGACATCATCCTGACGCTGGCGCGCGGACTGCTGGAACTCGGCATCACGCATCCCCTGCACGTGCACGGTTGCAACCTCGGCATCCCAGGCAACGTCGAGACGACGCTTGCTACGATCCGCGCGACCGACGGCCTGCCGCTGCATCTCACGCACATCCAGTTCCACAGCTACGCGACCGAGGGCGACCGCCGCTTCTCGTCCGGCGCCGTGCAGATCGCCGAGCTCCTGAAGAAATATCCGAACATCTCCATCGACGTCGGTCAGGTCATGTTCGGCGCCACCTGCACCGCCTCTGGCGACAGCATGCGCCAGTACAATGGTGCAAAGAACGCCGACCCGAAGCGTTGGGTCGTGATGGACATCGAGTGCGATGCCGGCTGCGGCGTCGTCCCGTTCCGCTACCGCGACAAGAGCTTCGTGCACGCGCTGCAGTGGGCCATCGGCCTCGAGACCTTCCTGCTGTGCGAAGATCCCTGGCGCATCTTCCTCACCACCGACCACCCGAACGGTGCGCCGTTCTACACCTATCCGCACCTCATCCGCCTGCTCATGGACCGCGACTTCCGCCGTGAGACCATGCTGCGCGTGAACCCCGAGGCGCTGCAGTATTCGACGCTGCCCCATCTGGAGCGCGAATACTCCATGTACGACATCGCCATCCTGACTCGCGCCGGCCCCGCAAAGAGCCTCGGCCTCAAGGATCTCGGCCACGTCGGTCCCGGCGCCCGCGCAGACATCACCGTCTACAAGGACGACGCCAACCGCGAGCGCATGTTCATGACACCCGAACTCGTGTTCAAGAACGGTGAGCTGATCGTGCGCGACGGCAAGGTGATCAAGGTCGTCAACGGCGCGACGCACGTCGCCCGCCCCGAATTCGACCGTTCAATCGAGAAGCCCCTCAAGGACTACTTCGACCGCTATCACACGGTGCGCATGGAGAACTTCCGCTTGAGCGATGATGAGATCATCGACGGCGGTCGCGGGGAGATCATCGTGCAACCGACGAGGGCCAGGACGTCGTCATGAAGATCAACGGAATAGAGATCGACGACACGTTCGCCGAAGCCTTCGGCATGGCCGGCACGGGCGTCATCATCACTGCCGACACGATGAAATGGGCGCGCGTCGCCGCCGTCACCATGAGCGGCTTTGGCACCTCGGTCATCGGTGCCGGCGCCGAGGTCGGCATTGACCGCGAGCTGAGCCCTTCGGAGACGCCGGACGGGCGCCCGGGCGTGCGCGTGCTGCTGTTCGGCTTCTCGCCCGACGCAGCGGCCAACCAGCTCAAGACCCGCGTTGGCCAGTGCGTTCTGACGAGCCCCGGCTCGGCCTGCTACGCGGGCGTCGAGTCCGAAAAGCGCATCGGGCTTGGCAAAGGTCCGCGCTATTTCGGCGATGGCTTCCAGACCGCCAAGAAGCTCGGTGACCGCCGCTACTGGCGCATCCCGGTGATGGACGGAGAGTTCGTCATCGAGGAAACGACGGGCGTCGTGACCGACGCCGTTGGCGGCGGCAACATCCTCATGCTGGGCAATGACCGCGCCGGTCTGCTGCAGACGGCCGAAGCCGCCGTCGATGCCATTGGCAACGTGCCTGACGTCATCACCCCCTTCCCCGGCGGCATTGTGCGCTCCGGGTCGAAGGTCGGCTCGAAGTACAAGGGCGCCATCGCCTCGACGAACGATGCCTTCTGCCCGACGCTGCGCGGTCGCGTGAAGTCGGAAGTCGGTCCCGACACCATCGCCGTGCTCGAGATCGTCATCGACGGCCTGACCTCGAAATCCGTCGCCGACGCGATGCGCGCCGGCATCAAAACGGTTCTCGAAATCGGCGCCGCGAAGGGCGTCACCCGCATCACCGCCGGCAACTACGGCGGAAAGCTCGGTCAACATCACTACAAGCTCCGGGAGCTGCTACCATGAGCGGTCTCACGTTCCGCCTGACGTCTGCTCCCGTCGAGCGACTCGATCTCTCCACACTGACGCCGAAGGTTCTCGCCAGCACCCCGCTGGCCGACGTCCTGAAGCTCAACGTCGGCACCACCAAGAGCGGCGTAAAGCTCGGTGATGTCTTCACGGTTTCCGGCAAGCCCGGCGACACCATCATCATCGAAGGCTCGACCAATAAGCTCGACTTCGTGGGCACCGACCTCGAGCACGGCTCGGTAATCGTCGAAGGCGACGTCGGCGTTGGCGCAGGCCGCAACATGCGCAGCGGACGCCTCGACATCCGCGGCGACGCAGGCGCGCTCCTCGGTTCCGGCATCGGCGGCGGCGAGATTTACGTGAAGGGTTCTGCCGGCTCTCAGGTCGGTGGCCTCACACCCGGCGACAAGTTCGGCATGACCGGCGGCCTCATCGTCATCGATGGCCAGGCAGGAGACCGCGCCGGCGACCGCATGCGTCGTGGCACCATCTTCATTCGCGGCAAGTGCGGCAGCTTTGCCGGCTCGCGCATGGTGGGCGGCACCATCTGGACCGAGTTGGGCTTTGGCGCCGACCCCGGCATGCTCTTGCGTCGCGGAACGCTGATCGGCCCCTCCGTCGACCAGTTCCTTCCGACCTTCGTCGACGCTGGACGCCACGACCTCGTGATCCTGCCCATCCTTTCTCGCTACCTGCGCGAGAAGCTCGGGCCCAAGGCACCCAAGGCGCTTCCAGGCATCGTCCGCAAATACGCAGGCGATCTGGCGACGGTGGGCAAGGGCGAAATTCTGATCACGGCGTGACACCGGGTCCCGGTCTCGAACGCCCGTGTAACCAAATGCATCCGACCGCCGTATAATCCGGAACGGGGCGCGAGCAGATCGCGCTCCGATCAGGTTCGGACGGCCACCCTCGGTCAAACCGGGTCGGGAGCAACATCATGATTTCTATCATTATTTCCGCCTGCCTCATCGGCGACCCCGGCGTTTGCAGGGACCACAGGGTCCCGCTCGCCCAGGACGTCGACGCCAAGCGCTGCCTCTACGAAGCCCAGCCCCACCTGCCCCGTTGGGCCGAGCAACATCCCAACTGGACGATCAAGAGATGGCGTTGCGCCTCCGGCGACGTCCAGGACCTCTGACGGAGAACGCGCCATGCGGCTCGCGAAACTTTGCCTTAATGCAACGTGTGCCGCATTGCTCGCCGTCTCGACGGCGGGGCTCGCCCGTGCCGACATGGTCGATCACCTGGATCTCGGTTCGGATGAATTCAATAAGCCCGACTTCACGCGCTCGCAGGTCATCGCCGCTATTGCCGAGGCCGGCTCCACCGGCATCGCGGATTTTTCCGGCCGACGCCTCAATAAGATCGACCTGTCGGGCCTCGACCTGCGCCGCATCAAGCTGCAGGCGGCGCGCATAAACGGCACCAACTTCGCCGGATCGAACCTCGAAAACGTCGTGCTTGACCAGGCGTGGGGCCTGAAGTCCGACTTCAGCGGCGCGAACCTCAAGGGCGCAAGCCTTTTCGCAACCCAGCTGATGGACGCCAAGCTCCCAAAGGCTGACTTCTCCGGCGCTCGCATAGCCGCAGACTTCTCCCGCGCGGACCTCACCGGAGCCAACTTCACCGGTGCCAACCTCTCCGCTGACATGAAAAACCAGTCGATGGGCCTGATGCGCGGCGTGTTCAAGTCGAGCAAGCTCGAAGGCGCCTCGTTCAAGGACGCAAATCTCTCGCGCGCCATGATGGAATACGCTCAGCTCAAGGGTGCCGATCTCTCCGGCGCAAATCTTGCCGGCAGCGAGATTGCAGGCGCCGATCTGACCGGCGCCGATGTCTCCGGCGCCAACTTCGATGGCGCCGACGTGAACTCCGCCCGCCTCGTCGGATTGCGCGGCAAGGACAAGGCCCTCGGGCTCTCCAGCGTCAAGAACCTCGATCGCGCCTACGTCGACTAGCAGCTATTCGACCGCTTGCGGCGTGAAGAAGTCTGGCCGCCGGGCCGCAAAATCGCGACGCACGCGGCTGCCCCCGTCGCTGACCTCGAGCACGAACTTCTGGCGGATGGCGCGGCCGAAATCTGCATAGCCATGCGCCGGCAGCACGAACGATCCCGGCCCCGCCTTGACGTTCTCCTGGTACCACGTCTCCAGCGGATCGGTGTTCTGCTTGGAGGGCAGATATGACTGCGATGACGGCGCACCGGGCGTCACCATCTCCGGCCCTTCCGGGGTGAGGATCGGCAGACCGTTCACCGTCACACCGTACTTGACCAGTTCATCACGCACCTGCTCGATCGGCTCCGCGGCGTTGCAGTTGTCCTTGCCGTCACCCGAGACGTCGAGCACCACCTTGGCCGTCTTCGCGGGTATCTGCGGAACGATCTTGTCGGACACCACCCGCATCATGCGCGTCATGCAGGTGAACTCCCCGCCCTGCCGCGGCAGCGAGCGAACCTTGCGCGCGGCGGCCTTGGCATCAGCTTCGTTGGCGATGTGTATCCAAGGAAGGTTCAGCGTCGGCTGATCCGCCCACGTGACGAGCGAGAACAAGATTCCACCCTTGCCCCCCCCCGCGATGGCCTGGATAACGCCAGGATCCTCGAGCGCCTGCGCGATGCCTTCCATCTGCAGCTTGTAGCGCGCATCGTCGACCGAATTCGAGACATCGATGGCCACGATCAGCGCGGTGTCGACGTCATCGCCGCTGGCAGCCATGAGACCGGTCAAAGCCGCGGCGGTGACGACGCCCGCCAACACCAGCGGCCCCGCCGATGACAGCGTCTGCCATAGCAACCTCCGCGCAATTCCTAGGCCCTGCCGCATCTGCCACCGTTCCTGATTATTTTGCCTAAGTTTGATGCCTGTCATCCGATTGGGCAAGCGCAAGCTGTGCGGCAGCTCGAGACGGGCGCTCCTTTCCTTGACAGGCATCAACGCTGCGTAAGCATGGCATGCGACGATGCAGCAGAAGAGCGGTCGGTGATAGGATTGCTGCCGTCTTTGAACCCGAGGCCCCCCAGCAGGACACTGACATGTATAAAAACATCCTCATCGCCACCGATGGCTCCGAGCTTGCCCAGAAGGCCGTGACGCAGGGACTCGATATCGCCAAGCTGATGCAGGCGAAGGTGACCGTCATCACCGTCACGGAGCCGTGGACCGCAGCCGTGTCCGGCGAGTGGGCGGTGGCCTTCCCCGTCGAGGAATATGAAAAGGCAGCATCGACCACGGCCAGCACGATACTGGGAAAAGTGCAGACACTAGCCGCCGAACTCGGCGTCACATGCGAAGCCGTGCACGTGAAGGATCAATATCCGGCCGAAGGCATCGTGGAGGAAGCGAAGGCGCGCGCCTGCGACCTCATCGTGATGTCCTCGCATGGCCGTCGCGGCCTGGCGAAATTCGTCCTTGGCAGCCAGGCGACGCGCGTCCTCACCAACACGACGGTGCCGTTGCTGATTGCCCGGTGAGTATCCAACCGCGGCGATCGCCATCGCCGCGGTTGCAGCTCTTCGCCGCGCGAGGTGCGCAGCGCCACATCAATGCTGATGGTGCTTGTGCTTGTGCTCATCCTCGCCGGCAGCCGGCGCCGAAGTCCGCACAGCGAGATCGACGTTGATCGCACCCGCCTTCTGAAGGTTGAGCTTCAGTTTGACGGGGCCGTCTTTGATGGCCTCTTTAAGCCCGATCAGCATGATGTGCAGTCCGCCGGGCTTCAGCTCGACCGACTGGCCGGGCGCAATGTCCACCTGCTTGACCGGCTTCATGCTAGCGACGCCATCGGCGCTGATCGTCGTCTCGTGCAGTTCGACCCGCTCTGCAATGTCTGAAGATGCCCCGAGGAGCACATCAGGCGCGCTTCCCTCGTTGGTGATCTTCACATAGCCGACGCCCATGCCGCCCGCGCTCGCCGGACGCGTCCACGGCCCCGCCAGCGCAATGCCATTGGCTTTCACATCGCCAGACTGCGCATGATGGTGATGGTCGTCTGCGCCGCCGGCAACGAGTAGAAGCTGGGGCGCTGGATGCTCAAGGCTATGCGGATCGACACCTTCGGCCGCGACCTCGTTCCACTTCAGTTCGCCCTTCGGGCATTTCTGCGTCACTGGGAACGCCAGCTTGGTGCCGGGCTTCAATTCGCCGGCGACGAATGCGGAAAGGACGAACTGATCGAAGTACTCGTCCGGCAGATCTCCGCCGCTCCACGTCACGCGCTTCACACCCTCGCTCTTCTTCGCGCCGTGATAGAAGTCGTATGTACGCGCATAAGCGCCCTTCTCCAGCGACAGCTTCCATCCGGCTTTCGGCATTGGCTTGACCGCGATGACCCCTTCAGGGATGTCAATGCTCACCTCGGTCGTCGACTGCCCTTCGCACCCATGTGGCACATTGATGACGGCCTTGTAGCCGCTACCCACCTTCGCTTCCTTCACCTCGAGCGATGCGTGCGCCGCCGCCGGCTGCACCAGAGCGATAATCATCGCTGAGGCCAGCGCCCCGAGCCCGACTCTTTTCATATTCTTCTCCGTTTCCGCTGCTGAGGTCAGGCGCTCGCCCGAACGCCTGACCTATCCGACCCCGAGCGTCTCGCGACCGAAAATCCACCGCGATCCTTAAGCCCGAGTATTTTGCTCACCACTTGTATTGGACGCCGCCGTAGAGGGCCCTGCCGTTGCCGGGCTCGAACACGGCAGCGTCTTTGCCCCCGAGGTTCGCTGATGTGCTGGCACTGGCGATATAGTGCTCGTCCGAGAGGTTGCGCGCTTCGAGGTAACCGCTGATCGGACCGCCATTGTCGAACCCGACCTTCGCACCCCATATCGCATAGGCGTCCGTCTTGTAGGTGTTGGCACTGTCGACGAAGTAGGCTTCTGGCACCCACTCGATGTTCGGGCCGGCGTAGATGCCCGATGGATGCTTGTAGAGCACCTCCGAGCGCAGGAAATGGCGCGGCGCGCCCGGTAGATCGTTGTTGCCCCACAGCGCGTCGTTGTCATAGCGGAAGTCGTTGAGCGTATAGGCCGAGTTGACCCAAACTTCATCCTTCGCGCGACCGCCGACGAAAATGCCCCGCGCTGCGGCAAAGCCGAAGCCCAGCTCGATGCCCTGGTGGATCGTCTTGTCGGCGTTGGCCACCTGACAGGCGTTACCGATCGTGCCGGGCACAGTGAAGCACAGAAGCTCGTTGTCGAGGTTTGCCCTGTAGAGCGCGATGTCCCACGTGTAGTCGGCCGTGCGACCGCGCGTTCCGATCTCGTACGTCGTCGCCGTCTGCGCCTTGATGTCGGTGAACGCGACATTCAGCGCCGCCGAACTCTCGCCAAAGCTCGGCGCCTCGGCACTGCGCGAGATGTTGGCGAACACCTGCGCGTTGCGCGTCACCTCCCACAGCAGCCCGGCCTTGGGGCTCCACAAGTCGAACTCCGTGCGCCCTGATTGATCGCCATTCGAAAGGAAGGTGTCCTTCCGATCGCGTGTTGCATGCAGGTACTGCACACCGCCAATCAGCGCGACGTCGCGCAGGACATAGAGAGAGTTCTCGGCGTAGATCGACAGGTTCTCCGAGTCGTCCTCCGAACTCGACAAGAGGTTACCCTTCACCGCGCCCGGCAGGTTCTGGTACTGCCGGTTGTCGATCGTGCCGTTGTGCAGGTTGATGCCGCCGATGAAACGGTTGCGCATCCCGGCGATGCGGCTCTCGTCCTCAACGCGGGCGAAACCGCCGTAGTCTTTGTATTCGTAGTCGAGCCATTGGAAGATCGGGTGCATCAGGTGCCGATCAACGCCGAAGGCGCCAAACTCGACCAGCGTTCCCGGCGCAACCCGCAACGTCGTCTTGTTGGCGATGCGCACCGTATCGATGTTGCGCTGCTGATCGAGCGTGATGTTGCCAGCCGCCGCCGTCTCAGGTGACGTCAGCGCGCTCAGTTTCGTCACCGATCCAGGGATACGCTGACGTACCGAGTTGGCATTGAGGTAGAACCGCGTCTCCGCATTCTCGGAGAGCCGGTATCCGACATTCATGCTGCCGCGAACGCTCTCGCCCCACGAATGGTCGCGGAAACCATCAACCTCCTGCCAAGTGCCGGAGATGAAGTAATCAACCGGCCCGACAACTCCGCCGGAACTCGTACCGAGCTTGTGGAAGCCGAAGCTGCCGACATCGACACGCGTTTCCAGTGCCTCGGCGTCATAGCCCGTCGGCATCACGAAATTGATCGCCCCGCCGAGCGAATTCGCGCCGAAACGAAGTGCATTGGCGCCCTTGTAGACTTCCACGTACCGATAAACGGACGGATCGATCTCCTGGAAGTCG
This sequence comes from Hyphomicrobium sp., assembly GCA_030148725.1. GTDB lineage: Bacteria > Pseudomonadota > Alphaproteobacteria > Rhizobiales > Hyphomicrobiaceae > Hyphomicrobium_A. The sequence continues at coordinate 52,488 of JASBSU010000009.1, forward strand.
CCGTAGCCGTCGGCCGTATTGATCGGAATGCCGTCCATGAACAGCTGGATGCTGCGCAGGTGGAAGTTCCGCGACAGGCTGGAGCCACGGATGGATAGACGCGAGTCATCGCCCCACTTCGGCTGCACGAACACGCCCGGCACATAGTCGAGCACATCTTTGACTGTGGTCGCCGGCGTCGACTGCTGATAGGCGCTGCCTGGAACAAGCGCCACGCCGCCCGGAATCTGGTTCATCTCTGCACGCGCTTCCGCCGTATTCGGAACCGTCAGAGCACCCGAACGAACCGTGGTCCCAACTCCCTGCGAGCCACCCGCGTTCGCAGGCTGTGGAGCCGCGACCACCGGCTGGCTGGGGTTGGATTTCGTCTTCGCGGACTTCTTTCCGGCCTTCGGCTTCGCCGGAACCGCACTCTGCTCGACGACAACCGGCGGCAACGGTGTCGCGGCCGGCTTCGCATCCTGCGCCAATGCCACAATCGGCGTTGCGCATGTAGCTGCGGCGATGGCTGCCGCGCATGCGAGCGGCGCCCCAAAACTCTTGTACAAGATACTAACTCCCCCAAACGCTACGCGGGTTCGTCGGCGCCAACGGGCGCGCGACATAACGGTTACGCAAAGCAAAAAGCGCTGACGCAGCACCCGCCGACACACGCCGGACGGGCCATGGCAACGCTATCAGGCGGAGAGGATCGGGGGGCCGCGGCTGTGGGGGCTGATACGCGCCTGCTCGGCGACATCGTCCCGAGATGAAGCCAGAGCGGCAGACGCCTGCGGCATCGCCGGCAGCGTGACCATATCCGGGGGCGCAATCGCCAGCTGGAACGATGCCATCCCCTTGCAGATAGGACAGCTCGATGCCGGCATAGACGGAGCGGAATCGCCCGTCGAGCAGATCACGCCGGCGATGACGTCGGCACGATTGAGCTGCGAACTGAACTGCGAGGTGAGGTGCCAGGGAAGCAGCAGCGCGTAAAGCGCGACGCCGAGCAGCGCAAGCGCCGCCCCAGTCACGCGATACTTATGTCCACGCCGTCCCATGCCGGGGAACGTAGCGGCGTTAACACCGCCGCTCAAGCGCAATTGCGCAACGCCTGGCCGGCAAACTGCCGGCCAAAGCTCCCAAAGGATGCTGCAGCGCCGTCCCGCTGGCCCGGCGCCCCCTAAGCCCTAGACCGGCATCACGGCCCCGAGATGCGCAGGAAGCTCCACGGTCGGTGTCTTGACCAGGTCCTTGTCGAGCTCCGCATAGACGTGCGGCTTGACCTGCGGTGTCAGTGCAGCCCGCAGATCCCCGAGCGCGGTCGGAGGGGCGACGATAACGAGCCGGTCGAACGCTTTCTCCGCGTAGTTCTTGTCGAGCACTTCGGCGAGATGCTTGGCGAAGTCGCGCTTCAGCTCGCGATGCGGATCTGTCTTCGGCGTGATCGCATGCCGCGTATCCCCGACGGATTCGAAGGTCCGGCCGAGCCCGTCGCGGACCAGTTCGTGGTCGGGACGATGATCGCCGTTGATGACACCACCCTCGACCGCCTCGATGCCTTTGCCCGGTCCACGATTGACGAAGATGCGAGCATGCGCACCGTCAGCGATCAGGATCCACGTGGTCGTTGCCTTCATAAGCGAAAGTCTCCCGTTAAATATAGGCCCGGTCCTTCAAGGCCGGCCGTTCGGCGTCCATGTCGCCACCAAACCCTCACCAGGTCATTGACGTCACGCAATCAGGCGACGGCTAGCGCAGTCGCCGCCCGAAAATCATGATGGCGGCGATCGGCACGACGAAGCCGACAACGAGGCAGATGCCCATGATCACCGGCACATTTTCGTACTGGCCGCGGCTGATGACAAAAATTTCGTTCAAATACTTCGTTTGCAGCGCCCCCGCGACCAGCGCCAAATTCATGAACGAAGCCATCAGAGCGAACCACGTCGCGCGGTGCCCCGCCGGTGCATAGATGGCGATCAGCGTCAGCATGGGGATCATGCTGAGCTGTGCGAACGGCGATGTTGTGGCCGTATCGATGATCGCGATGGTGCGCGCACCGAAGCCAAAGACGCGCTCCGTCCAATCCGCCAGCCCGAGCGTCAGTCCGAAGCCTGGCAGCGACAGAACCGTCGTCACGATGGTCAGCCACAGCAGCACCTGCGTCACCGGACGCCGGGTGATCGCATCGGAAAACAGCCACATGCCGAGCAGCGCTAGCGCCGCGCCGATCTGATTCAATGTGCCCTGGAATGCCTCGTCGAAGCCGAGTACATCGATGGCAAACCACGTGTAGCCCTGCCCCACCAGCGGCATCGCCCGATAGACAAAAATGATCAGCGCCGCATAGAAGATGGCGCGCTGCGTCTCCGGTTCGAGCTGTCGCACGAGCCGCCACAGCATGCTGCACACGACCGCCATCGACACGGCGAACACGATCTCTTGGTTGTAAGGAATGTTCGTGCCGGCGAGCGCCAGCACGAACGCGCCGAACATGATGCCACCGCCCAGGATGCGCCAGTCGATGGCGCTCGGGATCACCGGGCGCAGCTTGATCAGCAGCGCGCCGCTGATAGAGATGAGCGGAATGATGAGCCCGAAGAGAAAGACTGCTTCATAGGTGTAGACGCTTGCGATCCACCCAGAGAGGCCGGCAACGCAGAACATACCGAACGACAGCGCAAGCCGCCCCAGCACCTGCACCATGCCCAGCTCGCGATCGACTTCCTCCTTCGGACGCGGCGTGCCATCCGCATTCTCGCGATCGACAACTTCCGCACTCATCGCGTCCGCGACAACATCTTGAATGACAACGCCGAGCACGCTCACGAATGCGCCGAGGCGATAGAGGTTCTCCGGGCTGGCGAACGTCAGCCATCCGCCTGCTGCTCCTGCCAGCAGCAGCATGCCGGCCGCGATGAATGCCGCTCCGATGAAAACGTAGATGCGACGCTGCGATCCGAGGATCGGCACGCTGTCGACCAGTTCGCCGAAGACCATCTTCACGGTCCACGGCAGTGTTATCCAGACATTGAGCGCCGCGAGTTCCGCCGGGCTGAGCGTCAGCGCCTTCTTCACCCAGAAGCTCTCTGCGACAGCGATGAGACCCAGCGCGCCGTAGGCGAAGTAGACCATCAGAAGTGGCAGATAGCGCGGACGGAACGCCCTGATAGGGTTGAGCAGCGCTGCTTCGAGACGAGCCCAGACGAAGCCGCGCTCGTGAACGTCCGACGCCGCCGTCATGTCCGTTGCATCTCCCACCCATTCCTGGCGCGCTATGGTCTCGCAGGATAGTGAATAACCAAGCCTCTCGGCGCGCAGGCGAGCCCGGCCAATACCGCCGCCAGGGTGCCCCCGAAAACACGAAGGCCCCGGTCAGCGACCGAGGCCCAAATCTGAGGACTGCCTTGAGTGGTGTCAGTCGCGGCCGGCCGGACGGCGCGGGGCCACCCAGGGGCTGTCATCATAGCCCAGCGTCGTCTGGTTAGCGCTCGATGACCCGTTGAAGACGCCGCCGCCGAACGAAAGTCCGGACTTGGGCAACAGCGAAGACTTCGTCTTCTCGTCGCTGATCCCGAGCTGGGCCTTGAGGTCCATATCGAGGCTGACACCAGCTGCCGACGCGTCGGGCGCCAGATTGGCCGAGCTTCCGGCAGGCGCTCCGCCACCATTTTGCACGTCGAACGCCAGCACCGGCGACGCGAGCGTCGTCACGGCCAGCAGCGCGGCGGCAAAAGTCGAGGCAAATCGCATTATCGGGCCCTCCAGCAAATCAACCCTGGAAACTTGCAGCCAATATTGGGCTCGTACATGGCGAGGGAAGGGGGGTGCCGAATTTAACTGAAACCTGTGTCGCCGAGGCCACGCCGCTGCCCATAATCTATGATTGCGCTTCCTGCCGTATCTGCAAGCTGCGCTTAGGAAAAACACGATGCTCGGGCAATTGCGAATATGGGCGCTGATGTCGGTCGCATTCGCCTTGACGGCGGGTCCGCTCAGTGCCGCGCCTTACGCTCTGGACCCGAAGCGCTCGGAGGTACGGTTCTCTTACAGCTTGCCGCTCTCCACCGGCAAGGCGCGCTTCACGGGTGTCACTGGCACCGCAGACATCCACGACGAGGCCCCCGAGAAAGGCACCGTCGACGTCCTCATCGACACGCGAACGTTGAGGGCAAGCGACCGGCTCGCTGAAGGCGAGTTGCGCGGCAAAGACTTCTTCGCCGTCGCCAAGTATCCGACCATGCACTTTAAGAGCCGCAGCATCCGCGCGAGATCGACCACCAGCTATGATCTGACCGGCGACATCACCGTGCGAGGAATTTCGCGCCCCATACTGCTGCACATCGATCTGCAGCCGCCCAATGCCGCCGGCGTCCGCCAGATGCGAGCGACGACGCGTCTCCGCCGCAGCGATTTCGACATGACCGCTTACGGTTTCCTCGTCGGAGACGTCGTCGAGATCGACATCCGCTCACCGCTGGTTCCGTCTCGCTGAAGGCGCTGGCGGATCCGCTGGCAGGCCTATTTTGCTTACGCTTCGGTAAGCATTAGCGCTTAGTTTACCTTAGGCGCGACCCTCCGGTGACCATGTCAGACCTAGGCTGCAAAGGCTGTAAGACCACTCTCGATTTCGATGTCTCGATGGCCTTCCAGCCAATCGTGGATGTCGATGCGCGCGAGGTGTTTGCCTACGAAGCTCTGGTCCGCGGAACCAATGGCGCTTCGGCAGCCAGCGTCCTGCAGCGCGTCGACGACAGCAATCGCTACGCGTTTGATCAGCGGTGCCGCGTACGCGCCATCGAGCTTGCCGCCGCGCTCGGCATGACGACGAAACTGAGCATCAATTTCATGCCCAACGCCGTTTACGAGCCGACCCGCTGTCTCCGCACGTCTCTCGAAGCTGCGCGCCGCTCAGGTTTTCCGGTCGAGAACATCATCTTCGAGACGACTGAGGCGGAGCCGATTGCCGACCCGGCTTTTCTGCAGCGCATCTTCTCCACCTATCGCGGCGAAGGTTTCATGACCGCGATCGACGATTTCGGCGCGGGCTACGCCGGCCTCAATCTCCTCGCCGATTTCCAGCCGGACATCATCAAGATCGACATGGCGCTCGTCCGCGACATCAGCGGCAACCGGGCGCGGCAGACCATCGTTGGCGCACTTGCGGCGATCGGCAACCTCCTTGGCATCAAGGTCATCGCCGAAGGCGTCGAGCGCCAGAGCGAGGCCGTCGTTCTTCGCCATCTCGGCATCAAGCTGATGCAGGGCTACCTATTCGCCAAGCCCGCCTTCGAAGCGCTCCCCCCCGTGAGCTTCGACGCGCTCGACACTGCAGCGACGCAGGGCATCAGCGCAGCCTGACGTATGCGGCCGGTCCCGAAAAAGCAAAGGGCCGCGTGAGCGGCCCCTGCCTGTGGAAGTCGGCGTCCGGTGCTTGTGTGTAGGGAGACCTTTCGCCACCCCAGTCTTCCACATATGCCCTGCCTTAGAATTCCACCTTCACCCGACCGGCACCCGTGTGCCCGACGAAGTCCTGCCGCAGCAACGCGTCGTAGTTCAGCTGGAAGCTGACGCCAGCCTCGGTGTAGGCGAACAGGCCGACGCCGAGCGCAGCGGTATCGCGGCCAACGCTCGGACCCGATGCAAGGAAGCTCGGACCGCCACCAAACGCTGCCGTCACCTGCTGGTTGGTATCCTCGAACTCGTGATACCAGATGGCGCGGCCTTCCAGCAGCGTGCTCGCGGCGATCGGGATCAGCGTCTTAGCGCCGAGACCGGTGGCAAGCGAGGTGTTCTCCTGGCTTCCGATTGCAAGCCCGGCGCCGTTCTGGCTCGCCTCCTGATAGGCATCCTGATCGAGCTGGCTCCAGGTGAGCGATGCGATCGGTGTGACCGTGGCGCCGAACGAGTGCATCGGAGCGCCAACCTCGGCAGCTGCCGAGTACTGGTTGCCCGAGTGACTGCCGATTGCCGTATCCTTCACCGGAAGCTCGACAACCCGCTTCGTCGAATAGTCGTGCCAGGCATAGCCAGCGCGCGTCGACAGATACCAGCCGTTCCCCTTGTAGGCGCCATAGATCACGCCAAGGTAGCTGTCGATATCGGTTGTGTTGCGCAGCGTATCGCCCGCGCCATCGATGCTCGTATTGCCATAGCCGGCTGCGAAGCCGAGGCGCGTGTTGGGGCTGATCCAGTTATCCGCACCGGCAATGCCGCCGTAGATGTGCGTCTGGTAGCCATCCACGTTCGAACGCTCACTCTGCTCGAGCCCCGCGCCGAATGCCTGCCCCCACATCGACGACGTGTAACCGCGCTGGCGCAGATCGACGTCCTCGTCATAGATGCCGGCATCCATGCGGCCGTCGTTGGCGCCGACGTTCATGCGGCCATCATTGCTGCCAAGGCCGAGGCTCATGCGGCCTGACGGAGCAGCAGATGCCACCTGCGACATGCCGAGCGCAGATGGCGGCGCAAAGGCCGCCGAACTCGGGGCCGTGGCACCGACACCGTTGAGGCGGTTGTCGATGTAGTTGCCGGTGAGCATGTTCAGCGTGAACGCCGCCTGCTGCGTGGCAAAGTTCGTCTCCGGCTTCAACTGCTCGCCGGCCTTGCGCACGTCTTCCTCGTCCGTGAGGTTCTGCAGCGCGGCACCGAGAGCATTCGTCGCCGCGTTGCCACCCTGCATCAACCCGTTGATCGTCGCGATGCCAGGGTTTGAGAGCCCTGCAACAATCGAGGCATCTGCCACGGTAGATCCGACGACGAGCGAACCGCTGCTGTTCTTGGCGATATCCCACGAGACGAGCACCGTATCTCCCTCGATGCCCGGCAGGTTATTGCCGTAGAGCTGTCGAGCGACCAGGAACCATTCGCCATTTCTCACCACGCTATCGATGATCGGCGTGACCGTTGTCTTCGTTGTGCCGCCCGCGCCGTCAGCCGAGATCGTGCTGCTCGTTGGCGTCACGGTCCATCCAGCCATCGTACCGTCGCCGATGAAGAGCCGCCCTTCTATGAAGCCACTGTTCTCCGATGGTGCATCGATGCTGGACCCGGCACCGGTTCCAGTGATGTGCGGCTTCAGGTCTACCGTCTGCGGAGTGATCGTCACGGTCGGCACAGCGGCAGCAAGCAGCGCCGCATTGGTGTAGGTGTTATTCACCGTAAGCACGCTGAGATCGCCGGTGTAGACGCCGGCATTCTCGAACGTGAAATGACGATCGGGATTCTCATCGACGAGCTTGCCGACCGCATTCGCCATGGCTGCGGCATAGGTCAGGCCAGCATCCGAATGGTAGATTTCGGGAGCGGCCCCCGCGCCGGCATCATCATCGTCGTCATCATCCTCGCCGGCCTCACCGAAGGCGGCGCCACGACCGGCGACATAGACGCTGTATGGATTACCGTTGATCTGACGCGCTGACGTGTCACCGTAGTTGTTGGCGTCGAGGTAATTCGTAACGCGACGCATGTCGACGATGATGTTGCCTTCGATCTCGCCTTCAGCAGTGTTGTTCAAAACGTGCGCGCCGTTGCCGTAGTAGAGGTTGCCGATGATCGAGTGATTATTCTCGATCTCGCTATCGCGCCGGTCGACCATACCACCGGAAGTGTTGGTGTTGGGAACGGCACCGTTCGCACCATTCAAAGTAATTGGGTCGCCGCCGGTACCGATGCGTCCCATGACTTGCAGGCCGTTGAGACCGGTGATGATGACGTTACCGTCGATGGTGCCATTGTTCTCGATAAACGATTTGCCGAACCCGGCTTCACGGCCCGTGCAGACGTTCGGAGCGTTGCAGTTCGAAACCTCCCCGTCGGGCAAGTGCTTCAGCAGACGTCCGTCCCAGGTCACGATTGCGGCGGCTGTGCCATGAACTCCCGCAGCTTGATTGCCTGAGATTACTCCGTTGTTGATCAGTTCAAACGAATTGGAGCGGGTGAAAATACCGGCGGTGTACGCGCCAGTCGCGCTGATGAGTCCGTCGTTGACCATGTTATGGTCGCGGATCTCTTCTTCGTTATTGTAGACCGCAGCGGCGATGCCAAGCGTGCCGCTGTTGCTGAATGCGTCGACCGCGGTTATCGCACCGCTCGTCGCATTGCTGACTATGCTGCTGAGCGCACCGCGCCCCACTTCGATGGTGCCGGTGTTATTAATGTTCCAGGCTTCCGCGTCGTTGGCGAGAAACACGCCGGCTGTCACGCCGAGACCTTGGTGGAAAGCGGAAATCGAGCCTGAGTTTTCGAGGTTCCACTCTTCGATGCCGTAAGAGTCGGCGCCCTTCATGCCGAAGATCTGGAACTGAGAGTTCGTGGCAGTGAGCGTATTCAGGGTGGCGCTGATGTCTTTGGAGTTTTCGACCTCCGCCTCGCCGCCATTGCCGCTGGTTGCCTGCACCTTGACGGCATAGTTGCCGTCCGAAGACGAGGTTCCGGTGGTCGAGAAGTCGACGGCATTGTCGAAGGGAATGGTCGATTCATCCGTACACACGATCGTGCCGCCGGCCGAGCCGGTACAAGCAGCGATCGCCTGATGGGACATACCCACGCTCAAGACAAGCGCGAGCGGTGCAACGATTGACGTGACGCGACGCGGGCCAAAAGCCCCTACAGGACGCAACATTACTCTTCCCCCATCACCCGGATGTGGCTGGACTTGCTCGATTTTGTTCTTGGAATGTCGTGCGCGGCCCGGATCAGGCGGCGCCCGTCCAAACCGTCAGCTCGGTGCCTAACCGGGCGCCTTCAACGCAGCGCGACGCATACTCAACCCCCAGACTGTTTCTCTACCCCAGGGTGGCATTCGTTCGTGCCACTCCTGCCAGCGGCCGTGCCTTCGCCGCCTATAGCAATCGCTATATTGGTACCCACAGGATGCCGAGGGACGAGTTCCTGTCCGAATTGTGGAAGTGTTTCCCGGGACGTTTTCTGATCGTCGTTTAGGAACGAATGTGGCGAAATGGCACCATTTGGAGTGGACTTGGCATAAATAGTCCTAGCTCCGGGATATTTTCCCGTTCCGTGGGGAACAGCAGCGCATGTCGGGTTGTGGTTGGGTTACCCGTTGAATGGAACCCGTGCCAGGACCTTGCCGGATGAGTCTGAGATTTCGAAAGTCGATTTCGACCGGGTGCGAGCCTCCTCGACAGCATCGTCGAGCAGCATCTCTGCCCCGGCGCGCCTGGCGTCGGCGATCGCCTCCTCAATCGTTTCGAAATCGAGACCCTGTCGGTCCATTTCGACACCCGCGGTCGAACGGACGTGAAAGAAGAAGCGTGGCATCGGTCATCCCGTTGAACGAACCGTCTAACCCTTCGCCCGGCCGATCGGTTCCAGCCAACCGAAATAATCGCGATGCGCCAAGACGCCTCCCGCACCGACCAGCCTACGCCCGCTTAAGGCCGAACCGATCGTCACCTTGCGGCCGTAGGTTCCGTGCCATTAATTGGAAGCACACCGCATGCAGGGCGAGCATGTCGGCCTATAGGAGAGTGCCATGGCAGCCCAGTCGCTGCACTTGCTGCGCGCGTTAGTCGTCGGAGCCATGCTCCTCGCACCTTCGGTTGTGTACGCCGGATCAGGTGCTGACATCGGCGATGCCCGCACCATCGTCAGCCTCGTGAAAGCCGACTTCGACAAGCAGGAGCGCGAGCTGGAGGTCGGCGACATCGTCCGCCAGGACGAGGTCATCGAGGTCAGCCAGGACGGCCGCGGCGAGTTTCGGCTCAATGATGATACGAAGCTGGCTCTCGGACCCGGCGCCCGCATGGTCCTCGACAAGTTCGTCTACGACAGTGACAAGAAGACCGGCTCGATCATTCTCGATCTGACTACCGGCGCGTTCCGCTTCATCACCGGCGTCGCCAGCAAGAAATCCTACGAAATCCGCACGCCCAACGCATCGATCACCGTCCGCGGTACCATCTTCGACGTGTACGTGCTCCCCGACAAAAGCTCGTGGCTGCTGCTGCATGAAGGCGCCATCGAGGTCAGCGCACCCAAGTCGGGATGCCGCGTTCTCGATCGCCCCGGCCAGCTGATCCGCGTCGACAGCGATGCGAACGTGAGCAGGCCAACGAACTGGAACGACCTGCCGGGGCGCGATGCGGCGGACTTCGACGTTGCATTTCCCTTCGTCGCCAACGCGCCCGAGATAGAGCCTCTCCCAGCCGTATCGCGCGACGGCATCATCGGCGCCGCCTTTCCTCCCGAGGAGGACAAGAAGTGCATTAACGGTAGCAAGTCGAAGCCGAAGACCATCAAGGCTGACGACAGCAAGCCAACCAAGAAAAAGCGTCAGGCCGCAAAGTCGGACGACGACGAACCACCACCGCGCAGGAAGAAGCGGCCGAAATATGAGTCCTCCGACGATGACTACGGCGGCGGCGCGCGCGCGATGGATATCATCATCCGCGGCGGAGTCGGTATCGGCGGATATGGCGGTCGACCGACCGGCAGGCCAGGCGGTTACGACGGTGGTGGCCGGCCGGGAGGCAACATGGGCGGTGGTGGCGGTAGCTACGGCAGCGGGGGGCAGATGCCTCGCTGACGGCGCAACCCCGCCGATTATTTCTTCTCCAGCAGCAGCTTTGTCCGCTCCAGCATCTTTGTCTTCAGCGGCTCCCAAAGCTTGCGCAGCAGGGCAGGTAGCACGACCTCGAGACGCACGGTGTCGTCGTTCACCTCCAGCGACCCGGGGATCGCTTGCCCCATCGCCTTCACGACGAACGGCATCTTGTTGTCAACCCAGGGCTGCTGTTCGAGCGTAAGCAAACCGCTCGCCGGCACATTATCGAGACCCGATTGCAGTCGCCGCAACGCCTCCGCTTTGCCCAGCGTATGCGGGATCGAAACCACCATCGGCTCTGCCATGTCTTTCTCCTGGTCGCGGCTCAAATGAGCGTTGCGACTATATAGGCGGCAAATGCTGCCGGCGTTACCCGACGTCAACGGTTAATTGCCACGCCGCTTGCGGGTCGCAGCAGCCTTCTTCGCCGACGCTGATCGCGCTGCCGCCGGCCGAGCCGCCGACGCCCGCCCACCGACGCCTCCACCCTTGTGCGCGGCGGGACGTCCGGTCCGTTTCCCGCGGCCCGAACCGCCCGGCGCCTTGCCGCCTCCGTCGTCCTTGTTGACGGTCGCCCAGGCACGCCGTTCGGCTTCCTTCTTGCCGACGCCGCGCTTCTCATAGCCCTCGGCAATATGATCCGCCTTGCGCTCCTGCTTGTCCGTGTATTTGGATTTGTCTCCACGCGGCATGACCTGCACCCCTTATGGAAAGTTCCAGCAGATGAGCGCCTAACCCGCTGCCGCGCGCCCGGTTCCCCGGCTGGCCTTGTCGCGCACGACAGCCTCACCTCTGCTAAGCTTCGCGCGAATCGAGGCACCCATGGCACGTCGATCCGGCAGCGCCGATCTTCCCCTGCACAGCGGACGCGTACCCGCGTGGCTGGCGCAGCGCATGGCGACGCTCGGCGCCGTCATCGCGCAGACGATCGTCCACCACTACGGGCGCGATGAATTCCTGCGCCGCCTGTCCCATCCCTTCTGGTTCCAGTCCTTCGGAGCCGTCATGGGCATGGATTGGCATTCGTCTGGCATCACGACCAGTGTCATCGGTGCCATGAAGCGCGGCCTCGCGCCGCTCGGCAACGAATTGGGCATCCACGTCTGCGGCGGCCGCGGCAAGCACTCGCGCAAGACTCCGGAGGAGCTCAGTGCACTCGGCGACCGCATCGGCGTCGACGCCGCCGCATTGACGCGCGCCAGTCGCCTCGTCGCCAAGGTCGACAGCGCTGCCATACAAGATGGCTTCGACCTCTACCTGCACGGCTTCTTCGTGACCGACGACGGAAAATGGACGGTCGTGCAGCAGGGCATGAACGGCGAAGCACGTCAGGCCCGCCGGTACCATTGGCACTCCGGCGACATCCTCGATTTCGTCGAGGAGCCGCACAGTGCGATCGACGGAGAGCCGCAGGGCAGCATCGTCAATCTCACAGACAAGCGTGCGGCCACGTCCCGCACGGCGCAACTCGATCTGCTTGGCGATCTCGGCCCTGATCGCATTGCCAATGAGTATGCCGCAGTGATTGAGCCCTCATCGACGTCAGCACAGCCGATGCTGCCGCACCTCGTCATGCCAGCCCATCATGACGTGCGCTCATCCGATGTCTTCGTACGCCGCCTGCATGGCACCCTCGCCGCTGCGGCAGAGCGCGGTCCCACAGACTTCCCCGAGCTTTTGCTGACACCCGGTGTCGGCGCGCGCACGGTGCGTTCGTTGGCGATGGTCGCTGAGGTGATCCACGGGACGCCGTATCGTTTCGACGATCCCGCACGCTTCTCGCTCGCCCACGGCGGCAAGGACCGCCACCCCTACCCGGTTCCGATCAAGGTCTACGACGAGACGATCCGCGTTCTGAAATCGGCCGTGGCGAATGCACGGCTCGGCCGCGACGAAACGCTAGAGACCTTGAAGCAGCTCGACGCTCAGGCACGCACCCTCGAGCGCACGGCAAGCGGTCCGTCCTTCGAAGCCTTCGTAGCTGGCGAGCGCGCGGCCGCACCCGACCTGGAAGCACGATCGGTCTTTGGGTGGGAAAGCGATGTTGGCGCGCAGAAGAAACCGCGACGTGCCTAAGCGCCGAGGCGTTAGTCGCCTGCCTCGGTCTCGCCCCGCGGCGCGATGCTCGACCGGATCACGGACTCGGTCAGATCCGGCGAGCACAGTTCGATGAACTGATAGGCGAAGCCGCGCAGGTAACGGCCTTGGCGGACCGCGATGCGCGATGTGTTGCGCTCGAACAGACCCGGTGTCGGCAGCAGCCGCAGTCCCGGATCGCGTTTCTCGTCGTAAGCCATCGAGGCGACGATACCGACGCCAAGACCGAGCTCGACGTAAGCCTTGATCACGTCGGCGTCGAGCGCCGTCATGATGATGTCCGGAGCGATGCCGGCCTTCTCGAAAGCCTGATCGATCCGCGGCCGTCCCGTGAATCCACGGTCATATGTGATGAGCGGGTGATCCGCGATGGCGGACAGCGTCAGTGGCGTTGCCTTCTCCAGTTCGTGCCCCGTCGGCACGATCACCGCGTGTTCCCACGAGTAGTAGGGGAACGCGACGACATCTGCATTCTCTTCCAGCGCTTCGGTGGCGACGCCGATGTCGGCGCTCCCGTCGAGCAACATCGCGGCGATCTCCTTCGGACTCGCCTGATGCAGCACCAGATGCACTTTCGGAAACAGCTTCTTGAACTTCACCACCACGTGCGGCAGCGCATAGCGCGCCTGCGTATGCGTAGTTGCGACCTTCAGCTCGCCCTGCTCGCTGCTCGAGAACTGCTCGGCGAGCTGCTTGATGTTCTTGGCATCGAGCAGCATTCGCTCGACGATGACCACCAGTTCCTTGCCAGGCTCCGTCAGCCCGAGAAGTCGCTTGCCACGACGCACGAACAGCTCGACGCCCAGCTCGTCCTCGAGGTCCTTGATGTGCTTGCTGACGCCGGACTGCGACGTGTAGAGCGCGTTCGCCACCTCCGTCAGGTTGAATTTGCGCTTTACCGTTTCGCGAATGATGCGAAGCTGTTGGAAGTTCACTTCTGCGCCTCTTGCTCGAAGACCTGCAGCCTCGAGCTAACGAGGCGAACCGGCTGGCCGGCCGCGAGGTTAAGCTCCGAAAGTTTCTGCGTTGATAACTCTACCTCAAAGAACTGCTCGCCGCCCTTCGCTGTACCCTGTCCGTTAACGTAGCCCTGCGGGACGAGCGAACTCAGCTCCACCCGCGCGACGGCCCCGACGTCCAGGATACGACTGACAGTAGCCGGAACCCCGACCGGCCCCCCGTTGGCATTGACCAGTATTTCCAGCTCGTGCGGCCGCGCGAACGCCACGACATCCCTGCCTGACGTTGCCGCTACGCCTGCTGGAATCGGAAGGATGCTGTCGCCAACACGCAGCTCCTCGCCTTGCACATGCCCACTGAACTTGTTCACCGCGCCGAGGAACGAGTAGACGAACGGCGTCGCCGGCTTGGCGTAAACCTCCGCCACCGACCCGACCTGCTCGACTTTGCCACGGTTCATCAGCACCAGGCGGTCCGCCAGCTCCACCGCCTCATCCTGGTCGTGCGTGACGAACAGCGACGTGATGTGCAGCTCATCGTGCAGACGCCGCAGCCAGCGCCGCAATTCTTTGCGCACCTTGGCATCGAGCGCGCCGAACGGCTCGTCGAGCAGCAGGACCCGCGGACGCACCGCCAGCGCACGTGCGAGCGCAATGCGCTGCCGCTGCCCGCCCGACAACTGCGAAGGATAACGATCGGCGAGCCAGTCGAGCTGCACCAGCTCGAGCAGCTCCTTCACCTGTCGCCTAATTTCCTTCTCGCGCAGCCGCTGACCGCGCGGCTTGACGCGCAGACCGAACGCGACGTTGTCGAACACGGTCATATGCCGGAACAGCGCATAATGCTGGAACACGAACCCGACCTGCCGCTCGCGCACGTGCGTGTCCGATGCGTCCTCGCCATCGAGAATGACGGAGCCGGACGTCGCATATTCGAGGCCGGCGATGATGCGCAGAAGCGTCGTCTTCCCGCAGCCCGACGGCCCGAGCAGGGCTACGAGCTGACCCGTTGGGAAGTCGAGCGTGACGGTGTCGAGAGCCACGAAGCTGCCGAACGTCTTGCTGATGTCGCGAACTTCGATGCTCATGGTGCTTCGGGTTCCTGTGCCTGAATGCCTGCCCGCCACTCCACGAACGTCTTGAGGACGAGCGTCACGAGCGCGAGCAGCGCCAGCAGCGAGGCCACGGCGAAGGCGGCTGCGAACTGGTATTCGTTGTAGAGGATTTCGACATGCAGCGGCATCGTGTTGGTCTGCCCACGGATGTGCCCGGAAACCACGGAGACCGCGCCGAACTCGCCCATGGCGCGCGCGTTGCAAAGGATGACGCCATAGAGGAGCCCCCACTTGATGTTCGGCAACGTAACGTCGCGGAACATGCGGAATCCGCTTGCGCCGAGCACCAGTGCCGCCTCTTCCTCGTCACGCCCCTGCGCCTGCATCAGCGGAATGAGCTCGCGCGCTACGAACGGTACGGTGACGAAGATGGTCGCCAGGATGATGCCCGGCACGGCAAACACGACCTTGATGTCGTGCTCCAACAGCCAAGGCCCTAGCCATCCCTGCGCGCCGAACACTAGGACGTAGATGAGCCCCGCGATCACCGGCGACACCGAGAACGGCAGGTCGATCAGGGTGATCAGGAACTGCTTACCGCGGAAGTCGTGCTTCGCGACCGCCCAGGCAGCCGCGATGCCAAAAATGACGTTCAGCGGCACCGCGACCGCGGCCGCAAGCAGCGTCAGGCGAATGGATGACAGCGTATCGGGTTCAACAACCGCGCGCAGATAGGCTTCCCAGCCCTTCTTGAAAGCCTCGACGAACACCGCCAGCAGCGGCAGAAGCAGAAACAACGCGAAGAACGTCAACGAAATGCCAATGATGACCCACTTCACGAGCGGCGGATCGGAAGCCGCCGGGCTCGCCTCGAAACGTTGCGCACGGGCAAACGGCGCAGCATGAGCGACGACAGCCATCAGCGCACCCTCTCGTTGGAACGCGCCGACCATGCCTGCAGCGCGTTGATCACCAGCAGCAGCAGAAACGAGACGATCAGCATCACAGCCGCAACCGCCGTCGCGCCCGCGTAGTCGTACTGCTCGAGCTTCGTGATGATGATCAGCGGCGTAATCTCCGAAACCATCGGAATGTTGCCGGCAATGAAAATGACGGACCCGTATTCGCCGACCGCGCGCGCAAACGCCATCGCAAAGCCCGTGATCAGCGCCGGTGCCAGCGCCGGAAGCACGACCTTCCGGATCGTCTGCAGCCGCGAAGCACCTAGGCTTGCCGATGCCTCCTCGAACTCGATGTCGAGATCTTCCAGAACAGGCTGCACCGTGCGCACGATAAACGGCACACCGATGAAGATCAGAGCTACCAGCACGCCAAGCGGCGTGAAAGCCACTTTGATGCCGAGTTCGTTGAGAGTGCTGCCCAGCCAGCCATTCGGTGCATAGAGTGCCGTCAGCGCAATGCCGGCGACGGCCGTCGGCAACGCGAACGGAAGATCGACGAGAGCATCAACGATCCGTCGGCCGGGAAAGTTATACCGCACCAGGCTCCATGCCAGCATCAGCCCGAATACGACGTTGATCGCGGCGGCGAGCAGCGACGCGCCGAAGCTGAGCCGATACGACGCCATGACGCGCGGAGCCGTCGCAACTTGCCAGAAATCGCTCCATCCGAGCGAAGCGCTTTTGATGAAGACGGCGCTCAGCGGAATGAGCACGATCAACGACAGGTATGAGATCGTAATGCCCATCGAGAGGCCGAAACCGGGGAGCACCCGGCGGACTTTCACTGCACTCATGATCGCTCCCCTTATGCGCCTGCAAACGCAAATGGGTGCGAGTTGCCAACCGGCTCGACGTAGGTGAGCACCACATGCACAACAGCCTCTCGAACTTCGAGGTTGCGATACGTGTGCGGCACATCGGCGTGAAACTGAACCGCATCGCCTTGCGGAACAACGATCGGCGCCTCGTTGCCGACGGTCAGTTCGATCCGTCCTTCCACGACGAGGATGTTCTGTTTCGTGCCCGCGGCCTGCGGCTCCAGCGCCTCGCGATGCTGCGCGGCGATGCGCACCTCGTAGAACTCGGCACGGCGCGTGCTATCCAAGGGAAACAGAGCGCGTGACGTGAAGCGTCCGCTGCTCGCGGTGACGATCTTGGCGCGGCTTCTCGGAAGCACGACGGTCAGGCGCGAAGCCGGCGCAACCAGTAGATTAGCAATCGGCACGCCGAGTGCATCGGCCACCTTCAGCAGCAGGCTGATGGTCGGCACGCTTTTGCCGGTCTCGATCTGGCTCAGCATCGCGCGGCTGACGCCGGCCAGCTTTGCAAGCCGCTCCAACGAGTGTCCTTGCCGAGTGCGCAAACGCTTGAGATTGATGCTGATCGTCGACAGGAGCGCGGTGGAATTGTCCGAACGCTGCCTGATGCGCGTGCCGACTTTGACGGCCGCCGACCTGTCTCTGTTTGCCACGGCGATGTCTGTCAACCCGCTCAAAGCCACCCCCTGAGAGGCGCGAACCGCACCGCTCCATTTCGATTGGCATGAGGTTAACTGGCGCCCGTCGAGCAAGGGAACGCAGAAAAACTGCTAAGCTTATGAAGGCGGATTTCTCCAGGTGCGGAATGCGGATGCGTCCTCGCAGGCGCGAAAATACATGCTCCCCTATCACGCACGAAGAGAGCCGCATTCCGCGGCTCTCTCCTGAAACGACAACGATCGTTTTATGTGGTCAATCGCAACCCGACGACCGATCTCGACGCATCAGAACTTGATGATGCCGCCACCGAACACCAGATCGAGATCTTCCAGCGCGATGGCGTTTGCGGCACCGGCTGCCGCAACCCCGCCCGCCGTGTTCACCACCGAGATGTCGCCTTCGACGTGCCGATAGGAGAGATACAGCGTCATTGCCGCGGCATCGATACCCTGAGCGACACCCAGTCCGTAGCTCTCGACGCCGGTCGAAACGACCGCCGCTGCATTTGCAGTGCCGGCGAAGGTACTGCTGAGCGTGCGCGTATTGCCGCCACCCTCATAATGGTAGTACTCGCCGTAGACCGTCGTCTTGCCGAGCGCCGTCCACTTCTTCTCGATACCAGCTTGCGTCGACCAGAAAGTCTGCTCGTCGTCGGCACCACGCACCGAGAACAGCGTCGTGCTTTCAATGATGTCGTCGTTCTTGACGCCGGCACCGAAGTTCGCGAACAGGCCGGTTTCCTTATGCATCACGCTGACGGAGCCGCCGAACTGCGTGCACTTCGTATCGTGATTGCCGGGCGCCCCGCCGATGGCCGCGCAGGCCGTCTGAGTCTGCCCGCCATCCGTGATCTCGCCGTACCCGATACCGGCCTCGATCGCGAAACCGGCATGCTCACCCGAGTAGTTGAGTGATGCGTCCCAGTAGTCGTCCTGCCCCCAGAACGCCGAGGCTGTGAAGCCCTGGAACTCCGGAGTCGTATAGCGGACACCGTTGAAGCGCTTCTCGCCCTCGCCGGGCTGGTCGCCGTGCACGCCGATCAGGTTGTAGTAGGAATACGGATTGCCTGTGCCACCACCGCTGGCGAGCGCACCATCCTTCCTCCGCAGGAACAGACCAAGCCCGGTATCCTCGATATCGGAATACTTCGCGAAGTCCTTCGTCTGCGCCAGATTGATTTCGGTAATCCCGTCCGTAGCGGTGCTCATCAGGCCCACGGCCACGGTGCCGTACGTCTTGCTCTTCAAGTACCAATAGGAATCACGAAGATCGAACGGCGCGCTGGTGGCAAGATCGTTCTGCGTGAAGCGTTTCGAGTTCGCACTGCGAACGCCGATCTCGAGCCGGTAGCCCGCTTCCCAGTCCTTGTCGATCTTGGCCTTGCCGCGAAAGCGGAAGCGCGAGCGCGAGTTGTCGTTGGTGACGACGTACGCGTTGCTCTCCCAGCCGTCGTCCCAATAAAGCACGCCCTGGTTGACCTGCCCCGAAACCTCCAAGGAAACTTTGCGATTGCCTTTGCGAGCCGTGGTCGCTTCCAGCTCCGCAACTCGCTCTTCCAGATCGGCGCAGCAATCTCCGCCCAGATCCGCAGCTCGTGAAGGCGCCGTTCCAACGAACAGGCCTGCCGCGAGGACCAGCGCCAAGCTGGTGCCTCCCCCTACTCCCCCGTACATTACGCAACTCCTACGCTTACATTATACGCAACTGACGCTTGTTATGTGTCTGCTATGTTGGAGCGCTGCTCCGCTATATCAGATTGATATATTTTGATTTTTCAGGCCGCCCACCTCCTCGTCAACGACGCTTTGTGACGGTCTATGACACTGCGAGCAAAGTGACACGCAGCAGTCACACTTTTCCGCTGCAACGGATGCAACGCGCCGAACGACGAACGATCGGCGTCACGCATCAGAAGTCCCCCAGCTCGATGAGATCTTCAGCGACGCGCGACGAGACCGAAGCGCGCGGCGCAACTCCGCGCAGCGACCGATAGATATCGAGACCGCGCGGCCACGGGCCGTGCCCGGAGCTCGGATTGATATGTCCCGCCGCGCCGACGTTGATGAGTTGCGATCCCCACGCCTCCGCCCAGAGCGCCGCGCGGTCTATCGACATCCAGCGATCGTTGGTGCTTGCGACGACAATGGAATGCAGGCCGAGGACATTGCTCGGCACCACCTTCTGCAAGCCGAAGCGAGAAGGATCGGCAGGCGCCACCAGGAGCATACCGGCGATGAGGTCGCTGCTGTCGGCTGCGACGTTCACCGCCGCGAGGCACCCGAAGCTGTGAGCGACGATGAATACGCGGCCCGGAGCGCGGCTCAGATCACGCCGCAGCCGCGCTGACCAGCGCAGCAGATCCGGTTCACTCCAGTCGCTCTGAACGACGCGGATGCAGTTGCGTATTTGTGTCTCGAACCATGACTGCCAATGGTCGACACCACTTCCGTAAAGTCCCGGCACGATCAGGGTGGTGTCCATTGCTTATCCTCGCATAGCCCCCGACGCCAAAATCACTCGCAGTGCTGGTGCTGTGCCGTCCCCCCGCGCTTCCCCCGGCCCCCCGCGCAGGAGAACGGCACTGCATCCCGACGCTCGACTAAAGGAGCGGGTCCCCGATCGGCGGCCAGCGTGGGTCGGGCGCCGATCGGCCGATAGTCGAGCGTCGTCGTTGGATCAGCTTTTCTTGTCGGGTGCGTAGATCTGGTCGAACACGCCGCCGTCCTTGAAGTGCGTCTCGTAGGCCTTCTTCCAGCCGCCAAAGCCCTCATCGATCGTGAACAGGTTGATCTTCGGGAACTGGCTGGCGTACTTCTCGGCAACCTTCGCATCGGTCGGCCGATAGAAGTTCTTCGCAGCAATCTCCTGCGCTTCGGGCGAATAGAGGTACTCGAGGTAGGCCTCAGCGACCTTGCGCGTGCCCTTCTTGTCGACGTTCTTGTCGACGACCGACACCGGCGGCTGCGCCAGGATGCTCTGCGAGGGAACTACGATCTCGAACTTGTCCGGGCCCAGCTCCTTGATGGCGAGGAAGGCCTCGTTCTCCCAGGAGATGAACACATCGCCGACGCCACGCTCGACAAACGTCGTGGTCGAGCCGCGGGCGCCGGAGTCGAGCACCGCCACGTTCTTATAGAGCTTCGTCACGAAATCCTTGGCCTTGTCCTCGCCGCCGTACTTCTTGTCGGCGTAGTGCCAGGCCGCCAGATAATTCCACTGCGCGCCGCCCGAGGTTTTCGGGTTCGGTGTGATGACGGAAACGCCTTCCTTCACCAGATCGTCCCAGTCCTTGATGCCTTTGGGGTTGCCCTTACGGACGAGCAGCACGATCGTCGAGGTATAGGGAGTAGAGGCCTTCGGCAGGCGCTTCTGCCAATCCGCCGGCAGCAGTTTCGCCTTGTCGGCAATGGCGTCGATGTCGCGCGCCAAGGCCAGCGTCACCACATCGGCATCGAGCCCGTCGATGACGGCACGTGCCTGCTTGCCCGAGCCGCCGTGCGACTGCTTGATGACCACGTCCTCGCCGGTCTTCGCCTTCCAATGCTTGGCGAAAGCGGCGTTGTATTCCTGATAGAGCTCGCGCGTCGGATCATAAGAAACATTGAGAAGCGTCGTCTGCGCCTGCGCGGCGGTTGCTCCGCCAGCAAGGCCTGCGGCAAGGGCGAGTGCCAACGCCTGACGCCGGGTGAAATCGATCTTCATCGGTGTATCCTCTCTGCCCGCGACCAATGCGGTCCGGACTGAGAGAACTACCGACGGCGCCGATCCATCCGAACTAAGAAGAATTTCTGAGCTTATTAAGAAAACCGCACGACCTCGGCATCGCGAACGCGGTTCGCGTCGGATTGCACCGGGGCGCGATATTTTTGCGAGCCATCATGGCTTCCGCGGCACGCCATGCTGCAAATCGCGACATCCCGCATGAGCGAAAAACCGCGGAGCATTCCGCCGGCCGCCGGCAGCCGTACCCAAAAACGATCAGTGTCTCAGTTTGCCGCTCGCGGGAACGCCCGCAACCCACGTCTCGAGCACGTCTATGGAAACCGGCTCGAAGGCCACCATGTCGGCACGAAAAGCCGGCGCGAGGCGACCGAGCAATGTGCCGAGGCCCAGGAACTCTGCCGGCTCGGTCGAGGCGAATTGGAGCGCCGTCGGCAGGGGCACGTGAAGGTCGCGCACGGCATTGCGCACAGACGTCGCCATATCGATCGCAGCACCTGCCAGCGTGCCATCACGCCGCGAGCAGCGCCCGTCATGCACGGTAATTTCCTCGCCGTAGAGCGAGAAACCGCCCTTGCTGCCGCCAACTGTTGGCATGGCATCGGTAACGAGCATCGGCCGCGCGCGCCCTCTCAGCGCCAGCCGAAGCATCACCGGGTCGACGTGAAAGCCATCTGCGATCATCCCGAACCACGCCCGGTCGCTTTCGAGCGCCGCTGCAATCGGCCCCGGCGCGCGGCTCGAGAGCTGCGGCATTGCGTTGAACAGGTGCGTGAAGCCGGTGAGCCCCGCGGCCAGCGCTGCCTGCGTCTGTTCATAGTTCGCCATCGAATGCCCCAGCGACACCCGCACGCCAGCTTGCGCCAGCGCCGTTATGAACGCCGAGGGTACACGTTCCGGTGCCAGCGTCACCAGCACCGCGCCTTCGTGCCACGACGTCAACAACTCGAGGTCGTTCGCATCAGGCTCACGAAACATCGCTTTGTCGTGGACACCCGGCTTCTCCGGCGACAGGAACGGGCCCTCGAAATGCACGCCGAGAACGCTCGGATTGCGCGCCGCCGCAGCACGCACGGCACCGAGCGCCGCAACCATCTTCTCTCGCGTGTCGCTGATCAGCGTCGGCAGAAGCCCGGTCGTCCCATAGCGACGGTGCGCCTTCGCGATCGCATCGACCCCCTCTTCGGTCGTCGTATCGTTGAACAGCACATCGCCGCCGCCATTCACTTGCACGTCGATGAAGCCCGGCGCCAACCAGGCGTCGCCCGGCAGATGCACGACCGGTATCGACGCCGGTAGCGCGCCGCGCGAAACCACGTCGACGATATGCGCGCCCTCGATGATCACGGCACAATCCTCGAGGACTGCGACGCCATCGAAAACATGGCCAGCGGCGATGGCATAAGTTTGGGCAGCGCTCATAGCGTGTTGGTGACTTTCCTCAGGTTGCGCGGACGGTCGACGTCGACGTTCAATCGCTGTGCGAGTTGAACGGCCATCGCATAGAAGCTCTGAATGAGGCAGATCGCATCTGCCTCCGGCTGATCGGCTGTCAGGGTCGGCAGTCGGCCAACGACATCGCTGCTCCCATCGGCGACGAATAGATCGGAGCCGAGCCGCCGCAACTCCACCGCAAGCTCGCGCATTCCAGCCGCCGCCTCGTCGGTCGGTGTCAGCATCAGGATCGGATAGCTGCTGGAAACGAGCGAGACCGGCCCGTGCATGAACTCCGCGCCACTGAAGGCCTCGGCGTGCCTGTGGCAGGTCTCCTTGAGCTTCAGCGCCGCCTCACGAGCGATTGCGAGCGTCGGTCCACGGCCGATGATGACGAGGCTTGGCGCTTTGGCGAGCGACGGCAGAACCGCACTCCAATCCAGGGCCGCCGCCGAGGCGAGCCGCTCCGGCAGGCGTTCGACGGCGCGCGCCATGTAGTCGTTGTCCGACCATTGCGCCACGAGACGCGCCAGCACCGTCGCCGTTCCAATGAACGTCTTCGTTGCAGCGACGCTCAGCTCGGGTCCTGCACAGATCGGCAGAACGACATCGCAAGTGTCTGCCAGTGGCGAGTTCTCTGAATTCGTCACCGCGACTGTCAGAGCGCCGGATCGCTTTGCACTTCGGGTCAGCGCAAGCAGATCTTCACTGCGGCCCGACTGCGAGATCGCAAGCACCAACTCGCCCTCCAGCCGCAGCCCTCCGCCGTAGATGCTGGCGACGCTCGGAGCAGCCGGCGCAACCGGAATGCCGAGGCAGCGCTCGATGAGGTGCTTTCCGAACGCGGCTGCATGAGCGGAGCTGCCGCGGGCGCACGTGACCACCACGCGCGGCGGCCGCTTCTTCAGGCGATCGACGAGTTCGGCGAGCGGCCGCACGAGCGCCTCGTCCTGGCGCAGGACAACCATCGGAGCTTCCGCGAGCTCCTCGGCCATCTTCGCTTTCGCGCTGCTCATTACCGAACCGTTCGCCGTCACCTGCGCCTCGCTAACGGTTCGCAGCGCGCCAATCTCTGAGCCTCGACACGCGCCAGCCATAGCGCACCCGTGAGGGCATCGCCCTCCGGCGCCACGAGAAGCGATCGCGTGCGTGGCGCAAGCCACGGCTCGATGCTACCGGCAAGACCGCCCGACAATGCCAACTGCGGAACGCCCAGCGCCGCAAGCCGTTCAGCCATTTCACCGACGTGCGCTGCGGCCTCGGTCATGAGTTCGCGCGCCGTGCTGTCGCCGCGCGCCGAATATTCGATGACCAGCGGCGCAAGCGTCGCGAAATCGCGCGGATGCGCCTGGCCCATCCAGCGCACGATGGCGTGCGGATCTCCGTCGAACCGCTCCAGAATTTTCTTGGTCAGCCCCGTCCACGCGCTGCGGCCGTCGCAGCAGCGCAGCGTTCGCCGCGCGATCTCACAACCGATCCACGCTCCGCTTCCCTCATCTGAAACCGGAAAGCCCCAGCCGCCGACCCGGTACTCCTCGCTGCCGACGATGCCCCAGCCGACGCTGCCGGTGCCGACAACGATGATGCCGCCGTTCTTGCCGCCATGCGCTCCGACGCACGCCGCGTGAGCGTCAGTCGTCAGCAAGGTATGAGCGAAAGGCAGGTTGTATGTGCGCGCAGCGGCAAGATGAGTGGGCTCACTGGCACCCGCGAGTGCCAGGCACGCGACGATGTTGGCATCCTGGAGAGCGACGCCCGCTTGTTCCAGGCATTGCTCCGTCGCGTGGAGAACGGCTGCGAAACTCTCTTTGATGCCAAAACGAATGTTTGCCGGCCCAGCGGAACCTTCGCCAAGCAGATGGCCTTCCACGTCGGTCAGCCGGGCGCGGCAGCCGGTTCCGCCGCCATCGACACCAAGCAGTAACGCCGTTGCCGCCATTGGATGCACGTTTCCCAGCATCTACGCTATTGAAGAGAGACGCCACCTATATAACGTGGTGAACGCCTTCGAGGGATCACGCTTTCCGCATGAATACGGAAGAGTTAAGTCCGCGCTACGCCGATATCGACCTCTGGCAACCTTCTGACATCCTCGATGCGATGGTCGAAGGTCAGCTTGCCTCTGTTGCCGCCGTCAGGGCTGCGCGCCCCGCAATCGAGGAAGCTGCGCTCGCTATCGAGGCGAGAATGCGCAAGTGCGGACGCCTCATCTACGTAGGAGCAGGTACGTCCGGTCGCCTCGCCGTTCAAGATGGCGCGGAGCTGATGCCGACATTCAGTTGGCCTCAGGAGCGGCTATTGCTGCTTCTGGCTGGCGGCGATGCCGCCATGACGCAAGCCATCGAAGGCGCCGAGGACGACGTCGACCGTGCCGGCGAGCTTATCCGCGAACATGACATCGGCCCCGATGATGCGCTCATCGCAGTAGCGGCGAGCGGCAGCACCCCCTTCACGCTGGCTTGCCTGCGCGAAGCCGGACGCCGCGGTGCGCTGACGATCGGCATTGCCAACAACCCCGGTGCCCCTCTCCTCACCGACGCCGCTTGCCCAATCTTCCTGGCCACCGGTCCAGAGCCCATTGCGGGCTCGACACGCATGAATGCGGGCACCGCTCAGCGCATCACGCTTAATCTTCTCTCTACGCTCGTCATGATCCGGCTCGGCCGCATCTACCGCGGCATGATGGTCGAGGTTCAGGCTTGCAATGCCAAGCTCGCCAAGCGGCGTGAACGCATTGTTGCACATCTGACCGGCCAGAGCGGCGCGCCCGTGCGGGAAGCGCTGGAGGAGGCGGAAGGCAACGTGAAGCTCGCCGTATTGCTGCTGCAGGGATACGCGCTGCACGAAGCCCAGTCCGTTCTCGATGAAGTCGGTGGGCGTCTTCGCGCGGCACTCGATCATTTGGCGAAGTCGCGCGCGCCTTCTCTCGAAGGCACGAAAAATCACTCGTGAGAAACTTCGCACGCTGAACGCACAACGCGCGTTTCTATCAAACGCCTTCGCTGCGAACTGTCGGCAATTCTCCGCAAAAACACGACGCATTGGCGATCTCTCAAATCGCACCAACCGAGTTTGGACGCCATAAACGTGGTTGACCGCTTTCGGTTGAGTTCACGCGCCGATTGAACCCACATGCACGCTCCCGCCGAGCGATGCGGCGGGCGCAGGTTCATGGGTAGACCTGCGTATTCGTCCATGACGAGGGCGCGATGGCGAGTTTTGTTGGCGGTATGCGCATGCGCGCAACCTCCATACCGACCGGGGGCTCAGGCGAAAACGGCGCCAGCACTCTGCGTGGAGAAGCGGCCTCGCATCCCGTTGATCGCGTCAAGCGTTATGCCGCGACGACGACCGTCGCCGTCGCAGCTCTCGCGGCATCCGGGTACGTAACCCTGCATCTCGCAATGCATCGCATGGGCCCGCCACCCATTGAGCTCACTGCGTCCGTGCAGCCAACGGCGTCCGCACCGACGCCTCCGAACCCGATGGTCCCGACGCTCGATCCCGACGCCGTCGATCAGCGCTATCTCGCCATGCTCTTCGCGTTCGAGGACAGACGCTTTTATTCGCACTACGGCGTCGACCCCTTCGGGATCGCACGCGCGGCGCGTGATCTTTTCGTCAACGGTCGCATCGTCACCGGCGGCTCGACCATCACGATGCAGGTGGCGCGCCTCATCGACAACAACTACCAGCGCCGCCCGTCCGTGAAGGTACGGCAGATTCTGCGCGCCATGCAGCTCGAGCGCGATCTCACGAAAAAGCAGATCCTCGGTCTTTATCTCGCGCTGGCGCCGTTCGGTGGCCGGACCAAGGGCGTGCGCGCAGCGGCGATGAAGTTCTTCGGCAAGGATCCGCGCAACCTCACGATCGCCGAGGCCGCGCTGCTCGTCGCGCTCCCTCAGGCACCCGAGGCCCGACGCCTCGACCGCGATGCGGCTGCCGCGCTCCGCGCCAGGAACTTCGTTCTCGACCGGGTCGCCAGTGTTGGCGTCCTCACCGCCGCCGAGGCCGAGTTGGCCAAACGTGAACCCCTGACACCAGAGAGTTCCATCATGCCCCCAATCCCAGAGCACAAGCCCTCCTCGTTCCAGGTTGCCGGTCTCTTTGCGGGCCTGACGCTCGGCATGAACGTCGTAGCCGGGTCTGCGGCGGCAACGACCATCGAGCCGCAGCGAGCGCACTTCGTCGGTTCCGGCGAGCAGGTCGTGCTCGACGTGCGTCGCAAGCTTCTCGGCGCGCAGCCCGCAGGAACGCATCAAGATGATCGCGATGCGCTTTGGATGTTCTATGCCTCGCGCAATGAGCCGGTATGGACGTCGAAACGCGGCTGGACACCGAAGGCCGCCGCCCTGATCGAGGAAATCCGCAAAGCGGATGACTGGGGCCTCGACGCCGCAGACTTCACCATCCCGGATATGCAGACAGCCTCGACCGCCGGCACCCCAGTTCCCGAGCGCCAGCTCGTCGATGCCGAAACCGCCCTTTCGCTTGCCGCTTTGAAGTATGCCCGCTACGCGCGTGGAGGACGTATCGCCGATCCCGCGACGCAGCTCAGCTCTTACCTCGATCGCAAACCGCAGGTTAAACCGCCGTTCCTCGTCATTTCCGACCTCGCGACGTCACACGCGCCCGACGCGCTGCTGCGCCGGATGCATCCGCAGAACGAGCAGTTCGCCAAGCTGCGCGAGCAGTATCTGACGCTTCGTCAATCGGGGGGCGATGCCCCAGTCAACATCCCACCCGGCAACAAGCTGCGTCCGGGAACCACCGATCCGACCATCGCGCTGATACGCGAACGGCTTCGCGTACCTGCATCTGCCGGCGAGGACGCGAATCTCTATGACGACCAACTTGTCGATGCCGTGAAGCGCTTCCAGACCAAGCGCGGTATCGAGCCGGCCAACGGAACCATCACAGCCAAGACGCGCCGCGCGCTTAGTGAAGGACAGAAGGTCAGCCCCGAGACATTGCTCGCCAACATGGAGCAGTGGCGCTGGATGCCGGACGATCTCGGCCACGCATATGTTTGGGTCAGCATTCCCGAGTTCACCGTCAGCGTCGTGAAGGATGGACAAACCGTCCACACCGAGCGCGTGATCACGGGTGAGACAAAGATGCAAACGCCGGTCTTCTCGGAAGACTTGAAGACGATCTACTTTCACCCGCGCTGGATCGTCCCCAACAGCATCAAGGTGAAGGAGATCGGCCCCGCGATTGCGCGCGGCAAGCGCCGCGACATGGTCGTGATGCGCAACGGCAAGGTCATCAAGCCGAGCACCGTCAACTGGTACAAGGCCGACATCCGAAACTACGATGTCTTTCAGCCGTCGGGTCCCGGCAACGCCCTCGGCGAGATGAAGTTCACCTTCCCCAATAAGCACATGGTCTATCTGCACGACACGCAGAGCAAGGGCCTGTTCAGCTCCGAGCAGCGCACGTTCAGCCACGGATGCGTGCGCGTGCGCAATCCCCAGCGTCTGGCTGAGGTCCTGCTCGACATCGACAAAGGCTGGACGCCCGAGGAGGTAACCCGCCTCGTGAAGGTGAAAGGCAATCCGGAGGAGAACGCCGTCGATCTCAACGATCACATCCCGGTTCACCTCACCTACTTCACCGCCCGCGTCGACGAGGATGGAGACGTCATCACTTCCAAAGACGTCTACGGCCACGAAAAGCGGATTACCCAGGCCCTGCAAGGCAAGTGGGACAGCATCGACAAAGGGCCAGACCACCTCGCACAGGTGGAACTGGCGCGGCGGCTCGATGATGCAGACAACGCCAAGCCGAGGAACAGGAGCGCCCGTCGCAGCACGAGCTCCGGCAAGCGCTACGCGACCCGCAGCAACGGCTACGGTGGAGGTGGTGGCAGCGGATACACGGCGCGCGTGAGCAGCAACGGTTCCTCCGCCAACGATGTCTTCCGCCGCAGCTTCGGCTACTAGACGACGATCACTGGTGCCACCGCCAGGAGAGGTCCGGCTGCCAAGTGCAGTCGGGCCTCTGTTCTTCCGGTGGCAATGATCACAAGCGATAAAAAGGTCAGCGTTTCATTCGCCAAAGATAAAGTCTGTCCACGGCCTTTCGTTGATTGTATCGCTTGCCCCGTCATCACTGGAGCGCCTGCGCAGTGCAGCCGTTTTTCTGTCGAGTGAGGACGCAATGTCGAAGAGTGCGTACGGAATGGTGATGGGCGCCGCGGCCCTGTCGGCGTTCTGCTTGGTTCAGCCCGCCAGCGCGCTGACCATGAAGCAATGTAGCGAGAAGTATAAAGCCGCTGCCGGCACACCCGCCGCAGCCATGAGCTGGAACGATTTCCGCAAGGCGGAATGCGGCACGGACGCGACGATGGCGGTGAAGAAGACGAAGGCGCCCGCCGCCAAGGAAGCCAAGACGGCGACCGACCCTGCAACACCGCCTCCGGCCCGGCAGAAGAAGCAGGCCGCGACCGAGCCCTCCAAGCAGAGCAATGAGGTCAAGGTCAGCGAGAAGGAATGCAGCGTGCGCTATCAGGCCGCGAAGTCCGCCGGCACACTTGGATCGATGACCTGGAACCAGTTCCGATCCGCCGGATGCCCGCAGACGATCGCCAAGCGCACCGGCGCCATGGCGCCGACCGCCGGCTCCATGTTCCCCACCACCGTCTCCAGAAAGTACTCCGGCGAGAGCCCCGGCCGCGCACGCCTTCTCACCTGCCGCGACCAGTACGAGGCCAACAAGGCTGCCGGTATCAGCGAGCCGAAGTGGACCGAGCAGGGTGGCGGCTACTACAGCGAATGCAACAAGCGCCTGAGCCAGCAGTAATCCGCATCAACGACTGCCAACTCCGCATCCAAACCAACGAGAGGACAAACGACCATGGGCATTCTCGATGAAGTGCTTCAGCAGCTCCAGCAACAACAGGGCAAAGGGCAACCGCAGAACGCGGCCACCGGCGCCGACGGCCAGTCGCCGCTTCTGGTGATCTTCCAGGAGCTGCTGCTCGGCAAGCCGCAAGGCGCAGACCAACCGGCACCACGTCAGCAGCAGGCCGAGGCGCCGAGAGGCAACGTCTCCGCCCAGCAGGGCGGCGATCAGGACGCAAGCGGTCTTGGTGGATTGGGCGGCCTCGGCGGACTGCTCGCGCAGCTGCAGCAGTCAGGCCTCGACGACGTCGTCCGCTCGTGGGTCGGCCCCGGCGAGAACAAGCCGGTCGAGCCAGATGCCCTCGGTGACGCGCTCGGCAAAAAGGCCGTCACCCAGATGGCCGACAAGACCGGTTGCAACCCCAACGACCTGCTGGCGCAGCTTTCGAAGGCACTGCCTGGCCTCATCGACAAGCTCACGCACGATGGGCGCATCCCGACGCAGCAAGAGGTCAGCCAGCGCCTGCGCGGTCAGTGAAGCCTGAACAATTGCAGGAGCCGGCGCCAATAAGCCACTGGTGCCGGCTTCCAATCTTTCACCTGCTGGCCCTTGAACACGCCCTCTCCCGGCACGATGTGACGGGCTCAGGATGCTCCGAAAGGCCATTTCGCCTTGAGCAACCTGAAAACGGGCGGGCCGAATCAAATCGGCGCACCACAAATGGGGGGCCGATTTGCGACGGGCATTAACGAAGACTTTACGAAGCCGCTCGCAGGATCAGGCAAATGACTTAGCAATGCGCAATCGTGGATTGATCGCTATGCAAGCCGCCACATATTTAAGCCGAAACTATTTAGCTAAACCATTGGCTTGGCGACAGAATGACGCGTCACAGTTCCGTTATGTTGCTCTGCAGCGTTTCAAGTCCTAGCCTGTGAATATGTATAGAAGCTCGACCAAATCGATCGGCTTTCTTCTGCTCCTCTGGATCGGGATTTTCCTTCCCGTGACCGAGTACCAGGTCTCGCACGCCGGCGGCGTGGCCGGCCTCACCGGCATCGCTCTCAGCGCCGAGTCGGAACCTGACTCGAGCGAGCTCGGCAAGACGTCCAAGACCGACCGCTACAAAGCATCGGTCAGCGTCGACCTCTCCGATTTCACGCTTGTCATCGGCCCCCAGCAGATCGCTCTCAGGAGCGAGACGCTGCACGAGACGCCGATTGACCAAGGGTTCGCCTCGCGAGCCTTGCCGCCACAAGAGCGGCCGCCGAACGCCACGCTGGCCTGATCGGCGTCTGGGCTCACCGCCCTCCCAACACACTCTTCCCGGAATTCGTCGCTGACCTCGGTGCTGGCATCCGTGCGCGCACCCGATCGAACGACATGACGAGGTAATTATGTTTATCAGCGCCCCCCGAGCGTCCCTTCTAAGCCGCAGCGCATCTGCTCTCATGTGGCTTTCACCACTGGCTCTTGCCGGTTGTGATGAGCCGACGGCCTCAGCGCAGCAGCAGACCGCGCCGCCCGAGGTGTCGTACGTCACCGTGCGGCCGCAGCCGATACCATACACACGCGACCTTCCCGGCCGCGTGGCGCCGATGCGAATGGCCGAAGTGCGGGCCCGTGTCAGCGGACTCGTGACCAAGCGCACCTTCGAGCAGGGCAGCAAAGTCGAGGAAGGCAGCGTCCTCTACACCATCGATCCAGCGCTTTACGAGGTCGAACTCGCAACGGCCGAAGCCGCATTGGCTCGCTCTGAAGCGAACCTCGTTCTGACCCAGCAGCAGGAGGAGCGGCTCAAGGCGCTGCTCGCCAAGCAGGCTGCAAGCCAGGCTCAGTATGACGTCGCCGCCGCCGCACATCAGCAGGCGCTGGCCGAGGTCGCGGGCGCAAAAGCGGCGCGTGACCGCGCTCAGCTCAACCTTGACTACACGAACGTGCGCGCCCCGATCAGTGGCCGTATTGGCCGCGCCATCCTCACCGAAGGTACGCTCCTCGATTCGACCAACAGCGGCGTTCTCGCAACCATTCAGCAGATGGATCCGATCTACGTCGACATCACCCAGTCCGTCGGCGAATTGAACAAGCTGCGCCGCGATCTCGCCTCAGGAGAACTGACTCACACGGATAAGAATGCCGCCAACGTCCAGCTCATCATGGAGGACGGCAGCATTTATCCGAACGCCGGGCGCCTTCTCTTCTCCGACGTGTCCGCCGATCCGAGCACCGGCCAGGTGACGCTGCGTGTGCAGATCCCCAATCCGCAGAACGAGCTGTTGCCGGGCATGTACGTTCGCGCCCGCATCACGCAGGCCGTCGATTCCGACGCCATCGCACTGCCGCAGCAGGCCATCCAGCGCACCAACGATGGCAAGGCCGAAGTTTGGGTGATCAAGGACGACGACAAGGTCGCGCTGCAGCCAGTGGAGGTCGGCCCGGTCGTCGACCAGATCTGGCTCATCCGTGACGGCCTGCAGGAAGGCGAGCGCGTCGTCGTCGAAGGCTTCCAGAAGATTTCCGCCGGCATGAAGGTGACGCCGATCGATCACAACGGCATCGAGCAGCAGGCGAGTGTGCTGCCCACGGCTGCGACTTCGGCGATCAAGGAGGCACGCGTCCACTGACACGACGGTCCTGGTGACGCCGCCATATGGCTAGCTTCTTCATCGACAGGCCCATCTTCGCCTGGGTTATTGCGCTGTTCATCTGCTTGGGAGGCATTCTTGCCCTCCCAAGCCTTCCCGTTGCGCAGTATCCGATCATTGCGCCGCCCTCGATCGCGCTGTCGACGCAGTTCCCTGGAGCCTCGGTCGAGGATCTCTACACGGGAACGACGCGTCTCATCGAGGACGAGCTCAATGGTGCAGCGAACATCCTGAGCTATGAATCGGCGTCGGACTCGTTCGGCGTCGTCGAGATCGTCGCCAACTTCCAGCCAGGTACCGACCCGGGATATGCCGGCGTCGAGGTCCAGAACCGACTGAAGCGCGTCGAGGCGCGCCTGCCCGCCGAAGTCCGCCAGCAAGGCATCCTCGTCGAGGAGGCCTCCGCCGCAACGCTGCAGATCATCACGCTGGTCTCTACGGACGGAACCGTTGACGAGGTCGGCCTCGGCGACTTCCTCATCCGCAACGTCATCAACGAGATCCGACGTATTCCCGGCGTCGGCCGCGCCACGCTCTATTCCACCGAGCGCGCGCTGCGCATATGGATCGACCCCGACAAGCTCCGCGGCCTTTCGCTCAACGCCTCCGACGTCACCGACGCGATCACCAAGCAGAACGCACAGATCGCCTCGGGCGCCGTCGGCGCGCAGCCAAGTCCGTCCGAGCATGCAGTCAACTTCCCCATCGTCGTCAAAGGGCAGATGCGTGCGCCGGAGGAATTCGGCGCCATCGTCCTGCGCGCCAACCCCGACGGATCGACGGTCCGCCTGCGCGACGTCGCCCGCATCGAGTTCGGCGGCGACGACTATAAATTCTCGACGCGCCTCAACGGTGGCGAGGCTGCCGGCATCTCCGTCACGTTGGCACCCGACGGCAACGCGCTCGAAACCGCCAAGGCCATCCGCGCCAAGATGGTCGAGCTGTCGCAGTTCTTCCCGCCGAACCTCAAGTGGGACATTCCCTACGACATCACACCCGCCGTCGAAGCCTCGATCGAGAAGGTGATGCACACGCTGATCGAAGCGGTCGTGCTCGTCTTCATTGTGATGTTCATCTTCCTGCAGAACTTCCGCTACACGCTCATTCCCACCATCGTCGTGCCGATAGCACTGCTCGGCACCTGCATGGTGATGATGCTCGCCGGCTTCTCCATCAACGTGCTCACCATGTTCGGCATGGTGCTCGCCATCGGCATTCTCGTCGACGACGCCATCGTCGTCGTGGAGAACGTCGAACGCATCATGAGCAAGGAGGGCCTTTCCCCGAAGGAAGCGACGCGCAAGGCCATGGGCCAGATCACCGGCGCCATCATCGGCATCACGTTGGTGCTGGTCGCGGTGTTCATCCCGATGGCGTTCTTCCCCGGCTCGGTCGGTATCATCTACCGCCAGTTCTCGATCGCGATGGTGACGTCGATCGCCTTCTCTGCGTTCCTCGCGCTGTCGCTGACGCCGGCTCTCTGCGCCACGCTCCTGAAACCGATCGAAAAAGGCCACGCACACGCAAAGGGCGGCGTGTTCGGCTGGTTCAACCGTTTCGTCGCCCGCATCACCGCTGGTTACGGCCGCGGCGTATCCGCCTTCATCGCCCGCTCCGGCCGCGTGATGATGATCTATGTCGCCATCCTCATCGGGCTCGGCTACGCGTACATTCGCCTGCCCGAAGGCTTCCTGCCGCTCGAGGACCAGGGCTTCTTCACCGTCGACATCCAAACGCCACCAGGCTCCTCCTTCAACCGCACGCTCGCCGCGGTGAAGAAGGTGGAGGAACATCTGATGGCGCAGCCCGGCGTCGCCACCGTCACGATGATCAACGGCTACTCGTACTCCGGCCAGGGCCAGATGACGTCGCAGGCGTTCGTCACCCTGAAGCCATGGGGCGAGCGTGACGCCGCCAATTCAGCCGCCAATCTCGTCAACGGCACGAACGCCGCGATGGCGAACTATCGCGATGCCGTTATCCAGGCGCTCGAACCTCCACCCATCGACAATCTCGGCAACGCATCGGGCTTCAGCCTCCGTCTGCAAGACCGCGCACAGAAGGGCTACTCGGCCCTCATGGCGGCGCAGGAACAGTTACTCAAGCTCGCCCGCCAGAGCGACGTCGTTCAAAACGTCTACGTCGAAGGCTTGCCCCCTGCCCCGCAGGCCGAGCTCGTCATCGACCGCGAGAAGGCGATGGCGCACGGCGTCAGCTTCGACGACATCAACAAGACCATCCAGGTGAACCTCGGATCGGTCTACGCCAACGACTTCCCCAATCGGGGTAAGATGCAGCGCGTCATCGTGCAGGCCGAGGACTTGCAGCGTCTCAACGCCGCCGACCTCCTCAACTACGCCATCAAGAATGACAAAGGCACGATGGTGCCGATGTCGTCCTTTGCCGAGCTGAAATGGAGTATCGGCCCTGCACAGATCGTCGGCTTCAATGGCTATCAGTCCGTGCGCTTCACCGGCGAACCCGCGCCTGGCTACACCAGCGGCGACGCCATCGCCGAAATGGAGCGGCTGATGCAGCAGCTCCCAAAAGGCTTCGGCTA
This sequence comes from Hyphomicrobium sp., assembly GCA_030148725.1. Classification (GTDB taxonomy): domain Bacteria; phylum Pseudomonadota; class Alphaproteobacteria; order Rhizobiales; family Hyphomicrobiaceae; genus Hyphomicrobium_A. The sequence continues at coordinate 86,796 of JASBSU010000009.1, forward strand.
CACATGGACGGGTCAGTCGGAGCAGGAGAAAGCCGCCGGATCGCAGGCGAGCCTGCTGCTCGCGCTATCCGTTCTCATCGTCTTCCTGTGTCTTGCGGCATTGTATGAGAGCTGGTCTATCCCGTTCTCGGTGCTGCTCGTCATTCCGCTCGGCGTCGTCGGCGCGCTTGCGGCCGTCTACCTGCGCGACATGCCCAACGACGTCTACTTCAAGATCGCACTCGTCACCATCATCGGCCTGTCGGCCAAGAACGCGATCCTCATCATCGAATTCGCCAAGGAGATGTGGAAGCCGGGAACCTCCCTCGTGAAGGCGACGGTGATGGCGGCGCAACAGCGCTTCCGCCCCATCGTCATGACGTCGCTGGCGTTCATTTTCGGCGTCATACCGCTCGCCATTGCCGTCGGTGCGGCCTCGCGCAGCCAGCAGGCAATTGGCACCGGCGTCATGGGCGGCATGATCGCCGCGACCGTGCTCGCCGTCTATTTCGTGCCGGTCTTCTTCGTGGTCGTGACGCGCTACTTCCAGCGCAAGCGCCTCAGCCAAATTGATCTCGCGGAGTGGCACCCGAAAAAGAAAAAAGAAGAGTCGCTGCCGACCGTCGAGCCAGCCGCCGAAACCAAGGCATAACCTCTGACGACCGTAGAGGCGGGCCCTCGAAGTTCGGCTACGCCCGCACAGAAGCGCCGATCTCCGGCAACTCCGCACCCTTACCCAGCGCCGCCACCGCCACATCCCCATCCGTGATGTAGTGGTTGATGCGCTTGCCGACCGGATCGCCAGCACGTTCCCACACCACAGGGCCAACGGCGCCAGCCGCCTGCAGCTCGCCGATGATGAAGTCGCGCTCGGCGTTCGTATCGGAATCGGTGGCATGCGTGATCTGGAACGTCAGCTTGGTGAGACCGAAACCGGTATCGCGCGTCCCAGCGCCGACCCACGGCACCCGCTCTCCCGGCGCCGGACCATCCGTGTTGAGCCAGAAGCTCGCGGTGTCGATGTCCTGGATGTCCTCCAGCCGGCGCCCCCAGAACCGCACGTGATGACGCTTGCGCGGACTGTCACCTATCGGCTTTTGAAAGCCGATGTCCTGACCGCGCCCGAATAGGAACAGCGTCGAGAACGGCGCGGTGGGATAGGGCCGATTGAGCAGGAACGCCCGCACCATCCGCCAGGAGCTTGCCAGCGTCAGCTTGTCGGCCTCAACCCACCCGATGGCAGCAAACGCATTGCGCAACTCGTCCATGGTGCCATAGAGCGCAATATTGACGGGGTCCGCCGGCAAGCCATCGCCTGAAACCGTGAAGCTCGGAACACGCCGACGCTGCGTCACCTTGAGACCCATGCGCACCGCGTAGGGCAGAATGACATAGGCACCGACGCCGTAAGTGATGGCGAGCGCCAGCGTCATCGGAAGCCGCTGGTCCGCGAAATCCCACACCACGAACACGATCAGCCAGATGCTGATCGCACCAATGCCGAAAATCGCAATGCGCTGTAGCGTACGGATCAGCAGTCTCACGCCACTCCCCCTCGCCCGATCAGTATTCGCTCTGGCGGATGAAACTTTCGGGCGTCCCATCCTTCGGATCGACGAAGATCACATCTTTTGGATCGCGCCGCGGACTGTCGATCGACAGAAACACGAGCGGCTCCTCCAGGATATCCGGAAGTGCGTGGACGACGCCCCGCTCGAAATGCAGAAGCTGCCCCGGACCGAACTCTGCCTTGCTCGAGGCATCGCCCATCCAGAAGGTCCCGCGACCTGAAAACACGAAGAGATACTCGTCGCATTGCGAATGGTAGTGCGGCGGCGTCGGCTTATAGACGCGGAACACGCGCGCGCTGGCCGACGGCCGATCGGTCAGGTACCGGTCGACGAGCATCGTGTCGGCGCTCTCCGGCAGCGAAGCAGCGATCGCCCCGATATCGAAGCGCCCCATGCTCGCAAGCGCCGCTTCCGGCGGCTTGTTGTCGGCCATGCCACGCACCTCGTTAATCGCCACGCGTCGCGCTTTTGCTCAACTTCCCGTAAGTAGCTCTTAGCGCATCTCCGGTTAACGTCGCCCGGTTAACGGCACGCCGCCGCGTCGACAGGGGAGCAGTTGCATGGCGCACGTGGAATCGATCGAGGGGCAACCGCGCGCTGCCCGGACCGATCTAGCCCTCGCCGCACTCATCCTCCTGGGCACCCGCTTCGTTCAGGGCTTCATTTTCTGGGGCGGCGCCAGCCGGCGCCTGTTCTACGATTACACCGAAACGGCGGGCGTCGATCACGCCGTTAAACTGGACTTCGACGCTGCAGGCTACGTGGCGGCCAAGCTCACCCATGCGCTGCCAGGGGCCCTGTGGCTGCAGACGCCCATCGAGTGGACGCTGCACCACCACGATCTCATCGTAACCTCGGTCTGGATGTGGACCTTTGCAGAGCTCGCGGTCGGGCTTGGCTTGATGTTCGGCCTCGCTACGCGCGCGAGCGCCTTCGTCAGCATCTGGCTGAACGTCGTTCTCATGTTCATCTTCGGTTGGATGGGCTCCACCTGCCTCGACGAATGGACGATGGCGGTGTCCGGCGTCGCGATGAGCTCGGCGCTGTTCCTCTCTGGAGCCGGTGCCTACTCGCTCGACGCGCGCTTCATTGCAGGACCGCACTCCACCCCGAGCCGGGCATGGATACCCTGGATCTTCAGCGGTCCGCTTCCGGATGCAATGCTCCGCAAGCTCGCCCTGCGCCTCGGTCTCGGATGCGCCCTGTTCACGGTCATCACGTACCAGATCCTTTTCGGCGCCGTCGTCTCGCCGCTTCACTCACGCGTCAACTTCCACCACCACGACATCGCCATCACCGGCCTGAAGGTCGCAAGCGACGGCAGCACCACCTTCGACGCGTACGTGAACGCCGGACCTGACACCGGCGCCGCCTACATCATCGCAGCGACGTTGCTGGACGGATCGGGGCAAAAGCTTGCCGAGTGGGACGGACAGGCGCTCGCAGCCTTGCCACCCACTGCAATCCGCAACACCTACCCGTACGCCTGGGCATCCCACTTCGGAACCGAGCGCATCGGCATCAGCGGCCAGACCGGCGCGCGGGCGACGATCGCCCTGCCGCCACCGACCAGCGCCGTGCAGGCGAGCGATAGCACCTCTCGCGTGCTGCTGCTCGAAGCCATCGACGGCACAACATGGCGCGCTGTCACCGGTACCGACGCGCCATGACCCCGTGCGAGGACAGCACGCCCTCGCACTGATGACGCCCATGTCGCTGCCTATCCCTCGCGGTTCGGCGTACCGAGAATGTGTGACTTCGGCGGCAGCATCACGTTGTCGAAGTCCTGTGTGAACATGGCCGCCGCAAAGAACGCCACCGCACGCAACGGCCCCGGTCCGGTATTGACGAGATCATGGCGCACGTTCGTCGGCAACACGAACACACTGCCGGGTCCGACGGGATACTTACCATCCTCCATCTGCAATTCGCCGGTGCCGTCGATAATGTATTGGGTCTCCTCCGTCGCATCCGTGTGCCAGCCCAGATGCCCTCCAGGCGCGATCTCGTAGACGATCGTCGATGATTGATCGGCGTGGTTACCACCACATGTCGCAAACGACGCCCGCCAGTTCACTTTCGAATCGTCGACGCTGCTCACCCCAATGCGATCCAGCGTGTTCGTGTCGACAACCGGCTTAGGGGATGAAACCTTTGCCTTCGGGCTCTTCTTGCCCTGGGCGACCCTCGCCGTAACCTGACTTTCTGGAATCATGCCTCGCCTCCATGTTTCAGGCGGGCAGCGTATGTCGGCTTCGGCGCCGCGCAACGAGACAGGCAATATGTGGTTTGAGCCCGATTGCGAGCACCTCGCGGATTATCCTCGAAATGCTGCAACCACCGCAATGATGCAGACGATGCTGTTGCGCTTGACAACCCGAGGCGCGCCGCCACCTTTGCGACGGCTGCCGGAGGAGACACATGGCGAAGCGAGGAAAAATACGCGCCGGCATGGGTGGTTGGACCTTTGAACCGTGGCGCGGCACGTTCTATCCCGACAAGCTCCCACACGCCAAGGAGCTGACCTACGCCGCCGAACACGTCCCCACCATCGAGGTGAACGGAACGTTCTACCGCACGCAGACGCCTGCGACCTTCGCCAAGTGGGCTGCCGAAACGCCGGACGGATTCGTCTTCTCGCTGAAGGGACCACGCTACGCGGTCAACCGCCGCGTGCTCGCCGAGGCCGGCGACAGCATCAACCGTTTCATCGACTCAGGACCACTCGAGCTGGGCGACAAACTCGGCCCGATGCTCTGGCAGTTCGCGCCGACAAAAAAGTTCGACGCCGCCGACTTCGGCGCATTTCTCGAGCTGCTTCCCCACAAGGTCGGCAGCCGGCCACTCCGCCACGTTGTTGAAGTCCGGCACGACAGCTTTTGCACGCCCGAGTTCATCGCGCTGGCGCGTGAGCACAAGACGCCCATCGTTTTTGCCGAGCACGAAACCTACCCGTCCATAGCAGACGTTACGGGCGATTTTCTGTACGCGCGGCTGCAGAAGGGCAAGGATGAGGTAAAGACCGGCTATCCGCCCAAAGCGCTCGACGCCTGGGCCAAACGCTTCCTCACTTGGTCCGAAGGCGGCGTCCCGGAGGATCTCGCGGTTGTCGATCCAAAGCACAAGCCAGCCAAAAAGCCACGCGATGCCTTCGTCTACTTCATTCACGAGGGCAAAGTGCGGGCGCCGCATGCCGCGATGGCATTCATGCAGCACATAACCGAGTGAGAACTCGTTAGCTCCTCGATCGTTACCCTGGCACGTCCGCAGTAACGATGGAGGCCATCATGGCCTTGGCGAAAAGGAAGACCAAGCCGACCAAACGCGCCGCCACCAAATCTTCGACACGTCGCAAACCAGCCGCAAAATCGGCAGCGACGACGCGATCGCCCGCGAAAAAATGGTCGCAATCCGTCACGCGAAACAGCAACGCTATGACGCTCGATCGTGATGTCTTCACGCTCGACGATCCGAAAAAGATCGCGGCATCGCTGAAGGCATCTGCAGAACGTAGCCGGCGTCGCAAATCCGATCCGTACCGTTCCGCGATGTCGATGCTGACGTTCTACATCAATCGCGCCGGCCGCCAGCTTCCTGCAGATCGCAAGTGCATCCTCGAGCGCACCAAAGACGAGCTGCGCAAAGCGTTCGGCAAGGATGCAAGTTGAGTCCACGTATGCTGCGCGATCGTCACGCGCGCGTTGCGCAAATGACTCTTTTTTCGCGTCCGCGACTCTGATCTAAATATCTCACCGGCCCAGCCGGTCAGACGGCCACAAGCGCCGCAAACGGTGTCAGACCTTCACGGTCTGACACCATTCTTTTTCCCTCACGTCGCGCGAAAAATTCTACAGCCGTTCGAGGAACGGTACGGGATCGACAGGCTTCGATCCCTGCCGCAGCTCGAAGTGCACCTGCGGCTGATCGACCGAGCCGGTCCGCCCGGCCGTCGCAATCACCTGACCGCGCTGCACCTTGTCGCCACGCTTCACCATCAGCTGGTCGTTGTGTGCATACGCGGTGACCCAGCCATTGTCGTGGCGCACCAGGATGAGATTGCCGTAGCCCTTCAGCTCCGACCCGGCATAGGCGACCGTGCCGCCTTCCGCAGCATGCACCGACGTCCCTTGCGGCACGGACATGTTGATGCCGTCGTTATGCGTGCCGTCCGGCCGTTGACCGAACCCGCTGATGATACGTCCGCTCACCGGCCACCGCAGCTTGTCGCTCGATGCCACCGACTGGCGCGGCTGCGAGGGTGGCGCCATCCCGGCGGTCGCAACGTCGTTCGCGTTACGGGTTGCGACCTGCGTGTAGGTGCTGCCGCTCGGCTGCGAGCCATTGAGGACGGTCGGCTGTTGCGATGAACCACTCGACGCGCTCACGTCGCTCGGCTGATACGAGGGCGTCGGGCTCGAGGCTGGCGGAACGACCGCAACCTGCTGAACCGGCTGGCCCATGCTGCCACCATCGGAGCCAGGAACGCGGAGCACCGCGCCGGCCTTCACAGTGCGCACATCCGTGATGCCATTGGCATGCTGCAGCTCCGCCGCGGAAACGCCGTACGTCCGCGAGATGCCGTAGATCGAATCGCCCGGACGCACCGTGTATGAGCCGCGATACTTGCTATCGAGGTTCGACGGCACGGGCGGCGGCTGGATGCTTGCCGTCTGCGTCACAGGCGACGGCGCCGAGCGCTGTGCCGCGACACCCTGCGGCAGATAAAGCTTCTGGCCGAGCTTGAGGTTGGGGCTCGTCAAGTTGTTGAGCTGCATGAGCTCGGCGACCGACACGTTGTGCCGACGCGACAGGCCATAGAGCGTATCGCCAGGCTGCACGTCGATCGTATCCCCAGGATTGGCGAGCGACGGCGTCGGCTGCGGATCATAACGGTTGGTCGATGCGGTAGCCGCCGGCGGCACGGTGCCGTAGCGCCCGCCTGCCGTATAGGAATTGTAGTTCGAGCCGTTGTTGGCGTTCGACGAGCCCGACGAACCGTACGAGTTCGACGAACCGCCGGACCCATACGAATTGTTGTAGCTCACCTTATCATTGCGCGTGCTGGCCGCGTAGTTAGTGCCGGTGCGGCCGCCCGAATAGGCCGACGGCGTCGCGTCGGGAAGGTTCTGCGAGGCAACGCTGTTCTCGCGATAGGTGCGCGGCGCGTTGTACGGGGCGCCTCCGCCGCCGTAGCTGTCGTTACCGAGATTGCTGCGGCCATAACCAGACGCCGTCTGCTGCGGCGGCTTATCGTCAGCGAAGCTGAAGCTGGGGCCTGAAAGGGAAGCGGAGCATCCCCCGCTCAAGGCCGCGACGAGGATGGCGGCGGCGCGGGCCGATGGCTGAGAAAGCGTCGATCCGCAAATATGGAAACGCATAAAACGCATCATGATACGCACCTTTACTGCCAACCTTCCATTAATCCTTAAGGGGTTAATGGACCCTTAACGGAGGCAGCAGGGCTGCTGAATTTATTGGCAGCACCGGATCAGGCAGCGAGGCCCGACCTTGCGCCGTAAGATGCAAAGCTACTCAGCCATTGTGCTTAGTTAACGACTTAGCCGCGACGACTTCGCGGCATCGCGATGGCAATCGCGCGCCGGACGGACCCCGCCAAACTGGCTGCTAGGCAACCGACTTAGAGATCGCCACCGGCCGCGCGCTTGCGCGGAAAATCCGCCTCGAAAAACCGCCCGAGCTTGTTGCGCGTCGCCTGATGCGTGAGGTCGAGGCAAAGCGGCGTCACGGAAATGCGCCGGGCATCGATGGCGGCAAGGTCCGTGCCCTCCACAAGCGTCGAAGGTGGCCGCTCGAAGTTGAACCAGAAATAGGGCATCCCCCAAGGATCGCTGCGCTCGTCGATCCGCAGCGACGCCTGATCGCGCCGGCCCTGCTGCGTGATCTCGATTCCCGTGACCGCATCCGGCGGACACGCGGGAAAGTTCACGTTGAGCACGATGTCCTTCGGCCAGTCGGATTCGAGCAAACGCGCAACGAGCCCTGGCCCGTGCGTCAGCGGCGTCTCCCAGTGGATCTTGCCCTCTTCCAGCGATCCGCCGACCTGGCTCATCGCAATCGCGCGCACGCCGAGCATCGTACCTTCTATAGCCGCCGCGATGGTGCCCGAGTACGTCACGTCCTCGGCGAGGTTCGAGCCGTGGTTGATGCCCGACAGTACGAGATCGGGCGGACTGTCGATCATGAAATGCCGGATCGCCATGATCACGCAATCCGTCGGCGTGCCGCGCAGAACGAACGTACGCGCGTTCGTCTGCCGCACCCGCAGCGGCTCGTGCAGCGTCATGGAGTGGGAGGCGCCCGACTGGTTCTTCTCCGGCGCGACCACCCATACATCGTCGGAAAGCTGCTCCGCGATACGCGTGAGGTTCTCGATGCCTTCCGAGCCGATGCCGTCATCGTTGGTGACGAGGATGCGCATGATTATGCCGCCTTCTCGATCACCGCGAGACCGCCCATGTACGGCCGCAGCGCCTCGGGAATGACCACCGAGCCATCCGCCTGCTGGTAATTTTCCAGAACCGCGATCAGCGTGCGCCCGACCGCAAGCCCGGACCCGTTCAGCGTATGCACGAAGCGGGTATCCTTGCCTCCCTTCGGCTTGAAGCGCGCATTCATCCGCCGCGCCTGGAAGTCGCCGCACACCGAGCACGAGGAAATCTCGCGATAGGTGTTCTCGCCCGGCAGCCACACCTCGATGTCATAGGTCTTCTGCGAGGCAAAGCCCATGTCACCTGTGCACAGGAGGATCGTGCGGAACGGCAGTCCGAGCCGCTTGAGCACCTCTTCCGCACACGCCGTCATGCGCTCGTGTTCGGGGAGGCTTTCCTCCGGCGTCGTGATGGAAACGAGCTCAACCTTGCTGAACTGGTGCTGGCGGATCATGCCGCGCGTGTCTCGCCCCGCCGCGCCCGCTTCCGAGCGGAAGCAGGGCGTATGCGCGGTGAGCCGCATCGGCAGCTTGTCTTCTTCGAGGATTTCATCGCGCACGAAGTTCGTCAGCGAAACCTCGGCGGTCGGGATCAGCCAGAAACCGTTCTCGGTGCGGAACAGATCCTCCGCGAACTTCGGCAGATTGCCGGTGCCGTAAGCCGCGTGATCCTTCACCAGCAGCGGCACGATGTTCTCGGTGTAACCGAATTCGCTCGTGTGCAGGTCCAGCATGAAGGCGCCCAGCGCCCGCTCCAGCCGCGCCAGAGCACCTTTCAACACCACGAACCGCGCCCCGGAAATCTTCGAGGCGGTGGCGAAGTCCATGAGGCCGAGCCCCTCGCCGATCTCGAAGTGCTGCTTTGGCGCGAACGCGAACTGCGTCGGCGCGCCGACCTTGCGCACCTCGACGTTGTCTTTCTCGTCCTTGCCAAGCGGAACCTCGGCCAGCGGCAAATTCGGAATGACCGACAGCGCATCGCGCAGCTTGCCGTCGAGATCGCGCTCGACCTCCTCGCCTTTCGCGAGTTCGTCTTTCAGCGTGGCAACCTCGGCCATCAGCGCGTTCGCCGTGGCCTCGTCCTTCGCGGCCTTCGCCTTGCCGATCTCCCTGGATGCCGCATTGCGGCGCGCCTGCGCCTCTTGCAGCTTCGTCACGTGCGAACGCCGCGCCTCATCGAGTGCAATCAGTTCTGCCGACAGCGGCGACAGGCCTCGCTTCGCCAGACCTGCGTCGAACGCTTCCGGGTTCTCTCTGATCCACTTGATATCGAACACGGCTCGCCTCTGCTCGCTGATGGTTCTTTCGAACGTCCTCCCGGCGGAGGCCGGGATCCACGACACATCGAAACGAGGGTGCCGAGACGTGCGTGGCTACCGGCCTGCGCCGGCATGACGTGAATTTCAATTGTTGCGGACGGTATAGTGGGACAGCCGAGGATGGTCCAGACGCGATCAAGCCGCGGACGCTGCACCCTGGGCGTGCTTCTTGGCGACCCGGTCCACCGCCCAGATCGATAGCTCGTAAAGCCCGATCGTCGGCAGCATCATCGCCAGCATGCTGAATGGGTCAGGCGGCGACAGAACGGCCGCCACGGCTGTAATCCCGAGGATGGCATACCGCCGCCCCTTCTTCAGCATGTCGGCAGTAACGAGGCCCGCGCGCGCCAGCAGCGTCAGCACCACCGGAAGCTGGAAGCAGATCCCGAACCCGATGATGAGGCTCATGATCAGCGCCAGGTATTCTGAGACGCGTGCCTGCAGATGGATTTCGACTGGCCCGCCCGTCTGCTGCATCGACAGGAAGAACCGCATCGCCATCGGCATGACGAGGAAATAGACGAGCAGCGCGCCGAGCATGAACAGCACCGGCGTCGCCACGAGATACGGCACGAAGGCGCGCTTCTCGTTCTTGTAGAGACCAGGCGCAACGAACTTGTAGATCTGCGCGGCAACGATCGGGAACGAGATACAGGCCGCACCGAACAGCGCCAGCTTCATCTGCGTGAACAGAAACTCCTGCGGCGCCGTGTAGATCATCTCGATCGGATCTGTGCCGCCGTGCGCCCATTGATAGGGCAGCACCAGGATGTTGTAGATCTGTTTGGCGAACGCAAAGCAGACGACGAAAGCCAGCCCCAGCGCGATCAGCGAATAAATGAGCCGCTGCCGCAGCTCGACGAGGTGATCGACCAGCGGAGCCTTGGACGCGTCGATGTCCTCTTGTCCGGGCCGCGGCGCTATTTCGGTCATGCAGCCCCCCGGCCCGGCACGTTCGCACGCTCAGCCGTCGCCTCGGGCTCGGTTTCGATTGCGACGTCGGGCGATGGCAGCTTTTCAGCTTCAGGCTCTGCGGGCGGCGCTGGCATGCCGGTGCCGAACTTCAAAGGCTCCGGCTTCGGCGCACTCGCTGGCTCGGCCCGCGCCTCAAGGCTGCGCGCGCCGCTCTCGACCGTCGCGTGCACCTCGCGCGCCGCCGCCTCGAATTCTTTCTTGAGCTGGTCGAGTTCGGCTTCGCGCATCGCCTCGTCGAAATGGCTGCGGAACTCGGCCGCCTGCCGCCGAATGACGCCCAGGTATTTGCCAACCGTCCGCAGCAGGATCGGCAGATCCTTTGGCCCGACGACGATCAGCGCCACGACGGCGAGGATCAGAAGCTTGCTGGAAGTGATGTCGAACATGCGCCGTCCCGATTGCCGACGCGCTCAGTCTCGCGCCAGCGCCACCTCGACGCTGCGCGCAGCGTCTGCCGGCTCAACCCGTCTTTGTGGTGTCGCGATCCGATGTCTGGACCGGGCGCTGATCGATGACGCGCGGATCGCCGCCACGCGCCTCGCGCCGCTCCTCTTCGTCCTCGTCGGAAAGCCCCTTCTTGAAGCTTTTGATGCCCTTGGCCATGTCGCCCATAATCGACGAGATGCGCCCGCTGCCGCCGAAAACCAGAAGGGCGACAAGTGCCAGGATGAGCAAATGCCATGTGCTCAGGCCCATCGTGGGTTGCTCCTTAAACGAGTTGCTCTCATCGCAACTCCCATCGGCCAAAACGTTGCGATTTTCGCAACTGGTATTGCAGAAACCATATAGGCTCGCAAGGCCAGCAATCCTACCCGGTACCACTAAGACATTAATTCGGCTTCACTTTTTCCTTCGGCGCGGAACACCAGGACCCGCGCCGGATCAATTTGGGCGCGCACCTCTGCCCCCCGCACCCAGCCGTCGCTCTCCCGCACCCTCACCTTCAGCGGCTTTTCGAAGCCCGCGACCGCCACTTCCAGCCGCGCCACATCACCGAGAAACTTCACGTCGAGCACCCTGCCGGGGAGCCCGGCGCCGTCGCGCGATAGCCGCACCCCACGCTCGCGGATGCATACCGTTGCCGCTTCGCCCTCGTTCAGCCCCGGAGCCGGAAGCATACCGATCGGCGTATCGATGCCGTTCTTGCCCACGCGGTGCTGGATTTCGTTGATCTCTGAGAACAGCCGCGCGACGAACAGGTCCGCCGGCTGATGATAGAGCGTTTCCGCAGACCCTGCCTGCACGAGCCGGCCGGCACGCATCACGGCAATGCGATCGCCGATGCGCATCGCCTCTTCCGGGTTGTGCGTGACGATGACCGACGTGGCGCGCGTCTCGCGCAGCAACGCCAGCGTCTCCTCTTGCATCTCATCGCGAAGCTGCACGTCGAGCCCCGAGAAGGGCTCGTCCATGAGCATCACCGCCGGTCGCGGAACGATGGCACGCGCAAGCGCCACGCGCTGCTGCTGGCCACCCGAAAGAATGTGCGGATACTCATCTGCCAGCTGCGCCAGACCGACACGCTTCAGCGCCGCCAGTGCCTCGCGACGCGCGTCCGCCTTCGGCAGCGACTTGAGCCCAAACGCCACGTTCCCGAGGATGGTGAGATGCGGGAATAGTGCGAAGTCCTGGAACATCAGCCCGACGCCGCGATCCTCCGGGGCAACGAAGCGAGCCGGCCCCGCCACCTCCAAACCGTTGATGAGCACCCGGCCGCCGGTCGGCTTCTCGATCCCGGCGGCGATCCGCAGCAGCGTCGTCTTCCCGCAACCCGAAGGTCCGAGCAGGCAGACGATCTCGGCGGGCGCGACATCGAGGCTTACGCCGGCCAGCGCCTGCGTGCTGTCGAACTGGCGCGCCACATCCTCGAACGTCAGCTGCGCCGCAAACGTAGCGGCGGCGCCCCCCTTGCCGTTGAGCGCACCACCTTTGCCTGCGCCACCGTCTTGCGCAGCAGCCGGCAGACGTTGTGGAGTGGGAACCAGCGATGCCAACGGGAGGGTACCTTCTTACGCGACGGGCAAGCCTCAGGACTTATCGGCGTCCTCATCGTCGGGCAAGCCGTCGTTCGGTTCCCCGCCCTCCTCGGCGGCTTCCGCGGCAGCGGCCTCTTCCTCCTCGATCTCATCGAGGGGGACCTCGTCCGGCATCAGCGCCGCGACATCGGTCGGCTCGGGCACCGCGAAGTCTGGCGGCAGATTGCCGTCCAGTAGCCCCGACGCCCTGAGCTCGGCGAGGCCGGGCAGATCCTTGATGCTCTCGAGCCCGAAATGAACGAGGAAAGCGTCCGTCGTGCCGTACGTCACCGGCCGGCCAGGCGCGCGGCGGCGCCCCCGCAACCGCACCCATCCGGTCTCCAGCAGGATGTCGAGCGTACCCGCGGAGGTCGTCACGCCGCGAATGTCTTCGATCTCGGCGCGCGTCACCGGCTGATGGTAGGCGATGATGGACAGCGTCTCGAGTGCAGCCTTCGACAGCCGCTTCTCCTGCGTCGCATACCGCTCCAGCAGGTAAGAAAGATCTTCCGCCGTACGGAACGCCCACTTCCCGGCCACCTTGACGAGATTGACGCCGCGGCCGTTGTAGAAGGCGCGCAGTTCCTCGATCAGCGCCGCGATGTCCTCACCCTCCGCGAGATGACTGGCGAGGCGGGCTTCATCGAGTGGCTCTGAAGCAGCAAACAGTAGCGCTTCGAGAATGCGCAGCTTCTCACGGTGATCGGCGAACGGGAGCGTTGCAACGTTGCGCGGAAGCGAGCCGCCAGGACGTGCCTCGTCGGCATCGTCCTCACGCGCGCTTTCGCTGCGGCCCTGGCCGGAAGGCACCAGGCTCAAACGTGGCGGTTCCATGCGCTTTTCTTTCGTCATCGCCTATCCGGAACGCACGCTCTGCTCAACTGTTCAAGCAATCTTCTGCCACTCGGCCTGCGACAACGCCCCATCGGACGCGCGCGGACGCATGTAGATGGGACCGAACGGGCCGTCCTGACGCAATTCGATATGGCCTTCGCGCGCTAGCTCAAGCGTAGCGCCGAACGAGCTAGCGACCACGGTCTTTCCGTTCTCGTGCTCTTTCGTCATCGACAGCATGCAGCGCTCGAACGCCAGCCAATCCGAGGGTGAAGGCGTTTCTCCGAGCAACCGTTCGAGGCGCACGCGCGCATCCTTGATGGACCATACGGACCGCACCTTCACCACGTGTCCGACCTTGATCGTGCGCCGGCGCTGATCTGCGTAGGCGTGCAGCAGATCGTAGATCTTGGCGGTGAACTCGGTCTCGCGGATCGTGCGCGTACCCTCCGGCATCCCGCGGGCGAACACGTCCCGCCCGAGCCTCAAGCGCGTCATCAGCTGCGCCGAAGCCTCGCGCATCGCATCAAGACGCAGCAGCCGGAACGACAGGCGCCGCGCCAGTTCCTCCGCGCTCGTCTCGTCGCCCTGAACCGTCTCACGCGGCAGTAGCAGCTTCGATTTGAGGAACGTCAGCCATGCCGCCATGACGAGATAGTCTGCGGCGAGCTCCAGGCGGAGTTTCTGCGCTTCGGTGATGAAGCCGATGTACTGGTCGGCGAGCGCCAGCACCGAGATCTTGGAAAGGTCCACCTTCTGCGTACGGGCGAGCGCCAGCAAAAGGTCGAGCGGCCCCTCGTATCCGGCCACATCGACGATAAGCGCATCCTCCTCGTCGAAGCGTGCTTCGACCGTCGGCTGCTCCCAGGCAGATGCTTCGCTGTCCTCTTGCGGCTCCGTGCTCATCGCTTCCCGGTGGCCTGACGGCGGCGCCAACCGGCGACCGCCTCTTATCCAGCTGAAATATAGTGTTGAGCTTACACTGATTCAGCCGAGCCGGCCGCAAACGCAAGCACCTTGGCCAGTTGCGCCTCGGCCGCACTGGAATCAAATGGTTGCGTGGCTTTCGTTACCTTAATGGCCGCGTCAAATCGCGCCTGCGACCGGCCTTCAAGCCTCCCGCAACCCGCTGCCGCTGCGAGCATTTCCGGCAGATCCCCACTGCAGTGGAGCGCCAGGTCGGAGCCGGCCGCAATCACCGCCGCGGCCCGCTCGCGCATCGGTCCCGTCAGCGCCTTCATCGTCAGATCGTCGCTCATCAAGAGGCCGTCGAAGCCGATCTCTCCGCGAATGATCTCGGCCGTCACGATGGGCGAAGTGCTCGCCGGCGCGTCAGGATCGATGTCGCGGAATACGACGTGCGCCGTCATCGCAGATGGCATGTCGCGCAGAGCCCTGAACGGCGCGAAATCGGTCACCGTCAGCTCGGCGCGTGGCTCCGTCACCACCGGCAACGCGAGGTGACTGTCGGCCGTCGCCCGCCCGTGTCCAGGAATGTGCTTGATGACCGGCACCACGCCGCCCGCCATGAAGCCTTCGCCCACCGCCCGCGCCAGCGCCACGATCTCGTCGACCGTCTTGGCGTACGCGCGATCGCCGATAATGTCGTGCGCACCCGGCACCGGCAGGTCCAGCACCGGCGCACAGTCCGTATTGATACCGAGATCGATGAGATCGGCCGCCAGAAGCCGCGTCGCCTCGAAGGCCGCCGCAACGGCGCCTCCAGTGTCTTGCGCATAAAGCCGGCCATAGACGGCGGCTGGCGGCAGAGCACGCCCGAGCGGAGGCCGCAAGCGCTGCACCCGGCCGCCCTCCTGGTCGATCAGGACGAGGAGATCGTCGGCGCCGACTGCCGTTCGCACGTCGGAGATCAGCGCACGGATCTGCGCATGGTCGCGCAGGTTCCTGGCAAACAGAATGAACCCCGCCGGACGCGCATCCTTCAGGAATTGAGCCTCGTCGCGCGACAGCTCCGTGCCCGCGACGCCAACGATGAGTGCGGAGCGCATTATATGACGGCCCTTTCCCGGGCCTCAGCCGCCTGCGCCGCAGGCGGGGCCCCCGCAACTTTGGCGCGGGCATCAGCTTGCGCAGCAGTTGCTATATTCAAAGCTTCTCTCCGCCCGTGTCGCAGCAAAAAGCGACCTAGCACCACAGGGCGCGCCCGTCGAGCGCGCCGCCGTCATGGTGCTTAGTAAGCGGTAACCCAGCAGTCTTTGTAGCCGTAAGCCTTGAGCTGCGTGCACAGCTCGGCGGCCTGCGCCTTTGAGCCCGGAGGCCCGACGAGCAGCCGGTGATACGGCCCCTTGCCCGCCAGCGTCGTCTCGCGCACGTCTGGCGTCTTGTTGCCCAGGACCGGCCCATACTGCTGCTGCATGTCGGCGAACTTGCGCAGCGCATCGAGGCGGCTGGTACCCGATGCCGGCACAGAAGCCAGCACTACGACATAGCCATTGGCTCCGCCCGCCGAGCCACCCGACGGACCTGCGTCGTTGGTCGGGGCAGCGGCAGCCACCTTCTGGCGCTTCGGCGGCGCCGCTGCCGGAGCTTCTTCTGGCAGGCTGGCCGTCGATGAAGGAATGACCTTCGTTGTCTTGACGTTCATGCCCGAGCGCTGCGGGGGTGCCTCATCAGCCACCGGCTCGGCTTGCCGGGGCGGCGCACTGGCCTGCCGCTGCTGCGGCTGCTGTTGCGGCGGCGCCGCTTGCTGGCCAGCGCTGCCGAAGGCATCGACGACCATCAGGCCGGGTACGGACACAGGCTCGGAATGGTTCACAGGCTCGGCCTCAGGCGGCGCAATGGAGCCATCGCGTCCGACGACCAGGGTCTTCACCTGCCGCGAGCCTTCGCTGCCGGTGTCGCTCTCCGACAGACCGGCGGAATCCTGGTGCGAGGTATCCGCCTCGCCGAGGCGTCCAAGAACTTTGCTGTCCGTGTGCGAGAACTGACGTCCACCCGGATCAGCCGGCTTCTCCTTCGCCGGCGAAGAATCGCTGGCGATGACAGGTGGTGCCGATTCCGATGGATGCCCACCGAGCAGCGTCGAGTAAGCCTGCGCCAGCCCATACCCGAGACCGATCGCAACCACGACCGCACCGGCGATCCGCATTGTCCAGCTGCGACGGCGCGGCTCCTCGGCCTCGTAAGCGGCCTCGTCCTGGTTGTAGGTCGGCTCCAACGCCCCGCCGTGGGTCTGGTGATCGTAGTGGCCACCGCGCGCATAGGCTTGCTGGTCAGCGAGCCCGGGATCGACGTATCCGGCAGCCGGCAACGCCCAATCCGCCTGCTGCAAGCCGTCGTAGTGGGGCTGGTTGCCGTTGGCGGCGTAGGCCGCGTCAGCCGGCAGGTAATCGTCCACCGCCTGGCCGTATGGGTCCGAAGCCGGCTGTTGAGCCGGCCAGCCATCGTAAGCCGGAGCCGCCGTCCGCTGCTGCGGGGCGTATTGCGGCGCGGCCGGCTGCGCGGCGGGCTGACGATAGCCCAGCGCGGCGTTGATGGGATTGTCGGCCTGCGGCTGCGGCGCGGCATACTGAGCGCGCTGCGCCGGCTGCTGCTGCGGCGCCCGGCCGTACTGCGGGGGCTGCGTCCGCGGGAAATTATCGAAATCGTGCGTCTGCGCCTGCGGTGCGTTGCGCGCGCTCTCGAGGCTGCTCAGGGCCTGCCGGTTTGGCTGCGGCGCGGTCGGCACGGGAGCATGCGCCTGCTGGGCCGGATAATGCGGCGCCTGGGGCTGATGTGCCGGTTGCTGCTGCGGATAGTGATAGCCGGGCTGTCCAGCCTGCGCCTGACCGTACTGCGGCTGCGCATACTGCGGCTGCGCGGGCTGCTGGTAAGCCGGCTGCTGTGCTGGATAGCCGTTCTGCTGCGGCTCGCCGTAGCTCGGCTGCGCATACTGCTGCCCCTGCTGGGGATATTGCGAAGTCTGCGCGCGCTGTGCTGGCCGACCGCCGGTACGGGGATCGGGCTCGCCCGCGGGGTGGCGCTGCTGAGGTGGCCACCCACTATTTGCGGCACCTTGGGAGCGAGACATGTTGGACCCCTCGAAGCACTGTTTCAATCATCAAGCATCGAATCGGAGTCTAGCGCATTGACTCCGGTGCCTCGACGCCGAGGACTGATAGTCCCGAGGATATCACCTGTTGAACGGCAGCGATAAGCGCCAACCGCGCGGCGGTCATAACCCCGTCATCTGCCTGAATAAATCGCAAATGTGGCGAATCATTGCCTCGGCTCCACTGGGCATGGAGCGCCGAAGCCAGCTCATAAAGGTAGAACGCGAGACGGTGCGGCTCCTCTGCGCGCGCCGCCCCGCTGACGAGACGCGGGAACGCCGCTACCTTCCGGATGAGGTCGATCTCGCCCGCATCCGTCAGCCGTGACAGGTCTGCATTCCGCACCGCCTCGCTCCCAGGCGACAGCTCCGGGAACACCTCCTGGGCATTGCGAAACACCGACGCGACACGCGCGTGCGCATACTGCACGTAGAAGACAGGATTGTCCTTCGACTGCTCAGTCACCTTGGCGAAGTCGAAGTCCAGCGGCTCCAGCTCCTTCCGGTACAGCATCATGAAGCGCACCGGATCGCGCCCCACCTCATCGACCACGTCACGCAGCGTCACGAACGTGCCCGCGCGCTTCGACATCTTGTAGGGCTCGCCGTTCTTGAACAGCTTGACGAGGTTCACGACTCGGATTGCCACGTCGGCTGATCCGCCAGTCGTCTGCCATGCCTTCAACTTACCCTTGGCGTCGCGTTCGACGGTGCCGTCGGTGAACGCCGCGACGGCGGCGAGCATGCGCGGGATATAACCGATGTGGTCGGCGCCGAACACGTTGACCAAGTGCTTATAGCCCCTCTGGAGCTTGTCGTAGTGGTAGGCGACGTCGCCGGCGAAGTAGGTGTAGCTGCCGTCAGACTTCATCAGCGCGCGGTCTGCCTCGTCGCCGAACTCTGTCGACTTGAACAGCGTCTGCTCGCGGTCCTCCCACTCCTCGTCCTCGTGCCCCTTCGGCTTTTCGAGGCGGCCCTCGTAAATGAGGCCCTTGGCCCGCAACGCGTCGATGGCAGCTTTCACCTTATCGGTGCCGCCCTTCGTCAGAGCCGCTTCCGAGAAGAACACGTCGTGCCGGATGTTGAGCGCCGCGAGGTCTTCTTTGATCATCGGCATGATCTGGTCGATCGCGAACGTGCGCACCAGCGCAAGCCAATCGGCCTCGGGCTTGTCGAGCAGCGACCGCCCGTGCGCCCTCGCCAGCGCCTCGCCGACTGGCTTCAGGTATTCGCCCGGATATAGCCCCGCGGGGATCTCGCCGATGTCTTCGCCCAGCGCCTCGCGATAGCGCAGGAACACGCTGCGTGCGAGGACGTCCACCTGCCCGCCGGCATCGTTGATGTAGTATTCGCGCGTGACGTCAAAGCCCGCGAACGCCAGCAAGTTGCCCAGCGCATCTCCGAACACCGCCCCACGGCAATGGCCGACGTGCATCGGCCCGGTCGGATTGGCGGAGACGTACTCGATGTTGACGGTCTGCCCCTTGCCGAGCCCCGTGCGGCCGTAGCCGGCGCCGTCCGAATGAATGGCCCGCACCAGACCATGCCAGAACTCAGGCTTGAGCGTGATGTTGAGGAAGCCCGGTCCGGCGACGCTCACCGAGGCAATGTTGGCGTCCGCCGAGAGCTTTGCCTGCAGCTTCTCGGCAATGTCGCGCGGTTTCATGCGCGCCGGCTTTGCGAGGACCATCGCAGCGTTGGATGAAAGGTCACCGTGCGTCGGATCGCGCGGCACTTCCACCTCGAGCCCATGAGTGGGCAGATCGGGCGGCAAGGCGCCTTCCGATTTCAGCTCTTCCAGCGCCGCAGACACGCGGCTTTCGATCTCGGCGAACACGTCCACGGGGTGCAATCCTGGGGCTGAAAAGACGAGGGAAAGTCGCGGCCCGCCTAACGCAAAACGGGGGTGGCGTCAAACAATCGACGGTGCTCCTCGATGGCGTAGCGATCCGTCATACCGGCCACGAAGTCACCGATGAGCCGGGCCCGGCGCCGCTCGTCCAAGCCCTGCGAGGTAGCATACCACTCGGCCACCATGGACGCTGGATCAGCAAAGTAGCGGTCGAACAGGTCCCCGACCACACTCTCTGCGTTACGCATCACACGCATCACCCGCTCGTGCCGATAGACGCGCTCGAACAAAAACGCCTTGAGGCGCACGACGTCCGCGGCGAGACCATCCGAGAACGAGACGATAGCGCGCCCCGCGCCCCTGATATCGTCAGGCGATTGCGGCGCCAGCGCCGCAAGGCGCGCTCGTGTCTCCATCACCAGGTCTGCGATCATCTCCGTAATGAGCCGCCGCGTCAGCTCGTAGACGCTGCGCGCCTCACCCGACGCGCCGAGGTCGCGCACTTTCTCCATGGCAGCACCCGCCAACGGCTGGCGCCGCAGGTCTTCGAGCGTGATCAGATGCGCCCTGAGGCCGTCGTCGATGTCGTGCGTGACGTAGGCGATGTCGTCCGCCAGCGCAGCAACCTGCGCCTCGGCCGAAGGCAAGGAGGACAGCGCAAGACTGCGCCACTGCTCCAGCCGCTGCGCCACTTTCGTAACCGCACTGTCCTCCGGAACCGGGCCGTTATGCTTGGCAAGGCCCTCGATGGTCTCCCAGGCGAGATTGAGCCCGTCGAAATGCGCGTACTTGCGCTCCAACGTGGTCACGACGCGCAGGCTCTGGGCGTTGTGGTCGAAGCCGCCATACGCCTGCATCGCCCTGTCGAGGGCCCGCTCGCCCGCATGAC
Organism: Hyphomicrobium sp.; assembly: GCA_030148725.1. Classification (GTDB taxonomy): domain Bacteria; phylum Pseudomonadota; class Alphaproteobacteria; order Rhizobiales; family Hyphomicrobiaceae; genus Hyphomicrobium_A. The sequence goes on from JASBSU010000009.1 coordinate 106,729, forward strand.
CGAACGGGGGATGCCCGAGGTCGTGCGCCAGCGCGATGGCTTCCGCGAGATCCTCGTCGAGGCGCAGTTGGCGCGCCACCGTCCGCGCGATTTGCGCCACTTCCAGGGAGTGCGTCAGCCGCGTTCGATAGTGATCGCCCTCATGGAAAACGAAGACCTGCGTTTTATGGGTCAGGCGCCGGAAGGCCGTCGAGTGCAGGATGCGGTCACGGTCGCGCTGGAACGGGCTGCGGGTGGCGCACTCCGGTTCGGCGGTGAACCGGCCGCGGCTCGGGATGGCCCCCGCCGAGTAGGCGGCAGGCGCCCGCTCTCCAGGGCTGAGCCTGGCGCCGTAATCGGCCGAAACGCCTGGAATGGCTGGTTTGTCCACGTTCCCGCGCCGTTTTGACTGTTCGGCCGGGCCTTTGATTTGACGACCCGGCGAGCTTATCTTGCATTGAGACAGATTCCCGCGAACTGCAACCACCCGCAGGGCGCCCGACCGAACCCGAGGCCGATATGAGCGAGCAAGTCACCGTTACCGAGCGTGCCGCCAAGCGCATTGCCGAGATCGTTGCCGGCGAAGCGGCCGCGCGCGCCCTGCGCATCAGCGTCGAGGGTGGCGGCTGCTCCGGCTTCCAGTATAAATTCGATCTCGTGCCGCAAGCCGACGACGATGATCTGGTGCTGGAACGCTCAGGCGCCAAGGTGGTGATCGACCAGGTCTCGCTCGGCTTCCTTACTGGCTCTGAGATCGACTTCGTCGACGACCTGATCGGCGCTTCGTTCCGGATCAACAACCCCAAGGCGACCGCCTCCTGCGGTTGCGGCACCAGCTTCTCGATCTGACCGGCGCCGCCCGGCTGGCCACGCCAACGATTCTCGACTACCCCTTGCGCCCATGAAGGTGACCACCTGGAACATCAACGGCGTCAAGGCACGCCTTGAGTCGGCCCTGGCGTATCTGCGCCAGGAATCCCCCGACGTCATCTGCCTGCAGGAGATCAAGAGCGTCACCGAAGGTTTCCCATCAGAAGCCTTCGAGGAGCTCGGCTATCACTGCCTGGTGCATGGCCAGAAGGGCTTCAACGGCGTCGCCATTCTCTCCAAGATGCCGCTGGAAGAGGTGCGCATGGGCCTTCCCGGCAACGACGCCGACGAGCAGTCGCGCTTCATCGAGGCCGTGATCTCCGTACCATCCGGCATCTTGAAGGTCGCCTCAATCTACGCACCCAACGGCAACCCCATCGGCACCGAGAAATTCCCTTACAAGCTCGCGTGGCTTGCGCGCCTGCGCACGCACTTCAAGCGCCTGCTGGCCGAGGAAGTCCCGTTCGTCATGGCCGGCGATTACAACGTCATTCCCGAGCCGCCCGACGCCAAGCGCCCCGCGGCCTGGACGGGGGATGCACTTTTCCAACCCGAAACCCGCGCCGCCTATCGCGCCATGCTCAACGACGGCCTGACCGACGCGATCCGGCTCTGCCATCCAGGTCCGGGTGTCTATACGTTCTGGGATTATCAGGCGGGCGCTTTCCAGAAGGACGACGGCATCCGCATCGATCACCTGCTGCTCTCCCCGCAGGCGACCGATAAGCTCCGCTCGGCTGGTGTCGATCGCTTCACGCGCGCCTGGGAAAAGCCGTCTGACCATGTACCCGCTTGGGTCGATCTCGACCTTTGAAAACGGCGACAGACCGCCCTTCGGCGCCGCCGCACGCTAATCTCTATTCGCTGCACTTCGCCGTGACGACGCTACCGGTCGCCGGCAGAAAGACCTTGCAGTCGAGCGGGCGCGGCGGGTCAATCTTCGCCTCGGCCACGTCGCTCCCCCGCTTCGGCGCTGCGTCGCCGCCGAGCGCTGCCAGTCTCTGCCTGGCGATACGGCGCGCAGCCAGTCCATCGAAACCATCGCCGCCAACGGCCAGCGCTTTGTCATAACTGGAACGCGCGGCCTTTCTGTCGCCACGCGCCTCTAGAATGCGCGCCTTCAGCATCATCGCCGACGCAGACCCGCTGCGCAGCGACAACGCGCGGTCGATATCCGCCTCTGCCGCTGCGATATCGCCAGCGCTGAATGACACCCACGCACGCGCATAGTAGGCGCTCGCCTCCTCGCGCTTCGTCTCCAAAACGCGCGCGATCTCTTCGCGCGCCGCATCAACCTCGCCGGCATCAGCGCGAACCAGCGCCCGCATCAACGCAACGTTTGCAACATCCGGCTTCAGGTCGCCAGCCGCTTGCAGATCGCGCAAGGCCGCCGCGCGATCGCCCTCGCTGCGCAGCACGACGGCACGACTGTAAAGGAAGCGCCAATCTCCTTTGCCCTGCTTGACGGCCTCGTCGAGATCCGACACCGCCTCGGCGTGCGTTCCCAGATCGGACTTCGCAAACCCGCGTGCCTCATAGGCGCGGGCAAACCCGGGCTTGAGCTCGAGTACCTTCGTGTAATCGGCAATGGCCTTTGCCGGCTCACCAACGCGGCGCCAGGCGGTGCCACGATTGAAGTACCCGATGTACATCTGCGCGTTCGGAAGCCGGCCGCTGTTCATGACCCTGGAACACGCCGCGACGGCCCCACGATCTTTTGCTGCAGTGCAATCGGAAAGGTCCCGGCTCATGCCCGCCGACGCGCCCGTCGCCATCAGTGCCGCAAGGATGAATGCGCCGGTTAGAAAGCCACCAACCAAAACGAAACAGGCGCGCAACATTTTCCCCTCCGTCCGAATGAGATTGTTAGCCATCCGCCCGGTTCTTGCGCCGGCGCACGGCCTCTCCCATTCGTTAGCGCGCCATGCGGCGCTGCGCTGTTCCGCGAGGAACAGCGGGCATTTGCGCAGTTAAAGACTATGCCGCCATCGCTGGGCACATCGCCGCAAGGCGTTCCGATCCGTTCAGCGAGTTCTTACGTTTCTCGGCGAAAGTCTGCCGCCGGAATACATCGCTTCACGCATCGTGCGTGGTGTGACGATCTCGTATAATATCGTCCGCGTCGGACAGAAGGCTCATTGTGCAGGGTCCCGTCATGAACACTCAGAAGATCAATCGCATTGCATTCCGCTCGGGGCTGATGGCTCTCGCCGCGCTCCCCGTGCTTGCCGCCGTAGGGCCCAGTGAAGCCGAGCCCGCGGCGAGCCTCTCCGGCTCGTGGAGCGGCGGCGGTTGGGTGTCGTTCTCCAACGGCAACAAGGAAAAGGCCCGTTGCCGCGCGCACTACTCGGGAAGCGGCGGCGCCTATACGGTCACCGCGACGTGCGCGACCGCATCGGGCAAAGCTTCGCAGACCGCCAAGGTCTACAAGGTGGGCGGCAACTCCTACAAAGGCAGTTTCGTCAACTCAGAGTACAACGTGCGCGGATCGATCCGCGTCAACGTCAAAGGCAACAGCCAGAGCGTCAGCCTCAACGGCGATGGCGCATCTGCCCAGCTCAGCCTCTCGCGTCGCTGACCTAGACGATATCGTCAGACAATCGAAACCCGGAGCGTGCCCAGCGCGCTCCGGTTTTTTTGCGCGCAGAGCCGCACGACCTACACGTCGTGCTTCGCGTCGGCCGGCTGCTGCAGTGATCCGAGCACCGACCCGCTCCACCGCTCGACTTTTTCCGGTAGGAAGACATAGCTGTGCAGCTTAAAGACCAGACCGTCGCGCATGACGGTGTGCTCGCCGGCATAGATGGCATCAGCCGGCAGGTAATACGCGCACGATGATTTCGCGATTGCCTTGTTGACTGCGTTCGCCGCCATCTCCTCGTTCTCACCCTGCGCCTGATACAGCAGGAAGTTGATCGAGTCGGTTTTCTCATTGCAGAAGAAGCCGCGCACTCGCTCGGCACCTGGCAGTCCCTCGGCGACCGTGGGCGGCGCGGCCAGGAACGCGAAAGAGACACAGAGGGCAAGAGCCCCGCACTTGTACGGAATGTCCTGCCGAGCGCGGCAGATCAGAGAGCGAAATCTCGTCATGCACACCTCCAAGGTCTGGCCAAGCGCATGAATGATGCGCTTCGTTCCGCCTTGGACGTGACCTCCGCCGCCCGATTCTTTTGGGTCTTTGCACGGACGATATGATCGAAAGCTCAGGCGCTCAAGCGCAAGGCACGATCATGCAGCGCCTAAAAACCAACCGGCGACCGTCAAATCCGGAAAATTTGCAAGCAATCCAACCCAGCTGCTGGGATTAAAAAGCAGGCGATCCCATTTGACGCGGGCGCGAACAAAGCTGCGCATGGATGCCGATAGCGGCGAAGGAGCAACAGTATCAGCGTGGCGCGGGCGCATTGCCGGCGCTGGCGTCTCGCAATCCGACATCGGAGGCAGCGCCTTTGATCAGCGTCCCTCCAGCCTCGGGCAGCGCCGAAGGCCGTGCAGCCACAGGAGCCGCCGTACTGTCGGTGGTGATCGCGTTCATATCGTAGACAACCGCCTCGCCGTTGCCGCACGTGCGGGTCGCCTGCACGCTGAGAGAGCCGAGGCCGATTTCGTCACGCGTCTCGGGCTTGCGCCCATAGCGCGTACGCCAGTCCGCAACGATGCCGGTCGCCTGCTTGCGCACGCCCTGCGCGGCGCCGCAGAAGATGTTCTGATAGATGTCCTCGATCCACACGCGCTCGTAGGGCGGGGAGTTGTTGACGGCAACCGAGATGAGCGCCAATGCGCGCACCGGATCGGCCTTCATGAACTTGCCGCGCCACAGAAGGTCGGCAAGGAAGGCCTGCGCGCCGGCATGCCCCTTCTGGCTCAGCACCGACAGCCAGTGCTTTGCGTACGCCACATCGCTCTCGACGCCATCGCCGTGCAGGTAGAGCTTCGCCAGCTCGAACTGCGCATCCTCGTCGCGGAAGAACTGCGCGGCTTCGCGCAGGTACTCCATCGCGATCTTCGGATTGGGCTTGAGGTTGGCTTCGGGCAAGCCGTTGAGCACATATCCGGCGATACGCGTCATCGACTTGGCGACGTACGGCGCACGCTGGTTGTCGTCAGGATCGACGTCGGTGTGCTCCTCGGCGATCTTCAGATAAAGCTCGTACGCCTTTGCGTGATCGGTGAACGAGCCATTATTGTCGGAATAGATGCGCGCCAGATAGTACGGTGCCAGGAACAGATGAGCGTCAGCCGCGTATTCGAGAGCCGGAACGGCGATCTCGTAGTAGCCGCCGTTGAATGCCCCGATGCCCTGTTCAAGAGCATCCTGCGCCGATCGGTACTTCGCGGAGGAGGCCGAGGCCCCCACCGCTCCGAGGACGAGCATTATTCCGGCAAGCAGTACGCATACTGTCCGATCAAATGTCCGCATAGCAGATCACTTCCGCTTTGGCTCCGGCATGAGTGACGGCGCCTTTGTGGGCCGGCCCAACCAGTTCGGCGTACTTGCGTATCGCGCCGCTCTGATAGGCGTTGGGCGGGGCCTTCCAATTTTTACGCCGCTCCGCGAGCTCAGCTTCGCTGACCTCGACGTCGAGCGTTCCCGTTGCAGCATCGATAGCGATGATGTCGCCGTTTTTGAGGAGACCGATAGGCCCTCCTACGGCAGCTTCAGGGCCAACGTGGCCGATGCACAAGCCGCGCGTGGCACCCGAGAACCGACCATCGGTGATGAGCGCGACTTTATCGCCCTTACCCTGGCCATAGATCGCCGCCGTCGTAGACAGCATCTCGCGCATGCCGGGACCACCCTTCGGCCCCTCGTAGCGGATGACCAGAACTTCGCCTTCCTTGTAGTTCCCGGCATCGACGGCCGCGAACGCATCCTCTTCGCAGTCGAAGCAACGGGCAGGACCGCGGAACTTCTGCATCTTGAGGCCGGCGACTTTCACAATCGCTCCATCGGGCGCCAGCGTGCCCTTGAGGCCCACCACACCACCTGTCGGACTGATCGGGTTTGAAACCGGGTAGATCACGTCCTGCTCGGTATTGAACTTCACCGAGGCGAGGTTCTCCGCCATCGTCTTGCCGGTCACGGTGAGGCAATCGCCGTGCAGGATGCCGCCATCGAGTAGCGCCTTCAGGATCTGAGGCACGCCACCAACGGCATGCACGTCGTTGGCGACATACTTACCGCCGGGCTTGAGATCGGCGATATACGGCGTCTTGCGGAAGATCTCGGCCACGTCGAACAGATCGAATTCGATTCCCGCCTCGTGCGCCATCGCCGGTAGATGAAGCGCACCATTCGTCGAGCCGCCCGTCGCGGCAATGATGATTGCAGCGTTCTCGAAGGCCTTTCGCGTGCAGATGTCCCGCGGCCGGATGCCCAGCGCCACCAACCGCATCACGGCTTCGCCGCTCGCGTACGCATATTGATCGCGGCTCTCGAAAGGCGCCGGCGTTCCGGCCGACCCCGGAAGAGCCAGGCCAATAGCCTCGGAAACGCACGCCATCGTGTTGGCGGTGAACTGGGCGCCGCACGCACCCGCGCTCGGACACGCGACGCACTCGAGCTCGTGCAATTCGTCATCGGACATCTTGCCGACCGAATGCATCCCGACGCCCTCGAAAACGTCCTGCACCGTAACGTCGTGCCCTTTGAACCTGCCGGGCAGGATCGAGCCGCCGTACATGAAAACCGAGGGCACGTTGAGGCGCAGCATCGCCATCATCGTGCCCGGAAGGCTCTTGTCGCAGCCCGCGATGCCGACCAGCGCGTCGTACGAATGGCCGCGCATGGTCAGCTCGATCGAATCGGCAATCACCTCGCGCGAAACCAGCGACGACTTCATGCCCTGGTGGCCCATGGCGATGCCATCGGTCACGCTGATGGTGCAGAACTCACGCGGCGTGCCGCCGGCTTCCTTGACGCCGCTCTTGGCCGACTGAGCCTGCCGCTGCAGCGCAATGTTGCATGGGGCCGCTTCATTCCAGCAGGAAACGACACCGACGAACGGCCGATGGATCTCGTCCTCGGTGAGACCCATGGCGTAATAGTAGGACCGATGCGGCGCGCGCGTCGGCCCTTCCGTCACGTGGCGAGAAGGCAGCTTCGACTTGTCGAACGTTTTTGCGTCCATACTTCTGATTGATCCGTACGCTTGGAGTTGCAGCAACCCACAATGTTTGCCGCGTCGGTAGGACGAAGGCTGCCCAAGCCTTGTTGTCTGAAAAGCACGCACGCCATACAGCCACCCTGCTGCGCGACGTAACGCTTCCCTCGCTCTTATCTAGTCCGACGCTGGCGCCGTATTGTGGCTCAACGGAGGCAGTGACCGCCCAAATCGTGGCCTGTTCGCCACATCGGTCATGCGGAGACTAACTTATTCATCGATTGCACGAAAGTAAGCCCCCAAGCGGCAGCAAAGCGCCGCTTAACATCGTTCAATCACGGGATGGGGCTTTGGCGTATCGGCGCGGCAGGCCGCTAGGCCTCGATGCGCTTCAGGGCTGCCCCGAGCTTCGCGATGCGGCTTCCCGTCTCCGCGACCCGCTCGCGATTGAGCTCGACGACATGCTCCGGCGACTTCGAAACGTTCGCCGGATTGGCGAGCCACGCTTCGGCCTTGGCGCGGTCCGTCTCGGCCTTCTCGATTTCCTTTTGCAGCCGCTTGCGCTCGGCCGCCATGTCGATGATGCCCTCGAGCGGCAACGCCACCGTGGCCTCCCCGACGACGATCAGCGCCGCACCCTTCGGAGCGGCCTCCTCGAACGCGATGTCCTCCAGGCGTGCCAGCCGCCGGATCGTCTCGTCGTGGCGCTTGGCGCGCTCCACCGTCGCCGCACCGGCGCCGGTGATGACGAGCGGAATTTTCGCGCCGGCCGGCACATTCATCTCCGTCCGCACCGAGCGGATTTCGGAAATGAGCTTCACGACCCAGCCGATCTCATCTTCCACCTCGGCATCGACCAGCCCCGACAGAGTTGGCCATTGGCTGAGAGCCAGGAGATTCTCCCGCTTCTCGCCATGCTCGACCGCGTGCGCCCAAAGCTCTTCCGTGATGTACGGCATGAACGGGTGCAGCAGCTTGAGGATCTGGTCGAGCGTCCACGCGACGGTCGCACGCGTCTCGGCAACGGCCGCCTCGTCATCGCCCGCCAGGATCGGCTTGATAAGTTCGAGGTACCAATCGCAGAAGACGCCCCAGACGAACTCATAGACCGCATTCGAAGCTTCGTTGAACTTGTAAGCCTCGATGCCCTCTGTCACCGCGCGCGCCGCAAGCTCCGTCTCGCCGATGATCCAGCGGTTGACGGTCTCCTTCACGCGCGATGGATCGAAGCCGCGCTGGCGCACGCATTCGTTCATCTCGGCAAAGCGCGCCGCATTCCAAAGCTTGGTCGCGAAGTTGCGATAGCCCTCGACGCGCTGCGTCGACAGCTTGATGTCGCGCCCTTGCGCCGCCATCGCCGCAAGCGTGAACCGCAGGGCATCGGCACCGTAGGTGTCGATGATGCCGAGCGGGTCCATCACGTTGCCCTTCGACTTCGACATCTTCTGCCCCTTCTCGTCGCGGACGAGGGCGTGGATGTAGATGTCGCGGAACGGCACCTCCTGCATGAAGTGCATACCCATCATCATCATCCGGGCGACCCAGAAGAAGATGATGTCGAACCCCGTGACGAGCACGTTCGTCGGGTAGTAGCGCTTGACCGCCGTCGTCTCGTCCGGCCAGCCGAGCGTCGAGAACGGCCACAGCGCTGACGAGAACCACGTGTCGAGCACGTCATCGTCGCGTTTGAGATCGACCGCCTTGCCGTAATGCTTGGTCGCGTCGGCCACCGCCTGCGTTTCGTCCTCAGCGACGAACACCTTGCCGTCCGGCGCGTACCAGGCGGGAATTTGATGTCCCCACCAGAGCTGGCGCGAGATGCACCACGGCTGGATGTTGCGCATCCATTCGAAGTACGTCTTCTCCCAGTTCTTCGGAACGAACACGCTCTTGCCGCTCTCGACCATCGCGATCGCCGGCTTCGCCATCTCGGCGGCGTTCACATACCACTGGTCCGTCAGCCAAGGCTCGATGACGACGTTCGAGCGGTCGCCATGCGGCACCGTATGCGTCGTCGGCTCGATCTTCTCGAGCAGCCCCAGCGCCGCGAAGTCTGCAACGACGCGACGGCGCGCTTCGAATCTGTCGAGCCCACGATACTCCGGCGGTGGCACATTATTGATGTGCGCCTTGTCGTCGAGGACGTTGATCATCTCCAGCGCGTGGCGCTTGCCGACCTCGAAGTCGTTGAAGTCGTGCGCCGGCGTGATCTTCACCGCACCGGTGCCCTTCTCGGGATCGGAATATTCGTCGGCAATGACCGGGATCTCGCGGCCGACCAGCGGCAGCTTCACCTTCGCGCCGGCCTTGATCAGTGCTGCGTAGCGCTCATCCTCAGGATGCACGGCAACGCCCGTGTCGCCCAGCATTGTCTCCGGGCGCGTCGTCGCGACGACAATGTAATCCTTGTCGTAACCCTTCACCGGCTTCGCGAGCGGGTAGCGGAAATGGTACATGTGCCCGGACGGGTTCTTGCTCAGCGCCTTCGCCAGCGCGTCTGCATCGAACGGCTTCTCGGGGTCACCATCCGCCCAGGTGAACGTGCCGCGTGCCTCGACCTGCACCACCTCCAGATCGGAGATCGCGGTCTGGAACTTCGGGTCCCAATTGACGAGCCGCTTGTCCTTGTAGATGAGCCCGGCCTCATGCAGCGCCACGAACACCTTGACGACGGCCTTCGACAACCCCTCGTCCATGGTGAAGCGCTCGCGGCTCCAGTCGCATGACGCGCCGAGCCGTTTCAGTTGATTGAGGATTGTGGAACCGGACTCTTCCTTCCACTCCCACACCTTCTCAACGAACTTCTCGCGACCGATCGTGCGCCGGTCGGGCTCCTGCCGCTCCATCATCTGGCGCTCGACCACCATCTGGGTCGCAATGCCGGCGTGATCGGTCCCCGGCTGCCAGAGCACATCCTTGCCGCGCAGCCGCTCGAAGCGGCAGAGCACGTCCTGCAGCGTGTTGTTGAGTGCATGCCCCATGTGCAGCGATCCCGTCACGTTGGGCGGCGGGATGACGATGCAGTAAGGCTGTGCATTCGCGCGATCGGAACGCCCCGCCTTGAAGGCGTCGGCGCGCTCCCATTCCGCACGGATGCGCGGCTCGATTTCGGCGGGCTGATAAATTTTGTCGAGCATTGGAGGGGCAAAAATCTCGGGAAGGCGCGAGCGGAAGCAGCGGTCCTACGCTCTCCGTTCCCGCGCTGTCAACGGCGGATCCAGGCCGAACGAGAGCCTGGGCGCCGCCTGCAAAGCTTATTTCGGAACGCGATGACGGCCGCTCAGCTCTTGTCGGGCGTCTTGCCGCCCTTCACCTGCTCGGAAAGCTCGCTCCGTAGCGCTTCTTCGAGGATGCGCTCCATGTTCTCTGCCAGCCACTGGCGCAGCATTGGGCGCAGCAGCGCCGCCGCCGCGCCGTCGAGCTTGGGCGACGTCGCTTCGGGAGCTTCGTCCCGCACCTCGACGATGGCCGGCAACGTCTCGGCGGGCTTTTTGCTGCCGACCCCGCCGATGAATGACGCTCCTGACGTAAAGACGGACATAGCTCCCGGTTGCTGTTGCACGAGATCGACGACGGCGTCGATCAGGGCTTCGCTTGGAACCTTGCTCGCATCCACCTTCAGCGCAGGCTCGGCAAACGCCTCGGTGATCGAGGCCTTGCTTTCGCTTGGCTCGCGAACCGCAGACGCCTTCGCTTCCGAGACGACGGGGTCAGATGAGGTCGCAGCTGTGCCGCCCATCAGGCCGAATGCAGGCCCGGACGTTGGCTTGGCGGTGGAACCCAATACGTCCTGATCTGGCGACTTGCTCGTGTCGCGCGCGGGACGCGGGAACGCAGCAATGTTGGCCGCCGAACCATTCTGGCCATGACCCGGCGCGGCGCGCAGAGGCAGCACGCGCGCTTCGGCCGGCGCATCCGATTTATCGTCCACCTTGGTCGCCGGCTCATCCGCCGACGCGCTGTCGATGCTCAGAGCCGAAGCGGGCCTCCACCGTGCGTCGCTTGCCTGCGGCTTCGGCTGCACCTCTTCTCGCTTCGGAACAACGGTGCCGAAGTCGAACGACAGGAGATGATCCTGTTTGGGCTCGGCTGTCGCGGCAGGCATATCGCCCTCTGGCTCCGCGCGCCACGACGGCTTCGAAGCAGCGGCACTACCGCGAGCGCTGGTGCTTGACGAAGTATCGGCCGACGAGCGTCCCTGCGAAAGCTCGGTCAGGGCTTCAAGATTATTGCGCGGCCCTTTCTCGATGACGCTGGCGATCTCCTGCTGCAGCGAGCGGCGCTGATCGGACAGCGCGGTCGCCACTTTCAGGGCATCAGAGAGAGAATTGAAGTTCGGGCTTTGTCCGGCGGGCGCATCAGCCGTGCGGCTGCCCGTCAGCTCGCTGATATCCGGCTCGATCGCCTCGCTTGCCTCGCGAGCGCCAAGCCCGCCGAACGGCGTGCGGCCCATGGCGTCCGGCATCGGGCGTGGACCCGGTTTGTCGTCGGAGATCATCTTGCGGATAGAGGAGAGAATCTCCTCCATGGAAGGTTCGGAAGCCACCTGCGGCTTACTCATGCGGCGCAATCCCTTACACGACGCGTCGCGACGCCGCCCGCTTGCGGCTCACGCGCGCTTCCCCGGTCGTACAACGGCCATGCCCGCCCATCAATAAGGCTACACAACCCTGCGCTGTCGGAGGACGATCACCACACCCTCGAAGCCCCTAAAGGCCCCTCCGACGGCAAGCATGCCGCCACGCCATGCTCGACTGCTAATCGGCATCCTTGGCAGCTCTGTGGCGCGGCGGGGCGCCGCACCAGTTTTTCCGGGGATATGGATATCCGCCCTGGGCCTACTTCACCGGCGCCCAGCCGTCGTCTGCCACCGGCTGCGACGCCTCGAACGTCTCGGTCCGGCCGTCACCATATGTGATGCTGAGACCGATCCATTTCCTGCGCACTTCCTGGTAGTGGACGTTCGGATCGTAGACGTAGGCCGCCGCGCCGATCCAGGCAGCGTCGAGCCGACCCATTGCCGCCAGCACGCTGTAGGCAGCGACGACGAGATTACGGCGCGTCGTTTCGAGATCGACCTGCGAGTTGAGGTACTCGAGTTCGGCGTTGAGCACGTCGAGCAGCGTACGCTGGCCGACCTTCTCTTCTTCGCGCACGCCCTGCAGAGCCACCTTGTTCGACTCGACCGACACGCGATCGGATTCGAGCTGGGCGCGCGCTGCCTCGAGCTGCGACCATGCCGCGACGAGGTTCTGCGTCTGCTCGGTACGGACCTGCTCGATCTGCTGCAGAATGCCGATGTGGTTCTGCTTGGCCTGCCGAACACGCGCGTAAACGTCACCCGCCTCGTAAATCGGAATGACCGCGCGCCCGACAAGCGTCGACGACTCCACTTCGTCCGTCAGCTTGGAGGATCCGAAACGATCATTATAGCTCGCCTCGAGCTGCACCGTCGGCAGCAACTCGCCGCGGATGCGCTCGACCGTGTACTTTGCTGCCTGCTCGCGGAACAGCGCGGCAACGACCAGCGGATCCTCGTTATTGCTGACACCCACCGCCTCTTGCAGCTGGTGCGGCAGCAGCCCCTCCGGCGGACCCGGCCAGTTCAGATTGTTCGGCGGGTGACCGATCACCTGCTGATAGCTGCCACGGCTCGTCCTGAGATTGGCGCGCGCTGCATCAAGCCGAGACACGGCATCGGCACGACGGGCCTCGGCCTGTGCAACGTCCGTCCGCGTGACTTCACCAACCGCGAAGCGATCCTGGGCGGCCTTCAGCTCTCGCGAGAGCACGTTTACGTTGTTTTCGTTGAGGCGGACCAACTCCTGGTCGCGCACCACGTCCATATATGCCGTCACCGCCTGCAGCAGCACGATGCGCTCGGTGTCGCGAAGGACCTCGCGCTCGGCGCGCACGTTGGCTTCCGCCTCATTGACCGCGTTGTAGGTGCGAAACCCACTGAAAAGGGGCTGCACCGCCTGCACGCCGTAGCCGCGCGGCTTGGTGACACCGTCGAGAAAGTTGGAAGGGCGCTGGTCGGAGCGCTCGATGCCGATGTCAGCATTGCCCGTGATTGTGGGTCGATAGCCGGACATGGCGCGAGCAACGTCCTCGTCGCTGGCCCGCTGGAAGGCGCGCTGCGCGTCGAGACGCGGATTGTAGCCATACGCGGCAGAGAGAGCCTCCTGCAGCGACTCGGCGGTCACCGGCGTCGAGGCCGCACAAGCGAGCGCCACGCAAAGCGCGAACACCCCGCGCGCTCGTTGCGCACCGGGCGAACGATGCAGTCGCTGTTTCGACTTCATGCCCAAATGGTCAACCCATTCATGCTGACGCTTATTTTTGGCCGTGCGCATTACTTCCCCTCAGCCGCACTCGATTGGGGCCTCCCCGAGCCCTGATTCGGAATCACGAGTGCGAGGCAGAGTCTGGGGGTTGGTTTGCGATTTGTGTAGTGGCGGGGGACAGTTGGTGGAAAAGCCTTGTGGCTGCGTGGCCACAATCCCACACCACGTCGCGGCACGCTGCCGCAGCGAGCACTCACAACCCCGCGTAATCGCGCGCAGATTGCTGCTCTACCGCCCCTGCACGGGATGGCACTGAGGGTTCCTCACAAGACAAACGACGGCACTTTTCCAAAGCCCGGCAGTTCCGGCCCTGACGCGTCGAACGCGACGCGCGAATCGATCGAGCGGCCGAACCGCCGCCATATGGTGGCCTTGCCGATCCCCTCCGCGTTGACGATCGCCACGAGGCGGCCGCCGTCCTTCAGCTGATCGAAGAGTTCCTCGGGGACCGTGCTGACAGAGCCTTCCACCACGATAGCGTCGTACGGGGCCTTCGTCGGCCACCCCGCCTTGAGCGGCCCGGCCACCACGGTGACGTTCGCAAGCCCAGCAAGGTTCTGACGTGACAACTCGATCAGGGCTTCATCGCTCTCGAGGGCGACCACGCTGCGCGCCACCTCCGCCAGCAGCGCCGCAGAGTAACCGGTAGCGCCGCCGACAATGAGCACGTGGTCCGCCGGCCCGATGTCCGCGAGCTGGAGCAGCTTTGCCTCGACCCGCGGCGCCAGCAGCCACCGGGCGCCAGATTTAGCACCCGCGATCTGGATCGGCTCGTCCATGTAGGCGAGGCCCGCCAGATGGCCCGGCACGAACCGCTCGCGGGCGACACGCCGCATGGCCCGCACGATCCTGAGGTCGGTCACATCACTGGGCAGCACCTGGCTCTCGACCATATTCGTGCGCTGAACGGCGGCGTCGACCATTGCTTTCCTCTTGGCTGCGCATGTGCGTTGCAGCGGACCTTACCCGAGCCGCGCAAAATGTGCGACGGGGCGTACGGTCCCAAGCCGAATTTGACGGATCTCAAAGGCCCACTTTGCACGGCCCGATCCGTATGATACACGGCGCACTCTTTAATTGGCTCCGGCTTCGCGGGGCTGGAAGGCCACGTGGCGGAGTGGTGACGCAGCGGACTGCAAATCCGCGCACCCCGGTTCGATTCCGGGCGTGGCCTCCAATAAATTAAATGATTGAGCTGTTTCGCGAGCCCGTTCCCGCAATCGCTGGTCTCTATTCGCGCGCGGCGGTCGCTCGGCCCGGACAGGGCGGCAATTATCAGCGATATCCCGCCGCCTGCAGCTCGAACAGTTCCGAATAGCGGCCCGGCCTCGATACCAACTCCTCGTGCGTGCCCGAGGTGTCCACTTTCCCGTCCGCGAGCACGAGAATGCGGTCGGCCATGCGCACGCTCGAGAAGCGATGCGAGATCAGCACCGCCGTCTTCCCGGCGCACAATTCCTTGAAGCGCGTGAACACCTCGAACTCGGCGCGCGCATCGAGCGCCGCCGTCGGCTCGTCCAGAATGATCACCTGCGCGTCGCGCATATATGCCCGAGCGATGGCGAGCTTCTGCCACTCGCCACCGGACAGCTCGACGCCATTGTGGAATCTCTTGCCGATCATCTGCTCGTATCCGGCCGGCAGCCTCGCGATCACGCCGTCGGCAACACTCCGCCGCGCGGCCTCCCCGATACGCGTCAGATCTTCGCGCGCGTCGATCTTGCCAACCGCGATGTTGTCCGCCGCCGTCAGGTTGTAGCGAACGAAATCCTGGAAGATGACGCCGATGTTGCCGCGCACCGCGTCTAGGTCGTACTCGCGCAGATCACGGCCATCAAGCAGAATGCGGCCTTCATCCGGGTCATAGAGGCGTGCGAGCAGCTTCACCAGGGTCGTCTTGCCGGCGCCGTTCTCGCCTACGAGCGCCATGACCTCACCCGCCTTCAACGTGAAGCTCAGACCCCGCACCGCCCAGCGCTCTGCGCCTGGATAGATGAAGCCCACATTCTCGAACACGAAGCCGCTGCGGATGGGGTTGGGAAACGGCAGCGGATGCTGCGGTGACTGGATTTCCGGCTTCACATTGAAGAACGAAAACAGGTCATCGAGATAAAGTGCCTGTCCGGCCACCGATGAAAAGCCTGCCAGCAATCCCTCCATGAGAGACCGCAGCCGCGCGAACGATCCCGCGAGGAACGTCAGATCGCCGATCGAGAATGCTCCCGCGAGGGTTCCCCAGACGATGTAGACATAGGCGAGGTAGTACCCGACAGAACCAATCGCAGAGAACAGCGCGCCCCACCGGGCGCGGCGCAAAGCCAGCCGCCGGTTGGCGGCGTAGAGGTCGGCGGCCAACCGCCGATATCGATCAATCAGGAAGCCGTGCAGGCCGAATATCTTGACCTCTTTCGCCGTCTCGACGCTTGCCGCTGTCTGCCGGACATAATCCAACTCGCGCCGTGCCGGAGTACGCAGATATTCGAGAAAATAGCTCTGCGCATTGAAGTGCGCGTCGCCGAGGAACGCCGGGATCAGCGCGACGAACAATAGAACGATGAGCCCCGGCGCGTAGATGACGAGACCCGCAGCAAAGCTCACCGCGGTGACGATATCCTGCGCCTGCGCAAACAGCTGGGTCAGGAGCCCCATGCGACCGCTGGTTTGCCGCCGCGCCCGTTCGAGCTGGTCCTGGAACGCCGCATCCTCGAAATCTTCCAGGTCGAGCGTCGCCGCATGCTGCATCAGCCGCACGCTCGAAGCGTTGGAGACGCGTTCGGCAAGCAGGTTCTCGATCAGCGATATCGAGCGCCCCAGAACGTCCGCCAGCACGGCAAGAGCGAATTCCGCCAGCAACAGGACGCCGAGAAAGTTGAGATGACCGCTCGCCAGCCATTCCTCGAAGGATTGCGGGCGCTGCGGCAGCTGTACCAGCAGCACGACGTCGTCGATGATCAGCTTGCCGATATAGAGCGTCGCAACGGGCAGCAGCGACCTAACCAGGCGCAGCAGCAGCGACGAGAGCATGAGGCCCGGACTTGCGTCCCACACCATGAGGAGAAACGGCCTCAGGTTGCGCAGGGCGCCCACTCGTTCCCGGATGGATTTCGTCTTACTGGATGTCTTGGGCGATGCTGGCACGGCGCCACTAATGCCTCCCCTTCCCCCGCAACGCCAGCAGAGATAGTGACGCGCTGGTCCGCGGGCGTACGCGGGAACCACTCCCTTGCCCAGCGACGCCGCTCCCCCTCCATCAAGCGCCTCGCGGGCCTGGCCGCCGCGACACAGTCAAGCACCACGCATCGCGTTCCCCCGACGCGTTTCGCGCCGTGGATTAGGCAACATCGCCACTGGTTGCGGTGCGAAGTCCTGAACTATTCCTGCAGCGCAGGTTATCGGTAAGGGGGAGTTTCATGAACGTCGACGGCAGCACGATCTTCGCAGAAGGCTCGCTCGAGCAGGTGGCTATTCAGGCCGCACGAAAGCTCGTCGATGAGCGAGGCTCTGGTTCTCGCAAGCACTTTCTCGACGCCTATGCTGAACACCTCGAAGCTCTGAAGCGCGAGCGCTCGGCCGAGTGATCAATTCGCCACCGCTCCAGAGCGGGTGGAGCGGTGGCATCCATCGACGGTTTACTTGCCCTTCCAGCCGGCTTGGCTGCTGCACTTCTCCATCACCTTCGGATTGGCTTTCTCCCATTCGGTGATCGACCGCGTCTCGCTTTCGGACATCTCGTTGTTCATGCAGCTGCAGTACTTGGTGACCACGTCCACCGACTGTCCCTGATCCTTATTGTCGACAACGCAATCGCCGACCCACTTCGCATCATCCGCATTCCGGTCGGCCAGCACGGGCGTCGCAACACACGCCAGCAGCGCAATGAGCGCCATACTTTTCTTCATGAGTTCAGCCTCCATCTCTGGTGGATGGCTCTATGCCCAGACGAATCGCGCCGCGTCGTCTCATTGCGCGCAAACCTCCCAGCGCGCCGACGCGATTTGGCGAGGCCCGGCGGTATATGTTGAGGGTTAACCCTGGCGCGCGGACGTCCGGCGCTTTCATCGAGCCTCACGCGAACCAATTTGGCTCGCAATGAGTTATCTCCGCGAACCCTAGGGGTAACGGAGGTAGCTATCATGGGCATTATCGCGTGGATCGTAGTTGGCCTGATCGCCGGCTGGCTCGCTGAGCAGCTGACGGGCCGAGAAGACAGCCTTCTCGCCAATCTCGTTATCGGCATCATTGGTGCCCTCGTCGGCGGCTTCCTCTTCGGCCGGCTGTTGGGCTTGCAGTACGACCAGGGCCTGAACCTCGCCACTATCGCCGTGGCAACCGGAGGCGCCGTCGTATTCCTTTGGATCTTCGGAATGGCACGCCGTTCGTCTCGCCCGTCGGCCTAATGGGCGCAAGCAAAGTTTGACATCGGAGACTTGGATGAAAACCACCGATATTCGAAGCCGCAACGAGCTGGATCCGTCGGGCACCAAGAAGGCCGCGAAAAAGACGCCGTCGTTTTCAGTCGACCGCAAAGGCGAGTCGAGCGCCGGTGCTGTGACCGAGAAAGATAAACTGCGCGCCGTACCCGCGACGCGCGACGGCAGCAATAACCGCTAGGCTTTCAACAATCGCTAGGATTTGGAGTGCCGCACCTTCACAGGTGCGGCCCTGTCATTGTCCGCCGGCACGTGTCGTGCCACGTCTCCTTCGACATATGTGTTTCAGGGTCCCACGCGGCCTCGCACTCTGCCATCGTTTTCCCCGCAGCACCCTGTCTTGCGCCTCCCCCCGCTGAAAGCTCGTTGGGATTTCTGCGATCGTCATCGGCGCGGCGCGGCAGCCCCGGAGCGTCGGGATCGCGCCCGGCATCGCGGCGTACGTCGTTGGTGCGACCACGATCGTCGCCAGCCTCCGGGACAGATGCAGATGGCGTATTGGAGTTGCGTAATTCCATCGCCCGTTGCCGTGTCCTCTCCTGAGCGGGCGTCGAAATACCCGGCGTGGTCGTACTCGGCGCCTGGTTCGTGAGCCCGGAAGAGTTGTTGCCTGCTCCTCCTGCCGAACCACCCGCCGATGGTCCGCTTGAAGCTCCGCCAGCCGCGGCGCCGCCGCCCGCCGAGCCTCCGGCGCCGCCTGCTGAACCGCCACCAGACGAACCGCCCCCACCACCGCCGCCGCCGCCGCCCCCTCCACCCGATTGTGCGAAAGACAGCGTCGGCGCGGCTGCGAGCGAGATGGCCACCAGCAGCATGGCGACATGCTTGTTGATCAGAACTCCAGACATCTCAGACCTCATGCGGTTGAAGGCATGAGGGCAATGCGTCCGGGTACAGACGGTTCCGCTGGTGACAGCCTTAATGGCTACGCAACAATATCTTCCCACCGAGCAGATAGAGCCAATCAGCCACACCGCAGGCCGATCCGGTTATAGCCAGTACGGTGATCGGTGCCGGTTCTTGAAACGGTCATGGTTGGCTGGCAAACCCCGCCAGAAGCAAATTGCATCGGAAAGATTCGTTCATGCAGGGCAAAACTTCCGCTTCCATCCACGTCTGTCCCCTGAGGCACATTCCAGACGTGCTGCAAGCGACGGGAGCGAGCCACCTCGTCAGCGCCATCAATGCAGACCTCGCGCCAGCGACACCCGCTGGCTTGACCGTCGACCGTCACCTGAAGCTCGACATGCATGACATCATCGAGCCTTGTGACGGTGCCTGCCCGCCCGACCACGAGCATGTCGGCCAGTTGATCGAATTCGTGCACGGCTGGGACCGCAAGGCCCCGCTTCTCATTCACTGCTATGCCGGCCTCAGCCGTTCGACCGCCGCGGCCTTCATCACGCTGTGCGCGCTCAATCCTGATGCCTCAGAGGCGCGCATCGCTCAGGCGCTGCGCCGCGCATCGGATACCGCGGTGCCCAACCGCCGTTTCGTTACGCTCGCTGACCGGTTCCTGAAGCGGGACGGCCGCATGCTGTCGGCACTCGAAAGCATGGGCCCAAATCGCGTTGCGGTTGAGTGCGTACCCTTCGGTGTCGAAGGTCACCACGGTCCGCTCGTGCTTAAAGGCACCGAACGCGCCGCCTGACGGCGCGTAAGCCAGCCTCCAGCTGCCAGAATTTCCCAGTACAGACAGGCAGGGGCATCTCCCTGCCTGTTTTTTTTGCGCCCGCACCCCTTCCGCGAACGCGCCGTTGATCGTGACGCCAAACCCATGCCAAGTAAGGCTTAAGAGGCGGCAAAACGAACGAACAAGCCGTCCTGCAAGGCAAAATGGGGAAGGGGAACTACACCAATGTCCGCCGCTTCAGGCTCGGCAGTCGCCGAGCCATCGCTGCTCTCTAGAGAGCGCATCATCGCCAAACCGGGCTTCAACCGGTGGCTTGTTCCTCCCGCCGCGCTCTGCATTCACCTGTGCATCGGCATGGCCTACGGCTTCTCCGTTTTCTGGAAGCCGCTGCAGGCCGCCCTCGTCGGCGCGGACGGCAAACCGTTGCCGGAATGCTCCGCCGGCGCTGTCACATTCGCCGAAAAGTCTCTCGGCACCCTCAAAGCCCTCACCGCGACGGACTGCAACTGGAGCCAGTTCGATCTCGGCTGGATGTACACGTTCTTCTTCGTGCTGCTCGGCGTATCCGCCGCCATCTGGGGCGGATGGCTCGAGCGGGCAGGTCCGCGCAAGGCCGGTCTCGTCGCCACCTTCTGTTGGTGCGGCGGTCTCGTGATCGCAGCCATCGGCGTTTACATTCATCAGCTCTGGCTCATGTGGCTCGGAGCCGGCGTCATCGGCGGCATCGGCCTCGGACTGGGCTACATCTCCCCTGTCTCGACCCTCATCAAGTGGTTCCCTGACCGCCGCGGTATGGCGACAGGTATGGCCATCATGGGCTTCGGCGGCGGCGCAATGATCGGCTCGCCCCTCGCGACGATCCTGATGCAGCACTTCCGCACCCCCACCAACACCGGCGTCTGGGAAACCTACATGACCATGGCGGCGATCTACTTCGCCTTCATGCTCATCGGTGCGTTCGGCTACCGGCTACCGCCACCCGGCTGGAAGCCCGAGGGCTGGACACCGCCACCCGTCACAAACCGCATGATCACGAGCGCCAACGTCCACCTCGACAACGCGCACAAGACGCCGCAGTTCTGGCTTCTGTGGCTCATTCTCTGCATGAACGTGTCGGCTGGCATCGGCATCATCGGCGCTGCCTCCCCGATGCTTCAGGAGACGTTCGGCGGTGCGCTCGCTGGCGACGCCAGCGTCGGCTACGCACAGTTGAAACAGAACCTCGAACTCGCAGCGAAGGCAGCTGGCGTCGGCGCCGGATTCGTCGGACTCATCTCGCTCTTCAACATCTTCGGGCGCTTTGCCTGGGCTTCTTCGTCCGACAAGCTCGGTCGCAAAACCACGTACTTCATCTTCTTCGTGCTGGGCGCCGCACTCTACGTGCTCGCCTCGTTCGCGGCAGACTGGAAGATACTCGCCCTGTTCGTCGGCTCGTTCTGCATCATCGCTTCTATGTATGGCGGCGGCTTCGCAACCATCCCCGCCTACCTCGCGGACATGTTCGGTACGCAGTTCGTCGGCGCCATCCACGGACGCTTGCTGACGGCTTGGTCCACGGCAGGCATCGTCGGCCCGGTCATCGTCAACTACATGCACGACACGCGACAGGCGGCAGGCATCGCACCCGACCAGATCTACGGGCCGATCTTTTACACCCTCGCCGGACTGCTCGTTGTCGGCTTCATCGCCAACCTGCTAGTGCGGCCGGTGGATCCGAAGTGGCACATGAGCGAATCTGAAGTCGCCGCAGAGCAGGCTAAGCTGATGTCCGCCGGCGTCACGGCCAAGGCCGCGTCGGGCTCGTTCGGCATCGGAAAGGGCGGCCTCGATTTCAAGGCGGCTCTATTCTGGCTGCTGGTCGTCGTCCCACTGGCTTGGGGCGTGTGGAACACGGTCGAGAAGGCACTCGTACTCTTCCACTGAGCGCAAAAGTACAAGGCGCGCGGGGCAATCCTCGCGCGCCTTTTTATTGAAGCCACGCGACCCCGCAGCTGCGCGCGTCAGGCTAGCCTGCGACGCAACGGCTGCGGGCGCGACGCCAGCACCTTGTCGATCCGCCGCCCGTCGAGATCCACCACCTCGAACTGCCAGCCGAGCGTCTCGACTGTTTCTCCCGTCGCGGGCAGGTGATGCATCTGCGACAGGACGAAGCCCGCCACCGTCTGGTAGTCGCGATCCTCCGGCAGAGTGATATCGAGCACGTCCGCCATCTCGTCTGCCGGCATGGCACCGGCCAGCAGCCACGATCCATCGGCACGCTCGACCGCGTAAGGCTCACGGCCTTCCGAATCCGAGTGAAAGACGCCCGCAATCGCTTCGAGAATATCGTTCGGCGTCACGAGCCCTTCGAAGTTACCGTACTCGTCGTGGATGAGCGCCATCGGCACCACGGCTTCGCGCAGCACCTTCAGCGCGTCGAGCGCGTCCATCGTATCGGGAATGATCGGCGCGATAGCGACCTGGGCGCGCACATCGAGCTCTTTGCCCAAAAGCAGCGACGCCAGCAACGCCCGCGTCTGAACAACGCCGATCATCGCATCGGCGGATCCCTCACCCACCGGCAGCCGCGAGTGACCGGTGCTGATCAGCTTGGCGCGAATGTCCTCTTCTCCGGCTTTGAGATCGAGCCAGTCGACATCGGTCCGCGGCGTCATCACGCCGACAACGCCACGGTCGCCCAGCCGCAGCACACCGGCGATCATCTCCCGTTCGCCACTTTCGAGAACGCCAGCGGTCTCAGCTTCGCCGACCAGCGCCTTGATCTCTTCTTCGGTGACAGACGAGCCGCCCTGCGGCGCCTCGCCCGTCAAGCGAAGAACGAGCTTGGTCGACGTGTCGAGCAGCCAGACGAGAGGCGAAGCGAACTTCGCCAGAAAGGTCATCGGCGGCGCCACGACGCAGGCGATACCCTCGGGGTTGCGCAGCGCCAGGTTCTTCGGGACGAGTTCGCCGATGATCAGGGACAGGTAGGTGATGATGACGATGACAATGCCGAGCCCCAGAACCTCCGCAACATTGCGCGGCACGCCGCCGTCGATCAGATGCTGCTCCAGCGCAACGCCGAGCGTTGCCCCCGAGAACGCGCCGGCAAAGATGCCGACCAGCGTAATGCCGATCTGGACAGTCGAAAGAAAACGGCCCGGATCATCCGCCAGCGCCAATGCGCTGCGCGCACCGCTGTGCCCCGCCTTGGCCATCGCCTTCAGCTTGGAGCGGCGCGAGGATACGATCGCCAGCTCCGACAGCGCAAAGACGCCGTTGAGAGCGACAAGAAACACGACGATTAAGATTTCAAACACTGGCCTCGCAGGCCGGCGGCTGCGAGCCGGACCTCTCCTCTGGGGTCAGCGACCAGACCAGAATACGACGCGGCAGTCAATGACCCGCCCGCGTCGCGATCAAAGACGACCCGCAGCCAGTTCTAGGCTCTCGCAAAACGCCTGCACAAACAGTGCGCCGCTCACCAGCCCTGAGTGAGCCGCGCGTAGTAGATCGAAGGAGACGGCTCGAAGCTCTCGGTCTTGCCCGTAATCACCCCCGCAGAGTTGCGCGTCGTAAGCGTGCGCTCGTCCTTGGCGTGCAGGAGATTGCCCGCCGTCAGCGTAAGGACGACCTGATCTTCCAGGGCGATCCGCACGGATGCATCGAGCCGATCGAGCGCCGAGAAATCGGTTTCCTGGCTCGTGCCATTCACGAGCAGGATGTCCTGGTTGTAGGCGTACGTGCGATTGTAGGCGATGCCGAACGTCGTATCCCACGCAGCAACGAAGTAGTCCGCGCCGATGTTGGTGATGAGATCGGGCTGCTCTGCGAAGCGGCGCTTCTGCCCGGTCTGCTGATCGGTGAGCTGCGACTTCATCGTCGTGGCGTTACCCCAGAGCGTGAGATCGGGGAGGAAGAACGCGGTCATCGGAACCCGCCCCTCCAACTCCACGCCATAGAGTTCGCCATTGCCGGCATTGCGCGGCGTCGAGTACCAGCGTCCGCCCTCCAACGTCAGCTCGCGCTCGATCTTGTCCTCGAACGAACGCGCGAAGAAGTTGGCGGACAGCAATCCGACGCGATCGAAAATGAACCAGTCCGAGCCGACGTCGAGGCCCCAGATCTTCTCCGGCGTCACGCTCGGATTGCCGCGCGTATCGGGGTTGGCGATGGTACCACCGTTTGTCACCACGGTCGGCGTCAGCTCTCGCAGGTCGGACCTGCGCAGCGTGCGCACAATGCCGAGACGGAAATCCAGATCCGACAGGGCTGACAGCTTGTATTGGAAGGATGGGTTGAGATCGGTCGCATCGCTCTCGGACTTGGCGCCGGCAAAATCCGCCGTCTCCGTGATGCTGTGTTCCAACCGTGCGCCGACGGTCAACTGATCACGGCCGAGCACCGCGAAACTATCGCTGATGTATGCGTGATAGATGCTCTCAGAGATCTCGTAGTTACGCTCGGCCAGCGGCACAGGCGAGAAACCGCGCACCTCGTTCTCGGCACGCTGCGTCTGCGCCCACCCAATGCCAGTTTCGATCACGTGGGCGCCCATGCGCGTCGTCACCGTGCCACCCGAGGCTATTCTCTCCAAATCGATCGGAGCAAACCGCGGCGGCTGAATCGCCGGCGAGCCTCCTGGCAAGTTCGCCTGCGTAGAGTTTCGCGTCGTATCCTCGCGCCCCTTCTGGTAGTCGAAGAACACGCTCGAGCTCGAGTAGCTGTCGAACACGTGCTGCCATTCCAGATAGCTGCCATAGGTCTCGCGGACGCGCTCGCGCATCTCGTGCGTGTCGCGGTTTACAGTCTGCTGGTTCGTGGTCAGGCGATACGTATGCTGGTCGCGAGATTCCGTCGTCCGCAGATAGCTCGGCGCAAAAATGATGGTGTTGGAGGTGTCGAGGGCGAGCTCGAAGCGCGACAAGAGCGTGTACTCGTCGAACTTGCGATGCTGATCGACGAGGTTGCCACCGCTCGGCGTCGTTCCGCCGGCACCGCTGAAGACGAGTTCGTCCGCGCTTTCCTGCACGAAGCGCCGCTGATAACCACCGCCGATGAAGTAGCGCAACGGACCAGTTTGGCCGCCCGTCCAGGCAGAAATCTCACCCGGCACACCGTTGCCTTCCAGTGCGCCGACGCCCGTCGTGAGCTGCCCGCCTGTCGGACCGAAATTGCGCCGCGTGATGATGTTCACGGTGCCTGCGGCACCTCCTGACACCATGCTGGCCAGCGGACTGCGCACGATCTCGATGCGCTCGATGAATGACGCCGGGATACGGTCCACTTCGAGGCTGCGGCTGGAGTCGCCATCAACGATCGGGCGCCCGTCCAGCAGTACCTGCGTATATTCCTTGCCGATGCCGCGCAGCTTGATGTCACGCGAGCGATTGACGCCAGGGAACGTCACGCCCGGAAGCCGCCGAACGACATCGCCGATGTTGAGGTGATTGTACTGCTGCAGCTGCGCGCCCTCGATGACGACGGTCGCGTTGGGTGCTGCTGAGCGCGCTTCGAGAGCGCCGACGGCGGCCTTGCTGACCGCATTGCCGGAGGCAATACCGGCCGTCGCCGATTGGGCTGGCGTAGCTTGCGTCGGCGCTGCTGCCGGTGCCGGCTTCGCCTTGTTCGCTACCGATTTCTTGGCCGGCTTGGACTTGGCCTTGGCCTCCGTGTCACCGGAATTCACTGTGACAGGCGGCAGCGGAGTAGCTGCCTCTTGCGCGTGTGAGGTTGTGCTGGAACTCACAATCACAACCGCCGCACAAACGGTGCGCACGCATACTCTCAACGCCATACAAACCCCACTGTACTCGTACTGGGGCGAACCTACAGGCGGTTACGAACCTCGCAACAATGTATACTCGAAAAGGAAGCTTTTGGTCTGTCCCGTGACAAGCCCGCAACAGTATTCAATTGCGACGGAGCCACATTAGAACGATCACAAACCTGCAAAATGCGACGCGCGCTCAGGCAAGCGCACGCTCGGCGAGTATCCGGCGACGCTTCGCTTTGCGCCGTCCCCAGATGAATACGCCCGTACCGAGCAACGTCATCAATGCCAGCGCCACCAAAGCGCTTGCGCCAGCTGACCATAGCCCCGCCCAATTGCCCTCATGCAGCAGCTTAGGCCAATTGCGCGGACGCGGTGCGAGGCCCTCCGCCGTCACCGTGTACGTACGATACTCGCCGCCATCGAGCAGCCGCGCCTCCGCAGCGCCCTTCCTCAGCCGCAACGACAACAATGTCGAAAGATCGCGATCGCGCGCAACGATCCGCAACGCCTCCGACATCGATGCGACGTTAGCAGTCGCATGCATGCCCGGATCGGCGGCAGTAAAAGTCACCTTGTAGTACATCATCAGGCCGGTGACCGGGGCGACTAGGATCAGCGGCAGCGCGACCCAAGCCGTGCCGGTATGCCAGCCACTGAGCGTGTTGCGCATCGGGCGCGGTCCAAGGAACACCCCGAGGACGAACAATGCCAGCAACCCGAACGTCGAGATGACGACAACTAGCTCGCCGACCTTCTCGAGCAGCAGCTTCTCATGGATGTTGCGCACCACCTGGAAGAACGACAGCACAGCGCTCGGCGCAGCCGAAGGCTCTCCCGTATCGACATCGATGGCGACGCCACGATTTCCGACCACCAGCGCCCGCGAATAGGGCTGCAGCACGATGCGATCGGCTTTGCCCTCCGGATCCTGCTTGGCAAGGATCGCCTCCAACTTCGCCGCATCCACCGAGTGCGGCGCCATTGACGACACGACGGTCGCTGGCTCCAGGGCCAGAAGGAACCCGGTGACGAAAACGACGAGCAAGGGAAGCGCGAAAACGAGCGCGCTCCACCTGTGCATCCTATGGATCCAGGCTTTCAGCAACGTTGCCCCACACGGATGAATGGCGTCCTGAGACATACATATATCTGCCGTAAAAACACAACCGTGCATTGGCCTCCACCGCAGACGGGCGACAGAGGATGGGATGTCACCTGGTCGCGGTTGCCGCGGAGCCGTACACGATCAATGATGTAAATCAGCAGCGGGCAGCGAGAGGCAGCGATGGCACTCAGGAAGTGGGAGCGGACCGGTCTGACGGCTTATGACGATGGTCCGAAGGGGCGGTGGTTCACAGAACCCAACCCGGCCGGATGGACCAATCCCGTGATCAGCGAATGGGAGCTCACCGCCGAGGCGTGGACCGACCACCATGTCCATGACGAGTACGCCTATGTGCTCGACGGACAATTGTTCGTCGAATGCGATGGGGTCACCGTCGAAGTGAACAAAGGCGAGATGGTTTGCGTCCCCGGCGGTTCGACCGGTCGCTATTGGGCGCCGGTATATGCACGCATGCTCGGCATCTACTCTGCCAATCCCACCGGCGCCGCTATGACGAAGACGAAATTCGAGCGGTTGGGATGACCCGCAAGGCACCGCCTCAACACTTGAGGTCCGTCACGTCATCCTTGTCGAGGCTCAACTCGCCGATGAGACGCTCCCGCTTCTTGTCGTCGAGACAGTTGATAAGCTCGACCCACTTATCCGGAAGAGGCTCGCGCAAAAGTCCGTCGTGCTTTGCCCGTAGCAGCCAACCAAGGCCTTGCGCGGCTTGAGAGCCAGTAAATCCACGAGGTGCCATGTTTGGTGCCCGCCGTTGCCTTCCCTGAGAAGGGAACGCCCCGGCCCGGCTGTCGTTCCAACAGCCGGGCACACCCGTCGTTGTTTGAACGGCCGTCAACCTTCGGCCGCAGATCAATAGAATTTCAGGTAACGCGCACGCTCCCAATCGGAAACGTGATTGGTGTAGCTCAGCCACTCGTTACGCTTGAAGTCCACCCACGCTGCCTTCATCGCGGGACCGAACGTGGCTTCGCTCAACGGATCCGCATCGAATGCGTTTACGGCCTCCTCGAGCGTCCGCGGCAGATGGAACACACCCATTTCCTTCAGCTCGGCTTCGCTCTTGAGATACATGTTCTCGGTATGCGGATCGCCAGGATCGAGCCCCTGCTCGATGCCTTCAAGCCCGGCGGCGAGAACCATCGCCGCGCCGAGATACGGATTGCAGGCGCTGTCCGTCGCGCGCAATTCAACGCGGCCGCCACCCAGCGGGATACGCAGCGTGTTGGTGCGATTGTTGTTGCCGTAGCACGCCCAGACCGGAGCCCACGTGAAGCCCGACATCGATCCTTTGAGCACCAGGCGCTTGTAGCTGTTTACCGTCGGCGCGACGACAGCACAGATGGCAGGAAGATGCTTCAGGATTCCGGCGAGGAACTGATAGCCGAGCTTCGACAAACCGCACCCGCGTGGATCGGCGGCATCGGAGAAGAGGTTGCCGCCGGTGTCCTTGTCGAAAAGCGACATGTTGAAGTGCGCGCCGCTGCCGGCGCGGTCACCGTAGGGCTTCGGCATGAAGGTAGCGAAACCGCCGTGCTTGCGCGCGATCTCATGCGCCATGAGACGGAAGAACACGAACTTGTCCGCCATGGTGAGCGCGTCGAAGTACCGGAAGTCGATCTCGAACTGACCGATACCGTCCTCATGGTCGAAACTGTATACGTCCCACCCGAGGTCGTTCATCGAGTCGACGAGTTCGCCGATCCAGCCGATGTTGTCCAAAGTCCGCGCGACGTCGTACGCAGGCTTGTCGAGATTCTTGCGGCTGGAAAGCGGTTTGAACCCGAGCACCGGGTCATCCTGCAGCACGAAGAATTCAGCTTCCATGCCGAGATTGAGCCCGTAGCCGAGCGCCTCCGCCTTCGCGAGCGAACGCTTCAGGATGTTGCGGCTGCACGCCTCGAACGGCTTTCCTTGGCACCACAGATCGCTGGCAAACCATGCGATCTCCTTGTTCCACGGCAGCACGATGCATGATGCGGGATCGGGGTGCGCCGCGACTTCCTCGTCGCTGATATCCTGCGGTATGCCGTCGAGCGCCGCGCCGGTGCACAGCTCCGATCCGCCAAGCATGCGGTCAAGATGCGCCACCGGCACCGTCTTGCCCTTCGACACGCCGTGCATGTCGACATAGCTCGCGAGCAGGTATTTGACGCCATCCGCGGCGAGCCTGCTCTCGGGTCCACCCGACCCGCTTCTAACGATTGCGTCCATTTGTCTTTGTTACTCCGCTGCTCATCTTCTGAGGTGCTTTGTCCAGGTGAGCGAAGCGGCAAGCCGCCGCTTCGCTCTTTGGAGCGTTATTTCGATGCAACGAGCGCGCTGACGAACTTCGCATCGAACGTATTTTCGATGCGGGGAGCCGCTTTGATCTGTCCGCGCTTCATAAGGACATCGGCGATCAGCTTGCCGGACGTGAACAGCGATTTCGCATCGTCGCGCGGCCCGAAGTAGCCGGCCATCTCGCTGACTGGAATGTTGTAGGCACCAGCGGCCTGCGCCTTCACATCTTCCACTGTCGTCGAGAAGTACTTGGCGACGATCGCGTAAGCCTCATCCGGATGCTCCTTCATGAAGGCCATGCCATCGATGTAGCCTTTGATGACCGCATCGACGGACTTCGGATTCTTGGCGATGTAGTCCTCCGAGAAGTAGAGAACATCGGTGATGAGGCCAGGCGCCGCCGCCGAAGTGTAAATCGCGTGATAGCCGCCGTTGACGTCGAGCTTCAGGATCTTGCTCACGTTCGGCTCGTACGTCGCCCCCGCCACGGCTCCGCCAACCAGCGCACCGGCGACGTTCTCAGGTGTGGCGTCCAATCCCTCGATATCCGCCTCAGTGAGGCCAACCTGCTGGAGACCATACGCGACGAGAAGATTGTCACACGTCGCAAACGGATAGGCGACCTTCTTGCCCTTCAGATCCGCCATCGACTTGATCGACTTCAGGGCGACGACGGCATCGGCACCATTCGAGTAATCGATCGGCATGACGACGCGGAATGCGTTGCCGTTCGCGACGAGATTGATCACCTGATCATAGGTGTACATCGCGCCCTGGATACCGCCGCTCTGCAGCGCCGCGGGAATGAGCGAAGGATCGGCGAAATCCTTCAGCTCGACCTTGACGCCGTGCTTCTCGAACAGGTTCTTTTCGACGGCCACATAGAACGGTGCATAGCCGATCCAGGCGACGGTCGCGAGCGTCACCTCTCCCTCCGCGCGAGCCGGGCCGGCGCCTGCCGAGAAGATGCAGGCAACCGCTGCAACTGAGGCAATCGCCACGTTTCGCAGTTCAGTCCAAAGACGAGTCATCTCGTGTACTCCTCCACAAGGCTGCCGCGCATCATGCGTCGGCACCTATGCCCCGACTGCCGACCTATCGTGGGATAGGCCGACGGTTTCACGTACGCGCTCCATGACGGAGCGCTTCAAAGCGACGAATTCCGGCTCGACGCGCATCGCCGCGCTCCGCGCGCGCGTCAGCGGGACGTCGTAGATTGTGTCGATGCGGCCCGGATGCGGAGACAGCAGAACCACGCGCGAGCCGAGATAGACCGCCTCTTCCACGTCATGGGTGACGAAGAGGATCGTCGTGCCTTCCTCCGCAACGACATCGAGCACGAGGTCCTGCATGACCTCGCGTGTCTGCGCATCGAGCGCGCCGAAAGGCTCGTCCATGAGGATGATGGATGGCTTGGACATTAGCGCGCGAGCAATCGCGACGCGCTGGCGCATGCCGCCGGAAAGCTGTGAGGGATAGGCATCGAGAGCCGCGGCGAGCCCGACCAGCGCGATCAGCTTGCGCGCCCGTTCCTCCTCCGCGCCGCGTTCGAGTGCTAGATTGTCGTGCAGATTGGCTGCAAGCCGGCGGCTGAAAAGCACGTTCTGCTTCACCGTCAGCCACGGAAAGAGGCTGTAGTCCTGAAACACCATGGCCCGATCGACGCCCGCACCCGCGATCGGCCGCCCGCCCACGAGCACAGCGCCGCTGTCGGCGACTTCAAGACCTGCAACGATCCTCAGGAGCGTCGACTTCCCACAGCCGGATGCGCCGACCAGCGTAACGAGTTCGCCCGCTTTCACGCTGAGCGAGATATCGTCCAGCACCCGCGTCGTGCGGCGCCGGGTTACGAATGACTTGCACAGGTGCCGGATTTCGATGGCGTTGGTCATCGCTATTGCCTCCTCAGGTACGGGAAGAGGACGTAGTGCAGGCCGCGCAGCAGCTGATCCTGGAAGAGCCCGAGAAGCCCAATGACGATGAGGCCGGCGAAAATCTTGTCCGTCTGCAGGAAGCGTTGCGCTTTCAGGACGGAGTAACCGAGGCCGGAGTTAGCAGCGACCATCTCGGCGACCACGAGGTAGGTCCAAGCCCAGCCGAGCGTGATCCTGCATGTGGTCAGCAGCGCCGGCGCCGCCGACGGAAAAATGACCTTGTAGACGATCTCCCTGGGCGTCCCGCCCATCGTCTGCGCAGCCTCGATCTGCTGCATCGGCACTTTGCGCACGTCGTCAGCAAACATCAGGACCATTTGAAAGAATGTCCCAATGAATATGACGGCAACCTTCGACGGCTCGCCGACGCCGCACCACAGCATCATGAGAGGCACGAACGCGACCGCCGGCATGTAGCGAACGAAATCCATCGCCGGCTCGAGAAAGGCTTCCGCCGGCTTGAACGTCCCGGCAAGCAGCCCAAGCGGCAACGCAAGCGTGAGGGACGCCAGGAAGCCCAGCGAAACCCGCTGAACACTGATGGTGAGGTCTCCCACGAAGCCCTCATTCACGACCCAGGTCCAGAAACGCCTCACAACGTCGAGCGGACCCGGCATGAAGATCGCCGGCACCACGCCCGTTTGACTGAGAACCGTCCACACGAGCAGCGGCGAAAGAACGCCAAGAACCGCGTAGAGCGCGAACTGACGACGACTGATCGCCCCGCGGATCGTCCACCGGCCGGATGAGGCAGGCGAAGGCATCAATTGAGCCGCCGGAGATGAGGTATCTGCCATCAGCGCATTCATTTCCCTGCCCGCACCATTCGCTCGCCGTGCGCTTCCGAGTGCAACGAAAGACACCATTGCATTGCACTAATTAAGCGCTTAATTAATTTCAGCGCGCAAGCAAATGGCCTCGAAAAACAGCCTAGATTCCGAACAATCTTTGCACCAAGCGCACAAATAACGAGCACTGCGCGCGTCGTTTGCTATGACGTGGTCTGAGAGCAAGATGCAGCGAAGATTCGGAGACACGAGGGTGGGCACTCAAGGCAAACGAAAAGTCAGCGCGCGACCAGTACGCAAGCGCGCCAGCGCTCCAGCGCGCCCCCAACAGCGCGTCGGCAGACCAAAATTGGATGTCGCTTCGCTCGACGCTCAGACGCATATCCGCGAGACAGCGCTCGATCTCTTCGCTGACCGCGGCTTCTCAGCGGTGACAACGAAGGATATCGCTCAAGCGACCGGATATAATCAGGCGCTCATCTACTACTACTTCGGCAGCAAGGAAGAGCTGTTCCGTGCTGCGGTCTCGCTCGCCGTCGAGCGCGCCTTCCATCAGTTCCAGCTCGCGCGCGATGGTTTGAACTGCCCGAGCGCCATCATCTACGGCTGGCTCGACAATCACCTCAAGGCGTACGACACCATCGCCAAGCTCATCACGATCTCGATCGACTACGCCAAAGCGACGAAGCGCAACGTTCGCATCGACGATGCCATACGCCGCTTCTACGAGGACGAGCGCGAGGTGCTGCGCGCCGCCTTGGCCGACGGCATAAAATCCGGCGAGTATCGCAAGGTCGACGTCGACGAAACGGCGAGCTTCATCTCGACCTACCTCGACGGCGTCTTCGCGCGCGCACTGATCCTGAAGGACTTCAAGCCGGAGAAGTCAATCCGCGAGCTTCGATCCTTCCTGAGCACTCACCTCGACAACAAGCGCAAATGAGAGTTGCCACCAAATGACGTCGCTTCGCTACCTCGGATGGGAAGGCTACGCCGACGGTGAGTTTCAGCTGGCGCTCCGCGACGCCACCGGCCTCGACATCGTCGGGACAAACCATCTTTCCGACGAGACAGCCTGCGCCATGGCGCTCGCGACGCCTGCGGCCTGGGACATCCTCAACATCAACACCCCGTTCGTGCGGGATCGCCTTCACCCGCAAGGTGTCATTCGGGCGCTCGATGCGCGCTTTGCGCCGGCGACGGGGTCTTTGACCGGCGCCTTCGAACGCTTCAGGGCACCTGCGGAAAGCGCAGACGGCGCGACGATCGGCATCCCTCAGCGCTGCGGACCCTTCAATCTGGTCATCAACCAGAACAGCCTATCCGTCGCAGTTGCGCGCGATCAAGGCTTCGGCCTCGGCCGCAACCCGGATTTCCGCGGCCGCTTCGGTGTGCTCACCTACGACGACTTCAACGTGATGCACACGGCCATAGCTGCCGGGCTAAATCCATTCGAACGCTTCGACGCCACCGCCACATTGACCTTCGCCGCCACTGCGCGGACCATCTTTGAATCGGCGAAAATCATCTCTGACGACCACAACCTGCTCAACCAAGCCCTCATCGACCAGCAGATCGACTTCTACATGAGCGGTGGCGTCTATGCGGCATCGCCGGCGCGACTTGCTGGTCATCTCGAGGTGCGCGCCGTGACGCCGAACCGTGGGCCTATCTCCGGCAAGGGCGGCGTGGCTTTCGTCGAAATCAACGCCATCCTCGATAATGCGCATGCCGCGGAACATGCCGCCAATGCGTTCCTGGATTACATCCTGAGCGATGAGGGTGCGGTGGCTGCGTCCCTCGCAGCAGGCGCCTGCAATCCGGTCGCCCAGATGCACAGTTCGGCAGTCTTCAATCGCTTCACCAGCGATCAACTGACGGCAATGCAGTGGGATGACTTCGAAGAAGATATGTCCCGCTGCGCCGATTACGCACTGATACCCGACTACGACAAACTGGTCGCGATCATCCGCGGCGCCGCGAAAAATCGCGGGCCGGGGCGCGTCGCTTGACACCGAACAGCTGCGACGAAGCCTCGACACCATCGCCGCCAACGTTGTCCGGCCCAATCACCCGAATATCTGCTCGCCGCTCACCCAGGTTTGCGACACCTTGATGTTCATGATCTCATCGGGCGCGACCACGAACGGATCCTGCTCAAGGATCACCAAGTCCGCTTCCTTCCCCGTCTCCAAGGTGCCGATGCGATCAGCTTGGCCTATCTGCGCGGCTGCCTGCGAAGTCACCGCCCTGATCGCCTCCTCGACCGAAATAGCCTGATCGGGTCCGACGATGGAATTGTCGACGACGCAGCGACGCGTGACGGCCGTTTGAATCAGCCGCAGCGAGCCCAGCGGCGAGCACGGGCCATCGGTGTGCAACGTGAAGGGCAGCTCCTCGCGCACGCACGCTCCCGCCGGATCCATGAACGCAGCGCGCTCCGGTCCAAACAGCTGATCCCGGTAGGCAGCGCCATAAAAGAAGACATGGTTCATCAGGAAGGTCGGCTGCACACCCAGAGCCTTCATGCGCTTCAGCTGGTCCGGGCGCGCCAGCGTTGAATGCTCGATGCGATTGAGGCCCGACGCCGGATTGGCCCCGTAAGCCGCTTCGATGGCATCCAGCGCATAGTCGATCGTCGCGTCGCCGTTGCAATGGATCTGCACCGGCCAGCCCGCCGCCTTCACCGCAGCGACCATCGTCTTGAGTTCGGCCGGCGGATAATTCGGTGAGCCCTTCTGATCGGTACCGAGATAGGGAATGGTCTGCGCGCCGGTCTTGGTCTGGTTCGAGCCGTCACCGATGATCTTGATCCCGAACAGCGAGAAGCGCGAGTTCGGGAACAGCGACGCCTGCGCACCACGGCCGTAAGCCTTGTAGGCATCGCCAGCCTTCATCTCATCGTACTGCAGGCTTGCGCTGAGCCGGCCCGTTCCCGAAGCCGTCAACTTGAGGAGCCCCTCGATCCAGGCCGGCTGCACGGTGCCGGGCTCATGCGTCGTCGTGTTGCCGAGCGCCGCGCTCATCTTGAAGTAGTCCGTGAGCGCCTTCTCGAAAATCGCCGGCGTGATCTTCGGCAGCGCATGCGGCACGAACTTCAAGAGGGCACTCTCTTCGTAGATGAGGCCATTGAACTTGCCGTTGGCGTCGCGACCGAAGTGTCCGCCTCCCGGCAGAACGCCAACATCATCGGGGACCTGCGCGATCCTGAACGCAGCCGAATTGGCCGCGCCATCGTGCATGTTGATGTACCAGACGAGGATCGGCCGATCCTTGGAAATGCCGTCGAGCTCAGCCATCGACAGATCGCCACCCTGCAACAGGTTGTCGAAGTCGTATGCGAGGAGCCACTCGCCCGGCTTGAGCTTCGCATCGAGCGCCTTGAGGCCCGCCATCAGCTCCGCGCGGGTTGGATACTTCGTGTAGCCCACATCGGCTAGAAGCTCAGCGAACAGCGCCACGAAGCAGGTGTGCTGATGCGGGTCGATGAAGCCGGGCAGCAGCGTACGCCCGTCGAGATCGACGACCTTCGTATTCGCCGTCTTCAATCCCGCGACATCGGACGCAGAACCGACAGCGACGATCTTGCCACCGCGCACCGCAACCGCCTCGGCTCGTTTCGCCCCGGATGACGCCATCGGAATGATGGTACCGCCCTGAAAGATCACATCTGCGCCTGAGGGCACTTGCGCACGAGCAGGTCGGGTGTGCAGCCCCAGCCCGCTCGCGCCAGCAGCAGCGCCGGCCAGAGCCATGAAGCTACGGCGCGACGGCTCCCGCCAAGGCGCGGGCGTCGGCCAGCCCGAATAGAGGCTCTTGTGCGTGAAGAGGGTGCCTACACAGAAACGGCACATGGATATTTCTCCAGCGTTGGCGGGGTGATCTTGGCATGTGGGCTATCCCGACAGTGACCCCGCGGGTCCAAAGATTTGGTTGCAAGACCCTCAGCCTTAGCCGCCGCCCGAAAGAAAGACGAACAAGCACGCGCATGTTCGAAAGAATTTCTTAAGCCTTCGCCTCAAGGCGAACCGCTCGAAAAAGACTTTTGAGGCCCTCGAGGAGAAACATGCGCACGTAGAAATTGCAGACCCAAGCGCGACATTGCGAACACGATTTACATCAATCCCCTGACGACTAATACGCGGCACACAAACGGCCGTTGACTTCGCTTCGCCATTCAATATCGCTAGCGCGCCCGAATTAGAAATTAGGGACAGGAGACGGGAATGAAGCGCGCGATCGCCGCGATGACGGCAGCGACAATAGCAATAGCGTTGGCATTCAGCATGTTGGCGACAAACGTCGCCAATGCTGACGACGACAAACACTGGTACTTCGAGGTCGAAAACGATTCCAACGGCACCGTGAACGAGTTTCGCACCCAGGAAGAAGGCGAATGGAGCGAGAATTGGCTATCCAATCGCATCGAACCCGGCGACAAAATTAAACTGGATTTCGAAACCGATGAAGGCAAGTGCGAAGTTCGCACGCAAATCCATCTGATCGACGGCACCTATTTCGATGCGCCGGTCGATTATTGCAAAGGCAAAACGCTCGTCATCCAGAATAACACGCTGCTCTGGAAATAAGCCGCGCCGCAGGAATTGCATGCAGCGCTGGTGCGGGGAGCTGGCGAAAGGCCGGCTCCTCGAACGACATTCCTCTCACTGAACCCACGAGGCCGCTAGTCTCAATGCGCGCAAATCGGCATGGGCCGGGGCGGTGGCCGCGGATGCTCTTTCTCGTATCGCGCCACAATCGGCCCGAGGCTCTCTTGCTGCCAAAACCTTGGCACGCGTATCTCCGCAAGGCAGGACGCATTCCAATAGAGGCCGGCGTTCGAAGGCGAACGGCCTTGCTTCACCTCCCGGGCGACAGCTTCGATGTCGGCCCGCTCCGGATAGATGTACAGTGCCGCAGGCTCGTTCTTCAGCATGGCGACGATCTGGTTGGCATCGGTCGGCGACCAGCTCGTGCAGCCGCTGCTCCGACCATCGGAATAATTCTCCACCGTACCGAACGGCACGTAGCCCTTCTGGTCGGCGTACGGACTGTCTGGCTTCTTCCGCAGGCACGCGCTGCGCAGCAACACCGCAGCATGTCCACCAATCTCGCGCTGCCTGGCGTTCGCTGTCTCGCCCTCGCCATCGAACTGGACGAACGAGCGAAGCAACGCCGCCTGCCGCCCGCCGGACGTATGGTAGTAGCCCTTGAACGATGTCGTCTGCTCGCGTGTGACGTAAGCGCCGCCCGTCGTCAGGCTCGAACTCATTGCGTTCCCAAAGTTGCGCGCGCACCGCTTGCCGTTCGAGAAATTTGCGAAACCGCGGAGGTTTCGGCCACCGCCGTGACCGGCCGAAATGGCACGGAACGACTTGCGACCTTCGCAGATGATGTAGAAGCGACGCCCGAGCCGGCCAGTGCCTAGAGCGCTCGGACGCGTGGCATCCATCGCGAAGTAGCAGGGATTGGTGACCGAACCCTCACGCGTCTTACGCAGATGGAGCGCGCGCGCCCTTTCGAGGACAATGGGTGAAATCTGACCATCATCGTCTCCGACATGTAGGCGCAGCCAAGCCGGGATGCCTTCCGGCTTCTTGGAAGCCACGGCGATCGTCGAACTCAGCACCAGGGCCAAGCCGAGGCCCCAGAGAGCAGTGAAGGAACGAATGTTGAGCAACGTCAGTCTCCAGCTTCCGCGGACCCATTCTGCATGCGGTTGAGGATCGAGCTAACATCCGCGTTAGCTGCGACATCCATGTGGCATCGAGTTGGCATGGCAAGGAAGCCCCATCACCCCTTTGCTCGCGGTTGGCGCGGGCGGTCTGACGCGGAACGGTTTCTTAGGCTGCTCACGCTAGGTGTCACCAATGGCCGGACCTTACAGCGTCGAGCCACCGCCCATTGGCAACGATCAGTCGCGCCGCCGCAAATCGCGTCGGGCGCGTCGGGATCGCTACTGGCGATATCGCAGCATTTTCGGAAACCGCATGAGCGGGCGGCAACTCCTGATGGCGGCTGTCGTGACGGGCGCCGCCGTGCTGCTGGCAGTGGCTTGGGATCACTTCTCCGCTCCCGTCGGAGAGGATCGGCGCGGTCCCATCGCCTTGTGTCACACGCCTTCGCAGCGCAACTGTCTGATCGACGGCGACACCGGCCGCGACAACGGACGAAAATGGCGCCTCATATCGATTGACGCTCCCGAACTCGCCGAGCCGCAGTGCGACAACGAGCGCCGGCTGGCCGTTGCGTCGAGGGACCGCCTGCAGCAACTTCTCGCCGGGGAGTATCGCATCCGGCCCAGCGGACGCGATGATCCGAACGGCCGGGCACTCGTGGACATCTTCCTCCCGGACGGGCGCGATGTCGGTCGCATCCTCATCGCCGAGGGGTTGGCGCAGCGCTGGCCCAACCGCGGGAATGTCTGGTGCGCTGACCGTTGAACGGCAACGCGACCGGCACGTCGGAAATTTTGCACGAACCCCTTGATTATCAGGTCCGATTGTGAGACCTGAGGGTCCGCCCTCGACGGGGGCCGCCGGCGCTGCTATGTGCTGGCCCACCCCGTAGCTTTCTGCTATGAGGCGCGACGCCCAAAAGGCTAGGTATTCCGCGGTAGCTCAGTGGTAGAGCATCCGACTGTTAATCGGACGGTCGTAGGTTCGAGCCCTACCCGCGGAGCCAATTTCTCAACACCTTAGCCACGGCAAACCGGCCCTGCATGCTGAGCAGCGGGCTTTTAGTATCCGCTCAGCAGGGCGCTGAACACCCGCGGGCAAAACCCTAAGACGCTGTACCGGGCGCCGACGGCTTTGCCCTGCCCGCTGACCGCCGGCCACCCACCATCGTCCTATCCATCACGTCAGGCGGCGGGCTATCCTGCCGAGCCTGTCGGCTATCCGAACGATCCACGCGATAGGACGTAAAAGGTTGCCACATAGGCGCAGGCAGCGACAACCGATGTTGCGTAGAACAC
Organism: Hyphomicrobium sp.; assembly: GCA_030148725.1. Lineage (GTDB taxonomy): Bacteria > Pseudomonadota > Alphaproteobacteria > Rhizobiales > Hyphomicrobiaceae > Hyphomicrobium_A. The sequence continues at coordinate 144,954 of JASBSU010000009.1, forward strand.
CCAGCGGTTGACAATGTGCGCCAAGCGCGACCTGCCTCGCTGGAACAGTCTTTGAATTATGATCGAGTTGAACAGCGCAACGATGATCACGGCAAACGAGACCACAGTGAACACGTCGACAAGCAGCGAGTTGGCGGCCGGATTCAGCGCCGAGTCCATGTAGTAAGTGTTGCCGATCGCCGCGAAGATGGCACTGCCGATCATCGACGAGCGGATCGAGATGTCCGAAACATGGATCGCGAACGTCAGCAACGCAATCATATTGGCTGCGATGAACCCGATCAGAAATGAAACGAGGAACTGGCTGCTCTTGCGTTTGAGATCGAGTTCCAGAACGAGGCGCGAGAAGTCTTGCGCGGACGCATCAGCCCTTCCGAAGCTGGTTGCATAGTGCTCGATCTTCTCGTTCACCCGCAGTTCCAGCACATGAAAACCCTCGACACTCAGGAACTCCGTGAGCGCCATACTCTTCGGGTCTGGCACGAGCCTTAGCTCAGCGGCCGTCGAGGGTGTTTCGATAGCGATTTGCAGCGTGTGCTGATCGTAGGGAAATCGCCGCAGTTGCCAATAGTGATTGATGGTCGCCGAGACCATGCCGGTCGTGTACGTGCGCCCATCGGCCAGCTGCCGCCTGGTGACGGCGCGAACCGACCATTGTCGTCCGTTGATGATCTGCATCGTATCGAACGGACGGAACGCGGGATCGGAGCTGATCCACCACATGTAGAAGTCGGCACCGAAGCTGCCGTTCGCAAAGTCGATATTGTAGACGGCGGTAAACGACACCCCGACCTCTACACGCACCGGCTCCGCGATGCTTGGCGGCGCAGTCGAGACGCTGAAAACGTGCACCGCCACGCAAAGGACGAGCACCTGCACGATACGCACCGCCCAGTCGGCGACGCTGCGGTATCCCCCAATTCTCGCCATAGGCTCGAGCACTTCTAGCAAGCCGATCCCATCATCAAACGCGTACACCCCTTTAGCACCCGCCGAATGCTCTGCGACAGGCGCGTTCGGAATAGTCGGATATGGGGTAAATGCCGCCGCTGCCGCTGAATGCCTTTAGGCTCCCGGTCGCGCCATCGAATACCCTGCGGACTTCAAGTCGCCTTGCGCGTGCGCACGGCCGTCTTCTCGCGCTCCGCGGCCGCAACCTGGACAATGGTGTTGCGAAGCCAGATGTGTGCCGGGTCGCTATCATAGGACGCATGCCACAGCAGCGAGGTTGTGAGCAGCGGCAGATCGACCGGCGGCTCGCTGAGGCTCAAGTCGAGTTCGTCGGCGAAGTAGCGCGCCAGCCGCGCGTGCATGGTCGCGACCACGGCTGCACCGGCGACGAGAAATGGAACGGCCACGAACCGCGGTGTCACCAGCGCGATCTTGCGGCTGAGGCCCAGCTTCTCCAACGCATCGTCAACTACGCCGCGCTCTCCACGTCGCAAGCTCGTCAGCACATGCGGCAGCCGCACGTAATCCTCCAGTGAGATGGGAGGCTTCACGTGCACCTTCTTGGCGTTGAACATCACGAGATAGCTGTCGGTCGCCAGAACCCGCCGCTTGTGATGCACCTGTCCGCCTGCGAACGAGCCGACACCGATACCGAGATCGAGCCGATCCGCATCGAGATCGTCGAGCAGCCCCTGCCCTTCCGCGGCATAGAAGCGGAAGCGGATACCCGGCGCATGCTCGCAGACGTACGCCAGCAGCGCCGGTCCAATGAGCACCTCCGTGCTATCCGGCAAGCCGATACGAAACGTCCGCTCCGCCGTCGAGGGATCGAAGGTCTGCTCACGCGAGACCAGCGTCTCGATCTGCGCAAGGGCGATGCGCACCGGATCGACGAGCGCCAGGGCACGCGGCGTCGGCTGCATCCCGGCGGGGCCGCGTGTCATCAGGTCGTCGCCGAACAGCTCGCGTAGCCGCGCCAGGTTGTGGCTCATCGCCGACTGGCCAATTCCGACACGGGCTGCCGCCTTCGTGACGCTGCGCTCGGAAAGCAGCGCGTCGAGCGCCACGATGAGGTTGAGGTCGACCCGAGCTAAATTGATATGGTCGATGGGCATTATCGATACCATGCGTTGGACTAATGACGCCAGCCGTATCATCTTCACCGGCAACAGACCAGCACTGCCCACGCGCTGGCCCGTCATTAACCAAGTCGGTCATCATCCAAGGGAGACTGTCATGAGCCTTCGGAAACTTGCCTTCATCGCCGCGGCTGTCACCATGGCCTCGGTCGGAACCGCCTCTGCCGGCGGACCGCGCGCCCACACCATCAATCTGGGTGGCATCAACGGCGTCGCATACTACACCGAGGAAGCCGGCCGCTTCCACGTCGTGGCAACGCTTGCCCAGCAGGAGGGTCTGCCCATCCGCGTTGAGGCGGTGCTCGCCCCCGGTCAGTCTGTGGTTCTTTCCACGGCCAAGGGCGAAGCGGGTTTGACGAGTGTGGAACTCAGCCGCGAGGCCGACGATCTCACTGTTCGTCCGGTCGCAGCCACCAACTGAGCCAAGCCTAGTACGAGGTCGCCGCCGTCAAAGCGGCGACCTTTCTTTGCGAAGAGCGCAACGACGCCCTCGGTTGCGCGAGGAAAGGCTGAGAAAATAGCGCAGCGACGCGCGCCACGCGCCGCCAAGAGGGCCTCGCAATGGTTACCGCGACCTCGCAACTGGGGAACGCGCAGCACCTCGCCGCATAAAAGCCCGAAAGTAGAAAAAGGTAGCGCCTACAGGCGCTTCGCCCGGCGATATTCCCGGCGCCATAATTGGCCCCAGCGATACGGCTACTCCAGCAACATGATCACACACCTCCGCACGAAAGCGGCACGCTGCGCAGTCCTGCTGCCGCTCTTGGTCGTACCATTTCTCGCCCACGCGCAGGCTCCCGCGACGCAGAAGGCTGCCCCCGCCGCAAAAGCCGCCGCCCCGGCAACCAAGGCAGCACCCGCGGCTGCAGCGCCGCCATCATCGGGTCCAGCGGCTGCGCCTGCTCCGACAGCGACGGCGCCAGCCGCACCTTCGGCGACGCCTGGCGCTCCTGCAGCCGCACCCGATCCAGCCCATCCGGCCCAGGCCGCACAGCCCGGTGAGCCGGCCCCGCCAGGCGACGAAGCTGCCGAAGCTGCCGCCAATGCCGAGCGCGCCCTCGAGCGCATGAAGACCCGCATTCAGGAGCTTGAAGCACGCACCGACATCGCGCCGGACATTCGCGATCAGGCCCTCGGCCTGTTGCGCAACGCGCTCGGGCAAATCGAAGCCGCCAACGCGAGCGCAGCAGCGGCCAAGCGCTTCCAGGAATCCGCGCAGCGCTCCGCCGAGCGCGTGGCCGAGGCCAAGCAGCAGCTCGATGCGCTGCAGAAGGAGCCGGGCGAGGACGAGTTTTCACGACGTGTCGCCGGCCTGCCGCTCGGAGAAGCCCAGCAGGCGCTTGATGCCACCAATGGCTCGGCCGCGACGATCAAGAGCGATCTCGACCAGCTCGAAGGGCGCCTGCGCGAAATGGGCACCCGCGCGACGGCCGCGCGCGAGGAGCAGACCGCCGAGAAGCAGGCGCTCGATGCGCTCGAAAATCCGGATGATGCGCAGGGCGGCGATGCGAACCCCGTGCTGGCCGATGCACGCCGCGCCGCCGCTTCCGCCGAGCGGCGCGCACGGGCCGCTAAGCTCAATCTCCTCGAGCAGGAACTCATCAGCCTTCCGGCGCGCCAGGCTTCGGCAACGGCGCGCCGTGATCTGGCCGCCGCCAAGCTCGACAAACTGAACAAGCGCATCCCGATCATCGCAGCACGCGTCAACACGTTGAAGGAAGCCGAGGCTGCGAAAAAGCAGGCTGAAGCCGACCGCGAGGCCCAGCGTCTCGCCGCTCAGCATCCGGTGCTCGAAGCCTACGTGAAAGACACCGACGTCATTCGCCAGCGGGAAGTCGACGCGACGCGGCTGCTCGACGAGGACAAAAAGAGACTGGCCGAAACGCAGTCCGAGCTATCGCGCCTGCGCGATAGCAAGGTCGCGGCACAGCAAGTGCTGGAGATCGGGAGCATTGGCGGCGAGTTCAGCGAGCTGCTGCGCGCCATGCGCGCCCAGTTGCCCGATGTCGCGCGCCTCCAACGCCGTATCGCCGAGCGCGATCAGGCGATCGTCGATGCACGCCTCAAACGCCTTCAGGCCGAAGAAGCGCGGCGCGCACTGTCTGATACAGGCGGCATGTCCGAGCGCGTTCTCGCCGCCTACACCAAGCGCGGAGGCGAACCAGCGCCTGCCTACGCTAAGCCGGCGCTCGAAAAGCTGGTAGCCGCACGCCGCGATCTTTACGTGCAGCTGCACGACACGCTCGTGACGCGCATCGCTCAGCTTGCCGAGCTGAACGCCGCAGATCGCGATCTGCTCAACCAGACCACCCAGCTTCGCGCGCTGCTGAACAGCCGGCTGCTGTGGCTTCCGAGTTCCGGCAACATCGACATCGGTTGGCTCGATCAGGTGCGTTCGAGCTTCGTCTGGATTGCCGATATCGGCGCCTGGACGGACGCGGCAAAAACGCTTGTCGATCGCGCGCTTGAAATGCCCGCTCTGACGGCCCTCGTGCTGTTCGTATTCGGCGCGCTCGTGGCTTTCTCGCGCCGCATGTTCCGCCGCTTGGCGCGGATAGCGGAGGCGGTCGGAAAATACTCGACCGACAACTACGTACGCACGCCCGAAGCGCTGTTGCTGACGACCCTGCTCGCCATCAAGACACCGCTGGTCATCGGATATGCCGGCTGGCTGCTGCTCAGGCCACCACTGGCATCCGACTTCACTGTCGGCGTCGGCGCAGGACTGCTGTCAGTCGCGTATCTTCTCGCCTTCTTGCGCTTCATCCAATTCATCTGCGCCGACAACGGCCTGTTCTCGGCGCACTTCGGCTGGAGCGATCGTGCGCGTATTGTGCTCCGCCAGAACATCCTCTGGCTGAAATACACGATCACGCCGATCGCCTTCATTCTCGGCATGATCAACGTCAGCAGCGCTCAAAACCTGCGCGATGGCCTGGGGCGCTTCGCATTCCTCGCCGGCGGCATAGCCGTGGCGCTCTTTGTTGCCCGCGTCATGAGCCCGAAGCGGGGTGTCATCGCCGAACGGCTGACGCCGACGCATCCACTATGGATGACACGCGTCATCTGGCACGTGCTTCTCTCGCTCCTGCCGCTCGCGATCGCCGGGCTCGCGCTGTGGGGCTACTACGACGGCGCATCGCAAATTCGCGACGGCTTGCTGCTGTCCGTCGCGATCATCGTTGGCGCATTCCTCATCTACAGCGTCATCATGCGCCAAGTGCTCGTGGCCCGCAGGCGGCTGGAGATCAGGCGCGCCTTCGAACGTCGCGAGAAAGCCCGCGCGGCGCAGGAAGCCAGCGCAGTCACCGGCGAAAAGCCGCCCCAGATCGAGGAGCCGGAGGTCGATATCGCCTCCATCAGCGATCAGACCCGCCAGCTCGTGCGGCTCGGCGTCTTCTTGCTGCTCTCGACGACGCTCTACTTCTTCTGGCGTGAGGCGCTGCCGTCGCTGGCACTCCTCGACGTACCATTGTGGCAGCAGGTCATCACCGTCGACGGCGCCACAAAGACAGTGCCGGTCACCGTATCGAACGTTATCGTCGCGCTGGCCACGGCCATCATCACCTTCATCGCAGCGCGCAACCTGCCCGGCTTGCTGGAGATCACGGCGCTACATCGGCTGCGCATCGAAGCCGGCACGCGGTACGCCATCAGCGCCGTCAGCCGCTATCTGATCGCCATCGTCGGCTTGATCTTCGCATTCCGGAGCATCGGCTTCGACTGGAACCAGGTGCAATGGATCGTCGCGGCCCTCGGCGTCGGCGTCGGCTTCGGCCTGCAGGAGATCGTCGCCAACTTCATTTCGGGTCTCATCATCCTGTTCGAGCGCCCGGTGCGCGTCGGCGACACGGTCACGATCGGCAACCTCACGGGCACGGTCTCGCGCATTCACATCCGCGCCACTAGCATGACCGACGGCGAAAACCGCGAGATCATCATCCCGAACAAATCGCTGATCACGGAGAAGGTCATCAACTGGACGCTGACGGACAGCATAACGCGCGTCACGCTCAAGATCGGCATCGCCTACGGCACCGATACGCTGCGCGCCCAGATGCTGATCCTGGATGCGGTCAAATCGACACCGCACGTCCTCGACACGCCCGCGCCAAGCGTGTTCTTCATCGGCTTCGGATCGAAAGCCATCGAGTTCGAGGTGCGCGCGTTCGTGCTGCAGCTTGCTCACCGCGCCACGGTCATCAATGACCTCCACGTCGCGATCGAGCAGGCCCTGCGCGAAAAAGAGATCGCCATGTCTTGAGCACGCGAGCAAAGGCGCCCGAGCGCACCTTTGCCCCTCACGTCTGCCGGACCTCCAAACCGCCGGGCGCCCGGCGAGACCGCCTTCCGCGGCACAGGCCCCGTGGGCGCCGAAAATATCCCCCCCGCCGGAGCCGCTGACGCTAGCCGCCTCGGCCTAGTTTTCTCTTGAGCAGCCGTGCCACCTTACCGCCCCCCCGAGCATGCCCTTCGCGGGCTTACGGTCGGCGGAATAGCGTCCTCCCCACAGCCGATCGCTGCCCATAGCCTCACCCGGCTTGCACCCCTTTTTCGGATGTTATAACATCCGATACAGGCATCCCCCGAACCGCGAGGCCCTCCCATGGACGCAGATCTTTCCGCTCACCTTTCCAACGCGCCGGCAAAGGACGATCGGCGGCTGCCTGTGACGGTGCTGTCCGGCTTTCTCGGCGCAGGCAAAACGACCCTGCTCAACCACATCCTCAACAACCGCGACGGCCGCAAGGTTGCGGTGATCGTCAACGACATGAGCGAGGTGAACATCGACGCCGATCTCGTCATGGGCGGCGGAGCAAATCTGTCGCGCACCGAGGAAACGCTCGTCGAGATGTCGAACGGTTGCATCTGCTGCACGCTGCGCGACGATCTACTGCAGGAGGTCGAGCGCCTCGCGAAAGACGGCCGCTACGACTATCTGCTGATCGAATCCACCGGCATCGCCGAACCGCTTCCGGTCGCCGCCACGTTCGAATTCCGCGACGAGCATGGCAAAAGCCTGCAGGATGTTGCGCGCCTCGACACCATGGTCACCGTGGTCGACGCCGCCAACCTGCTGCGCAACTATTCCTCCCAAGACTTCCTGAAGGACCACGGCGAGGTGGCAGGCGACGCCGACGAGCGATCACTCGTCGGCCTGCTCGTCGAGCAGATCGAATTCGCCGATGTTGTCATCCTCAACAAGACCGATATCGCCAAGCCGCGCGACGTCGAGCTTGCCAAGTCGATCATCCGGGCGCTCAACGCCGATGCGCGCATCATCGAAACCGATCACGGCAAGGTCCAGCTGGGCGACATCCTCGACACGGGGCTCTTCTCCTTCGACGCTGCGCATCAGCACCCGACTTGGTTCCGGGAGCTGAACGGATTCAAGGATCATCTCCCCGAGACCGAAGAATACGGCATCTCGAGCTTCGTCTATCGCGCGCGCGGACCGTTCGAGCCCGCAAAGCTCCACGCGTTCTTTGCGAAGTCCTGGCCAGGGGTCGTGCGCGCCAAGGGCTTTTTCTGGCTCGCGACGCGCCCGGCCTTCGTCGGCGAGCTTTCCCAGGCAGGTCCGCTCGTTCGTACCGAGGCTATGGGCTACTGGTGGGCCGCGGTGCCCAAGGACAACTGGCCCGACGACGATACGCTGTTGAAGCGCATCCAGACCGGTTGGCATAAGCATTGGGGCGACCGGCGCCAGGAACTCGTCTTCATCGGCACCGAGGAGATGGACAAGGAAGCGATCAAAGCCGAGCTCGATGCATGCCTGCTGGCGCTGCCGAAAAACGGCAGCATAGATTCCAGAACCTGGGCGCAGCTCGACGACCCGTTCCCGCTCTGGCAGCGGGATGCAGCATGACGCCTGGCGGCGCAGATGAATTCATCTGTGCCGCCGTCCTTTACCGCGGCACTCTGATCTGCGTCAGCGTCCCGTCAAGCGCAGGAATGCCCTAACTCGGCCCGGCCCATAAGCGACCGAACTCATGCTGCAACGGGATTGGGCGAGCGCGGCTATGGCGCGAGCGTTGCCGTCGGCGCCGGCTCGTTCGGGTCGCGATCTATCTCGGCCACCTGGTCAACCGCGCCATCGCGGCCGTAGATGTCTGGCCGGAATACGACTTCACCGTCACGCTCCGCCCAGGCCGTGATGTAGGTGAAGTACACCGGGATCGGACGCGTCAGCGTCACGTCCAGCGCCTGCCCGCTCTCGACGACCTGCTGCGCACGACCCGGCTGGCCCCAGTTCGGCTCGTAGTGCGCGATCCAGTCGACGAGATCGAAGACCCCCTCGACACGCACGCAACCCGCGCTGAAAGCGCGCGAGCGCTGGCTGAACAGCTGCTTCATCGGCGTGTCGTGCATGTAGACGGTGTGTTCGTTCGGCATGTCGATGCGGACGAGCCCGAGCGCGTTCTGCGGGCCAGGATCCTGGCGGAACCGCAGCTTCTTTGCCTCGGGCGACGACCAGTCCACCGTCTGCGGATCGATCTCCCTCGTTGACGAAGCGTCGAGGACCCGGATCTTCTCGTTCTGCAGGTAGTCCGGCTCCTTCATGAGACGCGGAATGAGATCGAGATGCGCAACGCTGTCCGGCACACGCCAGTACGGAAAGAAGTTGAGCGCCCGAATGGTCGCCTTCACCGACGGCGACTGGCGCTCCGTCCGCCCGACGATGACGCGATGGCGCTGCTGCACTTCATAGCGCTCGACCGCCTCGAGCTGGAACGCCGGGATGTTGACGAGCACATAGCGCTCCTCAACCGGGTTCGACAGCAGTTCGCGAACACGACCGAGGTTGAGCCGCAGCTGATTGATGCGCTCGTCCACTGTCATGTTGAGCGCCGGATACGTCGATCGCTCCACACGCCCCGTCGGACGCAATCCGTTCCGGCGCTGGAAGTGCTTCACAGCCGCCGTCAACTCTTCGTCGAATGAATAGCTGTTGTAGTACTGACCGCGCGGTCGCAAGTCGCCGCTGGCGATCAACCGGCGCCGCAGGATCGGCACGCGGTCGTCATCCTCGCCTTCGCGCATCATGCGTCCGGCCGGAACGACCGGCCATCCGCCCTGCTGCGCGATCTGCTGGTAGCGCGCGATGGCGTCTTCGATGGACGCGACCATCTCGTCCGACCGCATCGGCACAGCGTCAGGACGCAAATCGTCGAGCTGCTCCGCCTCGCGAGTGGTGCGTTCCCGCTCCCGCTCCGCACGGCGGCCGCTGTAATCTGGCGTCCCGGAACCCGTGAGGCTTTCCCACCAGTTGGCTTGCGCGGCCTGAGCACGCGCGGGCTCGGTCGACAGCATAAAGCTCATCGCACACAGGGCAACGCTCACGGCCAAGCTGCTGCTGCCCGCATTCCGGCTCAAAATTTGCGAAACGAACAGTCGCGCCCGCGCGCGAAATGCCAGCATGACCCGTCCTAATCCCGCCAAGTCCGTGGCGATGAAATCATCCGCCGACGACGTGCGACAGCCCTCTGGCGGCCGCATTTGCCAGTATGGACGCCACCGCCTCAATAGCCGCTACGATATGGCCAAACCAAGACGATTGCGCGTCGATATTATCTACTGTGCCCCGTTGTTTGAGGCCCGGTGCGATTTGGACGCATGGCACCCAAGTTTCAAGTTACGTCACACCTGAAAAAAGTGATCCCAACCGGTTTTGGTGAACGACAGCGCCTCTCCGGTAGCACCGATCACCGCCGCCCCGGCACTTCCCTCCGTCACGACACCTATGCGTGTAACGCAGACCCCAGCAGAACGTGCTCGCATCTCGAACCCTGCAGCGGCATCGGGCGCGACGGTGGCGAGCACCTCATAGTCTTCGCCGCCGGTCAACAAGCCTTCAATGGTCGCGCAACCAGCGGCGAGCGCAGCCTGTGCGGGCACCGATAACGGGACAAGCCCGGCTTCCATCCGGCCGGCAACCCCGGACGCTCGGCAGAGCCGGTCGAAGTCTTTCACCAGACCGTCCGAGACGTCCATCGCCGCCGAAGCGGTCGCGAGCAGACCCGGCGCGATTGCAACCGGCGGACGCGGACGGGAAAACCTCCCTGCGAGATAACGGACGACATCATCATCGAGGCCGGCGCGCGGGCCGAGCGATGGATCGCGCCTCAGCGCAAGACCCAGCGCCGCATCGCCAATGCTCCCAGTGACGTAGACGTAATCCCCACGTTTCGCACCAACCCGGCGCACCATACGCCCGGCAGGGACTGCACCGAACGCTGTGATCGACACCGTCAGGGGGCCCGGCGTGCGATCCGTGTCGCCGCCGATGAGGCGACAGCCAAACGCTTCCTGCGCGCTTCTGAGGCCGGACGTGAAGCCCTCCAGCCAGGAGCGGTCGAAACGAGGCAGGGCGACATTCATCACGTAGGCGAGCGGATCGGCACCCTTCGCGACGAGATCCGACACGTTGACGGCCAGCGCCTTCCAGCCGATGTCTGCAGCGTCGTCGTGGGGGAAAAAGTGGACGCCGGCGATCAGAGCGTCCGTCGTAACAACGACCTCTTCGCCAGCTGGCACGGAGAACGTGGCGCAATCATCCTGCAGTCCAAAAGCACCGTCGGCTCCGGCTGCGAGCGGCGCCCAAAATTCGGCGATCAGCGCCTCTTCGCCGCTAACATCAACAGACCGAGCTTCTTCATTTGGATCGTTGGGCATCGCGATCGAACTCGGCCGCGCGCAATTTGCGGGCGAGCTTGTCCAGCACCCCGTTGACGACCTTCGGCTCGTCCTCCGAGAAGAACGAGTGCGCGACGTTGATATACTCGTTGATGACGACGCGGCCCGGCACGTCCGGCCGCTCCATCAGCTCGAACACGCCGGCCCTCAGGATGGCGCGCACGATCGCGTCGATCCGCACCAGCCGCCAGCCTTCTGCGAGCTGCTGATCGACCAGCGGATCGATATCGCGCTGGCGCCGCACGACTCCCTTCACGAGCTCTGCGAAGAAAGCGGGATCGGCGCCCGCAGCCGCTTCGTCACCCGGAGGCTTTGGAAAGCGCAGGCGGACGAACTCGTCGATCACATCGTTGAGATCCGTGCCGGCGAGGTCCATCTGATAAAGACCCTGCACCGTCGCAACGCGTGCCGCAGTCCGCGGTTGCAACGCGACCTTTCCCGGCTTCGGCGTAGCATTGCTCGTGCCGGTCATGCGTTCTGCCCCTCGAACTCGCGCTGCAACTCGATCAGACGAAGACAGGCCCGCGCCGCGTCTGCGCCCTTGCCGTTGATGCCCCCACGCGCGCGAGCCAGCGCCTGAGCCTCGGTATCGACGGTGAGGATACCGTTGCCGACGGGAATCGCGTGCTCGGTTGCGACATGCATCAGCCAATGATTGGCGTTGTTGCATACGATGTCGTAGTGCGACGTCTCTCCGCGAATGACGCAGCCAAGCGCGACCACGCCATCCCACTTGGCGCCCGCCGACCGCCCAGGAATGAGCCCAGCGCTGACGGCCTGCGTCAGCACCTGCGGGATCTCCAGCGCGCCGGGCACCGTGATGCGATCGTGCTGCACACCGTCCGCCTCCAGCGCTGCGACCGCGCCGCCCACCAGCTCGTCGGCGATCTCTTCGTAGAAGCGTCCTTCGATGATGAGCACGCGCGCCTGCATGGCCCCACCCGAGGCTTTGCGTGCTGTCCGAACCGGTTTGTCAGGCTTGATGATCATCTCTCACTCGATCCTGCGCGTATCGACGATGCGCAATCCGAAACCGTCGAGGCCGACATACACATGCGCCGGCGAGTTCGTCAGCAGCACCATGTCGCGCACGCCGAGATCCCGCAAAATCTGTGACCCGATGCCGATTTCCACCTGTCGGCGCTCGCGCGAGCTGGCATCAGGTTTCTTCGGCTGCCCGCGAGCCGCAACCCAATCCGAGATCAGCCGCGGCCGCAGATCGCGGATCAGCACGACGACGCCGCGCCCTTCCTTCTCGATCATCCGCAGCGAGCCGGCGATTTGCGCGCTCTCTGCCGTATCGCCGACGCCCAGCACGTCGCTCAGCACATTGACGGCGTGCACGCGCACCAGCACGGGCCCGGGAGCCGTCAGATCGCCCTTCACCAGCGCCAGATGCTCGGCCGGCTCTACAGTTGTCTCGTAGACATGCAGGTCGAATTTCCCCGCCGCGGTGGAAACGCCCGTCTTGGCAACCGATCGCACCAGATGATCGTGCTGCAGCCGGTAAGCGATGAGTTCGTCGATCGCGCCGATCTTCAGTCCGTGCCGTTGCGCGAACGTTACGAGATCCGGCAGGCGCGCCATCGTGCCGTCGTCGTTCATGATCTCGCAGATCACGGCTGCCGGATAAAGACCGGCGAGCCGCGCGAGATCGACGGAGGCTTCCGTATGGCCCGCGCGGATCAGCACGCCGCCCTCGCGCGCAACAAGCGGGAACACATGCCCCGGCGAGACGATATCCCCCGCGCTCTTGGTCGTATCGATCGCAGTCGCGATGGTGCGCGCCCGATCCGCTGCCGAGATGCCGGTCGAGATGCCTTCGCGCGCCTCGATCGACTGGGTGAACGCGGTGCGGTTGCGCGAGCGGTTGTCGCCCACCATCGCCTGTAATTGCAGTTCGCGCGCACGCGTGCCCGTCAGCGTGAGGCAGATCAGACCGCGTCCATAGCGCGCCATGAAATTTACGGCGTCCGGCGTCGCCATCTGCGCGGGAATGACGAGATCACCCTCGTTCTCGCGCTCCTCGGCGTCGACCAGAATGACCATGCGGCCATTGCGCATGTCGTCGAGGATCTCTGAGACCGACGACAGACAGCCTTTGCCTTCCGAGATGGCGTATTTGCCAACGTCGTGCGTCACGGACGAAACTCCAGGAGTCGCGCGATGTACCGCGCGAAGAGATCAACCTCGAGGTTGACCAATTGCCCGGGGGTTTTCGCGCCCCAGGTCGTCACCGTCAAGGTGTGCGGAATGATGTTGACCCCGAACCGCCTGTCGCTGACCTCGTTCACGGTCAAGGACACCCCATCAAGGCAGACAGAGCCCTTTGGAGCGATATAGGGCGCCAAGTGATCCGGCACCTCGAATGCGAAGCGCCGGCTTTCTCCATCCGGTACGATGTCCACGATACGGGCCAACCCGTCGATGTGCCCGGTCACCAGATGCCCGCCCAGCTCTTGGCCAAGGCGCAAGGCCTGCTCCAGATTGATTTTGTGCCCCGGCTCCCAAGCCCCGAGCGTCGTCTTGCCGCGCGTCTCGTTCGACACATCGACCGTGAACAGCGCGCCGGGACCATCCGTCCGAATGGTCGTCATCGTCAAGCAGCACCCGTTGCACGCCATCGACCCGCCGACCTCCAGGCGGTCTGCCGGCATATGTGTGCGAATGGTGAAGCTCCCGTCCGTGCGGGACACCACCTCGCCGATATCGGTAACGATGCCGGTGAACATTGCGGCTGCCTCCTAAGGTTTCTCTTCCGTCTGCGAACGACGAGTGCCGCGTGTCCATTTCCGGCGCAGGACAAGCATATCGTCATTCCCGAACGTTCGCCGATCGTAAACATCGAAATCCGAAGTCGAGACGTAGCGGCCGACGTCCGAGATCGCACTGACGGGCGATGTCTCCGCACCATCTGCACCGCGAGCATGGAACAGCACGACCTCATCGACGAGCCCCGCATGCGAGAACGCACTCCAGGTTGCCGGACCTCCTTCGATAAGCAAGCGTGTGATGCCACGCGCCACGAGGGCCTCCAGCACCGCAGGCAGCCAGAACTCGCCACCCACGAGGCGCGTCGGTACGATTTGAGCACCCATCGCCGCAAGCTCTCCGCCGTCTGTGCTCTCTGGACAGACGACCCAGAGCGGATGCACGCGCGCTGTTTGAGCCAGCTTCGTTTCCGCAAGCCCCTTGAGATCGCGAGCCAGCAGCACGCGCACCGGCGACCGCGCCTCGAGCCCCGGCAGCCGGCACGTCAGCAGCGGGTTATCGTCGAGAACCGTACGCCGGCCGACGAGGATCGCATCCGACCGCGCCCGCAACAGATGGCCCGCCGCTCGCGCGCCTTCTCCGGTGACCCATGCTGGCTTGCCCGCATGCCCGCGCGGCACGCCACCGTCGCCGTCGAGAGCCATCTTCAACGTCACCAGCGGCCGTCGCTCGGTGACGCGCAGGATGTGCCCCGCCGTTACCCACTGTGCCGCCTCAGCCAGAACGCCACGCTCGACCGAAAGACCCGCCTGCCGCAACCGGTCGAGGCCCCGACCGGCGACACGCGGATCCGGATCCTCGATCGCGCACACCGCACGCGTCAGGCCCGCTTTGACGATGGCATCCGCACATGGCGGCGTCACGCCGTAGTGCGAACAGGGCTCCAGCGTCACGTAAATCGTAGCACCGCGCGCACGTTCCCGGGCGGCGGCGATGGCTTGCGGCTCTGCATGTGGTCGTCCACCCGGCGCCGTACAACCGCGCGCAATCACTTCGCCGGTCCGCTCGTCGGCGATCACGGCGCCGACGGCTGGATTGGGAGAAGTCCGCCCAAGTCCGCGCGTGGCGAGCCGCAACGCCATCTGCATCATCTGGACGTCGAAGCCGCTACGCTCGGCCAGCTTCATCTTCAGTGCTTCTTCAGCGCTGCAGCGTCCGAGACCGCAGTGTCGAACGTCATATGCGTTTCGTGCACGCCAACCGGATCGGTTGCGATCTCACCGAGTACCTCATGGAAGTCGGCGGCTTCGCGGAAGTCGCGATAAACCGATGCGAAGCGCACATAGGCGACAGGATCGAGCCCGCGCAGCGCCTCCATCACGAGCCCGCCGATGGTCGAGGAAGCGACCTCGCTCTCGCCGGCGCTTTCGAGCTGGCGCACCAGCCCCGACACCATACGTTCCACGCGCTCCTGATCGATCGGCCGCTTGCGGAGTGCGACCTCGACGGAGCGGACGAGCTTGTCGCGGTCGAACGGAACCTTGCGGCCCGAACGCTTGACGACAGTCAGCTCACGCAACTGCACCCGCTCGAAGGTCGTGAAGCGGCCGCCGCAGTCCGGACAGATACGCCGACGACGGATGGCGGCGTTCTCCTCCGTCGGGCGACTGTCCTTGACCTGCGTATTCTCGCCGGCGCAATACGGGCAGCGCATGGCGCGACACTCCTTGTATTTTTTATCGAGGCTTGTTGATGCCGATGCCGCCGGCTCCAGCTTCAAGTCGTAGCCGGATTCCGGTGCAGTTGAAATCTCTGCCGCCAATTGGCTGTGCGCGACGACCGTTCAAGATCCACCCGGTTGTTTTTCCTTAGCCTCGAACGCTGCGCGCGCCTGTATCACCTCGTCGAGGTTCTCCTCCGCCCAGTTTCCGAGCTGGCGCGTCAGATCGGACAAAGATTGCCCAAGCGCGGTCAGTTCGTATTCGACCCGTGGCGGCACTTCCTGGTGGTCTATCCTATGGACGAGCCCGTTGCGCTCTAGCTCCCTCAGGGTCTGCGTCAACATCTTCTGCGAGACGCCGCCGATGAGCCGCATGAGATCGCCATTGCGCATCCGGCCGTCGCGCAAGGCGGGCAGGAGCAGCAGCGTCCACTTATCAGCGATGAGTTCCAAAATCGCGCGCGATGGACATGCCTGAGCATAGACGCTCGTCGGCTCTGGCTCCGGACCAGAGCGCGAGCCAAAGATACCGCGGCCGAGCACGAGCTTGCTGACCAAGAGAGCTACTCCACGTCGCAGATAGTTACCAAAAGGTGCGTACTTTACCGCTAGTTCCCACAACGTATATCGGCAGGGAGGTTGGATCAACAAACCGGAGCAGGTGTCATGGCTGGAATTGCAATCGTCTATCACTCGGGATTTGGCCATACGGCCGTTGTCGCCGAGCACGTCGCCAAGGGTGCGGCGGCGGTCTCAGGTACCACTGTCCGGTTGTTCAAGGCTGAGGAATTGTCCTCCCCTGACAGCGGCCCGTGGGCGGAGCTTGAAGCGGCCGACGCCATCATCTTCGGCACGCCGACCTACATGGGATCGGCATCGGCGGGCATGAAGCAGTTCATGGATGCCTCATCCAAGGTCTGGTACGCGCGCGGCTGGAAAGACAAGATCGCCGCCGGCTTCACCAACTCCGCCAGCCAGTCGGGTGACAAGCTTTCGACCCTCGAGCAGCTTGCGGTCTTCGCCGCTCAGCACGGTATGATCTGGGCTGGCAACAGCATGCTCCCCGGCAACAATTCAAGCAAAGGTTCGCCAGATGACGATAACCGCCTCGGCGCGTTTCTTGGTCTGATGACGCAATCCAACGCCGACGAGCCGGCTGAGTTGGCGCCGCCCAAGAGCGACCGCCGCACCGCGGAACTGTTCGGCCGACGCATCGCCGAGGTCGCCAGCCGCTGGGCCGGCGGAGCGACGCAGCAGCGCGCCGCCTAGTATCCCCGTCGCCAACGAAAAAGCCGGCCGCGGAGCAATCCGCAGGCCGGCTTCTATTTTGCGTCCGACGATCAGTAGATCGGGAAGCGGTTGCACAGCGCGATAGCCTGCGCCTTCACCTTCTCCTCGACCGCGCCGTTGCCGGCCTCGCCGTTCTTGGCGAGCCCATCCAGCACTTCCGAGATCATGCGGCCGATCTCCTGGAACTCGGCGACGCCGAACCCGCGCGTCGTTCCGGCCGGTGCGCCGAGACGGATGCCCGACGTCACCATCGGCTTCTCCGGATCGAAAGGCACGCCGTTCTTGTTGGTCGTGATGTGCGCGCGGCCCAGCGCCTTCTCGGAGATGTTGCCCGTCAGCTTCTTCGGGCGCAGATCGAGAAGGATGAGATGCGTGTCGGTTCCGCCGGACACGAGCGCGAAGCCGGAGTTCACCAGCACTTCGCCCATCGCCTTTGCGTTCTCGATGACGTTCTTCGCGTAGAGCTTGAACTCCGGACGAAGGGCCTCGCCGAACGCCACGGCCTTGCCGGCGATTGCATGCATCAGCGGACCGCCCTGGATTCCGGGGAAGATCGCCGAGTTGATCTTCTTCGCGATGTCCTCGTCGTTCGTCAGGATCATGCCTCCGCGCGGACCGCGCAGCGTCTTGTGCGTCGTCGTGGTGACGACGTGCGCATGCGGGAACGGGCTCGGATGCTGGCCACCGGCGACGAGACCGGCGAAGTGCGCCATGTCCACCATCAGGTACGCGCCGACCTCATTGGCGACGGCACGGAACTCGGCGAAGTCGATGTGGCGCGGATAGGCCGAGCCGCCGGCAATGATGATGCGAGGCTTGTGCTCGACGGCAAGCTTATAGACCTCTTCCATGTCGATCCGGTGCGTGTCGGGACGCACCTGGTACGAAACGGGCTTGAACCACTTGCCGGACTGGTTGACCGGCGAGCCGTGCGTGAGATGGCCACCATGCGCAAGGCTGAGGCCGAGGATCGTGTCACCCGGCTGAGCAAGCGCGTTGAACACGCCCTGGTTCGCCTGGCTGCCCGAGTTTGGCTGCACGTTGGCAAAGCCGCAGTTGAACAACTTCTTGGCGCGATCGATCGCGAGTTGCTCGGCGACGTCTACGTACTGGCAACCGCCATAGTAACGCTTGCCGGGATAACCTTCGGCGTACTTGTTCGTCAGCACGCTGCCGGCGGCCTCGAGCACGGCCTTGGAGACGATGTTCTCGGAGGCGATCAGCTCGATCTCGTGCTGCTGACGACCCAGCTCCTTCTTGATCGCATCAGCGATCTCGGGATCGCTCTCGCTCAGGGTGGCGGAGAAAAAACCGCTCTTCGAGGGCTCAGCCTTGGCGTTCAACATTCTTGGTTATCCTTGGTTCTCGGGCGAATGAATGGGTCTGTGCGGCGCTGTGGCGGTTCGCAAGCTCCTACCATAGTAGGAGGGCGCCGCGCCGGTCTCAACCCGTACTGCGTATTGCGCCTTCCAACCAGAGGCTTTTTGGGGGTGCGCCGAAGCGCGGCGGGTAGTGCCGGAGGGTAGGTTTTTCCGCCGCGTGCCGGGTAGGCGGATGCTACTCCGCCGCCAGACGCACGTACTCGCCCTTGGCCACCGGACAAGCCTGCCAAAGCTCTGTCAGAGCCGTGACCAGCTGCTCAACCTGAGCCGCATTGTGCACGGGCGAAGGCGTCAGCCGGATACGCTCGGTGCCCCGCGGTACGGTCGGATAATTGATCGGCTGAGCATAGATCGCATAGTGCTCCAGCAGCGCATCCGTCACCGCCTTGCAGTGCACCGGGTCGCCGATGGCGACGGGCACGATGTGGCTGGGCGACTGCATGACCGGCAGACCTGCCTCGGTGAGGCGGCTCTTGACCTCGGCAGCACGCTCCTGCAGCTGCTGGCGCTCGATCGTGCTCGACTTGAGGTGGCGGATGCTGGCCAGCGCACCCGCTGCCAGCGTCGGAGCGAGCGAGGTCGTGAAGATGAAACCGGCAGCGTAGGAGCGGATCGCATCGCAGCAATCGCGCGAAGCAGCGATATAGCCGCCCATCACGCCGAAGCCCTTGGCCAGCGTGCCATTGATGATGTCGACGCGGTGCATGACGTTGTCGCGCTCGGCGATGCCACCACCGCGCGGGCCGTAAAGGCCAACGGCGTGCACCTCGTCGAGATAGGTCAGCGCGCCGTACTTGTCGGCGAGATCGCAGATCGCAGCGATGGGAGAGATATGCCCGTCCATCGAAGAGACGCTCTCGAACGCGATGATCTTCGGAGTTGCGCGGTCGTACTGCTTGAGCTGCGCTTCGAGGTCTTCGATGTCGTTGTGACGGAAGATGTGCTTCGGCCCGCGACCATGGCGGATGCCAGCGATCATCGAAGCGTGGTTTTTCTCGTCCGAGAAAATGACAGGACCCGGCAGCAGCTGCGCCATCGTCGCCAGCGTGGAGTCGTTTGCGACATAGGCCGAGGTAAACAGCAGCGCCGCGTCCTTGCCATGCAGGTCGGCAAGCTCGTCCTCGAGCTGCACGTGATAATGCGTCGTGCCGGAGATGTTGCGGGTGCCGCCCGAGCCGGCGCCGACCGTATCGATCGCCTCGTGCATCGCCGCGAGAACGGTTGGGTGCTGGCCCATGCCCAGGTAGTCGTTGGAGCACCAGACGGTGATCGGACGTCCCTGATCGGAATTGTCGAAATGATCGGCCGCAGGATACGCGCCACGACGGCGCTTCAGGTCCGCGAACACGCGGTAGCGTCCCTCGCGTCGAACGGCGTTGAGCGCATCCCTGAACTGCTTTGCGTAATCCATCAGGCGACTTTCACTCCCCTAGGCATTTTTTCCGCTTTATATCGCCTGCCGGGCCTCGGCGAGCAACGTGTCTATTGTCGCGCTGCCAATCAAGATCTCGGCAAGACTATCTGAGCATCGCCCTGCGGCCTTGATGTCGGTCAACCATGTTAGCGCGACATCTAATACGCGGCGGCAACCTCGCCCACCCCATCCTTTAGGTAAAGATCCGGGCGGAATTGGATAACGCCATCCGGTGTAGCCCAGGCGGTGAGATACGCGAAGTAAAGCGGAACCGGCTTTTTCAGCCGCACCATCTTCGTCTCGCCCGTCTCTTTGAGGTGCGCCACCTGCTCCGCCGTCCCCTGTCCCGCCAACAACCAAACCGCGAGCTGGTCGATATTTTGCACCCGCACACATCCCGAGCTAGCAGCTCGGAAATTACGTCCGAAGAGAGATTCCTTCGGACTGTCGTGCATATAGACCGAGCTCGAATTGGCGAAGTTGATTTTCAGGAACCCGAGCGGGTTTTCTTTTCCCGCCGCCTGACGATAGGAGAGCGAGAGCGGACGCGAGGAACTCCAGTCGATCGACTCCGGATCGAGCTTCTTGCCGCCCTCGTAGGCGTCGATCCCAAACTTCAGCAGCACGTTGCCGCCCGCCTTCTGCATGTCGCGCCCTTTCGGCACGAGGTCCTCTCGGATCACGGTCGGCGGCAGCGTCCACATCGGGTTGAAGGACAGGTCGGTGATCGTGGATCGCAACAACGGCGTCGGCCGATCCGGCTTCCCAACGACACCCGAGTGCCGCGAGACGACGGCGTTGTTTTCCACGGCCTCGACCTGCGCTGCGGGGATATTCACGATCACGTAGCGCTTCGCGACGATCTTCGTGAGATCGTTGAGCCGCTCCAGATTCGCCTTGAGCTGCGCGAGCCGCACCTCCGAGGGCACGTTGAGCGCCGCCAGCGTACGTTTGTCGACGACGCCCGTCGGCGCTAGGCCGTTGGACGCCTGGAACCGCTTGACGGCCGTGTCGAGGTCGGAGCCGAAGTGCTCCGGGTAGCTCGTCTCCGAAGTGAGGTCGCCCGAGCGCATCAGCCGGGTCCGCAGAACCGCCACCGCGGGATCGGACGCTCCAGGCTCGAGTTCCACATCCGGAACCAACGGGAACCCGCCGCGCGCCACGATCTCCTCGTAGCGGGCGATGGCCGCCTTGGTCGGCGCGATATTGGCCTTCGAGGCCGTCGGGTAGCCCTTGGGTGGGTTTGCCTGCCATTCGCGGATGAAACTGCGATCGTAGCTGCGGTTGACCTCGCCTGGACCTTCGCCGACAGGCCCGAACCGCAGAAAATCCTGCGCGAAGCTCGGTGCTCCGCCAGCCACGACCATGACTGCCACTGCCGTGGCAACGGCCGCCCATTTCCCCCGCATCACGTCAGCCCTCCCGTCTTGCGCAACGGTTATCGACGTCTGGCGCCCCGCGCACCCCAAGGCTCGGACACTTCGAGGTTATTCGCAGATCGTAGAAAATCGAAGGTAAGCCGGAGGCTACCCCTAACGCAAGCGGGCTTGGACTGCGTTCAAACGCAAAGAAGAGCCGCGGCATTGCCACGGCTCTTCCATTGGGGCTGCAGTGAAATCTTTGAGATCAGAGGCGATAGCGGATCTGATCCGACCAGAAGCGCTCCAGACGAACCAGCGCCTTGTTGAGATTGCGGAAGTCGTCCTCGGAAACCTCTCCGACGGTTTCCACGGAGCCGAGCTGGCGCTGATAGAGCTTCTGCACGACCTCGCAAGCTTCCTTGCCCTTTTCGGTCAGGCTGACGCGCACGCTGCGGCGGTCGGTCTCCGAACGCTTGTAGTGAAGGTAGCCCATGTCGACGAGCTTCTTCAGATTGTAGGACACATTCGAGCCGAGATAGTAGCCGCGCGTCTTGAGCTCGCCGGCCGTCAGCTCGCTTTCACCGATGTTGTACAGCAACAGCGCCTGCACGCTATTGAGGTCCGCACCGCCAAGACGATCGAACTCGTCCTTGATCACGTCGAGCAGCAGCCGATGCAGCCGTTCGACGAGACGCAGAGCCTGCAAATATTCGGACCGGAAACTGTCGGTTTGAACTGGCGCACGATGGCGCGCCACATCGAGCGCAACACTCATAACTGCCTCATACTGTTTGACGCCATCCCGGTGCGTTTTTTATTTCCGGGTTATGCCAACAGGTAAGGCATAAAACTAAAAGTCACCTAAATCCGTATAGTAAAAGAATAGTGACGGGGGTTCGCTGGAACGCTTTGTTTATCGTGACTTAGCGCTTGTACTCATATTGCGCACTCAAACGCGCGCTGCTTGCATCTCCGGTCGGGTGGGTAAAATGAGATCGTCTGCACCGAGCGGCGCGAAGTAGTCCTCGACCATCGCCGGCGTCACTTCCACGATTGTCGCCGGCCGCCATTTCGGCGCCCCGTCCTTGTCGATCAGGGCAGCGCGCACACCCTCATAGAAATCGTGGCCATCGAGGAAGCGACACGCGAGTCGGTAGTCGACCGTAAGCGTCTGACGCAGATCGAGCGCGCGCGCCTCGCGGATATGCCGATGCGTGACTTTCAGCGAGAGCGGAGAGCGCGATGTCAGATCGGCGACCACCGCCTGCGCCCATACGCGACCCGAACCCGTGATGCCATTGAGACGACCGATGATCTCCTCGACACTTCCTGCCGAGAAGCAGTTCTCGATGACCGCAGCATATCGGTCGAGCTCACCCGGTCCCGGATCGACATGGCGATCGTCGAGAACCGTATCGACCGGCCAGGTATCGATCAGCGCGGCCTTGATCTCCTCGAAGCGCGCCGCCGGAATGCAATGCGTCAACAGGCCGAGCGCATAAGCGTCCGCACGACCAATCGACCGCCCCGTGAGACCGAGGTACATGCCAATCGAATGCGGCAGGCGTGAAAGCGACCACGCAACGCCGACGTCGGGAAACAGTCCGATAGCGGTCTCAGGCATCGCGAACTTGTAGCGTTCTCCACCGACACGGTGCGTGCCGAAAAGGCTTATGCCGACGCCCGAGCCCATCACCGCGCCGTCGATCAGCGAGATGGTCGGCTTCGAGAAGCACTCGTGCAGCCAGTTGAGCGCGTATTCGTCCTTGAGAGCTTTACGGGCTCGCGGACGGTCCTCGCGCCCCCAACCCACGATCTCCCGCACGTCGCCGCCCGCCGAGAACGCCTTCTCGCTCGCCGACTGTATGACCACGCAGTAGATTTGCGGATCGCGCGCAAAGCTGGGATACGCCGCCGCCAGCTTGGCGCGCATCGCTGTTGTCAGCGCATTGAGTGCCCGTGGCCGATTGAGCGTGATGATCGCGCAAGAACCCTTCGGCTCGATCACAAGCTCGTCGACCGGTCGCTCCGCCGAGCCATCCGCTTGCATCTGCGCCATGTTCGTCACGTGTTGCACAACTTTCTGCTCCGGCCGCCGGTTGTGGCAGCGCTCATCATCAATCGGACTGAATCCCCTATACACTGAGGCCGATTAGGAAGAAACTTGCACGGTTGATTCGCCAATCCTGGCCGAAAGATACCCGTGCCCACACCCGCAAAAGGTGGAGACGCGAACGATGCTGCGATTCGGAGTTGGCTTGGCGATTGCGCTCACGGCGCTCAACTGCACGGCAGCCGTCGCAAAGCAGAGCGCCAAGCCTGCCGACAAAGCGCAACCTGAAGCTGCGCCACCAGCACCCGACCGCAAAAACCCAGAAGCGGCAACCAAGACCCCGCCGCCTCCGCCAGACGTCTGGGCCCCTGCCGAGATCGCCGCGGCCAAAGCGCAATGCGCCGCTGCCCTGAAGGGCCTCAACGTTCTCGTCAGCTACGAGGAGCCCATAAAGGATGGCGAGTGTGGCACGCCCGCGCCGATCCGCCTCGTGAAGCTAGACAACGTCACATTCCAGCCGGCAGCGCTTATCAACTGCGGCATGCTCGCCCCGCTGCACACTTGGATCACGCGCGACCTGCAGCCGCTCGCCCGCCGCAAGCTCAGCGCCAAAATCACCACAATCGAAGTCATGAGCGACTACTCCTGCCGCACCGCGTTTGGTCGCGTCGGCAAAAAGCTCAGCCAGCACGCCTATGTGGATGCGCTGGATATCCGTGGCTTCGTCACCGACAAAAACCAGCAGGTCATGGTCCTAGAGAGTTGGGGCGCCACCGACCGAGACATCGCCGCGGCCAAGCTGCGCGAGGAAAGAATAGTCCAAGCCGCGCAAGCGGCCGCTGCCGCGCATGCTCCCACCGAGGCAACCCGCGCCGAGGCCCCCCCCGCTGGCAAGCAGGCTGCTGCGAATGGAAAGGCACGCACCAAACACGCTCAGGCCGACGTAGACGTCGTCACGGCCATTCTCCCTGGCGCCAGCAAACGCCAACAGGTCGCCGCCCGCTTAGGCGGCCCTCCTGACAAGATTCCGGCAGCCGATAAGCCTAAGCTGAAGCCCACCGTAATGGGCGACCAGAAAATCCCCCAGCTGAGCCGCGCCGCACTTGCCGCCCTCGCCAAGCCGACCGACACCCCCAGCGCGCTTTTCCTGCGTGAGGCCCACGCCTCCGCATGCCGCATCTTCGGCACCACGCTTGGCCCAGAGGCCAACGAGATGCATCGCAACCACTTCCACGTCGACATGGCCGAGCGCAAAATCAAGAAGATCTGCGACTGAGGACTGGCCGTCTGATAGCCGTCCTCCTTGCAAAATGCGCTCTGTTGCGGTGAGTGTGTGGGATGCCGCACGGACGAGATCCCATGAAACCGCGTCACCCCGCTCCCCCGATCGAACCCATCGCACGCCGAGCCGGCGCCGTCGGCTCAGCGCCGACGCCTCCCGGCGCCTTTCCCGGTGTTCGTCTGCGCCGCGTGCGCTCGACCCGCTGGTCGCGCCGCCTCGTCGCCGAGCACCGGCTGACCGTTGACGATCTGATCTGGCCTCTGTTCGTCGTCGAGGGTGCCAATAAGCGCGTGCCGGTCGCCTCCATGCCCGGTGTCGAGCGTCTTTCGGTCGACAACATCGTTGCCGCAGCCGAACAGGCTGTGGCGCTCGGCATTCCCGCCATCGCGCTTTTTCCAAACACCGAGCCGAAGCTGCGATCCGACGATGGGCGCGAAGCCTTCAACCCCGAGAACCTCGTCTGCCGCGCCACGCGCGCCGTGAAGGAGGCCGGGCTCGACATCGGCATCGTGCTTGACGTCGCCCTCGATCCCTACACCACGCATGGCCACGACGGCCTCATGCGCGGCTCCGAAATCGCCAACGACGAGACCATCGAGGTGCTGGTGCGCCAATCGCTGGTGCAGGCAGAGGCCGGCGCCGACATCCTCGCCCCCTCCGACATGATGGATGGCCGCGTCGGCGCCATCCGCACCGCGCTCGAGGAGAACGGCTACGCGAGCACGCTCATCATGGCGTATGCGGCGAAGTATGCCTCGGCATTCTATGGCCCGTTCCGCGACGCCGTAGGCTCGTCCGTCACGCTCGCATCGTCGCCGATCAAGCGCGACAAGCGCTCCTACCAGATGGACCCGGCCAACTCCGACGAGGCGCTGCGCGAGGTCGCGCTCGATCTTGCCGAAGGCGCCGACCTCATCATGGTGAAGCCGGGCATGGCGTATCTCGACATCGTACGCCGCGTCGCCGAAACGTTCCGCGTCCCGACGTTCGCCTATCAGGTTTCAGGCGAATACGCGATGCTGCAAGCTGCTGCCGAAGCCGGCTGGCTCGATGGCGACGCCGTCATGATGGAGAGCCTGCTCGCGTTCAAGCGTGCCGGTGCTTCCGGCATCCTGACCTACTTCGCACCGCGCGCCGCAGCGCTCCTCAACGAGGCCTAAACTGCAAACGCTTCGGACCGCGAAAGTCCGAAGCGTTCATCGTCGTTCATGGCGTCGGCTTAGACCAGCTTCAGGAAGTCCTGGCCCTTCTTGGACTGCAGCTCCGCTTTGTCGAGCGTGCCGTCGTTATCCGGATCGGCGGCCTTGAAGTCCTTTTCGACGATGGCCGTGTACTCGTTGAGATCGAGCGTACCGTCGTTGTCGGGATCCGCCTTCTTGATCTGCGACTTGCTGAGCTTGCCCTTCAGCTCCTTCGCATCGAGGGTGCCGTCGTTGTCCTTGTCGAGGCGCTTGAATTCCGTGGCCGCAGCCGCCTTGGCTTCCTTGATGTCAACGGTGCCGTCATTATCCGGATCGAGCGTCTTCATCAGCGCGTCATCGACCTTGATCTTTGCGGCCGCCGGCGGCGCGAAAGCCAATGAGCCGGCGCCGAGCAGCAGGCCGAGCGAAAGCACAAACTTTGCAAGCATAGGCAATTCTCCGTTCCGTTTTTTCCTTGAGCATGCCCAGGGAGATACGCCGCGCATGGCGCAGCATCCACAGCAACAGCGAGTGGCGGTAAGCGCGCCATGACGCCCACCCCCGCGAAACGGAGAAAACTTGAGCAAAAGAGGATGCAGCGGACGGAGTTGGCGTCCCGGTCAGGACGTTAGCGGCGGACCCTGCGGCGAGGCGCGAACGGATCTTCTTCCTGCACCGGAGCCTCACCCGTGGCCGCAGCAGCGCCAGGGTCCTCGCCCGAAGGGGCACGCTGAGCGATGCCGCCCTTCGGCTTTTGGCAGTCCGTCAGCCAGACGTCGAAAACCGGATGCTCGACGGCATTGAGACCGGGACTCTCGGCAAACATCCACCCGGTGAAGATGCGCTTCTCCTGTCCGTCGAGTTGTACCTCATCCACTTCCACGAACGAACTCGTCTTCGGCTGCTCCTCGGGCGGACGCGAATAGCAGACGCGCGGCGTCACCTTCAGCGCCCCAAACTGCACGGTGTTGTTGAGAGGAACCTCGAACTTCGAGGTGCGCGCCGTCACCTTGTCGAGCGCCGAGAACACCGCAACGCCGTTCTCGATGCGATCGGCATACGCCTCAGCCGCAAAGCACACCGCGACGCCGCTCGCGATCGCCATGATTCGGCAGCTTCGCCCAAACGCGCTCACAACGCTCTCGATCATTCTGTCGGCCTACCTCGCGGCCCGGCGACACCGGGCCGAGCCACTCCCTGAGCCTCGACTTGGGCCGAAATTGGGAGCCTTCCGAGCGCGAAAGTCCGCCCGATCACGCCTCAGGACGCCAGGGCTTATAGTCGGCGGTGCCCTTCGGCCGCACGCCACGTCCGAGAATCGACCCCGGAGGGCGGTACGCGGTAGGCGTGCCGGTCTGATTCATGAGATGCGGACGCTGCCAGGGCCGCGAGGCATAGTTCTCCTCGGTCGGCGGCGTATCGACGGTATAGTGCAGCCAGCCATACCAGCCCGCCGGCACCTTCGAAGCCTCCGCAAAATCGGTGTACGTGACCCAGCGGCGCGGACGCCCCAGCGGCCCGACACCCTTCTTCTGCTCATAGTACCTGTTGCCGAACTCGTCCTTGCCGACGAGGCGCCCCTGACGCCAGATCGTCACCCGAGTGCCCCAGGTGTTGCCGCCCCACCAGCAGAAAAGCTCGCTGAAAAGTCCCATCGTCCTGCCCGCCGTTTTCGCTGCCGCAACATCGCCGATCTGGCGCTGCGGGGCAATTGCTTCACCTCTACCGGAAAGCGCGGCAGATGCGCCACACCCACCCCCGAGGAATCGCCATACGCTGACCGAACTCGGTACCGCGGGGGCTTGATTTCGCAGAACCCCGCGGAGGCCCGCCAAATCCGGCGTTTCAGGCTGAAGCCGTACCGATCCCCTCACAGGAAATCCACGGCCTTACCGACAGTTATCCAACCGATATCTACATCTAGTATGCGTGCGACCGGCAACATACAAACCCTTTGGCGTCTCGTCTCGAATCGGACAACTTGAGTCCAACGCGGCGAGAAAACGGCAGACACCCTGCCGGTGTCTCGTTGCCCTCAGTACGGGTCCGTAGACCCAATCCAGACAACGCGTAGGTGGCAGGCGAAGGCGCTCGAAGCGCTTCCGCCGACGGCGAAGTTGCGCCTGCCGCCCGCGCAGCAGAGATGCCAAACGGGGGACGACTTATGAAGATCACGCGGCGCTTCACGACTGCCGGCACTTCGCCTTACGACCTCATCGAATTCCGCCGCGCGACCAGTGAGATCAAGAACCCCGACGGCTCGGTCGTCTTCCGCCTCGAGGGCTTCATGGTGCCCGCGCAGTGGAGCCAGGTCGCCGCCGACATTCTGGCCCAGAAGTATTTCCGCAAGGCCGGCGTCGCACGCCGCCTGAAGAAGGTCGAGGAGACTCAGATCCCGTCGTGGGCCTGGCGCTCCACGCCCGACGAGAAGGCCCTCGCCGATCTCCCGAAGGAAGAGCGCTACGGCGGCGAATCGGACGCCCGTCAGGTGTTCGACCGCCTTGCCGGCACGTGGACTTACTGGGGCCTCAAGGGCGGCTACTTCACCACCGAGGAGGACGCACAGGCGTTCTTCGACGAGATGCGCTACATGCTCGCCATGCAGATGGCGGCGCCCAACAGCCCGCAGTGGTTCAACACCGGACTGCACTGGGCCTACGGCATCGACGGCCCCGGCCAGGGCCATCTCTACGTCGACTTCGAGACTGGCAAGCTGACCGTCTCGGACTCCGCCTACGAGCATCCCCAGCCGCACGCCTGCTTCATCCAGTCGATCGAGGACGATCTCGTCAACGAGAACGGCATCATGGACCTCTGGGTCCGTGAGGCGCGCCTCTTCAAGTATGGCTCCGGCACCGGCTCGAACTTCTCCAAGCTTCGCGGCGCTAACGAGAAGCTGTCGGGCGGCGGCAAGTCGTCCGGCCTCATGAGCTTCCTCAAGATCGGCGACCGCGCTGCCGGCGCCATCAAGTCGGGCGGCACGACCCGCCGCGCCGCCAAGATGGTCGTCGTCGACGTCGATCACCCCGACATCGAGGAATACATCAACTGGAAGGTGAAGGAGGAGCAGAAGGTCGCTGCCCTCGTCGCCGGCTCCAAGATCTGCCAGAAGCGCCTCGCCGCCGTAATGAAGGCCTGCGTCAACTGCGACGCCGACGGCGACGCATGCTTCGACCCGGCGAAGAACCCGGCGTTGAAGCGCGCCATCAAGGAAGCGCGTCGCGACGAGGTACCGAACAACTACATCCTGCGCGTCATCCAGTTCGCCAAGCAGGGCTATCGCGACATCGAGTTCTCGATCTACGACACGGACTGGGATTCGGAAGCCTATCTCACCGTCTCGGGCCAGAACTCGAACAACTCCGTCCGCGTCACCGACGAGTTCCTCAACCTCGTCGAGGAAGATGGCGACTGGGCGCTGCAGAGCCGCCTCTCGGGCAAGCCGCACAAGACTCTGAAAGCTCGCGAGCTTTGGGAGCAGATCGGCTATGCCGCCTGGGCCTCCGCTGATCCTGGTATCCAGTTCCACACCACGATCAACGACTGGCACACGTGCCCCAAGTCGGGTCCGATCCGCGCCTCGAACCCGTGCTCGGAGTACATGTTCCTCGACGACACGGCGTGCAACCTCGCCTCCGTCAACTTGATGACGTTCCGTCAGCAGGACGGCTCCTTCGACGTCGAGAGCCTCGAGCACGCCTGCCGCCTGTGGACCATCGTGCTGGAAATCTCGGTGCTGATGGCGCAGTTCCCCTCGCGCCAGATCGCCGAGCTGTCCTATCGCTACCGCACGCTCGGTCTCGGCTTCGCCAACATCGGCGGCCTGCTGATGGCGAGCGGCATCGGCTATGACTCGGCCGAAGGCCGCGCCATCTGCGGCGCCATCTCCGCCGTCATGACCGGCGTCGCTTACGCGACATCGG
The DNA here is from genome assembly GCA_030148725.1 of Hyphomicrobium sp. Taxonomy (GTDB): domain Bacteria; phylum Pseudomonadota; class Alphaproteobacteria; order Rhizobiales; family Hyphomicrobiaceae; genus Hyphomicrobium_A. The sequence continues at coordinate 174,056 of JASBSU010000009.1, forward strand.
CTGAGATGGCGCGCGAACTCGGCCCGTTCGCCGGCTATCACGCCAACGCCGCCGACATGCTGCGCGTCATTCGCAACCATCGCCGCGCCGCCTACGGCCTCGCCGACGGCTACGAAAAGCTGGCCACCAACCCGGTGCCGCTCGACCACGCCTCGTGCCCCGACGCTGCACTCATCGATGCCGCCAAGCGCGCCTGGGACCGCGCCATCGCTCTCGGCCAGGCCCACGGCTTCCGCAACGCTCAGGCGACCGTCGTTGCCCCGACCGGCACGATCGGCCTCGTGATGGATTGCGACACCACCGGCATCGAGCCCGACTTCGCGCTCGTGAAGTTCAAGAAGCTGGCCGGCGGCGGCTACTTCAAGATCATCAACCGCGCCGTGCCGGAGGCTCTGCGCACCCTCGGCTATCGTCCGAGCGAGATTGCCGAGATCGAGGCCTACGCGGTCGGTCACGGTTCGCTCAAGCAGGCACCCGCTATCAACCCCTCAACGCTGCGCGCCAAGGGCTTTGATGACGAAGCGATCGCCAAGATCGAAGCCGGCCTCGAGAGCGCATTCGACATCAAGTTCGTCTTCAACAAGTGGACGCTCGGCGAAGACTTCATCGTCTCCAAGCTGAAGATCGCCGCCGACAAGGTGAAGGACCCGTCCTTCGACCTGCTGACCGCGCTCGGCTTCTCCAAGAAGGACATCGAGGCTGCCAACGAGCACGTCTGCGGTGCGATGACGCTCGAAGGCGCGCCCTTCCTGAAGAACGAGCACCTTCCGGTATTCGATTGCGCCAACCCCTGCGGTCGCAAGGGCAAGCGCTACCTCTCGGTCGAAAGCCACATCCACATGATGGCGGCCTCGCAGCCGTTCATATCGGGCGCCATCTCCAAGACCATCAATATGCCTAACGAGGCGACGGTCGAGGACTGCAAGGCGTCCTACATGCTCTCGTGGAAGCTGGCACTGAAGGCCAACGCGCTCTATCGCGACGGCTCCAAGCTGTCTCAGCCGCTCAACGCGCAGGTGCTGGGCGACGACGTCGACGAGCAGGAAGAAACCGCTGCTGAGATGCTCGCAGACAAGCCGCAGCTGCAGCGTGCGATGGCTGCCGCCGAGAAGCTTGCAAAGCGCGTCGCCGAGATGGAGGCCCAGCTCAAGGACGCCGAGCGCCTCGCCAACATTCGCGAGCGCTCCAAGCTTCCGAACCGCCGCAAGAGCTACACCCAGAAGGCCACCGTCGGCGGCCATAAGGTGTACCTCCACACCGGCGAATACGAGGATGGCAAGCTCGGCGAGATCTTCATCGACATGCACAAGGAAGGCGCCGCCTTCCGCTCGCTGATGAACAACTTCGCCATCGCCATCTCGCTCGGCCTCCAGTACGGCGTGCCGCTCGAGGAGTTCGTGGAAGCCTTCACCTTCACGCGCTTCGAGCCGGCCGGCCTCGTCACCGGTAACGAAACGATCAAGAACGCGACATCGGTTCTCGACTACATCTTCCGCGAGCTCGCCGTGTCCTATCTCGGCCGCCACGACCTCGCACACGTCGATCCGCGCGAAATCGTCGGCGAGACCGGCCTTGGTTCTTCCGACGAGGAGACCGACGAGGCACTCGCGCTCGATCTGCCCGAGCAGGTGACGAAGGTCGTCTCCAAGGGCTTCATGCGCGGCAACCTGCGACTGGCTTCCGGCGGACGCACGCAAGCCGAGTTGCGCGAGACCTACGAGGATGTCGTGACGACCTCGTTCCCCGCGATCGAGAGCGAGACAGCCGTCTATCCGACCGAAGGCGCAACCGCGCTCAAGGCCGATACCTCGGTCATGTACTCCCGCATGACCGTGACGCGCGCCGAAGTGGCCGTGAAAACGCGCGAGAGCGATCTGCGGGCCGAGGCACGTATCCGCGGCTACGAGGGCGAAGCCTGCCGCGAGTGCGGAAACTTCACGCTCGTCCGCAACGGCACCTGTCTCAAGTGCGACACGTGCGGCGGCACGAGCGGCTGCAGCTGAGAGAGGACAACATGACCAAGCTCGCTGACCTTGTACCGTTGTTCGAGATGACCGCTGCCGAGCTTCGGCAGCGCCACTTCGACGAGTTGCTGGCTTCGCGCATCAACCCCTTCTCGGTGCGCGAGGCTTCCCCCGAGGACGCGGAGCGTGCTGACGACCGCGCGCGCCGCTATGACCGCGCGGCACGCCGTCATCAGCTCTGGATCACCCGGATGCTGCAATCGCGCTCTACGGGCGCGTAAGGCGCACACAATGAGGAAGTCGGCGGACACGCGCCGGCTTCCCGCGAACGCCCGGCGTCGTCTGCGAGCGCACGCGATGAGCTGGGGATGCCTGGGGGATAACCGGTGCACAATATTCAGAATCGCACCACCATCCCTCGGGGATGTTTCGCGCGGGGACCGCGATGACGGACAATTCGATCGAGCGGCTCAATGCGCCGGCCAGCGTCTATCTGCTGGCCGAGCATCTCGATGCCGCCCTCGCCGCCGGCGAGGATTTGACCGGCGTACTCTTCATCTGGCCGGGAGCACCGCCGCGCGAGCCGGAAGCCATCGCCGAACTGCGTGCGGGACAGCGCGCCGCGATCGAGCGCATTCGCACCTTCGAACTTGCATTGATTTCGCGCGTCCTGAAGGGCCGCGATTGGGCAACCGAGGTCGCTGAGTCGGAGGAGCGTTTCGCCATGATGGCGCGGCTCTACCTCGCCGGCACCGCCGTATTGCTCGACGCTGTCGAAGAGTGTGCCGACATCAGCGCCGCCGACTTCGACTCCGGCAGCGGCCTGTTGGCTTATGTCCGCAGCCGCGGACTAATCGCTGCCGACGCGCCGGCATTGGTCGACAGCGCGCCGCTGATCGCCGGCGAGAACTTCCTCGTCGCGCGTCGCATCCCGCTCGGCCCGCTGATGGACCTCGCGGCGACCTTCCTCGACACGCTGGAAGCGGAATACGACCTGTTCTTCAAATACGAAGACGGCGGTTCGGCTTTTGGCCTCCCCGCCGCCCTGTTGCGTTAAGCGCTCAGCCGGACGTTAGAGCGGACGGAAGTTGTCCTGCATCGTCTGGCCAGCGCTGCGACCGCCGTCGCTGTGGCCGTACGAGGAATACCCCTCGGACTGATACGCGACCTTCGGCCGGTATTCACGGTCCTCGCGGTATCCGCGGCTGCGGCCCTCATAGCTCGCGACCTCACGATCGCGGCGCGACTTGCGGGACTTGCTGCTGGCGGTCTTCGTCGCCTTCCCAGCTTTCTCTGACTTCTCAGCCTTTTCGTTGGCCTGCTTCTTGGAAGGCTTGGCGCTGTCGTCGTAAGCCGCGGCGGCAAGCTTTGCCTTCGCAGCTTCCTTCTTGGCGACTTTCGCCTTCTTCGCCGGCGAGGTGATGCTCGACGTCTCGGTTTCAGCTGAAAGCTTCACGGCCCCGTCGATGACGCGATCCTCATCCCAGTGCGTCTGGTTCGCGGCGGCACTGCGCAGCGAGCGAGACTGCTGACCAGGTACGCGGTCGACATGGCTCTGCGTTGAGAAGCCGCCGAACGCGACGGGAGCCGTAGCTGCCGGAGCGTAGGCGATCGTCATCACGCGACCCATAGCCTGCGGGGCTTCCGCAACCAGCATGTTGCCGGCACCGACGCTTTGGCCCTTGAACGCATTCGCAGTCGTAACCGGTGCGAACGGCGATCCGGTCGTCGCCTTGAACGCCAGCACGACGGCCATGCCCTGCTGTGCATCGGCGATGGTCGTGTACTGGCCAATGTCTCCGGGAACGGGATCGTACTCGCGGTTCTTTTTGTAGCGAGCTTCCTCCGGTTCAGGCGCCTTGATCACCTTCACCTTGAGATTTGCAACGCCGTCGCCCTCAAAGCCGAGCTTCTCAGCTGCCGCACGCGACAGATCGAGCGTGCGATTACCCCAGTAGGGGCCGGCATTGTTCACACGCACCACGAGTGCGCGCTTGTTCTTCGGGCTCCAGACCAGCAGCTGCGTGCCGTCCGGATAGACCGGGCTCGCAGTGTTGTCGGGGCGGTCCGGATGGAAGCGCTCGCCCGACGACGTGAGACCGCACGGATTATAACGATCTTTACTGCAGTCGTCGTAATGAGAGGCGGTAACGCTCTGCTCGACGCCAACCAGCGCCTGAGTTTCTTCGATCGTTTTAACGCGATGGCATTTGCCAACGAAACAATAGGTCTTGCCCGGCGTCTTCGCCTCGACTGGCGTCGACGTGGTCGCGGGAATGGCGATCGCGCCGATCGCGGAGGCGACCGTAGCGACTAACGCCAGGCGAACGCGCTTCGCCCAGGTGGATGCTGTCCACGCCATTACAGAACTCCCGTGTTGTTTCTTTTTGCGCCGCGAGAACGAAGGTGCTGGAAACTCGGTTCCGCATCCCTCTCCCCCCGGAGCGGCCTGCATGAAACAGCAGGAAGAGGAGATAACGCGGCAAATCACTGCGCAATGACGCCGCTGCGACGCATGGCCGCGAATCTCACAATAATTTTCGCGCTGCTAGAACACGTTCCAATTCATTCCGCGCGCGCTGCAGCAAAGATGAATCTGTAGATCGCAGAACGAGTTGCGTGGAGACACGCCCATCCGCGAATGACGGATAGCTTCCCATTGCAACATCCGGAAATGTTTTTTGATGGGCTGCGAATAAATCCGCGACGTCACCTTCGGGACGGAAAAGTTGGATCGTCGCCGTGAGCATTTTGGCGCCGGTGCGCAATTTTGGCGTCACGTCGTCGAGCATCACCTGCATGATATCGGGCACGCCGGCGAGCACGATGACGTTCTCGATCATGAAGCCGGGAGCCACCGAAAGACTGTTTGTGATGAGCTCCGCCCCGCTCGGAATGCGCGCCATCCGCATGCGCGCAGCCGTCGCCTCGACACCCCGCCGCGCGAAATAGGCTTGCAGCAATTCGACAGCGCGGGGATCGTGATCGATCGCAACTCCGAGCGCCTTCGCAACCGAGTCCGCGGTGATGTCATCGTGCGTCGGACCTATGCCGCCGGTGGTGACGAGATACGTATTGCGCGCGCGCAGCGTGTTGACTGCCTCGACGATCGCCTCCTCCACATCGGGCACCACGCGAACTTCGCACAGGCGTATGCCGATGCGCGTCATGTGATTGGCGATGTAGTTGATGTTGCGGTCGTGTGTGCGGCCCGACAGAATTTCGTCGCCGATCACCAGCACCGCCGCCGTGACGATCTCCTCGCCGCCCAAGGTAATTCTCCGTATCTGGCGAGGGGCTGTCTTAGCACTTAGTGTGCCCGCATGCGATTCCCCTCCCCACTTGTCCGCGGCCTGCTCGTGCAGCGCTACAAGCGCTTCCTAGCCGACGTCAGATTGGATAGCGGCGAAACAATCACCGCCGCTTGCCCGAACACTGGCTCCATGCTCGGTCTCAACGCGCCGGGTTCGGCGATCTGGCTCTCGCGCAGCGACGCGCTTACCCGCAAGTACCCGCACACCTGGGAAATGGTGGAGGCCGATCTCGGCGCAGGCCCGACCCTCGTCGGCATCAATCCGATGCACCCCAACCGCATCGTCGGCGAGGCTGTTGCGAGCGGACTTATAGAAGAACTCGCTGGCTACGCCGTCACGCGGCGCGAGGTGAAGTACGGAGTGTCGAGCCGCATCGATCTGTTACTGGAGGACGAGCGCAAGGGACGCTGCTACGTCGAGGTGAAAAATGTGCACCTGATGCGCAAAGCCGGCCGCGCCGAGTTTCCCGACAGTGTCACCACCCGCGGCGCCAAGCATCTTGCAGAACTCTCCTCCATGGTGGCCGAGGGACACCGCGCGGTCATGGTCTATCTCATCCAGCGCCCCGACGCAGAAACGTTCTCGATTTCCGGAGATATCGACCCGGCTTACCTCGCAGCCTTCCACAAGGCGATCGCCTCCGGCGTCGAGACGCTCGCGCTGCGTTGCCGCCTCAGCAGCCAGGAAATCGCCATCGACAAGGCCGTGCCCATCGCGCGGTAGCGGCCATTTTGCGGTCGATGAAAAATCTCTAATGTAACGAAGGATCGCCCAGGACGAATTCATGGGCGACCCAACAAGAAGCTGGCGACGACACCGCCAGCCCGCCGCACCAGGGAGGTGCCAATGCTGACACGTCGGACCTTCGGCCTCGCCGGACTGAGCTTAGCTGCAGCCGCCAGCGGGCTCGGAGCGACGCGCGCGCACGCCAACGAGGAAACAATGACAACAACAACCAAGGACCCTCTGCAGATCACCAAGACGCCCGACGAGTGGCGGCGCATCCTGACTCCCGAGCAGTATTACGTGCTGCGCGAGCACGGCACCGAGCGCGCCGGTTCGAGCCCCCTCGACAAGAACTACGCCGCCGGCATCTATCAATGCGCCGGTTGCAGCCTGCCGCTGTTCTCGTCCGAGACCAAGTTCAACAGCGGCACCGGCTGGCCGAGCTTTTCCAAGCCCCTTCACAACGCCGTCGGCGACACCGTCGACAAGAGCTACTTCATGACGCGCACCGAAATTCATTGCCGCCGCTGCGGCGGACATTTGGGACACGTCTTCGAGGACGGCCCTCCCCCTACCGGACTGCGCTATTGCATGAACGGCGTCGCGCTGAAGTTCGTGCCCAGCGCCACCGGCTGACGACAGAAAGTGGAGCAACGCCCCATGACGGTTTCGCAGGATGTGTCGGTCGTGGGGCGACTGCGCAGTTGGGCGAGAAGCATCAAGCGTGACGTGCACGCTCTCTATCTCTCCGCACGCGATCCGCGCGTGCCCTGGTACGCAAAGGCGGTGGCGCTCGCCGTCGCCGCCTACGCACTGTCACCCATCGACCTCATCCCCGATTTCATACCGGTGCTCGGATACCTCGACGACCTCATCATCGTGCCACTCGGCATCCTGCTCGCCGTACGCCTGATACCCGCTGACGTTCTTGCCGAGCACCGCGCCACGGCCACGGACACTCGCCTCGCACCAAGCCGCGGCGCAGCCGTGGTCATCATCGCCATCTGGATCGGGCTGGCACTCGTCGCGATCGGACTGGCTCTTCGATATCTGGAAGCCATATAGGGACGTCTGCCATGCGTCTTGCCCTACCAGCCGCGGCCGTCGTGATAACGGCCGCAGCTTTTGCCTTCGCGCACGCTTCGCACGGAGCACCCACGCAGAGTTCGCCCGCACCCACCGCCGGCCTCGAAGTCGCAACGTTTGCTGGCGGCTGCTTCTGGTCGATGGAGTACGACTTCGACAAGGTGCCCGGCGTCAAGGAAACGATCTCCGGCTTCATGGGAGGTCACACGAAGAATCCGACCTATGCAGAAGTTTCGCGCGGTGACACCGGACACGCGGAAAGCGTGCAGGTTACCTACGATCCGAAGGTCATCACATACGACAAGCTCGTCGACTACTACTGGCACCACGTCGACCTGCTCGACGGCGGCGGGCAGTTCTGCGACCGCGCCGACGAATATCGGCCCGTAATTTTCGCTCACACGCCCGAGCAGAAGCGTATCGCCCAGGAGAGCAAGGAAACGCTCGAGAAAAGCCGTCGCTTCTCATCGCCGATTGCCGTGACGATCACCGACGCCGGGCCGTTCACGGCGGCGGAGGACTATCACCAGAACTTCCACGTCAACAACGAGGCGTACTACAAGCGCTATCGCATCGGCTGCCGGCGCGACGCTCGTCTCAAGGAAATCTGGGGCGCCCAAGCGGACACGGCAGGGCACTGACCAAAAAGAAAAGCCCGGCCGCTCGCGATGGAAGGCAAGCGGCCGGACTTCTGTTCATCGCAGTAGTTACTCGCTGCGGCGTCCGAACGACACCGCATAATCCTGCGAGCGCATCGGCAGTATCTTATCGTTCGGCGAGGGCTCGATACCGTCTGCCAGAGCGTTCGGATCGAAGATACCGGCATCGCATGTTGCCGCTGGCTCGAGCCCGCTGATCGAGATGGTCCCGACCTTCACGCTTTTGCGATCGGCCGGCCATTCTGCGGTCGGATCGTCATCCTGATCGCCCGGCTGTCCGAGCACCGCGAACAGGTTGAACTGCACCGGCCCCTTGGCGAACTGCTCGTCGAGCTCCTTTGCGTAGAAGTCAGCGCCTTTCGCTTCCGCATCCTTGTCGCTCAGCCCGACAAATCCGCCGACCGGCTCGGCCTTCCACTTCACAGCCTGCCGCGTGCCCTGCGCATTGGTGAGGTAAAACGTATGCACGCCGAAATAGTCCGCCGTCGCGTAGCTCGCCGGCGTTTCACGCGCCTTCAGCCACGCCCCCTGTTTTGTCGACTCGGGATGCGCCTTGAAGTACGCGCCGATCTTGTCCTTGTCCTTGCTCGCGACCGCCGTCAGCAGCGACACGAAATCCTCCGGCGTCTTCACGGGGAAGATCGGTGCCGAGATCAGCAGGAGGTCACTGTTGCTGCCGTCGGGGAGCTGGAAGTGCATGGCGATGCCGCGCACATTGTCTTTCTGGCTATCGGACGCAGCCGGATTGCCACCACCCAGCGAAAACCGACCGATGAGCGGCACCGGAGCCGCGAACTGCGGAGCCTTGCTCAAGCTCGCGGCCTCGGGCGTCGGTGCAAAATTCCCTTTGACGCAAATACCTTTGGTGTGCGCCGCCCGCATCTTCGCGTGCGCCCCGAAGACACCATTGAGCGCGTCGATGAGCTGCTCGGGCTTCGCCTCTTCGCCGGACGCCGGCGCACCACCCCAGACGGACAAACTCAGCACCGCAATCCCAATTCCACGCACGATTTGCATTCCCGTCTCCACATCAATTGGCAGTCCCAGATGCACGCTATTCGCGTCTGGCGACCAATACGTGTCAACGGCTATTGCGCTAGGACGCCGCAGGCTGCGTTGGCTCGGGGAAGTAGTTCCCGTGGAAACTGAATGGAATGTGGTGCGGGCATTCCGCACGGGCCAGTTCTTCCAGGGTGAGCGCATCCAGGACGATGAGGAACGAGAGCCCACGCCTCGCATCGAGAACGACCGACAGCAGGACGCCATCGCCCTCCGTTTCGGAGCCAGGACGCGCCACGAAGACCGGCTCCCCCGGGAAACAGCCGTCCTGTGACCACGCGCGCGTTTCGCCGGCGATAATGTCAAACACCAGGATCATATCGAGAAACGCGCCGCCCGCGCGACGGCCCGTACACCACACATACCGGTAAGGCCGCGCCGCGACGCGATCGTAGTCAATGCGTGGCAGTTCCAGCATTTCGTCCGCAATCACGTTCGAATCCACCGGCGTATCCGCGGCAAGCGGCACCCAGTAGCGCGTCAGACGCCCGGTCGCTGCCAGGGTTTCACCGGCTCGAAGGTGTGACAGATAGAGCTGATCAATGATGCTCGCATCGTCGTACGTGATGACGTCAAGGACGATCTCGTCGCCATCCTCGTACGCGTTGACATGATGAAACGCGAATGCCGCCTCGGCGACATGACTGACGACCAGCTGCCCGGTGTCCTTGTCGAAGATATGAAACCGCAGGCCCATCTCCGGATCCCATCGATAGTTGCGGATGAAGGGCGCGGCGCACAGCAGCAAGCGCAGAGGATCGACGACCAGCGGAAATTCCGTGAGGACGAGATAGCGTTCCGTCATCGCGAAAGAATGCATGTACGCCGGCTTCTCAACCGGCATCTCCGCTACGATCCGCTCCGGAGAGCCGTCATCCGGTATGGCAAACAGCCGATACTTCGACCGGCGTCCGAGATCGACCACGTAGCTGAAACGGCATCCTCGCTTCGCATCGTGATGCGGATGCGCAATAGACACCATGCCGCCTACATCACCACGCGCCGCATAGTGTCCGAGCGTCTGCAGCGTCTCGGCATCGAAACGCACCGGCAACGTCGTCTCGGTCAGCGCAACGATCTCACCCCCGAAACAATCCACGTTGACGTTGCAGTTGTCCGTGAGCTGCGGAGAAAACACGGCCGCGACGCGCTGGAAAAGCGTCCGGCATGGATCGGTGGCGAATTCACCGCGCGCCAAAGCACCCTTGGCAGCCGCCTCGCGATAGGAATCGGAATTGAGAAAGCGGTTCGCGTACGTTACCGCGCCGCCCGCAAAACTGAACCGATGCAGCATCGCGAGGCCGTCGAACCAATGGTTCACGGTCGTCGCGCCGACATCGAACTTGGCAGGCCCGGTTCGCAACAGCGTGCCGGTGAGCCAATCCGGAAAACGCCCCCGTACCTCCAACGGCAACGGGCCGACCTCGCTGTCGAGGTCGACAAAACCAGCTGCGTAGGACACCCGATCGGACCCGGTCATGGGCCTCAGTTTGCACGTCAAACCGCAAACGAAGCCTCAAGACGGCGCCTACAAAGTGTTGAGCTGTGTCGCGAGAAGGTATCCGACCCACACGGCAACCAGGCAGAGAGCGACCGAACCCAGCACGTAGCCGCCGGCATGCAGCCACTCACCCTCCTGCATGAGAACGAGCGTCTGCAAACTAAAGGCCGAGAAGGTCGTGAACCCCCCGCAGATCCCAACGGTGACAAAGGCTCGGATGTTGGGATCGACGATGTATCGACCACCTTCCGGGCTCGTCAACGCCACGAAGAAGCCGATGAGAAGCGAACCGAAAATGTTGATGAAGAGTGTGCCCCACGGAAACGTCTCGCCGAACATCCGCGCTGCCACCCCGGTGCACCAATAGCGCGCCATGCTGCCCAGCGCCCCGCCCACGGCAATCCAGAGATACGGATGCACGGCTCCCTCCGTCGCAAATCTACCGGCGGGGACTAGCATAACATGCGAGCGCCGGCGACACGCCTGCCGCCGGCGCGAAGATTGGCCGCTGTGCGACTACGCGGCAACTGGCCGGTGCGCCGCGAGCACCTGATCGGCAAGCCGGCCTGTCAACTCGGCGAGATGATCAAACCGCGCCGTGTAGGTCCCGACGCCAGATGTCGCCGAGCGCAGATCGACGATGAGGTTCTCCATCTCGGACGCTGGCATCTGAGCCTGCACCACGTCCCAGCCGGTCCATCCCTCCCGCGCATCGAACCCGAGGATCTGGCCCCGTCGCTGCGAAATGATGGCGTTGACGCGCGCCGTCGCCTCGTTCGGCACGGCGATATCGACCGCCATCACCGGCTCCAGCAACACCGGCGAGCACTTCGGGAGGCCATCGGTCATGCCGATGCGGGCAGCCTGCCGGAATGCCATGTCGGAGGAGTCGACCGTATGGTAGGAGCCGTCGAGCAGCGTCACCGACACATCGACCACTTGGAACCCGAGCGGTCCATGCTGCAGGAAATCCTTCACGCCGATCTCGACCGAAGGAATATATTGCCGCGGCACCACCCCGCCTGTGATCTTCTCGGCGAACGTAAAGCCTGAGCCCCGCGGCAGCGGTTGGATCTCGAGCACAACATCACCGAACTGACCGTGTCCGCCTGACTGCTTTTTATGCCGCCCGCGCACCTGCGTCCCGGCGCGTATCGTCTCCTTGTAGGGAACGAGACGCGGCTGCCTCTCGACCGCGACACCATACTTGCGCGCCAGCCGCTCGAGCGACACGCGCAAATGCATCTCTCCCTGCCCGAGCAACAGCAGTTGGTGTGTATCGGCGTTCGTTTCCACCGATAGTGACGGATCGTCTTCTAACAACTTGCTGAGCGCCGTGGTGAGCTTCACCTCGTCCTTGCGATCCTTGAGGCCAAGTCCAACCCCGAAAACCGGTGCAGGTGCGGCAGGTGCCTTCACCTGAACGACGCCACCCTTTTCGGCGCTGATCGTGTCCCCGGTCCGGACACCTTCGAGCCGGCCGAGCGCGACCGTCGTGCCGGCTCCGCCGGCGCCGCGTTTCACCGGCTCCTCGCCGCGCAGAGCAAAGACGCCGGCGACGCGCTCGTCTCGCCCGTCTGGTCCGACGACGACCGTTCCATCGCCGAACTCGCCCGTGAGAACGCGCGCCAGCGACAGCTTTCCACCATGTCCGGTATGCAGCGTCTTCATCACGAAGGCCGCCGACTTCGCATTCTCGAGCTTCAATCGGCGCGCGGTGACTTCCACGGTGGGCGCCTCGTGCCGCAGCGCTTTCAGCAGCCTGAAGATGCCGTGATTGTCGCGCGCCGAGCCGATCAGCACAGGGCAGATGAGGCCGTCCCTGAACTCCTGCGTCAGATCCTCGAAGACCTTGTCGCGGGACGCCGGGATGTCGGACAGCAGCTGCTCCAAAAGCTCATCGTCGTGGTCGGCAAGCTGCTCCAGCATATGGAAGCGCGCTTCTGTCTCCCGCTCGCTCACCGCCACCGGCAGTTCGACGATCTCCGAGGGCGCGTTGGCCCGATAGACGAAGGCCCGCTCCGAGGCCAGATCGACAAATCCGGTGGCAACGCCGTTCTCCCATATCGGGATCTGTCGCAACACCAGCGGTCGAGCGCTCGCCGGCTGCAACGTGGGGATCAGCTCCCGCAGCGGCACTTCGGATTCATCGATCTTGTTGAGGAACAGGAAGTGCGGAATGCCACGATCCTCGAGTTGCTTCAGGATGATCTGCAGCGACGGAACACGGCGCGCATCTGCTTCACACACGACGACCGCCGCATCACACGCCGTGAGCGCGATCGAACCCTCGTTCTGGAATTCGATGGAGCCCGGGCAATCGATGAACGTGAAGCTGTCACCCAGGAAGGAAACGTCGGCGACATTGAGCGAAACGCTCATGCCGTGATCGCGTGCTTCGGGGCTTGCGTCTCCCACCGACGTTTTGTCGGCGACGCTCCCGGCACGTTGGACGGCCCCGGTGCGGGCAAGAATGGCTTCGAGAAGGGTGGTCTTGCCGCTGAGATAGGGGCCGACGAGTGCGATGCAGCGGGAGCGGGGGCTCCCATTGGCTCCCGCTTTAGGGACTTCGGACTGCGCCATTTGCTTTCCTCCTTCGGTTGGAGGCGCACGCACCCGCGTCGTGGGTCGCACACCTCGCGCCTCTGGGAGGAGCGCGACCTCGACATCGTCGCGCCGCGCGTGAACGCACGCAAGCTCTCAATGCGCAAACTTCGATGAGTTGTTGAGGTAAGTCATGGGCACACCAATATTGCGGCGCATCATGGCGGCCAAGAATTCGTGTCTCCATTTCGGCACAGCACAATCGAAATTACTTTGCTCGGGAACTATTATGCAGCATTATGAATTGAATGGTTCGTTCAGTGAACAAGCCAGCAGGCTGCGGAGGCTAGCAGCCGGAAAGATGAGGCGTAACATGGGTATGAAAAGGCTGATTTCGGCAGCCCATGCTGCAGGGTACGCGATGGCACCGGCCGAGGAAGTCATAGAGGCGCGACCCGCTCCAATGCGCGCCCAGTCGACGGCTCTCGTCGTGCACCGTCCTGTACAACGTGGCGTCATCGCCAGCACACAGCGTTCGATGCGGCGCATGTGGCTGCAGTGGTTCGCCGATCATCGCGCAGCCGCCTAACGGCACGCACAGCAGCAAACCGTAGCAAGATAAGCGGGCGCACTCTGGTGCGCCCTTTTGCTTTTCTGGATTAGAAGTATCGGTCGACCAACCAACTCGCTGCAAGGGCCAGCACACTCACCACCAGCCCGATGCGCCAAGCCAAGCAGCTGACGCATCGTGACTGGTGAGGCTTCCGGCCCAACGGCTTCTCCGACTAGCGAAGGTTTCCGCAGAAGCGCTGGATGCGCCTGCAGGCTTCTTCGAGCACCTCTTTCGAGGTCGCATACGAAATGCGGAAGGCCGGCGACGACGCGAACGCCGCGCCATGCACGACGGCGACGCCTTCTTCCTCGAGCAGCGCCGTCGCGAAATCCTCATCGTTGGCGATCAGCTTGCCCGAAGCGCTAATCTTGCCGATGACACCGGCGCAGCTCGGATAGACGTAGAACGCCCCCTCCGGCTTCGGACACTTGATCCCGCTCGCCTGGTTCAGCATCGACACCACGAGATCGCGACGCTCGACGAACTTGGCGTTGTTGCGCGCGATGAAGTCCTGCGGACCATCGAGCGCTTCCACCGCAGCCGCCTGCGTGATCGACGATGGATTGGACGTCGACTGCGACTGCAGTTTGCGCATGGCGTCGATCAGCACCACCGGTCCGCCAGCGTAGCCAAGACGCCAGCCGGTCATGCAGTACGCTTTCGACAGCCCGTTCACCGTCAGCGTCCGGTCGAACAGGCCCGGCTCCACCTCGGCGATCGTGTGGAACTTCAGCCCGTCATAGAGCAGGTGCTCGTAGATATCGTCGGTGAGGATCCAGACATTCGGATGCCGCATCAGCACATCCGTCAGCACCTTGATCTCATCCTTCGAATAGGCAGCCCCCGTCGGGTTCGACGGCGAGTTGAAGATCACCCACTTCGTCTTCGGCGTGATCGCCGCTTCGAGCGCTTCCGGCTTCAGGCGGAAGCCATCTTCCAGCTTGGTCTCGACGAACACCGGCTTACCGTCGGCCAGCATCACGATGTCCGCATAGGACACCCAGCACGGCGCCGGAATGATCACCTCATCGCCCGGGTTGAGCGTCGCCAGCAGCGCGTTGTAGAGCACCTGCTTGCCGCCGGTACCCACCGAGATCTGGTTCGGCTTGTAGTCGAGATTGTTCTCGCGCTTGAACTTGCGCACGATGGCGGCCTTGAGCTCCGGCGTGCCGTCAACGTCGGTGTACTTGGTCTTGCCCTCGCTCAGCGCCTTGACGGCTGCCTGCTTGATGTTGTCGGGCGTGTCGAAATCCGGCTCGCCCGCCGAGAGCGAGATGACATCGCGACCAGCCGCCTTCAGCTGCCGCGCTTTCGTCGACACGGCAATCGTCGCGGAAGGCTGAATTCGGTTCAAGCTGTCGGCGATGAAGCCCATGTGCAAAGCCTTTCGGATAAGCCGTTTCCGGCGCGAGCGGCGCGGACACTAGCTACAGCGCGCGGTGACTTCAATACATCGGCCGTTGCCTCATAGCCGCACGTAAAATGCTGATACTTTAGGCGGACGAGCGCGCTGTTCGTGACCGAAGCGCAACAAGCTGGCGACCACCGGCATTAATCAAGAGAATACGCCGCAATCGCCACATTCCGTCCCCACACCCGCCACGAACCGGCGCGACGATCTTTGCGTCAACAGCACCGCGAACTGCCGGTGCGATCAATGAAGGATCTCATGCGATGTCCAACACGGGGCGCTTGAGTTTGATCCTGCGGACCAGCGCCGATGTGTGCGTCGGGCTCATCCTCTTTCTGACTTTCGCCTTGGCGGCGAGTGCCTATGAACGCAGCGCCGCCTCACAGAACCGGCTGGGCGGCTTACTGGCAGTCAGCTCTAGTGCCGGCGACCTGCTGAAATTCTCGCTCGACGACAGTCCGCTGATAGCGGCGGCAGTCGTCGCGAACGCCGTACCGGTCACCAAAGTGCCGGCGATCGGCGCGCCTCGCATTCCGGCCGCTGGGGTCGCCTGGGCCTTGTTCGCCTTGGCGTTCTCCGGTGTGGTCGCCTTTAACCTTGCCTTTTTCCGACACCTTCGCCGCGAGTACGCCTCCCCGCGGTGAGGTGACGTGGAGGAGGGACCCTAGGCTCTGCTGGGAGCCCTTGACGGTCTCTCCTCCACTCCTAACATTCTAGTAAGGTTTGGACCGTTGTACTCTGACTGGTATGGATGTCGGGGGACCGGCGGTCCGCAAACGGGGCAATAGGAGCGGAGCTTAACTTATGGGCACGGGTGCTATTCGCAGGAACCTGCCGCTTGCCGTTCTTGGCTTCTCGGCGGCCGGGCTTGGAGCTGCTGCTATTTCGCTTGGCAACGGCGAAGCCGTCGTCGAGCACGGCTTTCAACGTGCCATCGCAGGCCTCGATGCCTCGAGCGAGCGCAAAGTGCTCCCGGTCGTAGCCGGAAGCGAAGAATTCTGGCTGACGCACCTCGTGCATGACGCCGGCATGACCGCGGCTAAGCCGGTCTCGGTGGGCGACCGCATCACCATCGCATCCAATGGCACCCAGCGCGTCCTCAACGTCGTCACCGTCGATCGTCTCGACAGCCAGGTTCTCCCGGTATCCACGGAACGGCCGACGCCAATGCTGCTCGTCACCTGTCGCGACGAGGCGAACCCGCAAGCCCGCCCGATCCGCTTCCTGATCGAGGCCGGCGACGAGATCCCGGCCCTGTCGGCTGTGAAAGCTCCCCGGACCCTCTGACCCGCACACTTCTGCGACGTAACACTGGGGCGCCTTTGGGCGCCCTTGACGTATTGCCTTCACGCCAATGGGGCATGCTAAACTTTAGGACCAGCGAGCGGGCCACGCCCGTGCGCAGGGTTCGAATGCCATTTGGGGGAAGCTCTAGCCATGCGTCTCAATCCGCCGACCATCGCCATCTTCCTCATCTCGCTGACGCTCGCCCTGCTGGCCCTCGTCACCAAACTGGGATTCGTCGGCGTGCCGCGCTACCTGCCGCACCAGGAGTTTTGGCTCGCGATCACTGCCTACATCACGTTGATGGTCGGCAACCTCGTGCGCGGGATCTGACGCCGGATACCCGCCCCGGGAATCACCAGGCGATCGGCGCCTTGTCGCGAAAGAACCCGCCGGTCGGACCCGCATCCGGCAGCATCGACAGCCACACCGCCGTCTCCGCACCCTGCTCCACCGTTCGCGTCGCATTGGGGCCGCCCATGTCGGTCCGCACCCACCCCGGGCACATCGCGTTGACCTTGATCGGGCTCGGCCCCAGCTCGGCAGCCGTAACACGCGTCAACGCGTTGAGCGCCGCCTTCGACATCCGATAAGCCGGATAGCCCGCCTGCATGTCGGAAAGCTGCCCCGCGCCCGACGACACGTTCACAACGCGCCCATAGCCGCCCTTGAGCATGACCGGCACCACCGCCTGGATCATACGCAGCGGCCCCACCGTGTTCGCCTCGTACGTCTCGACCACCAGCGACGGCGCCACGTCAAGCACCTTCGATTCCTCCGGCGACTGCCCTTCTTTCAGGATGCCCGCATTGTTGACCAGTACGTCGATGCGGCCGAACAGATTCATGACCTCTTCGATCGCGGCGCGAACGCTCTCCGCATTCGTCACATCAAGGGCCACCACCGGAGGCTCCAGCCCCTCTGAAGCGAGCTTGGCTGCCGCCGCACGCCCCTTTTCGACATCCCGCGAGGCAAGCACCGCGAGAAGCCCGTTACGGGACAGCTGCCTGACGATCTCGAGGCCAATGCCACGATTGGCGCCTGTAACGAGCGCGATGCGTGTCTCGGCCATGGCGTCTCCTGGTGTAAGAGCGTTTTTCCGGTCTGGCGCCGACCATACCTGCTTCAGGTGCGTCCCGAGAAGACAAAGAATGCGCCGACGGCGATGAAACCGAAGCCGATCAATTGATTGGTGGTGACCGGCTCCTTGAGGTAGAGCGCCGAGAAAACCGCAAACACCGTGAGCGTGATGACCTCCTGCATGGTCTTCAGCTCAGCGGGCGAATAGACCGCGCTCCCGTACCGGTTTGCCGGCACAGCGAGGCAGTATTCGAAGAAGGCGATCAGCCACGAGACGAAGATCACCAGAACCAGCGGCTGATCCTTGAACCGCAGGTGCCCGTACCAGGCGAAGGTCATGAACACGTTGGAGAGGGAGAGCAGGATGATCGGCGTCAGTTGCGCCGGGATCGTCGGCAACGACATTGAGATTCTAAGCTCCGCTGGCTGTCGCGGTTGTTAGACAAGGGGTATTTGCGTTTGTCGAGCGCCTTCCAATTGCAGCGCCGCACAACGTTTCGCCCCGCGGCTCCGTTCCGGAGCGCCCTGCCCTGCGCACCGTCCCCCTCCCGCTTTCTCTTTTATTGCGCGGCGCATCGCGCCCCCAACAGCCACGATCCCGCACCTTAATTGTCCGGGACCTGCACGGGCGGCGGAGCACTGACCGCCGGCCACACCTGCACATAAGAAGCTGTCCGGCCCATCGATTTGGCTGGCTTCGACCCTCCGCATCGGTGAAAATTGCTGACTACGCATTGGCAGCGTCATCGCCACCCTGCCGAAGCTTCATCGGCAGTTAATGAGCGTCGGCGATGCTGCCGCGCTTATCGCGCCGAAAAGGCGCCAAAGACCGCTTCTGGCAAGGGACCATGTTGCATGAGAAAGCTTCTGCTCGCCACCTTGCTGATGATTCCGGCAGCCGTTGTTTCCGCAGAAGACGGCGTCCACGCGGTCAACGCAGTAGCAGGTGTCGCGCCGCCCGCGGCCGACGAAACCACCAAGCCTCAGGCCGAAGCCAAACCTGCCATCGACTGCACCGGCAAGCTCGGCGTCTCTCGCGTCGCTGAAGTCGATACCACCGGCGGCGGCGACTACGGCGAGCAATACCCGCCGACCAAGCTGCTCGAAAAAGGCGAAGTCGTTATCACCTTCGACGACGGCCCGCACCCGACGTTCACGCGCGAGATCCTGGCGGCGCTGGCCGAGCAATGCACCAAGGCGACGTTCTTCCAGGTCGGTCAGATGATCAAGAGCTTCCCGGAGATTTCCAAGGAAGTGCAGGCCGCAGGCCATACCGTTGGCACTCACACCTGGTCTCACAAGAACATGGGAGCCGTGTCGCTCGATCGCGCCAAGTCGCAAATCGAGAGCGCCATCAACATCGCCGAAGCAACGCTGCCCGACGGCGTCGCGCCATTCTTCCGCTTTCCCTATCTCAGCGACCCCAAGCGCGTGCGCGACTATCTCGCTTCACGCCACATCGCTGTGATGGGCATCGACGCGGATTCCTTCGATTGGCGCAATCGCTCGCCCGACAAGGTCTTCAAGAACATCTTCTCCGCCCTGGACAAGTCTGGCGGCGGCATCATGCTTTTCCATGACATCCATCCGCAAACGGTGAAGGTGATCCCCGAGGTTCTCGCGGAGCTCAAGGCGCGCGGCTACAAGGTCGTGCATCTCGTTCCGAAGGCACGCGTCGAGACGGTTGCAGTCGCCGAGCCCGAGCCCATGCGCAATCCGCTGCGCCGGTCGACGAAGCACCGCCGCGCCGTGAAGCGCTGAGCCGGGCAACGCGCGCGCAAGTCAGCCAACGGTCGCGGCAACTGCGTCTAACTTGCAAAGAGACGCAGGAATGCCTCGACCTTGGCGCGGTCGTGATATTCCTCTGCGCGAACGATCCGGCCGCCCTCGACCCGCATGACCATGCGAAACCTGCCGCTGAGCAGTTCCCCGCTCGCCTGATGCCGGTACATGAACTCCACCTGGTGTCGGACGTCGTTACCTTTGGCGACGAGATCGAGCGGTCGGTAGAGTAGGTAGTCGAACTGTTTCCGCGCCAGGCGCAGTCCCGCCTCGATGTTCACCCGCCCAACTGTCTCACCTCCGACCGGGAGGAGATCTTCTGAGACATGGAGCTTGTAGACGGCATCGTCCGCGACGAGATCCATCGCGGCGCCAATATTACCGGCCGCCCAATGCTCGTTGAACCGTCTCACGACCTCGAGGGGTTGATCGACGGAAACGGCAGTCCGATCATCTGCAATCATCAAAGAACGCTGTCGCCGAACGTCTGAAACCAGACTGTAAGCGCCAGCTTACGCGCGGATGGAAGCGCCGTGAAGCTCGAAGAAGCGACAGCCGCAGCCGCATATCACACGAAAGTAGATGTTCGGAGCATCTCAACTGATGTGTTATACATCAGTTCAGCCTCTGCAATTCGCCCACTCCGACCATGATCACCTCTGCTCAGATGCGCGCCGCTCGCGCTTTGCTCGGCATGGACCAGCAGGCCCTCGCCGACCTCGCGGGCGTCTCCCTACCCACCGTGCAGCGCATGGAGGCAAGCGAGGGAAACGTTCGCGGCGTAATCGACACGCTGGTCAAGGTCGTCGCCGCCTTCGATGCAGCCGGCGTCGAACTGATTTCCGCCAACGCCCCGAGCAGCGGCCAAGGCCGGGGTGTTCGCTTCAAGGCCGAGCCGAGTATCGAAGAGCCAAACCGCTCGCGCGTCACACCCGCAAAGAAGCGACAAACCACAGACACCTGACAAGCAACGATACCGCGACGGCGACCGCCGACTGATCGGCCGACGATCCCGCCGCTCCTTCACCGGAGACGGAGCATGGGCGCGACCACTCGCCATCGATTGAAACCGCCGCAGCCGACATTCATCGAGCTGTTCACGCCGAAGCTCGTCACGCTGCTGCGCGCCGGATACACCACCAGCGACTTCAAGGCAGATGCGATCGCCGGGCTCACCGTCGCGATCGTGGCGCTTCCGCTGTCCATGGCCATCGCGATTGGCTCCGGCCTGTCGCCCGAGAAGGGCCTGTTCACCGCAATCGTCGGCGGCCTTCTCATTTCTGCACTTGGCGGCAGCAGGTTTCAGATCGGCGGCCCCGCGGGCGCGTTCATCGTACTGATCGCGTCGATCGTGCAGCGGCAGGGCTACGACGGCCTGGTGCTCGCGACGCTGATGGCCGGCATCATGATGATAGCGGCGGGCTTCCTCCGCCTTGGCACCTACATCAAGTACATCCCCTTCCCGGTGACGGTTGGATTCACCGCTGGGATTGCCGTCATAATCCTCGCAAGTCAGCTGAAGGAACTCCTAGGCCTCGATATGCCGAGCGAACCGGCTGCCCTGCTCCCCAAGCTCGGCGCCATCGGAGCTTCATTGGGCACCGCAAGTCCAGCGACGGTCGCGCTCGGAGCGCTCGCCATCGCCACAATCATCGGCCTGCGCCGCTGGAAACCTCGATGGCCGGCCATGCTGATCGCTGTCGCGCTGACCGCGATTGTCGCCGCCGCATTGCCGCTCGACGTCGCAACGATCGGATCCAAGTTCGGTGAAGTCCCGCGCACGCTCCCCGTGCCGTCGCTACCGGCCTTCGATTTCGCCAGACTGCGCGAGCTCTTTCCGGACGCCATCGCGATCGCTTTGCTCGGCTCGATCGAAAGCCTTCTCTCCGCCGTCGTCGCCGACGGCATGACCGGCCGCAAACATCGTTCGAATTGCGAACTCGTCGCGCAGGGCGTCGGCAACATCGCAGCCGTTTGCTTCGGAGGCATGTGCGTCACCGGCACGATCGCGCGCACCGCGACGAACATCCGGGCCGGTGCCCGCACGCCCATCTCCGGCATCCTGCATTCGCTCTATCTGTTGCTGTTCATGCTGGTTGCGGCACCGCTCGCGGCATTCATTCCCTTAGCCAGTCTCGGCGGTGTTCTGGCGGTCGTTGCGTGGAACATGGCGGAGAAAGCTGAGTTCGTGCGCCTGCTGCGCTCATCGTGGGGTGATGCAGCCGTCCTCTTGGCGACCTTCCTCCTGACGATCTTTGAGGATGTCACCATCGCCATCAGCGTCGGCGTCACGTTGGGCGCCTTCGTGTTCCTTCACCGCATGGCGGAGGCCGTGGAGATCGAGTCGGGCGGCTCGATCATCGCGGAGGATGCTGCCGACGCGACGGGCTCTGAGCGCATCGCATATGTCCCCGATGCGTACGGCACCGATATCGCCGTCTATCACATCTCTGGCGCATTCTTCTTCGGCGCGACCGCCGCCGTCAGCAGCGTGCTGGATCGCATCGGCGAGCACCCCAAGGCATTCATCCTCGATTTCAGCGACGTACCGCTCGTCGACAGCACCGCGGCCAACCTGCTGGAAGGCTTCGTGCACAAACTTCGCCGCTCCGGCACCGAGGTCTATTTCGCAGCCGCACGCAAAGGTGTGCGGCGCACTCTTCTCCTGGCGGGCCTGCGCCGGCCGCTCGTCACCTACGCGCCGACAGTTGAAGAAGCTGTCGCCCTAGCGAGGCAGAAGCTTTCCAATCTTACCAAACCGTATAATCGGCAATCATTGTCCTCAGATGACCGACGATCGGACCAAGAGTAACGTTCATTCACGGTTGAGCACATGGACTGGGGGGTCTCATGCAGCAGAAATCCGGAAGCGTTACCTATAAAAAAGTTGATGACGCATACTTTCAGGCGCGCGGGCTGAAGCGCCATGCAGGTGTCTGGCTCTTGTGGGCGCTAGGCGTCGGCGCCGTTATCTCTGGACACTTTTCAGGTTGGAACCTTGGTCTCGCCTCTGGCGGCTGGGGCGGCATGCTCGGTGCCACGATCCTGATTGCGATCATGTATCTCGGCCTGACCTTCTCGCTCGCCGAGATGAGCCCGGCGATGCCGCATACGGGCGGCGCCTACTCGTTCGCACGCACCGCCTTCGGCCCTTGGGGTGGCTTCCTCACCGGATTGGCCGAGAACGTCGAATACGTAATGACCGCCGCCGTGATCGTGTTCTTCATCGGCACCTATGGCGCTGCGATCGTTGGCGCACCGACTGAATCGCAGCCGCTCTTCTGGATATTGGGCTACGTGCTGTTTGTCGGCTTGAACTATCTCGGCGTCGAGCAGTCCCTGAAATTCGCGCTCATCATCACCATCCTCGCGGTTCTCTGCCTCGTCGTCTTCTATGTCAGCGCCATCGGCCATATCGACTTCAAGACCTGGGCACTGAACATCGCTCCCGATGGCACCGAGATCGTCGGTGGGAACGGCCCACTTCTGCCCTTCGGAATCCACGGCATCCTGGCCGCTCTTCCGTTCGCAGTCTGGCTGTTTCTCGCCATCGAGCAGCTGCCGCTGGCCGCTGAAGAATCCGTTGATCCCAAGCGCGACATGCCGAAGGGCATCATGCTGGGGATGTTCACGCTGATGCTGTCGGCATTCTGCGTGTTGTTCCTCAATCCGTCGGTCATCGGCGTCGGCTCGTTCAAGCTCGGCACGTCCGGCGAGCCTTTGCTCGATGGCTTCCGCGCCATCTACGGCGACGGCTTTGCCAACGCCCTGGCACTCGTCGCCGTCACCGGCCTGATCGCATCGTTCCACGCCATCATCTTCGCCTACGGCCGTCAGATCTACTCGCTCTCGCGCGCCGGCTACTTCCCGAGCGTTCTGTCGGTGACGCACGGAACGCGCAAGACACCGCACATCGCGATGGTGGTCGGTGCGCTCGTCGGCCTCGCGGTGATGCTGACCGTCTGGTTTGTCGAGGGCGCGGATCAGGGCGCCAAGGTGATCGGCGGCACGCTGCTGAACATGGCCGTCTTCGGCGCCATGTTCTCATACGTGATGCAGGGCCTCACCTACATCCAGCTGAAGCGCAAGTTCCCGCACATCGAGCGGCCGTATAAGAGCCCGCTCGGCGTACCGGGAGCAGCGCTCACCGTGATTATCGCGCTGGTCACCATCTACATGCAGCTGCAGGACCCGCTGTATATCGCGGGCGTGCTCTGGGTGGCGGCGTGGTTTGCGGTCGGCATCGTCTACTTCGCCATCTTCGGCCGTCACCGGCTCATCCTCTCGCCTGAGGAAGAGTTCGCGATCGCCCGCGGCGAAGCAGCTTACAAGTCCTCGTAAATTCAAGACAAAACGGCAGTTCCCCTCGTCACGCGACGAGGGGAACTAACCCGGCTTCAATAGGTTGCCGCGCGACGAGCATCACGCTCGTCGGGAGATCAATCATGAAGCCTGCGACACTGATTGCCACGGCTGCGGCAGCCCTCGTCATGACTGCTGCATTCTCCGCACCCGCCTCATCGTGCGGCTGGAAGAAGTACGGCTACGGCGCTGCTGCCGCCGACGCCGGCGAGGTCCGCGGCTACCGGACCGTCAAACACTATCGGCATCACCGCCTGTACAGGCCGGCCCGCCTCTATCGCCCCGTGCGATACTATCGCCCTCACCGGCTCCACCGGCCCGTGAACCTCTACCGGCCAGTCCACAAGCACTGGGGACACGGATGCCCGCGGTGCTAGCCGCGGGCTGAAGGCCGACAGCCCTCACACACCTCAGATGAAGAACGAAGTCGCGGCGGCCAAATGGACGACCGCGCCTTCGCCTTTGAAGGGGCCAGCGCAAAAACGCACCAGCCGCCCCCACGACGCAGTCCGCATCTCAACCCCTGCGCTCGTTTAATAGGCGGATTGCTTATGAAATTTACAAATGCGTAAGACGAGGGCCCGTACCGGGCGCCTTAAGGCGCTTCACGGCCTGCCCGCGAACGAAAAAATTCGCGTTCTATTCCAGTTCATTATCCCGCCTCCAGCGCTGAAAAATCGCCCACCCCTATAGACCGGCACACTCGTTGCACTGAGGTGAAATTACTTGCAGCTCGATCAAGCTGCCAAGGAGTTGGGATGCGCACTCGAAGAGGTGGGAGAGGCGTATATGGCAAATGAAACTACGGCGCTAACAACGCTGTTCACTGAGTTCTACTTTTTCATGACCATCGTGCTGATGTTCTTCATCCACGTTGGTTTCTGCATGTACGAGGTTGGCGTATCGCGGACCAAGAACCTGCAGCACACGCTACTCAAGAACACGATGGCGATCCCGGTGGTCGGTCTCGTGTTCCTCCTGTTCGGAATGTGGTTCTACATCGCGCTGCAGGCTTGGCCGGTGGGCTCCACCGCCGTCAGCTTCGAGACAGGCTTCGAGCCCTGGTCTCAGAAACTCGCGCCGAACATTACCGACCGCATCTCTGGCGTCTTCTGGGCGGCCTTCGCGCTGTTCGGCATGACGGCAGCTTCGATCGTCTCCGGCTCCATCATCGAGCGCGCCAAGACGACCGGCTTCCTCATCTTTGCCGTGTACGTCGGCGCCGTGTCGTGGGTCATCCCCGCCGCATGGGGCTGGGCAGGGAACGGCTGGATGGTGCAGTACCTCGGCTTCCACGATCAGTACTGCTCCGCAGTTCTGCACGCGCCTGCCGGCTTTGCGACCCTCGGCCTCCTTCTGGCTCTTGGACCGCGCATCGGCAAGTTCGGTCCGGCCGGCGAAGTCCGTGAAATCCCGATCCACAATCCCTGGATGGTGACGCTCGGGATCTTCCTGATCTTCATCGGTTTCTTCGGCTTCTACGCCGCTTGCCACATCCCGATCGTCAACGTGGCCGCTGAAGGCGCTCCAGCTTTCTGGACCGCGACCAACATCTACGGCGTTCCGATCACGCTTTCTGGCGTCACCCTCAACTTCCTGTTCGCATTGTTCGGCGGCATGATCACGGCTTACCTGATCTCCGGCGGCAATTCGTTCTGGACCTACTCCGGCGGTCTCACCGGTCTCATCAGCGCCAGCGCGGGTAACGATTTCTATCACCCGATACTGGCCCTGATCATTGCGTCGGCAGGCACCGTTCTCGCGTACACGCTTCACAATTTCGTCGAGCGCCGTTTCAAGCTCGATGACGCTGTGGGCGCGGTCGCGGTGCACGGCTACTGCGGCGTGTTCGGTGGTCTGGTCGCGGGCTTTGTCCTGTGGGGCTATCCGGCAGTCATGCCAAGCCCAGGAACCTTGATCTCGCTGTCCGAAGGCGCCGGCTGGTTCGGCACCAACGCGGAAGGCCTGCCGATCGTCACCCCGATGGGTAACGCGATCTGCACGGCTGTCTTCGCAATCGGGTTCGGCCTGATCCCTGGCTACATCATCGGCATGTTGCTCAAGGGATTTGGACTGCTGCGCGTTCCCGCTGCGGTCGAGGTCTCGGGTCTCGATGGCGAGGTCGTCCCCTATAACTACCCGGCTGTTTCTGGCACGGAGGCCGCCTTCGAGGCCATCGTGAAGCAGGAAGCCAAACTCTAATCACCGCGAAAGGAGGTACCAATGTCGACTGGTCTGTCTTCACTCTCCAAGCTGCCCGAACTGACAACTCTCTATCCGTTCGCGGGTGCGGAGTATGTCTACACATTGATCCTGCTCGGCTTCATCGTCGTGTTCTTCATGTGGCAGACGGCTATGGAGCAGTTGCACATCAAGAAAATCATGGGCGAAGCAAAGAGCGAGCCGGCTCCGTCCGCAGCCGCATTTGCGCCGGCTGAATAACCGGTCGCTTCACGAAAAATGACAATGGCCCGGGCAGATGCCCGGGCCATTTCGTTTGCGCCGATACTTCCCTGAGTTGCAGCAACAGACGCATGTCAACAACTTACGGCTCATCAGCGGCTATGATGCGATTCGCAGATCGCCGATCGTTGAAAACCGGTTGCTCGACATGGAACGCACCTGGAGTTGTTTCGACTGCCAGTTCGATGGCGCCGAGCCATTGTGCTTCGCTGAGGACGGCACATTCGAACCAAGGCATCTCGCGCGTATTCTGTTGAAGATCGCCCCACCCGGAACGTCGCACGAAGAAAAGGGCGACCGGATGCGCGCCTACGATTGCGTGGACGAGATGGTGCAGTTCGCGCCCGACGCCGCGGTCACATTCATTCTCGCGGCACTCGACGAATGCAAGACAGGCGCTCAGGTTGCCTTGCTCGGCGCCGGCGCGCTCGAGACACTCCTCAAGGCGCACGGCCCGAAGGTCATCGGCCCCCTCGAGCAGGCGGCAAAGCAGCACGCGAAAGTCCGCTACCTCCTGTCGGCAACGTGGGGCCAGTCCTCGATCGTACCCAAGGTCTGGGAGCATCTTATCGCAGCCGTCGCGCCGGGCCCGGTGATGGATGCCGATCCGCGCACCCCTGCTGCCGGCATGGAGGACAAGGTCCTCGACGCCGACGGCGTGACAAAACTGCTGGCCGAGCCGATGCGCGCCTAGCAGCTGTTTCCTTGCCGCGCGCGAGCGGCTAAACAGCGGCTGTGAGTGAGCCATCCGCACCCGCCATCTATGTCGATGCCGACGCCTGTCCGGTAAAGGACGAGGCCATGCGCGTCGCCGAACGCCACGGTCTTGTCCTGCATTTCGTCTCCAATTCCTGGATGCGACTGCCGGAGAGCCCGCTCGTCCGACGCGTCGTCGTAACCGAGGGGCCGGACGCTGCCGACAACTGGATTGCCGAACGCATCACCGATTGCGACGTAGCCGTCACAGCCGATATCCCTCTCGCCTCTCGGTGCCTCAAGCAGGGCGCCGAGGTGATCGGCCCGACCGGCAAACCGTTCACCGCCAGCAGCATCGGCATGGCACTCGCGATGCGCGATCTTTCCGCGCATCTGCGCGAAACCGGCGAGAGCAAAGGCTATAACGCCTCCTTCACGCGCGCCGACCGCTCGCGCTTTCTCGAAGCCTTGGAGCTTGCCGTGCAGCGGGTTCTCCGCAAGCGCGCCCAGGGCCCGGCGTAGGCCGCCCCCGGGGTGACTTGGCCGATGCCCCCATGTACCAATCGCGGCTCCGTAGCGACTTTGCGCCCTGCAGCAATCCTGACGAGGTACAGTGAGCCAGCCCCTGCCGAGCAACCGCCTCGACCGCCCGGTCGGCGCCCAAGACCATACCCTTGGACTGGCGAACGCGCCGATCACGCTGGTCGAATACGGCAGTTACGCGTGCCCCTACTGCCGCGCAGCAAACGCCCGAATTGCAGAGGTGCGAAACGAGCTCGGCGATCGGCTGCGCTACACCTTTCGGCACCGCCCCGTTAACGGCAGCTCACTTGCCCGACGAGCAGCTGAGCTCGTCGAACGCGCACCTGACGCGGACAGCTTCTGGGCCGCGCACATCAAGCTCATGTCGCGCTCAGAGACGCTGACCGAGGACGATCTGCGCGCGGTCGCCGACGATCTGGGTGTCGATGTTCCACCAGACACACCAAACTCCGAGCCGTGGCGGCAAGCGAGCCAGCGCGTCTCCGCCGATGAAAGCAGCGCCCGCGCCAGTGGCGTGATGGTGACGCCCACATTCTTCATGAACGGGCGCCGTTACGACGGGCCTTGGGACGAAAGCTCGTTCCTCGATGCGATGCTCGGTAGCCTCGGCCATCGCTTCCGCGCAGCAGCCCTCGACTTCGCGAGCTGGGGACCATCGGCCGGCCTATTGCTGCTGCTGTCCACCATCATCGCGATCGCAGTGACGAACTCCGCCTGGGGAAATGCCTTCGAGCAGTTCTGGGAACAATACCTTGGCATCTCGCTCGGCACGGCGAGCTTCAAGATGTCGGTCCGACACTGGGTCAACGACGGGCTGCTGACGATATTCTTCCTCGTCGTCGGCCTCGAAATCAAACGCGAGTTCACAGTCGGGCACTTGGCAAACCGCCGTTCCGCCGCGCTCCCGATCGCTGCCGCCATCGGTGGCATGGCCGTGCCGGCACTGCTCTACGCACTCGTCATCCCGACCGGACCATGGGCGCATGGATGGGGCGTCCCGATGGCCACCGACACCGCCTTCGCCGTCGCGCTCATCGTAATGATGGGAAGCCGCGTCCCCGTCGAGCTGCGCATCTTCCTGACCGCCGCCGCGATCGTCGACGACATCGGAGCGATTGCGGTTGTCGCGATTTTCTATTCCGGCGCGCTGCAGTGGGCATATCTTGCTGCCGGCCTCTTTGTGATTGCCGGACTGGTCGCTCTCAACCGCGCACATGTTTATCGCGCAGCTCCCTACGTGCTGCTCGGTTTGGCGCTATGGGCATGCGTTTACGCGGGCGGCCTGCACGCCACGCTCGCCGGCGTCATCCTGGCCTTGTTCATCCCAACGCGGCCCCCCGCCAATCTCGCTGCGCTGACCGCACAACTCAACAGCATCGTCGCCGCTGAGGCGGAGCACGGCGACGAGGTTCTGCGGCACGGACCGTCTCTGCCGGCCCTGCGCGCCATAGATGCCATCTTCGACCGCATGGAATCTCCCGCCGACCGCCTGCTCCGTCACATGGGCGCGCGCTCCAGCTACATCATCCTGCCACTGTTTGCCCTTGCCAATGCTGGCGTCGAGATCACCGGAGACATCATGGGCGGGCATGAACAGCTCTTGCTTGCCATTATCGCCGGCCTCGTCATCGGTAAGCCGCTCGGTCTCGTCGCAGCGTCTGCCTTTGCCGTATGGATCGGCTGGGCGACCAAGTCCGAAAGCTACAACTGGCGGCAACTCACAGGCGCCGGAGCCCTTGCCGGCATAGGCTTCACGATGTCTCTTTTCATCGCCGGCCAATCGTTCCACGCCCCTGACGACTTCGCCGCCGCGAAGATAGCCGTCTTCGCCGCCTCGGTGCTCTCCGCGATCATCGGCGTCGCCATCCTTTGGAAGCCGGCGGCAGTGCCTGAGGCGGAACAGGTCGAAGGCACCTAGCTATCTGCGGGAATAAACGGGGATGGAAAACTCCGCAGAAAATCCGCCGAGTTCCGCAGGCCCGATCGTCGGAGCAGCGGGCCCTACTGGCTTCACGGGCGCCGCGCCTGCGCGCTCATCGCGAAGGTACAGCATCCACTGAATCCCCCCGCCTTCCTCATCGATCTCGACCTGCGGCTGATCTACCGGCAAAGCAACGTCGATCGAGAAACTGATGTCCCCGTCTTTGCCGCGTACCATCCGGTCCCGTTCGACCGACCACCTCTGCGACCAGACTGTTTCCGACAGGATTTCCTTCCTGAGCCCACCCTTCGGAGTCCTTGTCCAGGTCACGGTCAGTCTCTCGCACGCGATCTCAGCTTCATATGCAGGCTCCGGATTCGGCGATCGCGTTGTGACCTTGCCCCGGAAGCGATCACCCAGGTGCCCCGGCAACGTGTCGATGCTGAGCGAGGTCGCGCCATAACGCAGCCATTTGCGCGTCATGGCGACCGCACTCGCCAAAGCGAGCAGGCCGCAGCCAACAAAAAATAACCCGAGCAGCGCGCCGCTCCACGAAAAGAGCGAAGCAACTATCTGATCGCGATTGATGCCGAAAATGAGCGCGCAGCCGGCCCACCAGCCGACAACCCAGATCCAAAGAAAGACCGCCCGCCGGCGGCTCGAACGATCGACGAGGTGTCGCGACGCCCAAGCGCTGTTGAGCATCCATGGTGCATCGGGATGAAGCGTCGCAATCCTGGCAGCAGCCGTATCTCGTGCCGCGACGACCACATATCGGTGGTAGTAGTACCAGAGCGCGGCCCCAGTAACCCCCGCAGCGATCGCGAAGACCAGCATTGCCTCCGCCAGCTGCATATCGCCCCGGCGATAGGCGACGATCACACTGAGCTGGGTGGATAACGCCGCAAGCGCAATCACGGCCACGACGACATTCAAAACGAGGTATCCGAGCGGCGCCGTCACTGCTGACGCCCCGGTGCGCGACGTTTCATCTGGCATGACGATCCCCCGTCGGAAGTGGGCGGCATGCGAGCCGCCTCCATGATGGAGGAAACCGTCACATGCGTCAGGCGCTATTTCAGTTCCCGGAGGAACACCCGTTCAGGACCGCGCGAAAACCGGGATCAGAAAGCGCCCCGAATAGTTCTTTGCCCCCGGCGCTGCAGGCTGAACCGGTTTTGCTAGGCGCTCATGATCGGTGTGCACAGCCAGCACCCACTGGATGCCGACACCTTCCTCATCGATATCGCAGCCAGGCCGGTCGCTCGGCAGCGGGAGGTCGATCGGAATGGTCGTTGTGCCGTCTTTCATGCGCATCAGCCGGTCGCTGTCGATCGGGTACGACTTCGCCCAGACCTGCTCGGTCTTGAGTTCCATCGAGCGGTCGCCGTTCTTGAGCACGCGGACCCAGAACTGCCGTTCGCATATGAGCTCTGCCTCGAGCGGCACCGCCGTAGCAAGACGCGCGACCACGCGACCGCGAAACCTGTCGCCGAGATAGCCGGGCAGCGTATCGATGTGCAGCGTCGATGGGCCGTAGCGCCACCAGTGCAGGGTCGCGCTGACGGCGCAGAGCACGCCGATCAGCCCCAACACCGGAAACAGCACCGCCGCCGCAGCCTCGCCCCAGGATGTCTGGAAAGCCGCAACGATCTTGTCGTGGTTGATGCTCCAGATCAGCCCACAGAGGCCGTTCCAGCCGATCGACCACAGCCACAGGAAGATCGCAACGGTGAGGCTGCCGCGGTCGACGACCTTGCGCGCCGCCCACTCTTCATCGAGCAGCCATGGCGCATCCGGATGAAGCGCCGTGATGCGCGCATCACGCGCTTCGCGGGCCGGCAGCACGGCGTAGCGGAAATAGGAATAGCCGACACCGCACACCGTGAGGATAAGGCTGAATACGAAAATCGCGATCGCTGACGGCAAATCCGCTTCGCCACGCCGGTAGGCTCCGATGATGCCAACCTGCGCCATGACGCCGAGCACGGCCGCGAATGCGAAGCCCGCGTGCACGAAGATGGAGCCGAACCCGACCGACAGGCGCGATTTGCTGCGCCACGAAGACATGCAACTTCCCCCGTCCGACATTCTGCCGCGGCACTGCTAGCCGTTCGGGTCGCAGATGAAAAGCACCCGATTGCCGCTGCGTAGCCGACGCGCGGGAGTCCCCCTGTTTCCCGCGGAACAGACCCGGCCGAAAGACATGAGCGCGGCCGTCATCACGGGTGCAGGTCTACGCGCTCCGCGCCGAGGATGGCGCCGGGCTGCGCCACCGTGCCTTCCTGCACCAGAACCACCGCCCCGTCGTATTTCTCATCGCCCGGCAGCTTGGCCGAGAAGGTGACCGGCGCTCCCGACCACGCACCGAGCGGAATGATCTCGCGCACGATGTTCGTATATTTGATCTGCTTGCCCGAATTCTCCCCGCGCCCCACGACGACATCCCGCGAAGCGAGATACGGCAGCAGCAGCACCGTCGCGTTCGGACTGCCGGGCCGCGTCGCATCGACCGTAACCGTCACGTCCCCACCGTGGTGCTTCACGCGCACCGGCAGACGCGGTGGCGTCGTCGTCTCCGCTGACGCCCCGATCGCCATCATGTTGGCGCCGTTCGCATGCTCGCTGCCGTTGACGACCGCCTGGGGCGTATAGACCTGGCCGTCACCGCGCATGAAGGCATACGCGCGCTGGCGCTCGGTGAAGATGTGCTTGGCGAAGGTGTCCTTCCATCCGAGCCGGTCCCAGTAGTCGACCGGCAGCGACAGCACGATCAGCTTCGGATCGTGAGCGAGCTGCTCGAACAGCCTGTCCGCCGGCGGGCACGACGAGCACCCCTGGCTGGTGAACAGCTCCAGCACCGTCCGCGTCTCTGCGGATGCCGGACCCGCCACCAACGACAGAACAATCGCCAACGGCACTAGCGCACTCTTGTGCATGGGACCTCCTGGTCGACCTACGCACTAGTTCGTTCGGATGCCGCCGCCGTTACGTCGGCATCAGCCGATTGCGAGGATCCCACGGTCGTCCATGGGAAAGAAGGGGTTGTGCGCGACTTCCCACAGATGCCCATCCGGATCGGCGAAATATCCGGAATACCCACCCCAGAACACCTTCTGCCCCGGCTTGACGAGCTTACCACCCGCCGCGACGGCGCGTGCAATCATCGCGTCGACGTCCTCGGGCGCATCGAGATTGCAGGCGAGTGTGACGCCGGCAAACCCACTCCCTGCCGCATCCACCATCGCATCGTCGGCGAGCGCCGCCCGCGGATAAAGGCCCAGCACGCAACCCGCCATCTGGAAAAACACGACGGACTCCGTGCCCTGCGGCGAAGGCGAAAGCCCCATTGCCACGTAGAACGCGCGCGACCTGTCGAGGTCGGCGACGCCAAGCGTGACGAGCGTCAGTCCGAGCGATGCGACGGCCATGATCCCTGCTTGCTTGCGATGATCCGCCGTTACGCCTTGGAGCGGGCGCCGATCGGCACGCGCACCGCACCGATGATCGCGCCCGGCCGCTCGCGCGTGCCAGCCTGCAGCAGCACCACGATGCCGTCGTACGCAGCATAATCCTTCAGCGAAAGCCGCTGCTTCACCGGAGCGCCCGTCCACCGCCCCACCGTCACGATATCGCGCACGAGGTTGGCGTAGTGCAGCGTCTCCCCGCCGCGCATCGGAACCTCTCGCGAAGCAACGTACGGCAGCACGGTGATCATCGCGCCTGATTTCGCCGCCGCGCCTTTCCCGCCCCCGACCGAGATGAGAATGTCCTGTCCCGCCGTCGTCGCGTTGACCGGCACGGAAATCAGCCCGGACGTCTGCGCGATGGCCTGACCGATCTCGGACTTGTCCGACCCCATCGCCGGCACCGCGCCATTGACGATCGCTTCCGGCGTGAACAGCGTGTCCTCGTTGCGCACGTCCGCGTATGCGGCCTGACGATCGGTGAACGCGGACTTCGCGAGCGCGTCCTTGCGGCCGGGGCGATCGAAGGAGTCGACCGGCATGACCAGCGTGATGAGGTCGGGCTGCCGCGCCAGTTTGACGAAAAGCTCATCAGCCGGCGGGCACGAGGAGCAGAACGGGCTGGTGAACAACTCCAGCACGGCACGCGGCGCGGCCTGCGCCATCGGCGCCATCGTCGTCAGCGCGACGAACGTCAGCGCAAGTTTATTCCAACGCATGCACGATCCCTGCTTTTGCTTGCTTATCGGCGCCACCCGATCGGGAGTAGTCGTCCCAATCGCGGCCAGGATACGGCAGCCTGCAACGGGATTGGTTAAGGCAAGGCAACACGGCTCTCCCGCCAGCGCTCCGATCGCCCGAGCGCCTATCGGCGAGGGCGTGAATCGGCAGCGCAAGCAAAAACCAGGAACGCGGGCGCCGAAACGCTGCGATCTAGTTGAGTGAGGCAGCCTTTCGGCGCCCGCGTCGGCTGCGTACCATGCCGGAGGTGCGATACTCATCGGCGCGGGTTTCGGGTCCCTGTCCTGGCGTTCGACGGCCGGACGGCATCGTCGGGACCTTCCACGTCTGCGCTCGCTGGTGAAGGCTGCGAGGCGCCGCTGCCGATGGGCGTCCGTGCGGATCATTGCTGACACCCGCACAGCCCCGATCGATGGCCCCGGTATGTGAGGGAGCGACTCCTCGCGACAGACGCCGAGACGGAAACGGCCTCTGCCTCAACCGGGCACCGTCTCCTGTCCCACAAAAGCCGCTCAGCTGCTGCGTCCCAGACGGACAGGAGTGGGACCACTATGGGGCGGGTTTTGATGGCGGGGATTAGTTCGGTTTTGGGAGCGACGGAGACGTCGCATTCGCAATCACCTATGGCCGAGACGCCGAGTTTGCGGACTTCATGCGGCAGCGAGCGGGCCGCGCGCGGGGCATTTTGCTGCCGGTCGCACCTATACGAATAGCAGACATGAGTGGAGGGCGGGAAAGCTCCCTCGTTGCGCTAACAAAGCAAACAGGCCGCTTGGCCAGCATTCCGCGAAGCACTGCATGCTGCGCTTGCAGATATTTCCGCGCCTAAACAAGAAGTTCTCCGCAGACCACGCTGCTGGCCGCACGGCGTCAACGCATGCCCGCTCTGCCAATCGGACGCAACTATCGGTTCTGACCTCGACTGCAGTAATAGCTTCCGGCATCGGTCTGCAGCGCTGGATCATTCTTGTTAAAACGTCGTGCAAGTGAGGAGCCGTCGGACTTACTTGGCGAAGCGGATCGGCACTTTGAGGTAGAGCGAGGACCCAGCCACGTCGGCAGGCGGAGGCGGCACCGGGCTTGCCCTCTGTGTGAGTGCCACAGCTTCGGCGTCCAGCAACTTGTTGCCCGAACTCGTCACGACCTTCGCCGAAGTCACCTTACCGCTGCGATCGATCTTGAAGGCAACCGTTGCCATGCCGGCTCCGTTGCTGATCCCGCGCTTGCTGCTATTGAGATGGGCCAGCACCTTGCCGCGCCACGCCTCCAGCGACTTGGGCGCGGGAGCAGGCTTCGTCACTGCTGGTTTCTCGGGTGCCGAGATGGCAGCTGTCGGCAGCGGCTCGAGCACCGGCTCGACGTTGCCTGGCGCCTGCTGCGCGGCAGCGGTCACGGGCAACATCACCGCAAGGCCGGCGATAGTTGCCAAGCCTGCCTTCGATTGGATGCGGACTTTCATGACGCAATACTCTCCTTGGTGATCGTTCAGCGCGAGAAGCGGATCGGAACACTCAGTACGATGCTGCCGCCCTTGATGTTTGCTGGCGGCTTGGGCACGGGGCTCGCCCTGCGCGCGAGAGCCACAGCCTCCTGGTCCAGGTTCTTGTTCCCCGAAGAGCGGATCAGGCGTGCGCTGATGACGCTCCCCGACCGGTTGATTGTAAAGGCGACAGACGATGTGCCGCGCGCCCCGCCGCCGGGAGAGCGCTTGTGCCGATCGAGATGGGCGATGACGGATCCACGCCAGCTCGATATCGAGGCGGCAGACGCCGTACCCGACGACGGTGCCGCATTGACCTTCGCGCGCGCGGACTCGATCGGCTTGGGGGCCGATGCGGCCTGCGCGACTGACTCAGGCTTGGACTCAGACTTCTTCTTCTCGGCTTCCTTCGGCTTCTCCTTAGCCTTGACCGCTTCGGACTTTTCCGGCTCGACGGGCGTCACTGCTGGAGGCGGAAGAACGGCCTCGGCTACCTCCATCTTGGGTAACTCCGGCAGATCGGGCTCGGGATCTACGATGGGTTCGATCGGATCTTGTACGGGCTCCGGCGGCGGCTCGGTTTTGACCGGTTCGACAGGATCCTTCGGTGTCTCCTCCGCCTCATCCTGAGCTTCGGTCGGCGTGCTCTCTTCGCTCATCTCCTGTTGCGGACCGACGGCGACATCCATCTCCGGGGTTTCGGGGGCCACAGGCATGGGAGCAAGCTCGACCATAACCGCCGCCGGCGGTTCTCCGGCCGGCGCGGGGGGACGCGGCCAGTTCACGACCGCATATACTGTGCCGACGTGCAGCGTGGCGACGCACAGCGTTGCGCAGCCCCAGCGCAGCAACACTTGGCGGTGCGTTTCGGCGTCGCGCGTGAAAGCCGAAATCTGCGGCTTCATCAGGGTGCACCGAGAGGTGATGGCGGAGCCGGTGGTTGGGGTGCAGTGCCGGATGTTACGGCTGGGGTGCTCGACATTACGGCCGCGCCGGGCGTCGCTGTTTCCAGGCCCACGAGGGCGATCTTGAGATAGCCGGCCTGGCGCAGCTCGTTCATCACCTGCATCAGGTCGCCGAAATCGACCGTCTTATCGGCGCGCACGAACACCCGCTCATCGAGCTTCCCCTGCGACTTGGCGTCGAGCGCGCTCTTGAGCGCGCCGCGCGCGATAGGCTCGTTTCCGAATGCGAGCGACAGATCACCTTTGACGGTGAGAAAGATCGGCTCGGACGGCCGGGGTGCCGGTTGCGCATTGGAAACGGGAAGATCCACGTGCACGTCCACCGTCGAGAGTGGCGCCGCCACCATGAAGATGATGAGCAGCACCAGCATCACGTCGATGAAGGGCGTGACGTTGATCTCGTGGTTGACCTCGAGTTCGTCTGAATCGTCGCGCGCGTTGAGGCTTCCCGCCATGTGCTACTCCGCGGCCAGGGCGAGCTTGACGGCCGGTGCATCCGGCAAGCGCCGCAAGTCGATGTCGCGGCTGACGAGGCGTTCGATGGCAGCGGAGGCATTGGCAAGCTGAAGCCGGTAGCCGGCTATCGAGCGCGCGAATGCGTTGTAGATGATGACGGCGGGAATGGCCGCGACGAGACCGATAGCCGTGGCTAGCAGTGCCTCGGCGATGCCCGGGGCTACGACAGCAAGGTTAGTGGTCTGCGTCTCGGAGATACCAATGAACGCATTCATGATGCCCCACACAGTTCCAAACAGTCCGACGAACGGGGCTGTTGCACCGATGGTGGCGAGGACGCCGGTACCCAGCGTGAGGCGCCGGCCTGCATCAGCCTCGGCTCGCGACAGACGTGACGTCACGCGCTCCTTGATGCCGTCGGCGCTGCCGTGGTCGAGCAATGCTTCGGAAGCGTGCATCTCCTCGACCGCTTCGCGCACCAAATGCGGACCTGTTCCGCGCAGTTTGCCGATCGCTTCGAATGCATCGCTGAGCGAGGCTGCGGCGCGCAGGCTGCGATCGGCGCGCCGCAAGCGGCGGCGCGCGAGGGACAGCTCGAACGCCTTGGCCAGCCAGACGGTCCACGTGGCGAACGAGGCGAACGCCAAGCCGGTCATCACAGCTTTGACGACAATGTCGGCCGCCTGGAACATGCCCCAAGGGGACAAGTTGTGTGGCAGCGGCTTGCTGTCGTTCGATGCCGGCGTCGCTGCCGCGCCTTCGGTGTCGTTCATCCGAGTCTTGGCGTCGCTGCCAGACGGGTTTGCCTCGCCTGGGACGGCGGCTGAAGTTGCAGATGATCCGGATGCCCGCGACGGAACGATCGGCGCCACGACTTCAGCCTGCGCTCGCGGCGCGGTAATCCCACTTTCCTCAGCCACAGCGGGGACGCAGAGCGCGCAGAATGCAACCAGCAGCAAAGCAACTCTTGGCAGTGTGTCAGCCATGGATCGGGTGCGCATGGACATCTCTCTTGTCGGTGATAGCTGCCGAAGCGATGTTGCGCAGGGGTTCGTCGCGCTTCATCCGGCTGCAGGAGGTGCAAGGAAGCCGCTGTGGCGCGCGCTCGGCGATGAGATCTTCAATGGTGAAGCGGTCCATGAGCCCGTGGAATCCGGACCACGCGACTTCCACGATTGACGAAAAGACCGCGCTGCTTGGATCGTCGACGGGTTGGCTTTGCTCGAAAGCGCACATTTTGGGCTGCGTGTGGCGGAGCACGTCGCCAATCGATATTGCGTGGGGCGGCCGGGCCAGCGTGATGCCGCCATTGCGGCCGCGAGCCGACTTGATCAGGCCAGCGCACCGCATGAGATGCGCGACCTTGGCAGCGTGCTCCTTGCTGGCGCCCGTCGCTGTCGCCGCGTCGTAGGTGTGCAGAAAGCGGCCATTGGCGCGAGCACAGGCGACGAGCATAATGATGGCGATCCTGGATTGTCGTGTCAGCAGCATGAGCAATCGTCCCTG
This sequence comes from Hyphomicrobium sp., assembly GCA_030148725.1. Lineage (GTDB taxonomy): Bacteria > Pseudomonadota > Alphaproteobacteria > Rhizobiales > Hyphomicrobiaceae > Hyphomicrobium_A. The sequence continues at coordinate 211,679 of JASBSU010000009.1, forward strand.
GAATTCTCGATGAGCGCTTTGCGCGGCGCGAGTTGCGCGACGACGCAGGCCGGGAAGTCGGCATCAGCGGCACGAACGCGCTGGAGATCTGCCGGCTCTCTATCAGCCAACCAGGACAGACGTATTGGGATGAGTCCCATGGGTCCTCGAATTTCCCGCAGTTGCATCGCCCGCAGGTGAGTGAACTCGGCTAACCAGCAGCCTCAGCCGCCAGCGGCATCTGCTCGTCGACGAACTGGCGCACCAGGGCAAAGGCAGACTCGGCGCTCTCGATGACGCGACGATTTTCCGCTTCGGTGAGAGGGATGCTGTCGAGCGCGGCCGTGAAGGTGCGCCAGTGCAAGCCGCGCCCCTCAGGTGCTCCGGCCAGGTGGCGCGCTCCGCGCTCCTCCGAAAAGCCGAGCTGCGCGGCGGCCTTCAACAGAAACGCAGCGCCGAGGTTTGAGCCTTCCGCCACATACAGCCAGCCGAGCGCCGCCGGCAGATCGATCTCCGGCCCGAACTCGGGCGTTGAATCGATAGCCGGCACGGGGACGCCGAGGTCCGCGAGGTCTGCGCGGATCTGGGGCAGGCGCCGACGGCCAGCGAGGTCGTGCAGCAGTCGGTCCAGTACCGGATTGTCGTAGAGCGCGTCGATCTCGCGATGGAAGGCATGCTGCACGAGTAGAAAGCGGCCGTAGCGGTCAGCGCTGGCAAACGGATTGGCGGCCATGATCCGCTTGTCGAGGCGCTCGTGGGCAGCGGCGGTGGCCGCTTTCAGCTCTTTGGCGCGGCTTGGTGTGTCAACGAGTGTCGTCATCCTGGATAGTCCCTTGTCCCAGGCAGTGACCGCCACAAGCGCCCACTGCCCGCCCTAACTACTAAGACGTTCGAGCCGCCGGATTTTTCACCTCCTCTGGCAAGCTCGTGAAATTATTTTGCGGCCCGAAGCCGAGCGGTCAAAAGCGATAGTTGAGGCCCAGCGTGATGCTGTGCATATCGAATGCATCGGACGCCGTGCGGCCGTTGACTTCGTCGAAGCTGCTCGGGTGCACGATCGTCTCGTAAATCGGCACTTCCTGCTCGAAGCAGTTCACGCTCGGGACCGGCCGAGTGCAGAACCGGTGGTCGGGGGCATACCGGGGGGGAATGATCTCTGTTCCGATCTGATTTGTTTCCGTGTAAGCCTGCGCAGCTCCCGCGCGGGCATTTTCAAAGCTGAAGCTCTCTCTGCCAAACCGCGTGTAGGCGTATTGCCCCCTGATCGACCAGTGATCGTCGATCGCATATTCGGCGCCGCCGCCTACCGTGAACCCCAACCTGTTCTTGGTGTCGGACTCGATATTCGAAACTTGCGTGGTGGTGCCAAGCGGCTGGCTGGAATCGCCATTGGTCGATCGGTATTGCTGGCGCGACTGTGTTTCGCGCAGCATCGAAACGCCGCCGGTCGCGTATATGAGCAAGCGATCATTCAGCGAATAGCCGAGGCGACCGCGCAGGCTTGCAGTCCAGTCCACGTCATATCCTGTCTGCGCTTGGACCGCGCCGGCTTCAGCCAGGGTTCCTTCTGTAGAGCGAGCCTTGTGCTTGCCCTGCATGAACGTCTTGCTCCAGTCGGCTTCGAGTCCGAGCACAAGGCCACGTCCAAGCTGCCAGTTGTAGCCTGCCTGCAGTCCGAACAAGCCGCTGTCGAAATTCATATCGGCAGACTCGGTCGCCGCGATGGGATCTGGCGTCCCATCGAGCGCTGTCGTTTTGCCCCAGGTGGCTGCGAGTCCGGAGCCGCCATGCAGGCCAACATAAAGCCCGCCCCAGTCCACAGGACCGGAGTCGCCGGTCTCCTTATGTGTGAACAGCGATGACAACTCGGGAAGCCTGTCGTCTCCACCGAACGTTTTGGTGAAGCTGGCGTAGAAGGTGCGCCCGGGACCCGGCTGTGCGACGAGACTGAGCGGATCGATGTAGTATTTGTCGAACAGGTTCTCGACGCGCATGGAGGCGGTGAGGCTGTCCGTAAGCTTGTATTCGGAGAACAGGTCGACGAGTACGTACGGATTCCAGTTCACCGGTGCGATGAACTGCGCCGCGCCGACCGCCGTAACGTCGCCATGGCCGATGGAGCGCGGACCAACGTAGGATGCGCGGCCGCCGACCGTAAGTTTGTCCTCGAACAGCTTCTGCGCGACCGTCAGATCGACGGTGTACTTGGGTTGCACGTGATTGGTGGCGTAGTCACCGTAGAGGGTGCCCGCACCACAGGTGTCCGCAGTGCGGCAATACTCGACGTTGAGGAAGTAGTTCGCAGCCAGGTCGGCAGTGAAACCGCCGTTCTCGTAGCGACCCGAGAACTCCAAGCCTTCGAACTTCGCGCGGTCGATATTTTCAATGTTGAGGACGGTGGTGCCGTCGATGATCATCACGTTGCGCGCGAGATAGTTCTTCACGTCCCAATTGAAATAGCCAAGCTTGACCATCCCGCGGTCATCACCCGACAGAAGACCATCGCGGCGTAGATTGGTGCCGACCTCCCAATTGCTGGACCGCTCGGGTTCGACACCGTCATGCGCGACGACGCTGTTGAATGCCGAGACTGATTCAATGATGCTGGGTGCGCGCAGAGAGTTGGAGTAATTGACGTAGAGTTCCACCCCATCCAGCGGCTTCAGCGTCACGCCGGCAGACGGACTGAACCCGCCTTCGTCAGTTTTGTAGCCAAGAATTACCCGGTCATTGGTTATCTGAGTCCGATCATAAGGGTCGGCGCGATCCTTGAGCCAGAAATGCGAATAGCGCAGGCCGCCATTCAGGGTGAGCCAATCGACGGGCGAGTAAGCGGCTTTGGTGAAGCCGGCGACCTCATGGCGGATCGCATCACGTGGTGTGAGCCAGCCTTCCAAGACGTCGCTGTGAGGGCTGCCGCGCGTGTCCTCGGCGCGGTACGACAGGCCGTTCGCTAGATCGAGCTTGCCGAAATCGAACGCGAACTTCGACAGGTTGGTGAAATCGCCGCCCCACATGTCGGTGTCCGATCCGGTGCGGAAATTCGACGCCAGCCCTATGTCCTGGGGCTTGACGAGTGTAGTGCCGCCGCGGATCGGATTTCGTACCTCAAGATGGCTCCAGTAAAGGTTCGACTTGAGGTCGAGAAGATCATTGTCGTTAGGGTGCCAACGGTGCCGTGCTGTGAATGTGTCGAGGCTGGTGCCCGCGGTCTGCGCCTGCTGCACGGCCTGACCTGCAGTGCCGCTCAGAGCGGATGCCATCTTATCGCCTGCCTCGCTGCGAAATCCCGTATAGCCCAGCTGCAAGGTCTGCTCTTCCGAGAGCTTTGCATCGAGCTTGGTCAGCCAGCTTTCCGTGCGAAGCTGGGTGTTCAGCACTTCCTCGCCGCCGCGGTAGTTCGCCAGTCCCTGGTTCTCGACATAGTCGCGATAAAGATATTCGGGGGGACATACGCCGCTGCTGTAGCAGAACGGACGCTCGCCGGTGGCGACGGGATTGGCGACGGGTCCCTGTGTGCCGGCATGGTAGTTGCCCTGCTCGCGATAGGCATAGCCGGTGACAAGGTCGAAGTTCTCACCCTTGTAAGCACCAACGATGCTGCCCGAGCCGCTTGTGGGTTCGAACGTGCCCGGCCGATCCATTCCGGTCGTAGATGCCGTCGCTGATCCATATCCCGTTGTGGGGTCGCTCCATCCCAGCGGGTTGGTAATCGCATATCCGGCTTTGTCGCCAGCGTGCGGCTGCGAAGTATTGGTGCCGACGCCGCCCTTCGCGCGCACGTCCCAAGTGTGGCCGGCCTTGACGATATCGTCGGCGTTGATCGTGCGCATGGCAACCGTACCAGCATTCCCCCAAGACGCCGCGTCCGCACCCTTGGTGATGTCAATGCCGCCTATGAAATCCGGATCAACGAACGTGCGATTGGAGAGGCCTTGGTAGCCCTGGTAGATGGTGACAGAGTTCTCTGCGCCATCGATGGTGGTCGCCACGCGCCCAAAGCCCTGCATGCCCCGAATATTGACGTCGATGCCGGCAGCGCCATTGCGGGCTTCGCCCGACATGACGCCAGGCGTCCCGCGGAACATGTCGGAGGGACTGGAGCCGCGGAAGCGTTCGATGTTTTCGGCCGCGATGTGGGCAGTCGGTGCCGCACTCTCATACGGAGTGTAGACCGAGCTTCCCTCCACGGCGACGCCAGCCGAAACATCGATGGTGTCGAGCGCGATGGCGCCGTCGATGGTGGCGCCGGTATCGCTTGCAGCTGCGGGATCGAAGATGCGAACCGTTTTGGCGCCGGAGAAGCTGTAGCTGAGCCCCGTGCCCGACAAGATCTGTTCGACAGCGGCTTGGGGTGAGAGATTTCCCGAAGCGCCGCTCGTCTGCCTGCCCGTGGTCAGCTCACTCGCATAGACGAGCTTCAACCCCGCCTGCTTGCCCAGCGCGAGGAGGCCGCTCTCCAGTGCACCTGCTGGAACGGAAACGTTCACCGCAACCTGTTCCTGAGCATCGGCGGGCTTCAACATTGCGGCGCTCAATCCGTTTCCAAAAGCAAGCGCTGACACCAGCGCTTCCGCACCCCTTCGCAGACGGCTCCGCCGTCCATGCGAAACGCAACTCACTGACATTCGGCCCCCAAAACACTCGGTACATTCAAAGCGGGGGTACGTACCCGTTACGCACCACTACAGACTAAGAGCGTCGGCAGAGGTGATTCCTGACGTTTGTCGTAAAGATTTTTTTAGGGTGTGCGACGGTCGACTACAACGAGCAAGCCGGTGATATGTGTGACGGATACTGGAAGGCTCATCTCGAGGTCGCGGAGCGCGGCATCGGTGTCACTGAGGTCGAAGATGCCCGAAATCTTTCGCTCGCCCAGCGCGCGATCGAGCATGACGATCTGCCCGCGCCGGTAGCGCGCCAGAGCTGCCAGCACTTCCTTCAGCGGCCGCCCGGAGAATATCAGCCGCCCATTGCGCCACGCGGTCGCATCGGCGACATCGGCCGGCTGCACGATCACCGCACCACCGTCGCCGATCGCTGCTGTATAGCCCGCGCTGACGAGGACGCGCTGGTCGGCGCTTCGAACCTCGACCTTACCTTCCTCTACTTGCACATCGGCTTCGAATGAACCTGTTCCTGCGCGCACCGCGTATTGCGTACCGACGGCGGTGGCGGTCAGCGCTCCGTCCACGACCACAAACGGACGCTGCGGATTCTTCGCCACATCGAAGAACGCTTCGCCGCGCAGGATGTGGATGCGTCGCGCGCTGCCGCTGAAGTCGACGGTAATGGCCGTGTCGGTGTTGAGATAGACGCGCGATCCGTCGGCAAGTTCGACCGAGCGAACCTCGCCGACCGAGGTGTAGTAGTCGGCGCGCATGCGGTCCACATAACCCGCGTTGTAGAGAGAGACGGCGAGCAGCAGAACGACGACCGCCGTGGTGGCGCGATAGAAGGACCGGCGGCGGCGGCCACCGCGCAGCTTCTTCAGTCGATCCGGGGGGATGGGGAGATCCTTCAGGTCGCCCCAAAGGTCGCTGAATTCATCGAACGCTTCGCGGTGGCGATTATCCCTTTCCAGCCACTGCTGAAACAGGGCACGGTCGGCCGGCGTCGCATCGCTCGATTGCAGCCGCGCCACCCAGCCGGCCGCTTCCTCGGCGATGCGATCGGCATCTGACTTTTCAAGTTCCTCGGGCATGGCATCCGGCCGTCATGCTGCCGCTCTCGACGCCCGACAATGAGCGGCTACATCACTAGAGCCGAAAGCAGCTCTCCTTCCTGACGTCGCCATTAGAAAAAAATCTCGGCGCGCACGTTTCGGCAGTGGATGAGAGCCCTGATGATGTGCTTTTCGACCATGTTACGCGAGATTCCGAGGCGCGCGGCGATGTCGCCGTTGGCCAACCCGTGCAAACGGCTGAGGATGAACACTTCCTGGCAGCGGTTGGGCAGCTTTTCGATGGCCCGGGCGAGCAGCAGCAAACACTGCTGCGCGTTGATGATGCGCTCCTGAGAAGGGGCATCGAGTGGCTGATCGAAACCTGCTTCCTCGGGCGCGAAAAGACGAAGGTCGGCCGCAGCGCGGGCGCTGGTCTTGCTCGCAACGGATTTGGCAATCTGGAACAGATAGGCTTGCGGATTCTCTATGACGGTGTGTTGAGGCACCGTCAGCAGACGCAGAAACGTTTCCTGGGTGGCGTCTGCCGCGTCGGCCGCATTTCTAAGCCGCCGCAGGAAGTAGCGCCGCAGGCGTCCTTCTTCGGTCCGCTGTAGATCTTGCACCAATATCCCGATCACGCCGGGCCCCACCCGCAGCAAGAGACTCCGCGCCACGCCTCTCGGCGAAGCTTCAGGTCCTCTTCAGAACTCAGTCACCGCGACCACGCAAGCCCAATGATTTAGAGCTTTTCTAGGGGCAGGCGCCGAAACATGACTTGTGCGGTATAGTTTTTGCGGAATTCGTTGGACTTAGCGTGCCGCGCTTACGTCCGCTGCACAATTGCCGATCACCGCGCAAATCACGGCGAACGTTGCGCGATGGCCACGGGACCCGCCACCTCGGCATCCATCAGCGATGCCGAGGGCAGGCGGCGCGTCAGTATTTCAACTGGACGCCAAAGGTTGCCGTGCGGCCGGGAGCGAGGAAAAGACCGCCGGCTGGGACGTAGCGCTGATCGGTGACGTTGTTGACGGACAGGCGCAGCGTTGTGTTGTCGTTGGCCTGATACGCGCTGTAGAGGTCGTAGACCGAATAGGCTTCGGTCGCCTCGATCACAGCCAAGTCTCCACCGATGGATGCCACTGTACGGGTCTGCGTCGGCTCGGTGTGCGTGTAGCGCGCACCGATCGTCAGCCGCTCGTCGAGAAGGCGCACGCCGCCATCGATCGTCAGCTTGAACACCGGCGGCACGTTGCCGGCCACGGCGAAGACATCACCATTGGTCGTTAGCGTGCCGTTGCTGAAAAGGTCGGTCTTCGCGGGCCACTTGGTATCCAGCCAGGTCGCCGCGGCCCCGATATATGCCGTACGCATATCGTAGTTCGCCTCGAGCTCGATGCCGCGCATTGTGGTGGCGCCGTCCATGTTGACGAAGCCCGTGTAGGTGCGGGTCGAAACCTTCTCGGTGTAAATCGTGCCCATGACGATGTAGTCGTCGATATCGCGGTGGAAGGTTGCCGCCTTCAGGCGCAGGCTGTCGTCATCGCGGAACACGCCGTCACGGATGATGTTTGCACCGACCTCAAACGTCTCACCGGTTTCGCCGCGCAGGCTCGTATTTGGAGCGAAGCTCACACCGACACCGTCGCCCGGAGGGCCGCCTGCGAGGAACGCTTCGAGCGTGGTTGGGGGACGGTAGCTCTGACTGTAACTCGCGTATGGGCGAAACCAGTCGACCGGCTTGAACTCGATCGTTGCCGACGGGAGCCACGCCCCGTCTGTGCGGTCGATGTCCATGGCGTACTCCGGATAGTCGGTAACGCTCGTCGTCGTCCCGTGGATCACCGATCCGGCATTATACCAGATGCCGTTGATCGCCTCGCCAACTGTTGCGAACGTATTGCAGACACTGGTTCGCTGTGCATCGGTTACGGGCCTCCCGGACGTGGGATTGATGCCGGTGTCGCAAATGGTTCTGCGGAGGCTATAGAGGGTTACGTTATAGACCTGCGCCCACTCTCCCCACGTTGTCACCGCCTGCGCGGTTCTGTCGGGCGTCGTCGTTACGGTCGTGCGTCGATCATAATAGCTTGGATGCCCGCGCAGCCTCGACCAGTCATAGCGGATACCGCCCGAGACGGTGAGCCAGTCAGCGGGCTTCAGCTCGCCGTTGAGAAACGTGCTCGCCACATCGCGCTGGCCCGGCGGGTTGAATGCGGTGTAGCTCGTCTCCCACAGCGGATTGAGCGCAATAGTCTCGCTGTTTGCGGCGGATGAGGCTTTGTCGCGGAAGGCCTCGGCGCCGTAGTTGAGCGTGAGCAGACCGGCTGCTGTCTCAAGACGACTGGTGTTTTCCAGCGTCCCGCCGAAGCTCTGATTGTCAAGATCGAGATACGTATCCGGCGGTTGACTGGATGTGGGAGACGAACGACGCGACAGACGCAACTCGTCGTTCGTCGAGTTGTTGAACCAGAGGTTGGATTTGAAGTCGATCAGGTTCGACGAAGGCTTCCAGTCGAATTTGGCGACGACGTTGTCGTTGCGCACGTGCTCCAAGTTCCCGCCGACACCTTCCATCGCGTAAGCAAACTCGATGTCCTGATGCATCCACGACAGCGACGCCGTGATGCCGTCGTGATTGTCGAATTCCAGCTTTTGGAATGACGTCCAGGTCTCACGACCGAGCGAATCGTTGAACGAACGCGCATCGCCGTTCTCGCCGGGTTCGTATTCGCCAAGCTTGAGCTTGCTGAATCCTGCCGTAAGAGAAAGCGTATCGGTGATGCGAAATGCTGCCAGCGCCGAGCCCTGGAAATCATATTCGTTCGTGCCACGCAGCAGGTTGAGTTCCACGCCGGTCTTGGCGCCCGAGGCAATCAAGTCGTCCGCGCCGACTGTGCGGAAATCGACCTTGCCGCCCAGCGATCCGGCGCTGCCGGCCTTGGCGTCCGTCGTCTTGGCGATGTCCACTTCGCGGATGAACGCGCTGTCGACGAAGGCCTGGCCGGAATTCGATCCGTAGCTGCCCATGCCGGTGCCGAAGCCCATGCCGCGCTGAGCGTTCTGGCGCGCGCCGTCGATCGAGACTACGACGCGACCGGAATCCTGCAAGCCCCGGATATTGGGCGAGACGGTTGGGAAGCTGCCGTTGCCTTCGCCGGCGTAGACGCCAGCTGCATTGGCGAGCAGATCGCGCGTGTCGCGCGTGGGAACGGTTTTCGTCGCTTCCCGGGTGATGACGGAGACCGACGCCGGCGTCTCATAGACCCAGTCGGGCGTCCCCTGGTAACCGGAGGAGACTGCTCCAGCGGAAACATCGATGGTGTCGAGAGCGATGGCGCCATCGATGGTGGCGCCCGCATTTTCCGGCGCAGCTGAAATCGAAACGGTTGCCGAATTGGGGAACGAGTAACTCAGCCCCGTTCCGCTGAGAATTGCATCGAGCACTTGCTCGCGGCTTGCCGGTCCAGAGAAGCCGGGCGAGTTCTTGCCGGCCGCAACGGAGGCGAGAAACGTCACCTGCAGTCCGGACTGTTTGCCGAACGCCGTCAGCGCCTGACTGAGCGAGCCCGCGGCGATGTTATAGGTGGCAGCCTTCTGTGCCTGCTGCGCGGACGCATCCGCTGCTGCGGTGATGGCCACTGGCGCCGCTGCCAGCAGCAATACGCCCAACGCTGCAACACTTCGCACGCCTTTGCGCGCGCGATCACTCTTACGCATACTCATGTACGCAAACGCCCCTACTCAACGCTACTCAACAGGGCTGCTTGGCGTCCGGCTAATGCTGCCCCCACTAGCTGTTACAAACGGGCTCAGCGTTTTTTCTCCTTCAAGAGCAAAGTTTTCAGATCGGTGAGATCACTGTGAGGTAAGACGACACGTGGCGGACTCGCGCGCCCGCCGGATGCACGATGGCCGCAAGGGCCGCTTCTGGATTCTTCAGGTCGTAGAGACCGCTGACCTTCTCCCGCCCGATTCTAGGATCGAGCACGACAATGCGCCCGGGATGCCAGCGTGCGATCCTCGCCAATAGTGCCGAGATGGGCTCGCGTTCGGCGACAAGCAGTCCACCGCGCCAGGAGCCGATCTGCTCGACGTCGCGGGTGCCGCGGTCCATGCCATTGGTATCTGAGTCAAAGGTCAGCCACTCGCCAGCCGCTACGCGGAAGCCGGCGCCGGTGAGGTTGGCACGCGGTTGGGCTTCGACGACACCGCTGGCGACGCACACGGTGCTGCAGTCGGCGTCGTCGGACACATCGAAAGTGGTGCCCAGGGCGCGAATGGTGAGGCCACGCGTCTCGACGATGAACGGCCGCGCCACATCTGGAGCGACCTCGAAATAAGCCATGCCCTCTAGCAGCTCGATGCGCCGGTCGCGATCGTGGAACCGTAAAGCAATGGCGCTCTCGGGCCCAAGCGTGGAATAGGAGGCGTCTGCGAGCATGACGCGCCTAACCTCGCCCTTGGGGGTGACGTGGTCGGCGCGAGCCCAAGTTATCGCCTGGGGAACGGTAAGCGCCGCGGTCCCGGCAGCACCCAGGCCAGCCAGCCCTCCGAGTAGCAATTTGCGGCGCGTGATCTTGGCCTTCTCAGTGCGCTCGGCGCGATCGCGGTCGGTGAGTATCTGTCCAGTCATGCCGTGCGCGCCAGACACTTTCTGCCAGATCTGCTCGTGGCGGCTGGAGCGGGCCCGCCAGCCCTTTATCATCGACTGCGCTACGGGATTGTCCGGATCGTTCTGGAGGCGAATGATCAAATCAATCGCCTCGTCGAGTAGACGCTCGGCGCCACTCTTTTCGCTCATCGCTGTGTCCCCAGGCGCAGGCACCTCCGCCCCCGCTCTCCTGAGACAAGCGGTCGACCGGAATTTTCACCATGCGGCAGGCTAAATTCCACCTGTGCGCGCAATCAGGTGCCGGTAGGCGTCACGGATGAGCGCCCAAGTGCGCGTGGTGGACAGGCCTATGCGCTGCGCGACATCAGCCAAGGTATGCTCACCGAGCCGGTGCATTTCAAAGGCGATGCGGGTGCGCTCAGGCAACTCCGAGAGGGCGATGGCCGTCATACGAAGAACCTGGCGATCGTAGACGACGCGCTCGGCATTGGGCGCGGGATCGGCAATCTTTTCGCTGATGGCATCGTCAAGCTCGACCATGCTGACGAGTGCTTCGCGGCGCTGGTGATTGATGCTGAGGCGGCGTGAGACTTGATGCAGATAGGCGCGCGGGTTGTGCACCTCGAAACCATCGTCAGGTCCAAGGGCGAGCACGCGCACGAAGGTATCTTGCGTGATGTCCGCAGCCGTCTCGGGATTGACCCCGCGCCGACGCAACGCTCGCACGATCTCGCTCGCGTGGCTCTTGAACAATTTTTGCAGATCCCAGGACAGGGCGCGTCCCCCAAACTCCCGGCGCTGTTCCCATCCAGCGCCTTCCCCATGACTAGCGCTCACATTATTGCCCTGCAATGCCAATGATTTAGAGGTCTTCCAATGGCGATCGCTCGTACCACACCAAAAACCATACTCTTAAGGTAATGTTTTTTCGGGAGAATTGGGCGTGGGGTTGCCGCGCGTACGGGATGATATGACGGCCGCGTCGACTTGGCCGATTTCGTCGAGCGGTGAAAAGCAAAGCCGGCGTTGCAGCGCTGCAACGCCGGTTGCGGCATGACTTTCACGATCAAATGGGACTTGAGGACCGCTTCACCTTAACGGGCGGACCTAGTCGGCGAGTGCGCAGGAGGCGTCGACCACTGTGCAGCGAATGCCGGCTAATGGGACGCACCACTCCTTTCCCCATCGCTCCGACCCCACCCCCACGCTGCTGCAAATCCCTGGCTTGAGCCGGCAGGCCGCCAGGGCCATATTCGGCGTATGCCGCCACCCCCCAAAGACCCGGACAAGATCCCGAAACCGCGCGCCTCGCGCGTCCGATCCGGCAAGCCCGCCGCGCCGCCTCTCGAGACGGCGGCCGGCACGCCGGAGGTGCGCGCCCGCGGCAAGGCCGGGCGCAAGCCGGCCGCCCAGCCGGCGCCTCCCTCCGCGCCCGGGCTCTCCGAGGCCCCCCAATCGGCCTTCGACACCCTGCGCGCCCTCGCCTTTCCCGCCGGCGATCCGAACCCGGCACGCCCCTCCTATGACGGCGAGGCCGAGCACAAACCGCTGCCGGCGCTCCGTCAGCAGGGCCCGCTGCCCCCGTTCGGCGGCGCCTCGATCGGCCAGTACCTCGACGCGCTCCTGGCCAAACCCGAACAGCGCTCCGACCGCGCCCGCGAGATCCTGCTCGCCCAGCCGATGCTCGCCGAGCACCCGCTCGTCTCCGGCGACCGGCCGGCGTTCACGCCCCATCGCCCGCCCCGACCGGAGAAATCGGAAGGCGGCATCGCCTTCAACATCGTCTCCGACTATCAGCCGAAGGGCGACCAGCCGACCGCCATCGCCGAGTTGGTTGGCGGCATCAATGAGCACGAGCGCAGTCAGGTGCTGCTGGGCGTCACCGGCTCCGGCAAGACCTTCACGATGGCCAAGGTCATCGAGGGCACGCAGCGCCCGGCGCTCATTCTCGCGCCCAACAAAACGCTCGCCGCGCAGCTTTACGGCGAGATGAAGAGCTTCTTCCCCGACAACGCCGTCGAGTACTTCGTCTCCTACTACGACTACTACCAGCCGGAAGCGTACGTGCCGCGCACCGACACGTACATCGAGAAGGAATCCTCGATCAACGAGCAGATCGACCGCATGCGCCATGCCGCAACGCGCGCCCTGCTCGAACGCGATGACGTCATTATCGTCGCGTCCGTGTCCTGCATCTACGGTATCGGCTCCGTAGAAACGTACACGGCGATGACCTTCACCGTGCAGGTCGGCGAGCGCCTGTCGCGCGACCAGCTGATTGCCGATCTCGTCGCCCTGCACTACCGCCGCAACGACATCAACTTCGTGCGCGGCTCCTTCCGCGTGCGCGGCGACACCATCGAGCTGTTCCCGGCTCACTTGGAGGACCGCGCCTGGCGTATCTCGCTGTTCGGCGACGACGTGGAGAGCATCGTCGAGTTCGACCCGCTCACCGGTCAGAAGGCCGACGAGCTGTCGCTGGTGAAGATCTATTCCAACTCGCACTACGTGACGCCGAAGCCGACGCTGCAGCAGGCGATCAAGGCCATCAAGACCGAGCTGAAGCAGCGCCTCGAAGAGTTGTATGCCAACGGCAAGCTGCTCGAAGCCCAGCGCCTGGAGCAGCGCACCATCTTCGACATGGAGATGATGGAAGCCACCGGATCGTGCGCCGGCATCGAGAACTATTCGCGCTACCTCACTGGCCGCAAACCCGGTGAGCCGCCGCCGACGCTGTTCGAGTATCTCCCCGACAACGCGCTCGTGTTCGTCGACGAGAGCCACGTGACCGTCCCGCAGATCGGCGCCATGTTCCGTGGCGACTATCGCCGCAAGGCGACGCTCGCCGAGTATGGCTTCCGCCTGCCCTCCTGCATGGACAATCGCCCGCTGCGCTTCGAGGAATGGGACGCCATGCGCCCGCAGACCGCGTTCGTTTCGGCGACGCCCGGCTCATGGGAGATGGAAGAAACCGGCGGCGCATTCGTCGAGCAGGTCATTCGCCCGACCGGCCTCATCGACCCCAACGTCATCATCCGCCCGGCCAAGACGCAGGTCGACGATCTGCTGTTCGAAGCCAAGGAAACGGCAAAGCGCGGCTACCGCACGCTCGTCACCACGCTGACAAAGCGCATGGCCGAAGACCTCACCGAATACATGCACGAGGCCGGCATCCGCGTGCGCTACATGCACTCCGACATCGAGACGCTGGAGCGCATCGAGATCATCCGCGACCTGCGGCTCGGCGCCTTCGACGTGCTCATCGGCATCAACCTGCTGCGTGAGGGCCTCGACATCCCCGAGTGCGCGCTCGTCGCCATCCTCGACGCCGACAAGGAAGGCTTCCTGCGTTCCGAAACATCGCTGGTGCAGACCATCGGCCGCGCCGCGCGCAACGTCGATGGCCGCGTCATCCTCTATGCCGACAGCGTCACCGGCTCGATGGAGCGCGCCATCGCCGAGACCAACCGCCGCCGCGAGAAGCAGGTCGCCTACAATGAGGCGCACGGCATCACGCCGGAGAGCATCAAGCGCAACATCCAGGACGTACTGTCGTCCGTCTACGAGCAGGACCACGTGACGGTGGACACCGGTCTCGCCGATGCGCCCGTCGTCGGCCACAACCTCACCGCCGTCATCGAGGACATGGAGCGGCGCATGCACGAGGCCGCCGCCGACCTGGAGTTCGAGACCGCCGCACGGCTGCGCGATGAGATCAAGCGCCTGCGCGAGACCGAGCTTGCCATCTCCGACGATCCGCTCGCGCGCCAGACCGAGGTCGAGGACAAGGCAGGCGCCTACAAGGGCGATCGCAAATACGGCCACGCGCCGAAGGATGGCGGACAGCCATCATCGCGCATCGCCACGGAGTATCAGCCCGTCCAGCCGACGCACGCGCAGCAAAGCGCCGTGCCGCTACAGACCCGCGCCCGCAAACCATCGCTCGACGACATGGGCCCCGGCACCGACCGCACCATCCCCGCACCTCGGGCCCCCAAGGTGGACTCGCGCGAAAAGGCCGGCGCGTTCGGCGAGAACGTGCGCGGCCCGCACAAGCCGACGCTGGATGAAATGGGCCCGCACGCCATGCTGCCGCCGAAGTGCGGAACGCCGCCGCCGCGCACCCGCACGGTCGACGTGCCAACCGAAGCCGAAAAGAAAGCCCGCCGCGGCCGCCCCCGCAAAACCGGAAGGCCAGGGCAGTAGCTCAGACGGCGATGCGCTCGATGCGAGACTGGCGCCCCGCTTCCATAGCGTCTTGCATCTGCCTGGTCCTGAGCTTCTTCAGGATGCCTGCTTTTGTCGTAGGTGGCTCGTAGCCCAGATAATGCTGCGCAATGGCCTTGAGCTCAGGCAAGCTGAGCTTCGGAATGGCAAGAAGGCTAGACAGCTCGGCCTCAAACCGCGCTTGATCGGTCGTCACCGCGGTCAGGCGATCCGCCAACTGACGGACTTCGGCGGTCGAGATCTGCTCTCGCTTGTTGCTTGATCGAGTTGCCTTGACAGGCTCCGGCGCAAGAATTGCATTGCGCAAGATGTTGCCGAACTCGACTGGATGCACCACTTGGCGGTTGTCGAACAGTTCGATCAGTAGCTTGATATCCGCCCCGGACGTCTTTGCTCCAGCGGCGATGAGCAGGTGGTGCAGCGAAGCCAATCGTTCGCTTAGCCCTTGAGGCGATGCCGCAAGATGAGGTGAAGCCTTCCAGTGCTTCTTCACCTTTGCAAGGGTGGCTTTGGTCTTAGTGACCCCGTCAACGGACAGCGCGAAAACAAGTGATCGCACCCCTTCGGCACCAGAGGCATCCCCGGCGCCTTCGAGCAATGAAGCGTAAGACCTGAGAACATCCAATGTCTGCTGAGTAGCCATCTCAGTTCCTTAGCGGCGCCCTGGTCGCAATTTGATCCGCCAACGCATTGAACATTGGGCGAGTCTCAGACGCTTGCAAGTACGCGATACCGTCTTCCGCAGAATACGACACCTTTGTTGTCCTGGCCATTACCGCTCCTCGGACGAAATAATCAGCATTCGAGTTCAATACCTTGCGGACGACGGCCTCCGCGCGCACAGCGGCGGCCTCAGCGTTCCTGGGTAACGTGAAAGGGCCCCCGCCATTCAGGAGCGTTGTCATCGTCCCGATGATGCCCGCGAACTCGATTTGCGGGTTCAGAACGCTCCGGATCTCTCGGAACTGGCGCGCGAACGTGCCTACGGCAACCGCCGAAACACTATCGACGACGGTGGGGACAAATAGATGTGTTGCCGAGCATACCCCATTCAGGAAACCCGTGGTCATGCGTGGAGGTGCATCGATAATCACGCGGTCGTAGTTGTCCTGCACATCCTGCGAGAGCAAGGCCCGCGACAAGCGGAACCTGATATCGTCGCGGGTGTCGTTGAGCACCCACCGATATTCGAGATTGCGTTCGAGTTTCTCGAATGAGTACCAGCAAGAAATATAGTGCAGTCGGTCGGACAACTTTTCTATCGCCAGCTTGGACCATCCTGCAGCCAATTCGTCGCCCATCAACTGGTCGACGGCCGACGGAAAGGCCCCAAGTTGCACCTTAGATTGCGCCAGCATAAGGCTAGTAAGCGAACCTTGATAGTCAAGGTCAACGACAAGAACGCGCTCGCCGCGATCAGCGAACGCAGCAGCAATGTTGGCCGACAGAGTGGTTTTGCCCACTCCTCCCTTCTGGTTTGCAAACAGCAGGATCGGCTTGCTGTCACGTATTCGCACTTGATAGTTATCTGGCATGGGTCCCGGCCCGCGCGACCAAAATGCAGCACTGTCCCCGGAGCCAGCATCCAGAGCGGCTCTGAGCTGCTTGACGAGTGATTCAATTCGCGCTTGGGCTTCGCGCAGGGCCTTGTCCAGCGGTTCAGTGGCGCTGCGCAACCGCTCGGAAATTATTTCGACCAGCTTCTCAGCCGTTCGCATTCGAGAAAGCGCGTCGTCGCGGCCTGACCTAGCGTCGATCAGTTCACTCTGAAGTGTCTTGCATTGCTCTTGCT
Source organism: Hyphomicrobium sp. (assembly GCA_030148725.1). Taxonomy (GTDB): domain Bacteria; phylum Pseudomonadota; class Alphaproteobacteria; order Rhizobiales; family Hyphomicrobiaceae; genus Hyphomicrobium_A. Next base: position 227,957 of record JASBSU010000009.1, read on the forward strand.
GACCTTCGACGTCCCTTTTCAGTCGTTTGACCATCCACAGAAGGATGCTCACCACCGCAAATGTGCCGAGCCCGGCGGCACCTAGAAGAGCCTCGATAAAAGGTTTGGCCGTATTTAGGGAATCCCGAACTATCTCTACGCACCTGGTAATTTCAGCAGTCGTGCTCAAACCGCATGAAACTTCCAACGCAACTGCGAACATACTGAATACCATTATCTCGTTTTTATAGAAAACACCGTACAACCCTCGATTGATGGGGGCAACTGCCTCCAGCGATCGAAAACCGGAGCCACCCAATGAACCGCATCGGCCGCATATTCCTCACCGGCCTCATCGCCGCGCTGCCGCTGATGCTGACGATCTTCGTCACCGCCTGGCTGCTCTCGCTGCTCAACCAGTACCTCGGACCGGGCAGCGGCTTCGGCCGCCTGCTCGCGTCGATCGGCATCGGCACCGGCACGTCGGAGTTCGCGTCCTACCTGATCGGTCTCGGCATCATCGCCGCCGCCATCTATGCGCTCGGCCTGCTGGTGCATTCGCGGCTCGGCGGTTGGATCGCAGATATCTTCGACCGCCTCATCCGCCGCATCCCTCTGATCTCCAACGTCTATGATCTCTCGCACCGCTTTGTTTCGATCGTCGATACGAAGAACGGCGACAGCCTGAAGGGCATGAGCCCGTGTTGGTGCTACTTCGGCGGCAAGCCGACCGCAGCCGTGCTTGCGCTGCTGCCGTCGAAGACCCCGGTCATGCTTGGTGGCGAGCAGTACCTCGCCGTGCTCATTCCCTCCGCGCCAGTGCCGTTCGGCGGCGCGCTGGTCTATGTCCCTGCCGCGTGGATAGAGCCCGCGGAAGGCGGCATCGACGAGCTCATGAGCGTCTACGTCTCGATGGGGATCACGCCACCGGGCACCAGCGCCTCGCGCACGGCATCTGCGTAGCGGGCAGCCGAGCGACGCCCGCGACGGCGCCGCTGCAGCGCTAGGCGAAGATCAATGGTCGCCGATAGGTGCGGGCTTGATGAAGGTCAGGCCGACGATGATCGCGAGCATTGTCGGCGCGAGCACCAGCGCAACGCCGAACGCAAACGCCAATCCCCACACGACCGTGCCGAGGATCCAGGCCAGCAGGAAACCGCCCAACGCCGCGCCGATCGGATTGTCGACGGCCCAATCGCTGACCGCCGGCCGGATGATCGGCATGAACGGCAGCACGGCCATCACGAGCGCCGCAACGCCACCGACGACGGCGCCGACCGTCAGCGTGCCGACCACGCCAGCCATCACTGCATTCGCGAGCGCCATGAAATAGCGGGCGCTGAGACTGACGCCATCGATCGGCGCAGTAATTTCGGCAGCAGTCATTCCTCTGTCGCTCCAGGATCATTGTCGATTGAACGGTGGCCGGGCATATCCCAAGCTACCGGCTCCAAGGACATTGATCTCTGTCATCGGTAAACGGAGAACGTCGTCGCATGCCTATGCGCAGCCGTGCGACCTGACGCCTCGGCGAACGCCGCCTGATCTACATCAGAGATGGAACGTTTAGT
>JASBSU010000018.1 GCA_030148725.1 Hyphomicrobium sp.
GCATCGGCACCGCGCGCGTTTCGACCAGCCACGCCGTGATGCCGCCGGGGCTGGTGATGATCTTGATGTTCATGGCGTGCCTGCGTTGACGGGAGCGTGCATGGGGATGGGCGTGGCGCTGGCGCGCTCGGGCAGCAGCCAGCCGGTCACCGAGCGGCGCGCATCGAGATACGTCTCGGCGGCGGCTTGGATGTCGGCCGCGGTGACCGCGGCGATGGCGTCCGGCCAGCGCTCCACCCTCTCGATGCTGAGGCCGACCGACAGTGCGCGGCCGTAGCGGTTGGCGAGCTTGTCCTGCTCGTCGCTCTCGAAGATGTAGCGTACCCGCGCCGCCTTCTTGGCGCGGGCAAGTTCCATATCGCTGACACCATTGCGGCGCACATCCTCCAGCACCCGGTCTATGCCGTGCTCGACGCTGTCGAGGTCGCCGTGCGGTGCCACCGCCTGCAGAGTGATGAGACCGGAGTCGAAGCCGCTGCCCCAGTAGCCGCCGCCGACGCTCGATGCGACCTTGTCATCCAGCACCAGCTTGCGGACCAGGCGGCCCGTCGCGCCATCGCCGACGATCGCCATGAGGAGTTCCAGCGCTTCGGCACCTGAGGAACCTCTGACTGCCCGCGGCGAGCGCATCGGCATGCGCGGGGCACGACTGATCCAACCGTCGAGGTCGTTCTCCGATCCCGAGCTAGTCTCAACGAACAGGGCATGCCCTGGAGTCGGCGACCGCGGTGATGTAACTATGCGCCGGTTGCGGGGGAGCACCGATGCCTGTCACCTTGACTACGTTGCTAGACTTGGGTGCGCTATTCAGCGCGCTCGCCGCGGCCCTTTATTGGTGGCGCGCCAGCCGTGTCAGCCTGCGCCGACTCTCGAAAGCTGAGCAGTTCGACCACCACGATTTCAACCGGCTGATCGTTTCATTCAATCGCGCTCAGATTCTGAGCGGTCGCGCCGCGCTCGCGACGGCGCTCTCGGCCCTCTTCATTGCGGCGCGGCTTTTGAGCAGTCTTTTCGGGTTCTGAAGTCGGACGTGCTCGGACTAATTGAGTGTCACAGCAGGCTTCGGACCATTGAAGTTGCGGGATGACTTGCAGCCCGAATTCCGTCGCCCAGTTGCTGCGCGGCCCGTGTGAAAACTGGCGATCCCGGCAGGATTTGAACCTGCGACCCTCTGCTTAGAAGGCAGATGCTCTATCCAACTGAGCTACGGGACCGTGCGAAGCACTCTATAAAATACGCGGGGCAGTGGTGCCAGCCCGGCATTTTTGGCCGGCGGGCGTGTTGGTAGCATGAACGTAGCTCGAAAACAGTTGCTGGGACCCCAATGCGGCCGTCCCCTTGACAAGAGACCGTATCGCTCGCACGGCTGCGGCGGAATCCGGTGGGTCGAGGGCGGCAAGCTGCCGATGCGCATACTTTTTATCAATAAGACGCGGACGGGCAGCTTTCGGGCGTTCGATGCTCACGACATCGAGGGCATGCGGGGCGGTGAGAGGACCATGATGTACCTCGCCGAAGCGCTCGGCCGGCGAGGCCATGAGGTCGTTGTCGCCTGTGCCGGGATATCGGAGACGGTGGCGCTGGAGGGTTTCTCTGTCGCGGGACCGGAGGTAGCGTTGGCGCGAGACTATGACGTCGCCATCAGCAACAACTACGCCGCTGCATTCGACAGTATCACTGCGCCCGTGAAGATCGTCTGGACGCACAATCCCGGGTTTTCGCGGTCGCATATCGTGGCGGACTATCTGGCGAAGCTCCGCCATCGGCCGAACCTCGTCCACCTGTCCCGCTATACTCTTGCGCGCTCTTGGCTGTTGCCGCGCTCAGGGCAGACGATCATCCGGCACGGCATGCCGTCGGCGCTCCTCGCCGCGCGTCAGGAGCGGCAAGAAGCGCCACCGCCGGTCGCCGTCTTTTCGTCGTACGCTGGACGGAACCTGCGCAAGGTCATCCAGGCGTGGCGCGATGTCGTCAATCCGCGCGTGCCTGAGGCGCGCCTGCTCGTCACGTCGGAAGCGCAGCCGAAACATCTCGACGGGCTTACGCCGCAGGAGCTTGCGGCGATCAACATCGAGGTCATCGGCACACTCCCGTGGACGGAGTTGATGGTGCTGCTGCGGAGCGCGCGCGTTTTCGTGGCGCCGGGCCACTGGCAAGAAACGTTCAACCTGCTGACGGTCGAAGCCGCGGCGTGCGGCGTTCCGACCGTGACTATGGGGATCGGGGCGCTGCGCGAACGCGTGCTGCACGACGAAACGGGTTGGACGGCCGGATCGGTCCGCGAGATGGGCGAGGCACTCGCGCGCGTTCTGACCGACGATGCGCTCTGGTACAAGTACCACCGCGCCTGTTTGCAGCATCCCGACATCGTGAGCTGGGAAGAGCGAGCCGCCGAGTGGGAGCGGCACATGCTGGCACTATGCGAGAGCTAACGTAACCGCATCGACTGAGCTGCGTTAGAGACCGATGCGCCAACGCGCAATGGCGCGTGCGAGCTTGTACGTCGCAGCGTCCCAAACCGGCAGCGTATGCGTCCGCGGCTGGACGCCGTCGAGGCCGTTGAGGATGTTGTGGATGTGGTTGAACTTCGACAGCCCGCGCGGTGCGATCGAGAGATAGAACAGCTCCGGTTGCCGGGCGACGCACATGTCTATGACGAGTTGGTCGTCGGTCGTCAGGTCCATGGCCAGCAGTTCTTCGTAGGACTGCCGCGCGAGCGAGCAGAACGCTGCGAGCTTGTCGGCGGGGATGATCATCAGGCTGCCGGCAACCTGCTCCTTGAAGGTAGTGACATGCCGGATCAGCATCTCCGCGTCGCCGGCGATCAAACGGTTCTCCGGGCTCGCGCTTAGGACGATCTGGTCACGCGGCAGCGGCGCGAAGGTTCGCGGTGCTGGCAGATAAGGGCGTTTCTGCGTGCGCTTGCCGAGGCCGAAGTCGGCCCAGACATAATGAGTGAACTTGCCGTCCGTCTGCGCGGCGGCACGCTCGAGCGCATCCCACTTCATCATCATGAGCACGTTGTACTCGGGGATGTACTGCTCGATGTGATTGCGGCGTTCGTCGGCGGAAAAGAGCGACTGGAACGCTTCCGATTCCATAACACTGCGCGTCGGGGCGAGATATTTGTAGGCCGGCAGACTGGAAAACGGGGCGGCGTCGAAGTAGTCGACCTGGTTCTCGACGGTCGCGCGCAGATCTTCGTCGGCGAGGATGTATCGCGGGGCCGGGAGAAGGGCGAGATAGCCGAAGAAGGCGTCAGCGTAGGTGGCGTTGGACCGCTGCAGATGCGTCCAGTTTCCGCGACCGATGTCGTAATAGGCGCTGACGAGGAGTGCGTGCAAGGCCCGGCGCCTTACGTTTGGCTTCCGGCCAAGGTCGCACTCTTAGTGCCGAAGCCGCGCTGATGCAGTCCGAGCATGCGGGTCAGGCGATTGCGCGCATTGCGGGTCGCGCACATGGCCCACGCGGCAGGCCCAAGCTTCCGCAGGTTGAAGAGAACGCCGCTCGGCGTGTGGAGCGGATTACCGGTCCAGCAGTGGCGCGAGGGGATCGGGAAGCCGCGGCGGAGCCGCGAGTGGTTGCCGAGCATGTGGATCGAGGACTCGAAATAGTCCTCGGGGCGAATGATGCACGGGGTGACGCCGTAGATCTCCAGGCCGAACTGCCAGGGCTGGCGGAAATCGGTGTCGATCGGCCAGTAACGCTTCGACGGCTTCAGGAACTTGCGGGCGCCGGATTGGCTGACCAGATATCCCGTCGTCGTTTCGGGAACGCGCGAATAGCGGACGATGCGACGGCCACCCTCGATGTTCGCGATGATCTTGACGGCGCGATTGCTGTCTTTGCACAGGTGAATGAGGTCCCAGCCGCTCGGCACCGTACGCAGAACCTCTTGAACGATCTTTGCAGTGTCGACGGGGACAATCGCGTCGTCCTCGAGGATCAGCGCATGGCTGAGGTTGCGCTCGAAGACGCGCTCCATGGCAACGAGGTGACTGGCGTAGCAGCCAACCTCGCCGGCCTTCAGCTTCGAGTGGAGCGTTTCGCCGTCGAAGAAGTAGCCGCGAAGGTGGGCGGGGACGTCATATCCATTGATGCCAGCGACACGCTCTGCAGCAAGGCCGGCGTTCTCAATGAAAGAAGAGATGGACTCGCGCCGCGCAACGTCGCAATCGCGGTTGAGATAGAATGTGGTGATGGAGTTGGATTGGGTCGCGGCCTCAGGCGTGGCCGTGGCAACTGACGCGGCGCGACTGTGCGACTGACACAACACCAAAGCTAATTCCCCCGACCCGGAACGCGATACCCGTCCTTTGCTCTATCACCTGTATAAGATGGTGACGAGGGCGATTCTACGGCGTGGATATAAGATCTCTCAGTTCGTTCTGTGCATAAAGCCGGCTTGCGGTGGATAGCTGCAACTGGGCACTAGTGCGCCGAGCCAGTCAGCCCTACGCCTTTTTGGGTATCTGCAGATTGGCCTGGGAGGGGTCTGGTCCAATGAGATTTGGAGCCCATTTTTCAATGTTTTTTACGCCGCGCGCCATGCTTTGGAACATCAAGACGCTCGGTTTCAAGTGCTGGCTAAAATGCCTCCTGCTGAATGCGCGCGCCTCGGCGGGGGATGCCTGGAGCGCCACAATCGGAGCGAGCCGAGCATAACTCGCTCAACCTCGGCGAGAGTGCCTCGGCGCTTCCGGTCGGCGAACCGCTCGCTGGTTCAGCGCTCGTCTTTGTAGGGCTGCTCGCCCTCAACGTAGGGGCGCACCTTTCGCCACAGGCGGTGGTAGTCGTTGGCCAGCTGGCGCTGCTCGTCCACGTCGTCGGCTAGGCGTGAGGCTTCACGCAGCCGATCCATTTCCGCCAGTGCCTTTTCGACTTCAGATTTCGTCATGCGATGGCCTCGCGCTGGCTTGGCATTTGGATGTTCGGTGCTTTCTGATCGGACGACGTCTTGGGGTGCCTGCCGGCATGCACACCCAGGAACGCGTCTGGCTCCCATGCGTTTCCACGAACGCTAAGCTTTGGCCGCGTGCCGGAGAGGAGACCAGATGCCAATTTTCTTTCTGCCGTATCTCTATTCCCAGTTAATGCTCGCAAGCATGACGAGCGTATGGCTCGGCGTCCCGCCACTCGCGCAGGCGGGCGAACAATGACCCGCTCTCAGGGACCGAAGACCGACGCAAGAGGGAAGAGCTGGGTTCCCGGGCAAAAAGGGCAGGGCGGGGAAGGGCTCAGCAATGGGTATGGCGGTAGCGGAGGCGACGGTACCGGCAGTTCGGGGCCGGACGACGGGCGGACGCCTCGGCCGCGTGATCCTGACCACCGTCCGTCCGATCGCGCGCGACGACCTTAGGCCAGCATAGGGCCCGTTCGAGGGGAATACGCTCCCGGCCGAGCCTCGCGAGGGTTGTTTCGCATTGTCGTGCGGCTTAAACAAAGCGGCCCCGCAACGATGATCGCACGGTGACGCCGCATGCCGCTCCTCTATTTCAACGTTCTCGAAGGCCGCTCCGACGCCGAACTGAAGACGATGCTCGACGCAGCGCATCGCGCCATGCTCGCAGCCTTCAAGGTTCCCGAGCGCGACCGTTATCAGCTCGTCACCGAACGTAAGCCCTCGCGTATGATCGTCGAGGACACGGGGCTGGGCTTTGATCGCAGCGACAAGGTCGTCGTGGTGCAGATGGTCAGCCGGCCGCGCGGTGCGGAGGCGAAGAAGACGTTCTATCGGTTGCTGGTCGAGGAACTCGAGAAGAGCTGCGGCATCGAGCCCCGGGATGTGATGATCTCGGTCATCGAGAATACCGACGAGGACTGGTCGTTCGGCCTAGGTCGCGCGCAGTTCCTAGAGGGCGATCTCTAGATCGCCGCGCCGTTTCTCAAATGATCGTTGACGACGGTGGGGCGTGCTCGGCGAGCATCGAGCGCAGCATCTTGACGACGCGCTGGGCCGGTCCGTTGGAGCAGCACTGGAGCGAAATGCGCGCTCCCTCGAATAGCAGGAAGACTTCGTCGGCGAGCTGTTCGGGCTCGGCATAGCCAGCGTCGCGGAACATCGTCACCAGGCGCTCACGCTTGCGGGTCTTGTAGGCGTCGATGATTTGGCGTGCCGGGTGCCCGATCTCGCGCAACTCGACGGCTGCATTCGCGATCGCGCAACCCCTGTCGCTGCCATCGGTCAGGATCTGTTCGACGAAAACGATCCAGCCTTCCAGCTGAGCGCGCGGATCATTTGGGTGCTCTTCCGCCAGCTTCTCCCAGACCTCATCACCCTCTCGGGCCAGCTCCGTCAGATAGGCCGCGATCAACTCATCCTTGGAACCGAAGTGCCGGTAGAGGGTCATCTTGTTGGTCGCCGCCGCTTCAGCGATTGCGTCTACGCCGACTGCCCGGATGCCATGGCGATAGAAAAGCTTGCGCGCGGCGCTGAGGATGCGGTCGCGCGGTGGCGGCTGAGGAATATCTGTCGGGCGGTTAATGGTGCCAGTCATGGTCTCTTGACATGGGGTGTTACCGGTCAGTATACCAGATCCGGAGTTACCGGTCAGTAACATAGGTGGAGGGGGCTGTCAGGCCCTTTGTTTCGCACCGCACAATGCGAGCAGTCTCATGGATGCAGGTCATATCGTTGAAGATCGTTCGGCGGCTAATAGCAACGGCACCAATATTCTGTTCCTGACGAGCAGCCCGCGGCGGGATACGTCGTACTCCAATCTCGTCGGTATGCGCGTGCTGCGCGAGTTGCGGCAAGTCTACCCTGGCGCAACCGTCACGATTCGTGACCTCGCTCGCAACCCTCTTCCCCATATCGACGACGATTTCGTCACGGCCACGAGGTCGATTGCCGGGCCGCGCTCGGAACGCCAGAGGGCTCAGGTCGAGCGGTCGGACGATCTCATCGATGAGCTGGTTGGCTCTGAAGTGGTCGTCATCGCGGCTTCGATGATCAATTTCGGGATTCCTTCGACGCTCAAGGCATGGTTCGATCACATCGTCCGCCCCGGCCGCACGTTCGACTATTCCGGCGGCGGATCGCAGGGACTTCTGCGGGGTCGCCGGGCCATTCTCGTTCTGGCTCGCGGCGGCATCTATTCGGCCGGGCCTCTGCGGTCGTTCGAGCACGATGAAAGCTACCTTCGCTCGGTGTTGGAGTTCATCGGTATTACCGATGTGCAGACAATCCTGATCGAGGGCATGGGGCTCGGTCCCGATTTTGCAGAGCGGGCAGTGGATGCGGCCATGCGGCGAGCGGGCGCGGTCGCGGGTGTGCTGGCTCCGGCCTGACGCGTCGCCGATACAAGCATACGATAAGCCGGGAGCGCGCCCTTGTGCTCCCATAGCCTTTTGAACGGACACGATGACCACATTCTCATTCTCCCGCGGGGCTGCCGCGTTGGCATTGATCCTTGTCACGGCCCTTGCCGGATGCGGGGATGCTCAAAAAGGCCAGCAAGCTGCCGCGCCTCCTGCGCCGCAGGTCACCGTCGCGAAGCCTGAGCAGAAGCTCGTCACCGATCACGATGAGTATGTCGGGCGCTTCATCGCGCTGGACTTCGTCGAGATCCGGGCGCGTGTGTCCGGCTATCTCGAAAAGATCCATTTTCAGGACGGGCAGATCGTCAAAGAAGGCGATCCGCTGTTCACGATCGATCCGCGGCCGTTTCAGGCGACGCTCGAGCAGGCAAAGTCGGCCCTCGAGCAGGCGAAGGCCAACCTCGCGTACGCTGAGAGCGATTTGAAGCGTGGCGAGAGCCTGCGGACCGGCACGACCATCACGCAGCAGGCGCTCGATCAGCGCCTACAGGCTTCGCGCGTAGCGTCCGCGGGCGTTGCCTCGCAGGAGGCAGCGGTGCAGCAGGCGGAACTCGATCTCAGTTTTACCGAGCTCAAGGCGCCTATCTCCGGTCGCATCGGCGATCGGCGCGTTTCGGTCGGCAACCTCGTCTCCGGCGGCTCGTCGGGCAGCTCCACACTGCTTGCAACGATCGCCTCTATCGATCCAATCCGCTTCGAGTTCACGATGGATGAGGCGTCCTACCTGCGCTACCTGCGCATGGCGGGTGCGTCGGCATCGAGCGCTGCCGACCGTGGCATGACCCTGCCGGTGCGGCTCAAACTCATCGATGAGAAAGATTACACGCACGAAGGGCGCATCGATTTCGTCGACAACGCGATCGACCGCTCGTCAGGGACCATCCGCGGCCGGGCGCTGTTCACCAATTCCGACAGCCGTCTGACGCCGGGAATGTTCGGTCGCATCCAAATCGCGACGTCGACACCAACGGCGGCACTGCTCGTTCCGGATGCGGCTATTGCGACCGAGCAGGTGCGCAAGTTCGTTTATGTGGTCAATGCTGAGAACGTCGCGACGCCGAAATACGTCACGCCGGGACAGCTGATCGGAAACCTGCGCGTCGTCGAAGGGCTAGACCCCGGCGACCAGGTGATCGTCAACGGGCTGATGCGCGTCCGGCCGGGTCTCAAAGTGGCGCCGCAGGAAGCCGCGCCGACGACCGGCAGCACGCCCAGCACATCCTCCATCCGCACCAACTAGAGCAGGACGCAATGCGGCTTTCGCATTTCTTCATCGACCGGCCGATCTTTGCCAGCGTCATCTCGGTGGTGTTCATCATCCTGGGCGCGGTGGCCGTATTCCGGCTGCCGATTGCTCAGTATCCCGAGATCGCGCCGCCGGTCGTGAACGTCACGGGGCAGTACCCGGGCGCCAGCGCGGAGGTCGTGGCTTCAACGGTCGTGGCGCCGCTGGAGCAGCAGATCAACGGCGTCGAGCACATGCTCTACATCTCGTCGAACTCGACGGTGGATGGGCGCTTCACGATCTCGGTGACGTTCGATCTGGGCACCAATCTCGATACGGCGCAGGTGCAGGTGCAGAACCGCGTGGCGATCGCGCAGCCGCGCCTACCCGCCGACGTGCGCAACATCGGCGTGACGGTGGCGAAGGCATCGCCCGACCTGATGATGGTCGTGCATCTTTATTCGCCGGACCAGACGCGCGACACGCTGTTCATTTCGAACTACGCGAGCGTCAACGTCGTCGACGTGCTGAGCCGTATCGAGGGCGTGGGCTCGATTACCGTGTTCGGCAGCCGCGATTACTCTATGCGCGTGTGGCTCGATCCCGATCGTCTGCAGTCGCTCGGGCTTACCGCGAACGATGTCACAACCGCCTTGCAGCGCCAGAACGTGCAGGTTGCGGCGGGTATTCTCAATCAGCCACCTGTAGAGCAGCCAGGGGCCTTCCAGGTTTCGGTTCAGACACTCGGGCGGCTCGCGGATCCCGATCAGTTCGGCGAGATCGTCGTCAAGCAAAGCAACGACGCGGTGGTGCGGCTCAAGGATGTGGCGCGGGTGGAGCTGGCGGCGCTCGATTACGGCGTGATTTCATACCTTGATAAAAGTCCGGCCGTGGCGCTGGGCATATTCCAGCTGCCTGGATCGAACGCGATCGATACGGCGGCGAAAATCAAGGAGAAGATGGCGGAGCTCTCGAAGGGCTTCCCGGCTGGTCTCAAGTACGACATCGTCTACAACCCGACGGAGTTCATCCAGCAGTCGGTCGATGCCGTCGTGCATACGATCCTCGAAGCCGTGGTGCTCGTCGTGCTGGTCGTCATTCTGTTCCTGCAGACGTGGCGAGCGGCGATCATTCCCATCGTCGCCATCCCGGTGTCGCTCATCGGCACTTTCTTCCTGATGGCGACGTTCGGATTCTCGCTGAACAACCTGTCGCTGTTCGGTCTCGTGCTGGCCATCGGCATCGTGGTCGACGACGCCATCGTCGTGGTCGAGAATGTCGAGCGCAACATGGCTGACGGGCTAAGTCCGCGCGAAGCAGCGTATCGGACGATGGAGGAAGTCGGCTCGGCGCTGATCGCCATTGCGCTGGTGCTCAGCGCGGTGTTCGTCCCGACGGCGTTCATCACAGGCATCTCTGGGCAGTTCTACCGGCAGTTCGCGCTGACGATCGCCGGCGCTACGGTGATCTCGCTCATCGTTTCGCTGACGCTGTCGCCGGCGCTCTGCGCCATGCTGCTCAAGCCGCATTCGGAGAGCCATAGCGCCGCTTGGTACATGTGGCCCCTCAATGCGTTCTTCCGGGCCTTCAACTGGTCGTTCGACAAGATGTCGCTCGGCTATGGCTGGATGGTCAGCAAGCTGGTGCGGCTGGCCGTCGTGATGCTGGTCCTCTATGCCGGCATCATCGTGTTCGGCATGAACGAATTCAGAAAGACGCCGATCGGCTTCATTCCGGCGGTCGACGGTGGCTACCTCATCACCGTTACACAGCTGCCGCCGGCTTCGTCGCTGGCGCGCACGGACGCCGTCAACAAGCGGCTCGTGGAGATGGCCCTCGACACACCCGGCGTTGCGCATGCGGTGAACTTCGTCGGCTTTTCCGGTGCCACCCGTACCAACGCGCCGAATGCGGGTGCGATCTTCGTGACCCTGAAGCCGTTTGAGGAGCGGGCGAAGGATCCCAACCAGTCGGCCCAGGCGATCCAGAAGGCCTTGCTGGCGAAGTTCTCGACGGTCCAGGACGCCATGGTGCTGGTCGTGGCGCCGCCTCCGGTGCGCGGCATCGGCAGCGCCGGCGGCTTCCGCATGATGATTCAGGATCGCGGGGGGAACGGGTCTGCGGCGTTGCAGCAGGCGACGATGGCGATGATGGTGAAAGCCAACCAGACGCCCGGACTGCAGCAGGTCTTCACGCTGTTCGAGAACTCGACACCGCAGCTCTACCTCGACATCGATCGCGTCAAGGCGCAGATGCTGGGGATCAACATCACGGACGTGTTCACGGCACTGCAGACGTATCTTGGATCGGCATACGTCAACGACTTCAACCTGCTCGGGCGCACGTTCCGTGTGACGGCGCAGGCCGACAGTCCATATCGCGTCGACGTGAAGGACGTGCTGAAGATCCGCGTGCGCAACTCGTCCGGCGATACGGTGCCGCTCGGCAGCTTCACGACGGTCCACAACATCTCGGCGCCGGCGCGCGTGCCTCGCTACAACCTCTATCCGGCGGCTGAGCTCGATGGCTCGGCAGCGCCCGGCTATTCGCAGGGGCAGGCCATCGACATGATGCAGCAGATCGCTGCAGAGGTGCTGCCGCAGGGCTTTGGCTACGAATGGACGGAGCTGGCGTTCCAGCAGATCCGCGCTGGCAACACTGCCGTGTTCGCCTTCGCGCTGGGCGTGGTGTTCGTGTTCCTCGTTCTGGCGGCGCAGTTCGAGAGCCTGACATTGCCTCTGGCGGTGATCCTCATCGTGCCGATGAGCCTCATTGCGTCGATCAGCGGCGTCATTCTGCGCGGCATGGATAACAACATCCTCACGCAGGTGGGCTTCATCGTGCTCATAGGCTTGGCGGCCAAGAACGCGATTCTGATCGTCGAGTTCGCAGCGCAGCTCGAGGAGTCCGGAAAATCGAAGTTCGAAGCCGCGACCGAGGCTGCCCGACTGCGCATGCGGCCGATCCTCATGACGTCGCTGGCGTTCATTCTCGGCGTCGTGCCGCTGGTATGGGCCATCGGCGCAGGCGCAGAGCTGCGTCAGGCGCTCGGGACGGCAGTGTTTGCGGGCATGATCGGTGTCACGTTCTTCGGCCTCATCTTCACGCCGGTATTCTATGTCGTCTGCCGCTGGCTGGGTGATGTGTTCACCCGGCGCCGCGCAGCGCCAGTCGATGCGCCAGGACATGCGCACCCGGCCGAGTAAACGGCCGGGATCGAGATGCGCACAAGGCTCACAGGCAGTGCGCATCCAAAATGTTTTGTCGTCGGACGGGATCCGAACGACGCCGCGAGACGTTCCCGATTAGGCTCGGGCCTAATCGTCTGCACCCAGCCAACTCCGTTTTAGCGAGGCGCCAGATGATCAAGCTGACAGTCAACGGAAATGCGGTGGAATTCGACGGCGATCCGTCGATGCCATTGCTTTGGTTTCTGCGCGACGAGCGCGGGCTCACGGGCACGAAATTCGGGTGCGGCGTCGCGCAGTGCGGGGCCTGTACCGTGCATGTGAATGGCGAGCCGCGGCGGTCGTGCGTTTCGCCGATGAGCGCTCTCGAAGGAGGGGATGTCGTGACCATCGAAGGCGCGACCGGCAAGGAGGTCGACGCCGTGCGCGCGGCCTGGGTGTCACTAGACGTGCCGCAGTGCGGGTACTGCCAGTCGGGGCAGATCATGTCGGCGGTCGGCTTGCTCGGCGCGAACCCCAAGCCGAGCGATGAGGACATCGATCTTGCGATGACGGGCAACGTCTGTCGTTGCTGTACCTATCACCGTATTCGCGCCGCGATCCATGACGCGGCCGGCCGACTGGAGGGCTGAGCCAATGAACGTTCCTGTCTCAGCCAATCGTCGTCAGTTCCTGCAGGGCACGTCCGCTCTCGGTCTGGTCGTCGGCTTTCATTTCTCGGGCGTCGGACGCGCGCTTGCCGCTGAACCGGCAGGCGAGTTCGTCCCCAACGCGTTCATCCGCATTGCACCGGACAACACGGTCACGGTGATCTGCAAGCACATCGAGTTCGGGCAGGGTCCGTACACAGGCGTTGCGACGATACTCGCAGACGAGCTCGATGCGGATTGGGCGCAGATGCGGGTGGAGTCGGCACCGGCCGAAGTGAAGAAATACGCTAACAGCGCTTTCGGTGTCCAGGGCACCGGCGGCTCGACCGCTATGGCGAACTCGTGGGATCAGCTGCGCACCGCGGGTGCGGAGGCACGGGCGCGGATCATAGCGGCCGCGGCGAAGAAGTGGGGCGTCGATGCCTCGACGATCACTATTGAAAAGGGTGTCGTCAAAGGTTCAGGCGGGTCGGCAACCTTCGGAGAGCTTGCTGAACTCGCGCAGCAGACGGAAGTCGCCGGGCCGTTCAAGCCGAAGGAGCCCGACGCCTGGAAGCTGATCGGCGCTGCCAAACTGCCGAAAGTCGACACGCTGGAGAAGACCAACGGCACGGCGATGTATACCATCGACGTGAAGATGCCGGACATGCTGACCTGCGTGATCGAACGGCCGTCGCGCTTCAAGGCGAAGGTGAAATCGTTCGACGGCTCGGCGGCGCTGGCGGTGCCGGGCGTCAAAGAGGTGTTCGCCGTGCCACAGGGCGTCGCCGTGCTCGCGACCGGTTATTGGGCGGCGCGAAAGGGTCGCGAAGCGCTGAAGGTCGAATGGGACGAGGCCGGCACGGAAACGCGCGGCAGCGAGCAGATCATCAAGGATTACCTCGCGCTCGCCGGGAAGCAGGGTGTCGTCGCGCGCAACGACGGTGATGCCGACGCAGCGCTCGGCAGCGGCGCGAAGGTCATCGAGGCAACATACGTCTTTCCGTATCTGGCGCACGCGCCGATGGAGCCGAACAACTGCGTGATCTACCGCACCGAAGGTGGTGGCGTGGAGATGGCCTATGGTTGCCAGATGCCGACGGTCGATCAGCAAGTTGCGGCGGGCGTGCTGGGGTTGAAGCCCGAGCAGGTGACGATCAAGACTCTGCTGGCCGGTGGCAGCTTCGGGCGACGTGCCACGCCGGCCGGCGATATGGCGGCCGAGGCGGCGCACGTTATGAAAGCGGCCAAACACCAGGGACCGATCAAGGTCGTGTGGACGCGCGAAGACGACATCAAGGGCGGCTTCTATCGCCCTATTTTCGTGCACAAGCTGCGCGGTGCCGTCGACAAGGACGGCAAAATTACCGCTTGGGATCAGGTGATCGTCGGGCAGTCCTTCATGAAGGGATCGCCGTTCGAAGAAGGCATGATCAAGAACGGTGTCGACCAGACGATGGTCGAGGGTGCATCGACGCTGCCATATCAGATCCCCAACTTGCGCGTTTCGGCGCACATGGCGGATGTGGGTGTGCCTACGCTGTGGTGGCGGTCTGTCGGCTCCACGCATACGGCGTTTTCGACTGAGACGTTCCTCGATCAGCTCGCCGAGCAGGCCGGTGTCGATCCGCTGGAAATCCGGCGCAAGCTGCTGACCAAGCATCCGCGTCATCTGGGCGTGCTCGAACTGGCGGCGGAGAAAGCGGGCTGGGGCACACCGCTGGCCAAGGGACGTGCCCGCGGCATCGCGGTGCATGAATCCTTCCACTCGTTCGTGGCGCATGTCGTCGAAGTGTCGGCGGGCGAGGATGG
This sequence comes from Hyphomicrobium sp., assembly GCA_030148725.1. Lineage (GTDB taxonomy): Bacteria > Pseudomonadota > Alphaproteobacteria > Rhizobiales > Hyphomicrobiaceae > Hyphomicrobium_A. Next base: position 14,175 of record JASBSU010000018.1, read on the forward strand.
CTTGCCGAAAGTCGAGCGAGTGGTCGTCGCGGCTGACTGCGGCATCGCCATCAATCCGGACGTGATCAAGGCGCAGCTCGAAGGCGGCATGGGCTTTGGGCTCTCGGCGGCGCTCTTTGCGTCGGTCGATCTCGAAGATGGCCGCGTCGTGCAGTCGAACTTCCACGACTACCGCGTGCTGCGCATCAACGAGATGCCGGATGTCGAAGTGCACATCGTGGCATCGAAGGAAAAGCCGACGGGCATCGGGGAGCCGGGCACGCCGCCTATTGCGCCAGCGATAGCCAATGCCTGGTCGAAGCTCACGGGGCAGCACGTCTTCACGCTGCCGTTCTCACACGCAGCAGCGAAAGCGTAAGGAGGCGATGATGCAGAAGTGGCCCATCCTCATCGCCGGTGCCCTGGCGATCGTTGCTGTCGGCGCTGCGGTCTCGGCAAAACAGCCTGATCCTGGCGCGACGCTGAAGTCGGTGCAGTCGTTCGCGTCCATCCCGGACGAGAAGCAGCGCTCGCTGGCGCTGTTCCAGGAAGCGGGCAAGGTCATCACGCATCCACGGTGCATGAACTGCCATCCTGTCGGTGACCGTCCATTCCAAGGCGACGACCGCCATCCGCACATGCCGATGGTCGTGCGCGGTGTCGATAACTTCGGTGCCATCGGTATGCGCTGCACGACATGCCACGGCCCTTCGAATTTCGATCCGGCGGGCGTGCCGGGGCATCCCGAATGGCACGTCGCGCCGGTGGAGATGGGATGGGTCGGCAAGCCGCTGGGAGAAATCTGCGAGCAGATCAAGGATCCCAAACGGAACGGCGGGAAGTCGCTTGAAGAGCTTGTTCATCATATGGCGGAAGACTCGCTGGTCGGCTGGGGGTGGAACCCAGGCGTCGGACGCGAACCGGCTCCCGGGACGCAGAAGGAGTTCGGCGAGCTGATCCGTGCCTGGGTCGACAGCGGGGCCGTTTGTCCTGCAACCTGATGTTCGAGCCGCCGCGAGGTGCGTCGATGAACGTTCGAGTTGAGCCTGTGGCGCACGGCGGTCGCGATGCGTGGACGACGGCGCGTCGCTGGCTGATCGAGCATGGGCAGGCTGCGCTGGCGACGGTCGTATCGACGTGGGGTTCGGCGCCCGTGCCGCCTGGCGGACAACTCGTGGTCGGGCCTGGTGATCGCTTCGAAGGCTCGGTCTCCGGGGGGTGCGTCGAGGTCGACGTCCTCACGGAGGCAGCCGACGTCATGCAGTCGGGTACGCCGAAGCTGCTCGAATACGGAGTCAGCGATGAGATGGCCTGGCAAGCGGGGCTTGCCTGCGGCGGTCAGGTGAAGATCCTCGTCGAACCGCTGACGGGCGCGGATCTGCCGCTGCTCGATATGGTATTGGATGCGGGAGCCCACCGACGCAGCATTCTCGTTGTGACGCACGTCTCGGATGGCGAGCGGCGTGTGTATGCGGCCGGCGAGCCATGTCCAGATTTTCTTGCGCCGTTCTTCGCGTCCGGGACGACGGGGTTGCTCGACACGCCAGAGGGCGCGGTCGTCGTGCAAGCGCTGCTGCCGCCGCTGCGTATCGTGGTTGCGGGAGCGACGCATATCGGGCAGGTCTTTGCAGAGATGGCTCGCCTTGTCGGATATAGCGTGGTGGTTGCCGATCCGCGCCCGATGTTTGCCAGCGCTGAGCGCTTCAACGGCGCAGTTGCACTGGCGGAGTTGTCTGACGTTTCATTCGACGCGCTGGGTCTTGATGAACGTACGGCGCTCGTTGCCCTGACCCATGCGGCGCATATCGATGACGAAGCGCTCGCCGCGGCGCTGCGCTCGCCGTGCGCGTACATCGGGGCGCTCGGATCGCGCGCGACGAATGCGAAGCGGCTGGAGCGGTTGAGAGCAGCCGGTTTCAGCGACGATGATTTGAAGCGCATCCATGCTCCGATCGGGCTGAACATCGGCGCCAAAGGACCGGCTGAAATCGCCGTTTCCATTCTCGCTGAGATCATCAAAGTGACGCGCGGTGCAAACTAGGCGAAGCATCGGAGCGGTGGTGCTGGCCGCTGGTGCCTCGCGCCGGTTCGGCGACGACAACAAGCTGCTGGCGCTGGTCGAAGGGCGGGCGATGATCACACGGGTGCTCGATGCGCTCGATAGCGCCGGGGTCGCGCAGGTGGTCGTCGTGACGGGTTGGGACAGAGCGGCGGTATCTCGCGCGCTGCAGCGCCGCGACCTGCTTCTCGTTCATAATCCGGCGTGGGAGGCCGGCATGGGCGGCTCGATCGTCAAAGGCGTTGCAGCGCTCGACGCGGAGATTGAGGCGACGCTGATTGTGCCGGGGGACATTCCGCTGCTCACGGCCGGTGTGGTGCGCGCCCTGATCGATGCCTACGAGAAGGATGGCGGCTCTCGCGTCGTTTATCCCGCCACACCCTCCGGCGGGCAGCGTAATCCCGTGTTATGGCCGCGACAGTATTTTTCCGCTCTGCAGGCATTGCCGGCAGCGGAGGGTGCTAAGGCTCTGCTCAACGGATTGCCTGACGACGCACGCCGCGCTGTGCAGCTGGACGATGAGTTCGCTTTCGCGGACGTCGATACGCAGAGTGAACTCGCAGCTTTGCGCCTGACGCGGCCGCCCGAATAGCGCTCACTCGGTGGACGTGAGCCGCTGCAGTCCGGCTTCGAGCTCGGCGCGCAGGTCGTCGACATCCTCCAGACCGATGTGCAGGCGCAGCGTCGGTCCCTCCGGCTCCCATTTTGTTGCCGTACGGTAGCTGCGCGCGTCGAACGGGATCACGAGGCTTTCGTATCCGCCCCACGAGAAGCCCATCCCGAACAGTTTGAGGCCATCCAGCATGGCGGCGACGGCCTTCTGGCTCGCCGGCTTCAGGACGACGCCGAACAACCCACTGGCGCCGAGGAAGTCGCGCTTCCAGATCGCGTGCTGTGGATGGCTGGGTAGTCCGGGATGCAGCACCCGCGACACTTCCGGTCGTCCTTCCAACCAGCGCGCGATTTCGAGAGCCGAGCGCTGATGTTGAGCGAGGCGCGTTGCGAGCGTGCGCAGGCCGCGCATGCCGAGGTAGGTTTCCTCCGACCCCGGGCAGACGCCGAGCAGGTCTTTCGATTGGGCGATATATTTGGCGGCGCGCGCGTTCGACGTGATGGCGCCGAGCATCGCATCCGCGTGACCGACGATGTACTTGGTTGCCGCCTGGATCGAGACGTCGACACCGTGCTCGAACGGTTTGAAGTAGAGCGGGCTCGCCCAGGTGTTGTCCATGATCAGCCAGATGTCACGCTCGGCGGCGACGCGTGCGATGGCGGGGATGTCCTGGACCTCGAACGTCTGCGAGCCGGGGCTCTCGGTGAAAATGATCTTGGTGTTCGGACGGATCAGCTCGGCGATGCCGGCGCCGATCAGCGGATCGTAATAGGTCGTCTCGACGCCGAGCTTCGACAGCATGTAGTCGCAGAATTTGCGCGTCGGCTGGTAGACATTGTCGACCATCAGGATGTGGTCGCCGGACTTCACGAACGCGAGGATCGCCGTGCTGACCGCTTGATAGCCGGAGGCGGTGAGCGCGCAGGCGGCACCTCCCTCCACATCGGCGATGGCTTCCTCGAGCGCTTGGACGGTCGGGGTGGAGGTACGCCCGTAGGTGTAGGGCTGGGCGCGGTTCCATAGCTTGTCGGCCGTCTTGAAGAGGACAGTTGAGCCGCGGTAGACGGGCGGGTTCACGAAGCCGAAGTTGTCGTGCGGCGAGCGGCCCGAATGGACGACCTTGGTCGCCGGCGCGTCGGGTCGGGATGATTTCGGTTTTTTGCCGGAATCGGACATAGGCGGTTCCTCCGCGCCGTGGTGTCGGCCCGTGTGGCGCAAGTCGTGGCCCCGGTCAAGGTCTTGACCCCGTCGCGGTTCCGCGGGATTGAGCGAGCTCAGCGATCGCCTGCCGCGCTGCACACTGTCCCTTGCTTATGGCCCGCAGCCGCACCACACTGAAGCGACATCATGCGCATGCTCCAGCAACTCTGCCGCCTGTCTCTGGCCGTACTCGGATTTGGCACCTCGATGGGGTTTGCCGGCCCAACGCATGCCGCCGACACCGCGGTTCTCGATGCGATCCGGGCCCGCGGGTACATCTCGTGCGGAATCGGGGAGCCGCAGCCGGGATTTTCCAACGTCGGCGCAAACGGTGGGCGGTCGGGTCTCGACGTGGAATTCTGCGGGGCGCTCGCTGCGGCCGTATTCGGGAACAAGGAAGCCGTCAAATACTGGCCTTTGAGCGCCAACGACCGTTTCAAGGCGTTGCAGGCCGGCGATGTCGATGTGCTGGCGCGCGGTGCCACCTGGACACTCAGCCGGGATACGGAGCTCGGAGCGCGGTTCACGGGCGTCCTGTTTTATGACGGCCAGGGCTTTCTCACCCGGCGCGGCAATGCTGTGGCGAGCGTTCTGGAGCTTTCCGGCGCCTCGGTTTGCGCGCTGCCCGGCGCCATGGGCGAACAGGGCGTCGCCAATTTCTTCGGCACGCAGCGAATGCGCTTCCAGATCATCTCCAAGGATAGCTGGGACGACCTCGTCAAAACGTATGAGGCGGGGAACTGCACGGTTCTGACGGGCGATGTCTCGCTGCTGGCGGAAGCGCGCAGCAAGCTCAAGGTGCCGGGGGACCACATCATTCTCCCCGAACTCATTACCAAGGAGCCGCTGGGCCCCGCCGTGCGCCAGGACGATCCGCAATGGTTTGCGGTGGTCCGCTGGACGCTGATGGCACTCATCGAGGCCGAGGAGCTGGGGCTGACGAGCGCCAATGTAGATGCGCAGCGGGCCGCCACCGATCCTGGCATCAGGCGGTTCCTGGGGCTCGAGGCGAACCTCGGTCAGGCGCTCGGGCTGCCGCGCGACTGGGCCTATCAGGTGGTGAAGAACGTCGGAAACTACGGCGAAATCTTCGACCGTTCGCTGGGTACGAAGTCCGACCTGAAGCTCTCGCGCGGTCTCAATAATTCGTGGACCAAGGGCGGTCTCATGTATTCGATGCCGTTCCGCTGAGGCGCTGAACATGTCGCCACAAGCAGCGCTGCCGGTCGATGTGCAGCTGGTGCTGATTACCGCCTCCGTAATCGCGTTGCTGGCGACATTGATCGGGCTGGTCATTCGCAGCCGGGCAAGGCGTCGGCGGCAAAGCGTGCTCGCGGCCGCTCTGCCCTTGACCACAGAACCGCAGGCGCAGGCGCCAGAGCCGGCGCCGGTTCAGCACGCAGAAGCGGCTGCTATTGATGCGGGCGCTCTCCGGGCGGCGGTCAAGGAGGCGGAAGCCGAGGGCAATTCACAACGGCTGCCGGGGCTCTATTTCTCGCTGGCGCAGATGCACATCGGCGAAGGCGATACCAGGGCTGCTGGTGACATGCTGCGCCAGAGCATCCGAGCCGCAACGACCGCTGGGACCAAGGACACCCACGCCAAGGCCCGCGTTGCTCTCGGCGATCTTTCGCAGGCGTCAGGCGATCCGGTCACGGCATGCGAGCATTGGCAGATCGCGCGCAAGCTCTTTCACGAGATCGGCCAGAAGGTGGAGTTCGATGCTGTCGATGCGCGCATGCTGCGCAACGGCTGTCCGAGCGACTGGGTGCTGACCGACTTCTAGTGTGCGTTGACGCATGACGCGCTGCGTCGAAGCTACTGCATCAGGACTTCGACCTGTGCCACGTCGCCATTGGCGAGTGTGAAGTCGCGTTTGAAGACGCCCGTTGCGGATTTGGCCGTTACCGAATATGTGCCGGGCGCGAGAATGTGTGTCGGAAGCGCGCCGACGCTCTGCATGACGACCTGGCCTTCCGGTGTCTGGACGGTCCATTGCGTGTCGGGAAGGGCCTCGCCGCCAACGCGGGTCACGAGCTTGAACGTGACGCGGGCAGCCGAGTGCGTAATCGTTGCCTCGGTGAGCTTTCCGGCCTCGACGGTCACGTCGGCTTCGACCTTGGCGTTGCCGCCGCCGTAGCGCGAGACGATGCGGTAGATGCCGGCGTTGAGGCGGTTGATGACGTTCGGCTTGGCGCCGGCCAGCACGCGCACGCGGTTATCGGATTGATCGCGCTCGCTCGAGAGAATGTCGTAGGCGACGGAATTGGCAGGTGGCTCGATGCCATCGACGAGCGCCTTCACGCGCAGTCCTCCGGCATTGAGGACGAACTTCTCGCTGGTCGCCGCGCCGGGGTTCACGACAATCTTGCGCGTGATGTCGGCGCGGCCGAACGCAGCGTTGACGAGATATTCCCCGGGCTCGAGCGCAATCGTGGGGCTCGCCTCGCGCTTGGTCATCAGCAGGTGTGCCGGCTCGCGCGGGTCGCGTTTTGCGGCATAGATGCGCCAGACGAGACCTTGGTCGATGCGCTGTCCGTCGACGGTGAGCAGCGCCACGAGCTGGACCTGACCGCCTGTCGAGCCGGTGACTTCGGCACCACCCGCGCGCGGGACGACCGTGGTGTTGGCGGGGAGTGTCGGGCCTGGCACCGGCTCGGAGGGCGTGAAGCGCCCGGTGTCGGGCGGAAAAGCGCCGCGAAGCTGCGCATTGCCGTCCTGATCCATAGCCTGGGCCCGGACGGGGCCGCTCGGAGCCAGAAGGACGATTGCGGTCGCAACGGCAACGAATGCCGAAGCCAGCAGCTTGGTCAGCGGTGTTGAGTTGGGTGTCGCCATTTCCGTCGGCAGTCCTACGGCTGACGCGTGGTTGGCTCGATCAACTGGTGATGAGCTTGGTCGAAATATGGCCGGTGCCGGTTGGACATCACCCGCTCACGGGGTCGCAAAGTCGAATGTACGGTGTTCGTTGGCTTTGATCTCGATGGTATTGCGCACAGGTTCGCCGCTGCTTTCGGCTGTCACGATGTAGCGACCCGGCGAGAGGATTGCCGTCGGTTGGGCCTGACTGGACCGCAGGACAACCCGCTGCTTTTCGTCACGGATTTCCCAGTATGTGCCGTTGCTGATGCCAGAGGTTCCGGCGCGTTTGAGCGTGACGCTTCCGCCTTCCAACGGCAGGGTGACCTTCTGGGCCTGGCCGGCGGCAAGGTTGATCTCCGTCGCGGCTAAGAGGTTGCCGGTTCCGAGAGCTGCCTCGAGACGATAGCGCCCGGCCGAGAGATCGATCTCGGGATCCTTCTTCGTGGTTCGCAGCACCTCATGGGGCTCCGCGCCGAGACGTACGACACGGAATATCACCGGGTGCTCCGCCGTGGTGGGCTGTCCACCCAGTGTGGCTGCCAGCCTGATGTGGGCCATCGAAAAGGGCAACGCGCGCGTAACCGTATCGCCGGCGCCCATCGCGATCTGCTCGCGGACTTCCGACGTCGGCGTGCGCGCGGTGATGTAGTAGGTGCCGGCCGGCAGGGTGAAGCTCGGATTGGGAGCCGCCGAGCGTGCGATCTCACGGCGCCCCTGGGGCGCATCCGGATCGTCTCGGTAGAGGATGAACGTCACGCCTTCAGCGACTTGATCTCCGGGCGCTGCCGGCGTGCCGCGCAGAGCACGAAGCTCCAGGGTGCCTGCAGCGAGCACGGAATCGAAGCTGGTCCCCGTCGCCGGCGCGATGGTGATCTTGCTCTCCTGGCGGGCCATGCCGTTCCTGGCGCTGACGACATAATCGCCGGCCGGCAGCACGATCTCCGGGTTGCCATCTCGGCCGACCCAAACCGGGGCTGCACCGGCCTCGGCGGCCGCGGTCCTTACCGCGAACTCCGGGCTTGCGAGTAGTGCGCCGCCGTTGGTTGCGCGGGCCTGCATCTTGAGGACGCCGCCGTTGAGGTCCATCCGGACGTCCGTTGCCTTATCGGCCGGGACATCGGTCGACTGGCGCGCCGTGGCGAGGCCGAGGGATGCTTCGATGTCGTAGCGCCCCGGCTCCAGCTTCTCGTAGAGCGCCGATGCGCGCGTGTCGCGGATGACCGCGCCGTCGCTCGCCTTGGTGATGCGCCAATGGATCGGGGTATCGAGCGTGGCGCTGGATGCGCCGAGCCCGGCTGATAGGTAGAGGCCGGGAGGTGCGCCTTCCGCCGGCTTTTCCGCGGGGGCTGCTGCCTGCGGTGCGGGTGCCTCGTGCGCTCCGGTCTGCAAATTCGCAATGCTCACGGCCTGCGCGAGCGCGGAGTTGAGACCGGCGGCGTCCTGTGCGTCCCAGAGCTTCCCGCCTGTCATTCTGGCGATGCAACTTATGTGAGCGATCTTCGCTTTGTCGAAGCCGAGGGCGATCGTGTGCACGACGAGGTTGGGGCTCGCCGCCATGATATCGTTCAGCGCGGTGCAGACGTTCTGTCCGCAGTTGTCGATGTCGTCCGCGATCAGGATGACGCTCGACGGTGTGGCCCCGGCAATGGCGGTCGCCGATTCCCTGAGGGCGAGGACCAGCGGGCCCTTGCCGACGGCATTCAGCCGCTCGACGGGTACGGAGAGGCGCTCAGGGCCGTTGTCGCCCGGTGGAACGATCACCTCGGCGTCGCCGCAGTTGCCACGGCGACGATGGCCGAATGAGGCGAGACCGATGCGGGCTTCGCTCTTGAGGCTCGGCAGCAACGATTGAAGCGCGTCGCGCACCAGATCCAGTTTGGAGCGCTTCTCGGCGCCGAGGTTGCCCCACATCGAGCCCGAGCCGTCGACAACGATGACGGAGGTCGGCGGCGCTTCCTGCGCGCTGGCCCGCTCGGTGAGCGGGAAGGCGCCGAGGGCGAACGCTGCGGCTGCGAGCGACAGGAATTGCGAGGTGCGAGGCATCGTCGCCGGGGTCCCTTCTTCCGGCCAGCGGGGGCCGTGGATTCGGGCCGAAGATAGCCCATCCAAAGCCCAAGCGGTACCGGTCGCCGCGCCGCTGGGTGGAGCCCATCCGGCTGCCCTCCTGCGGCGAATTTGGCTTGGCATTGCCCGCTCCAAGCCGCTAGGAGTGCGGCCCATGGACAACGCCATCATCGATTTCCTCTCTCGCCGCCGCTCGGTGAAGCCTGGCCGGCTGATCGCTCCGGGCCCGAGTGCCGCCGAGCTCGAGACGATCCTGACCATCGCGTCACGGGTGCCGGATCACAAGAAGCTCGCGCCGTGGCGCTTCATCGTCATCGAGGGCCCTGCGCAGGCTAAGCTCGGAGAGATGATCGCCGAAGCTTGCATCGCTGCCGAGAAGGAGCCGCCGTCGCATGTGCGGTTGGAGACCGAACGTGGCCGCCTGGCACGCGCACCGATGGTCATTGCGGTGATCTCGCGGGTGACGGCGCATCGGAGCGCCCCGGAGTGGGAGCAGGTCCTGTCGGCCGGCGCGGCTTCCTTCAATCTTTGCCTGGCGGCCAATGCGCTGGGATATGGCACGTCGTGGCTGACGGAGTGGATCGCCTACAACAAGTCGGTCGGGGAGGCGCTGGGCCTCGCTGAGAATGAGCGTGTCGCCGGGTTCGTCTACATCGGCACGCCGGCCGAGCGGCCCGAGGAGCGCGAACGTCCGGCTCTATCGGATATCGTGACGCGCTGGGGCGAATAGCGCACCTTACTGTCCCGAAGCGGCGCGGGCATTAACACGATCTTCATGGATTGGCGCTTAGCCTTTCTTGGTACGGGCGTAGTGCCGCGTATCTTGCCCGTGGCTGCGAAACCGGCACGCCATGAGCTCTCTGTTCGACATACCCGCCCAGCTCGCCATGCTGCTCTCGCTCGCAGCTGCGAGCGGCACACATGCGCCGGTTCGTCCGGCACCACGACACGTCACGCCTGCAGCTGCCGTCGTGATCGAGCCGCTGGATGGGCCGTTGATGTATGGCGAGCGCTCCTGGCTGCAAGCGCTGCGAGACAATCCGCGCGCGTCCGGTGGCTACGCCTCGCGGGTGTTCGTCACGTCGAGCGGGCGCTTCTACGTGCCGACGGCCAGCGACAGGGCGAGCGTTCTCAAGGCTAGAAACGATGCGGCGCTCGTAAAACGGGTTGCGCAGGCTGCGGCCGAGCGGAACGCGGCTGTGTTGCGTGAGGTCCTGGGAACGCCGCCGTCGGCGGTCGATCTCTATACCGCGCATCTGTTAGGCGTGTCGGGAGCGGTCAGCCTGCTCAAGGCTGTGAATGCAACGCCAGGCCTGCAGCTGGAGGATGGCTTTCCGGCGCTCGCCGAAAGTCTCGCCGAGCTCGGGGTCGACGCGTCCGGCATGTCGGTCGGTGAATTCTATCGGCGCCTCGGCAGCAAGCTGCACGAGCCGCCACGGCTTATAGCGATAGGTCTCAAGCCGACGGTCGACGATGAGCGCGCTCACGGCGGAGGCGCCGCCTACACATGGGTCGCGAAGGTCGACGTTGCCGAGGCCGAAGACGCTCCTCAGTAGCGGAATTGTTCGGCCAGCACGCGTTCATCGAGGCTGTGGTCGGGGTCGAACATCATGAAGAGCTCGATGTTGCGCGCCTTTTCGATCTCGACGCGGGTGACGCCGCGTGTCTCGAAGTGATCGGCGACGGCGCTCACCGGGCGCTTCTCGGCTTCCAGCACCTCGATGGTGATATGGACCTTGTTGGGGAGCAGCGCACCGCGCCAGCGTCGGGGGCGAAAGGGGCTTATGGGCGTCAGCGCCAGCAGCGGCGCATTGATCGGCAGGATCGGCCCGTGCGCGGAGAGGTTGTAGGCGGTCGAGCCGGCGGGCGTGGCGACCAGCACGCCGTCGCAGATCAACTCCTCCATGCGTACCGTGTCGTCCACGAGGATGCGCAGCTTGGCCGCCTGATAGCGCTCGCGGAACAGCGACACCTCGTTTATGGCGAGCGCCTTATGGGCTTTTCCGGCCTTGTCGTAGGCGATCATCGAGAGAGGATGTACGCGGCTTATGTCTGCTTCGGCGAGACGTTCGAGCAGATCCTCCTCCTTGTAATCGTTCATGAGGAAGCCGACCGACCCACGGTTCATGCCGTAGATGGGGATGCCTTCATTTATGAAGCGGTGGAGCGTCTGCAACATATGGCCGTCACCGCCCAGCGATACGATGGCGTCGGCGTCGGCCGGATCGGCATCGCCGTAGATGGACGCCAGCCGGTCGCGGGCCGCGATCGCCTCGGGCATTTCACTTGCCACGAAGGCAATCTTCTCCAATCTGGTTTTTGACTTTGCCATTGTCTCAGCGGCAAGAGGGAGGGGCGTGGAGGCTCGCTCAAGTGCAGGAAAACGACAAGCCCGTTTTGATCTATTCGACATTTCCCTCTGCGGAAGCCGCGGAGGCCGTGGGACGGGTTCTGGTCGAGCGCCAGCTTGCCGCCTGCGTGAACATCCTGCCCGGCATGACGTCAATTTATCGTTGGGAGGGCGCCATCGCCCGTGACAGCGAGGCCGTGATGATCATCAAGACGCGCAAATCGCTATCGGAACGGGTGACGGCCGAGGTCGGAGCGATGCACCCCTATTCGAACCCGGCGCTCGTGGAGATCGCGATCAACGGCGGATCACAAGCCTATGTCGACTGGCTCATGGGCGAGACGCGCCCAACTCGTGAGAGCTAGTCGGGCTCAATATACGCCGCCGAGGCTCAGCATAAGATTATAGCGTGGTGTTCCAGGGGACGCACGCCGGTGCGAGCTAGCGGTCTTCTTGCTTGGGCGGGGTTTGGGCGCCGCGGCCGGCGCGGATGGCGGCAGGGCCGAATTCGCGCTGCTCGGGTCGTAAGCGGCGCTGGCCATACCCTGATCGCCTGACGGCTGGCTCCCTGGAATGAGAGGCTCGCGCGTCATCGGCGCGAAGTCTTTCGGACCGCCAATAGACATGCGGCCGGGCAACTGCTCGTTGGTCACGACGCTGGTTGGGACCGGCGTAAAGAGCCTGGTCGCCTGTTGGTTCTGCGCTTCTGCCGGTTTCCACGGGAGAACTTCAGGCGCTGCCGGCGCGGCTGCGACCGCCTCATCAGAAGCGCCACAGGAACGTCCGTTGTGCGACTTCAGGAGCGACAGCAGGAGGTAATCCGGGCTGTCGACTGGCAACGCTGAGTTCGAGCGCGTCGTAAACTGCCGCATCGCATCACGCGTGCTGTTATTCCAGGCGCCGTTGGCGCGACCCCAATAACAGCCGACCCGCTTCAGCTGCTGCTGGATGTCGACGACCAGCTTGTAACGACTGTCGGCGTCGGTCGGCTGCAGCGCGCCGGCAGCGGCAACGTTGGTCTGCCAGTCTGCGATGGGCTCGATTTTCGGCGCCGGCGAAGTTGCCTGAGGCTCAGCCGTCGGGGCTTTGGCAACCTGCATGCGATGGTCGCCGTGCGCCAGTGAGACGCCGGGTGCAAAGCTTGCGAGGCGGGAGGATGCGTGCGCAGGAGCAGCCGCGGGCGCCTGCAGGGACGCCGCAAACCGCTGAGCGATGGCGCGCTTGGCCTCCTCGAGTGTCGTTCCGCGATCAACGGGGGCCGGGAGATAGACGAAAAGGCCGACGCCTATGCCGGCCAGAAGTACGAAGCCACCGAGGCTACGCATGACGTCAACTCCTCACACACATTCAGCCAGCACCGTTGCTCAGGGCCAGAACGCGCGACAGCCTTAATCAGTTCTCTCGCAGGAGCGTAAGTAGAAGCGGTGACAATGAGCTTAAGAGTCGCCCATAAAAACGTTTGTTGGCTATGCTCTTCCGTATCTTAACCAAAATAAGTCCGCCCACGTGCTTGTGCAACAGCAAGCTTTGCGCGGTTTGAGAATTTAATGTGCGGGTCCTGTGCACATCCTGGGGGCCCCTGGGGGTAAGTCTCGTTCACTTTGTGGGCGCGCTGTGGACAGCGGAAAGGCAGCTTGCGGTGCGGAATTGAGGCCGGATTCCGGCGTCCAAAGCTACCCGGCTGATTCTCTTAACAATTCATTCCGAATCGCGTAGCAAAGGCAACTGAGGGGCAGTGCTGCGTCTGTAAACTTGTCGCCTCGCCCGATTGGGGAAAGTTGCGCACAGCGGAGTCCAGCGGCGACTTCCAGCCTGTGTACGACCCACGAGGGGAGGCTCCAGCTCTCGGCACTTTCATTGCGCGTGCGTTCGCCGGTTTGCCGGATGCCATTGGGGATGGCGCCGGAGCTCAACGGACCGAACGAGCCAGCACGCGGGACTGACGGTGCCCTTTATCGCGTAAGAGACGGAGAGTTTTTGCCCGGCCCTCGGCAAAGGCAAGTCAAGCGTCGGCAACGTAGAGCGTCGACAGCCGGCGATCATAATTCATGAGGGCAAACATGAGACATGCTCTAGGCGTGTTGGGGGTTCTGGCGGCCGGCGTGCTACTCGCCGTTTCGGCTGCGATGAACTGGCGGTTTGGCGTCAGCCTCGGAAGGACCGAGTTCGACGGCCAGATCTACGGCGCAGCCAGCGCGGCTGCGGATTGCATGAAGGCGCTTGTGCCTTTCTTCTTCTTCGCCGCTTTAAGAAACAGAATGTGGTCGCAGGCAGCAGCCTCGGCCGTCGTCTGGGTTGTGGTCACGGCATACTCCCTGACCTCCGCCCTCGGTCACGCTGCACTGAACAGGCTCGATACAGCCGGTCAGCGCACCGCGACTTCGGAATCCTACAAGGATCATCGCGCCGATCTGGCTCGGGCTCAGGAGCAATTGTCCTGGATCCCGCAGCACCGTCCTGCTCAGGCGGTTCAGTCGGACCTCGATGCCCAGAAGGACGACAAGCAGTGGGCCAACACCGAGCAGTGCTCGAAGGTCACTGGTCCAAAATCGCGTGGCTTCTGCCAGAAGTATCACGCTCTGTCGGCCGAGCTCGCCTCTGCGCAACAAACCGTTGCGCTTGAAGCTCGCATCTCCGACATCAAGGCCAAGTTGGCCGTTTCTACCGCTAACCACGCTGTAACGAGTGAGGGCGATCCGCAGGCTGCGGTGCTCGCCAAGCTTGCTGCGTTGGTTATCCCGTCCGTCAAGGTCGAGGACGTGCAGACCGCACTTACGGTCTTTGTTGCACTGTTGCTCGAAGTTGGATCGGGCTTTGGTATGTATATCGCGTTCAGTCAGTGGCGCCTCTATGATCGCCACACGCCGACCGCACCTCAGATGATGGTTCCGGTCAGCACCGCTGCGGCAGCGGTGGCGGCTCCCAAGGCCGTTGCGATAGCAAAGCCGCGTTCCGGCGCGAACGACAACAGGTCGGTAACCGAAACGAAGGTTCCGGCCGAAGCCAAGATCGTCGCATCGCCGGCTCCTCAGAGACTGATGGCTCCCGAGACAGACGTGGAGCGCTTCTACAAAGAGAGGATCGAAACTCAAGACGGATCAAGCTTGACTGCAACTTCGCTGTACGAGGACTACTGTGCATGGTGTGAAGATCAGCAGAAAGAGCCGCTCGCATTGCCGACATTCGGTCGGGAGTTCGGTGAGCTCGGAGTCCAGAAGGCACGGATAGCAGGAAGGGTGCGGTATATCGGCATTGCGCTGAAGTCCGCAGACGGTCTTGAGGAGGATAAGAAGCCGCCGGTCTTCGCAGAGAAGGCCGCCTAGAGATAGGCTTCAAACGAAAGGCCGCGGAAGCGGCCTTTCTCATTTCCGGGATGTTGAAAGGCGGCCGTCAGGCCGCCTTTTCTTTTTGTCGGGCTGGGGTTGCGGCGAGACCGGCAATCTTCAGCGCGAAAGCATAGTCGGCCGCCATCTCGCGCAGCTGCTCATAGCGCCCCGAAGCGCCGCCGTGGCCGGCATCCATATTGATCTTCAGCAGGACGAGATTGTCAGACGTGTTGCGCTCACGCAGGCGCGCGATCCACTTGGCCGGCTCCCAGTATGTGACGCGCGGATCGGTCAGGCCGCCGTACGCAAAGATGTGCGGGTAGGGCTTGGCGTCGACGTTCTCGTACGGACTGTAGCCGTGGATGATCGCGAACTCGTCGCGGCTTTCGATGGGATTGCCCCACTCGGGCCACTCCGGCGGCGTCAGCGGCAGATCCTTGTCCAGCATGGTGTTGAGGACGTCGACGAAGGGCACGTCGGCGATGATGCCGAGGAAGAGATCGGGCGCCATGTTGGCGACAACGCCCATGAGCATTCCGCCAGCAGATCCGCCATTGGCAACGATACGGCCGCGTTGCGTCAGCCCCTGCGCGGCGAGGTATTCGCCGGCGTCGATGAAGTCGGTGAACGTGTGGACCTTATGGGTGAGCTTGCCGTCGGTGTACCAGCGGTAGCCCTTGTCCTTGCCGCCGCGGATGTGCGCGATCGCGTAGATGAACCCGCGATCGACGAGCGACAGGCGGGTGGTCGAAAACGATGCCGGAATCGAGATGCCGTAAGCGCCATAGCCGTAAAGCAGTACAGGGGCTGAGCCGTCGAGCGACGTGTCCTTGTGGTAGAGGATCGACACGGGCACCGTCTCGCCGTCACGCGCTGGCGCGTAGAGGCGGCGTGTGACGTAGTCAGCGGGATTGTGACCGCTCGGGACCTGCTGGCGCTTGCGCAGCGTGCGCTCGCGCGTCTCCATGTCGTAGTCGTAGGTTTCCGTCGGCGTCGTCATCGACGAATAGACGAAGCGCAGCGTCGTCGTGTCGAACTCGTAGCCTGGCTGGATGCCGAGCGAGTAGGCTTCCTCGGGGAACTCGATCGTGTGTTCCGCGCCGTCAGAGAGACGACGGATCACAATGCGCGGCAGGCCGTTCTCGCGCTCGAGGCGCACCATGTGATCGCGGTAGAGCACCGTATCGAGGATGAGACATCCCGGGCGGTGCGGAATGATCTCGCGCCAGTTCCCCATACCAGGAGATGCGACCGGCGCTTCGACGATACGGAAATCCTCAGAGTTCTCGGAGTTGGTCGTGATGATGAGCTTGCCGCCGTGATGCTCCACGGAATACTCGTGGCCGACCTTGCGAGGCTCAACCAGGACTGGCGCTGTGAACGGCGCGTCGGCATCGATGAGGCGCACTTCGCTGGTGCTGTGGTCATGCGCGTCGATGAGCACGTACTTGGCGGACTGGGTGCCGGAGATCGCGACGTAAAGACCGATGTCGTTCTCGGCGTAAACGAGCTGATCGTCTTCGACGGGCGTGCCGACGACGTGTCGATAGACCTGCAGCGGGCGATGGTGATCGTCGAGGCGCACATAGAACAGCGTCTTGCTGTCGTTCGCCCAGACGACGCCGCCGCGCGTATCGGGAATGCAATCGGCAAGGTCCTGTCCGGTGGCCGCATCGCGCAGCCGGATCGTATAGAGTTCGGAGCCCTTGTCGTCGCTCGCGTAGGCCAGCAAGCTATGGTCAGGGCTGTGCTGGAAACTTCCGAGATCCCAATACGGTTTGCCTTCGGCTTCGAGGTTGCCGTCCAACAGGACGACCTCGCCGCCGCCGTCGCGGGCGCGGCGATAGACGACCGGATATTGGCCGCCTGATACGTAGCCGGTGTAATAGGCGTACGGTCCATCGGGCGAGGGGACGGAGCTGTCGTCCTCCTTCAGACGCGCGCGCATCTCGGTATAAAGTTCTTCCTGAAGCTGACGGGTCTCGGCGAGCTGGGCGTCGCAGTAGGCGTTCTCGGCTTCGAGGTAGCTACGGATCTCAGTATCGAGCACGCCAGGGTCGCGCATCACGTCTTGCCAGTTGTCGGCCTTGAGCCAGGCGTAGTCGTCGATGAGTTCGACGCCGTGCCAGGATGTGACTTTCGGGCGGCGCGCGGCGCGCGGCGGCTTCACGTAGGCATGACGATCGGAGGGGCCGTGCATCGTAATCTCCACGCAACTTGCGGCTCTGGGGGGAGCGGCTACGGGCTACCAGGTGCCCTGGGGCGTTCTGCGCGTCATCCAGGGGAGGGAAGTCGAGATCTCAGGATTGAGACGGCTAGGCCCTGTGGTTGTCAACTTTGAGGTCGGCCTGCCGCGGTGGCGGAAATGGGAGTTAAGTGACGCGCGACAAGTACATGGCGTGTTGCTGGAAAGTTTTCCTTATCGCCGACCGCAAGAAATATTATCCCCGCCGGATACGCATCTACAACCGCGGGTGTTGAAGTGGCGCGCATCCCAAAATGCTTGGTGTTGCAAAGAATTCTCTTCGCTCCCAGGTCGGTAGGGGGAAAGCTCCGCACGCTGCGATTGTTTGTCGAGGCTGCGGAATGCTCGGCTTTAGTTGACTTTACTTAAAGCTGGTGCTTGATCGCGCTTTCAACGCGGTTTTCCTAGCATAACGTCTAGGGCACTAAAATTGCACAAGTTTAACCTCGGTCTTTTCTAATCAGTCCGAGGTATTGGATGCGTTAGGGCCAACTACAATAACAGAGCACTAGTCACCCGGGGAGGTCGACTTGGACGACTCGTCACGACCTGAGCTTGTTGAACTCACCGCGAAGATCGTTTCTGCTTACGTGAGCAACAACTCCGTCGGCGCAAACGACTTGCCGCATCTCATCAGCGAAACACATGCCGCTCTCAGCCGTGCGAGCGGCGGGGTGGTGCTTGCCGACCGCGACGAACAAAAGCCCAAGGTGCCGGTCAAAAAGTCCGTGATGCCTGACTATCTTATCTGCCTCGAAGACGGGAAGAAGTTCAAATCGCTGAAGCGGCACCTGCGCACGCACTACAACCTCTCGCCGGAGGAGTATCGCGAGAAGTGGGGACTGCCGCACGACTATCCGATGGTCGCCCCGAACTATGCGCGCGCTCGTTCCGACCTCGCCAAGAAGATGGGTCTTGGGACTCGCCGCGAGAAGTAGCCGTCAATCCCCTTCGACGTTCTCATGGGCGGGAGCAGTAGCTGCTCTGCGCAGATAGTCGGCTGTCTCCGCACGATAGGCGCGCAGCAGCGCGGCGTGACGGGCGAGGTCATAAGCCCAATGCCCGGCTCGGCCGCGTTGCCTTTCGATCCGCAGTGCGCGGCGCATGCGTGCGAGGAGGCGGGCGTGCTCTGCAAGATCAGCAGTCAGAAGTTCGTTCGGCCAGAGCGGGAGAAGACGGGGCAGGTCGCGCCGGCGGTCATAGTCGGCGCGTGCTTCAACTGAATTGCGCGATCGCGATTTCATGATGGGCGGTCCCTGGAAAGGAAGCCGCAACTTTCTCATCGCGCAAAGACGCGGGGACTAATCGAGGGCGCTTCGAGTTATCCCCCTCGTTCACCCGAGGGCTAGTTTGGTCACCGGCAAGTAGCGCTTGATGCCTATGATGCTTGCGTCAGTTGAACGCTCGGCTTGTACGGATTTCCCGCCAGATGCTGCATCCAAATGTTTCCCACCACTGCGGTTCGGATCGGTCGCGGAGGACGCGTTCATGCGTCAGTCGCGAGGCTATCGAGCATGCGGTGGCACACGTGTTCGGGATCGCGGGACGCGATCTGCGCCGTACGACGCGAGGGCGGGCGAAAGTCGCGCTGGCGCGGCAGGTGGCAATGTACCTGGCGCATGTGGGATGCGGGCTTTCGCTGACCGAGACGGGGCGGCTTTTCGAGCGTGATCGGACGACCGTCGCGCACGCGTGCGGGGTGATCGAGGACCGGCGCGATGATCCGCTGTTCGACCGCGTTCTGGATCTTCTGGAGTGGGCGGTGCCGGCGCTGACGGTGCGCCCGCTGTTGAATTCGCATCAGGTGAGCTGAAACAATGAAGCAGCAACACTACGAAGCGCCCGCCGGGCGCTCGCGGGCGCACGCGCGCAGCGAAGAAAGCCCGATCGCGTGGCTGCGCCGCCGCAAGGATCGTAACGGCGAGCCAATGATTTCGCAGGCGCAGTTCGATGCCGGCGAGCGCCTCTCAGCCGACTTCTGGTTCGGGCAGATGACGCCGCGCACGACCACGAATTGGTCTGCCGTTTCGACAACCCCGCGCGGCCGACGTTATGGCGCTTCGCAGCGGTCGCACGCCGATATGACGGATAACGCCGTTGCTGCCGCAGAACGCGTGCGTCGCGCACTTGATGCCGTCGGGCCCGAGCTATGCGGCGTGCTGATCGACGTGTGCTGCCACATGCGAGGCCTCGAAGAGGCGGAGCGATCCGCAGGCTGGCCGCAACGATCGGGTAAGATCGTCCTGCAACTCGCGCTGACGCGGCTCGCTCGGCACTATGGGCTAGAGCGAAGCGGTACGCCGTCGGCGGCTGCCGGGATGCGGCACTGGGGCGGCGAAGGCTATCGCCCGGTGTTCGAGGTTTCTGAGGACGAGACGCCGGATTCTAGCGCCTAAGCGCCGGCGTTCTGAGCGCGCATCATCGCCGCGTCTGCGCGTACGCGAGCCACCATGGACGCAAGACCATTGGAGCGCTGTGGCGTCAGATGCTCCTTGAGCCCCAGCTCAGAGAAGACCGCATCGGGGTCGATCTGCAGCACCTCATCGATGCTGTGACTATCGTAGATGGCAAGCAGGATGGCGATCAGCCCGCGCACGATATGCGCATCACTGTCGGCAAGGATCGAGAAGGTGCTGGTGCCGTCGGTCGTCCGGGCGCTGGTGGCAAGCCACACCTGACTGGCGCAGCCGCGGACTTTGTTGGCATCCGTGCGCAGGGCTTCCGGAAACGGCGGCAGGGCGCGGCCGAGCTCGATTAGATAGCGGTAGCGATCCTCCCAATCGTCGAGCACGGCGAAGTCGGACGTGATGTCAGCGAGCGTCGGCACGCATAAATCTCTTGCGTTAGATATCCAATTCGTCTGGCGGCAGCACCTATTCACATAGGTTGCGTGAATGCAAACGCGAAGAGCCGGCGTTGGGGGCGCCGGCTCCTATCGCGCGGGTAATCCGTTCAGATGCCGGTGCGGGCAGGCCCACGCCAGGCCGGCTCGAGATCGTCGGGGCGCAGCGTGCCACGCGGCGTCAGGTCGACGGTCGGCTCGATCAGCGAGAAGTTCGTCGCCTGTTCTTTGCCGGCACCTTTCATGGCGAGTTCGTAAGCCATCGCGGCGCCGAACTTCGCCTTCTGTACGAAGCCGTCCCAGACAACGCCGGCCTGCTCGCAGGTCGCGCCATTGCGGTCGCAGAACGTTGCCGTCCAATGAACCGCGGAAGCTGCGCGGTCATACAGTGCTGCCTGCTGCTCGCGGTCTGTCGGCAGGACCGCAACCACGACAGCGACAAGGATGCCAATTTTCAAAATGGACATGGTGGTCTCTCCAACCCGGTCCTCTGTGATCAGCCTCCTTGATAGCAGACCGATCTCAACAAACTGCCTCATGCAATCGGAAAAATTGCGATCAATTGGAGGCAATTTTTACATATTCATCGTGAGCGTCGCAGTGCGCGAACCCCGGCGTTCCGTAACGCTCCGTCAACGAGAGTTAAGACTTCGTTTACGTTCTACCTCTCATAGTGCGCGATCATGGTAAGCAGCGCGTAGGGGTTGGGTCATGCTGCCGAAGCGAGTGATGGTCCCGCTGATCGCATTTTTGGTGCTCAGCGGCGGGGTCGGGGCCAATGTTTTTCTCTTTCAATCGACTGGACGCGGCGTGTTTGCCGGTCGTGGCATCGATGCCGAAGCCTGGAACATCGCTGCCATCGAAGCGGCGGAGTTCGGTGACACGGGCTCGATCGGTCACGTGCGCGGCAAGGCCGGCGACAACGGGCTAGATCTCGCCGCGCTGGCAGCGAGCACGCAGCCAGCCCCTAGCGGCGATAAGCTCGAGACGACGCGCGCCATTCAGCGCGAACTGCAAATCCGCGGATATGAGACAGGGAGTCGGGACGGTGTCGTCGGCGCGATGACGCGCGGTGCGATCATGGCCTTCGAACACGATCACGGACTTCCGCTGACGGGTGAAGCCAGCGACGATCTCCTCAAGTCAATCGTGCTCGGCGCTGCGGGCAAGCCTTCGGCGTCCCCGAAGATCGAAAGCAGCGAAGCGCGTGATGCAATCCGCAGCGTCCAGCGATCGCTCGCGAAGCTCGGCTACAAGCCAGGAAACCCAACCGGCAATCTGACCCCAGAAACGGCGCGCGCCATTCGCGCGTTCGAGGCCGATCAGGCCATGGCGGTGAGCGGGCGGATTTCAGGTCCGCTGATTGCGCGGCTGGAACGACTGGCAGGCACGGGACGCGTCGCTGCGGCACCGTGAGCGCCCGGGCCGCTTGCCAGCGCGGTCGCCAGCACTAGAGTGCCCGCATGCGGCTGCGAACCGAGTTCTGGGTAAAGGCTTATATTCGTCGATGTGCCGTTGAAGGTGCATCGGCGGTCGTCGTTCGCCACGGCGATGACGACGCGGGGGCGATCTTCATCAAGGTCGATCGCCTCGATGGGTCGTGTCTGTTGTTCGGTCCGGCACCAGCCCGCCTCGATGGGGCCGAAAGCGATCGGCGATGGAACGCTTGCCTCGATCCGACCGGCGTCGATGGTGCGGCTGCAGACGCTTACCTGGAGCGCGAGGCGCGCTTTGATTCAGATCTCTGGGTGGTCGAGGTCGAAGATCGCCGCGGCCGTCACTTCCTGGATGACAGTCTCGTCACAGGGGCCGCCTAACCGTATTCGCCAGTTAAGGTTTTGGTAACGCCTGCATTGTCCAACTTGTACACTATGATTCGTCGGGCTCGCATCGTTGGCACTTGACGAAGCGAGCGAATCGAAGGGCAGCCATGTTGGGGGGATGCGCATGGCACAGATACTCAGCTTTCGTACCCCGGAGTACCGCAGCGGCTCGGTGAGCAGCCGTGACGACGATCACTCAGCTGAAGTGATCGTGTTCCCTGGCGTTCGCTATGAGCGGTGGAGCGAAGAGAATGCCTCCGCCGTCGCGCGCAACGCGGGGCAGCGCGATGTGATCGAACTGGCGGATCAGTAAGTCTTCGTCTTCAGCGTATTTGCGGATCAGAAGGTTCGCGCCGTGCAGCGGGCGTCCTTCAGCACGGCATCGACGTGCCGCTGATAGGAGAAGCCCTTGTCGGGGCCGCGGACAATGACGATACCGCGCGTGGCAGCGACGACGGTCGGCTGCTGAGCGTCGCGGGCAATGCCGCGCGCTTCCGGCGTGACACCGAGAAAAGCATCTTCCGACGGCACGATGGCGATCTGAATGGGTGTCGGACGGGTAGGCACGGACGCTGCGGCGTAGAGGCTGTCGCCTTGCGGGTTCATCACTGTCAACGTCCAGCCGAGGTCGGGCGGCAACGTCGATGCAACCGATACCGGGCCGCCGGAGGTGTCGAAGCGGCACATCGCATACCGTGCATCAGGCGACATGAACGGCAACGGCTCGGCGCCGGGTGCCGATGCGTTGAGAATCTGCATGCGGTTGACGGGAAGCGCCGGTGCGAGCCGGCTATAAGCTGATGCAGCAGTCAGGTATGGCGCAGCAAGCGTTGCGCAGATGTGTAGGATGCCGGCTGCGACGGGCGCGGCAAGAATAAGCTGCCAGTTGGCCTTCTTCAGAACGTTCGCAATCTTCATCGGCACTGCACCCGTCGAATGACCGGCAATGATTTCGGCTCCGCCTGATCCTTGCCAAGCAAATTTGAGCGCGCATCGAAGGTCGTGTACATGAGTGCGAGACGGCCGGCGCCCCCTGTCGGTAGCCAGTTGCCAGGACTGGCTTCGCGCGAGAGTGTGACGGCGAACGTTCCATCCGGGCGCAGCGCGATGGTCTGGCTCGTGAAGGCGTGCCGCTGCGTTGCATTGGAGATGAGTTCGCCGCGGTCGTTGAATACGGTGAGGCTCCACCACGTATTCGCGGTGTCGCGTCCCTCGACGACATACTCGCACGAGGAGTGCAGGCGATTGCCCTCGCTGTCGGTGTAGGCGAGGTAGGTGATTGCGATCTCGGTCGTGAGCTGGAGCGTGCCGAGCCGTGCGAAGTGGGCGCGCGTGTAGGGATCGGCGTCGAGGCGGCCGGCCGATGTCCATCCGATCCAGGGGCCGTGCTTCTCAGTGGTCAATCCCGTGCCGACGTCGATCATGTACCAGCTCGATGCGAGACCGAGGATGAGCACGGCGCCGATAAAGGCTGCCCAATCGCCGAGGATCCCGAGGACCATCGAGA
The DNA here is from genome assembly GCA_030148725.1 of Hyphomicrobium sp. Taxonomy (GTDB): domain Bacteria; phylum Pseudomonadota; class Alphaproteobacteria; order Rhizobiales; family Hyphomicrobiaceae; genus Hyphomicrobium_A. The sequence continues at coordinate 37,045 of JASBSU010000018.1, forward strand.
TGCGCTTCTGCAACCGGTGCAGGCCGACGTGTATGGGTGTGAGAGCGCTATGGGACAGCACGGGCAGGCGTTCCATCTAGCGGTGGCTGGGCGGCACCGAGCGTGGCGCGGCGCTGTTCGGTCGGGGCGATGCCCTCGGCGCGCTTTCCGGGCGTGCTGGAGGCCGGTGAGTTCGGATTGCTGCCCGTGCTGCTCGGCGAGGGCTGCGGGGGCTCGGCGATGCCGCCAGCCTTACGCAGCGCCTGCGCAGCTTTGCGCAGCGCGTCGCGGGTGTTGTCGGACATCAGGCTCGATGTGGTGCGCTGCGTATCGGGAGCGCCGGTGCCGTTCGGGTGGAGCGCTGCGATGCGCTGCTGCTCGGCGACCTGCACCGGATGGGGTTGCAGCCCGGGGATGGTGGGAATGTTCATGTCGGTGTGGATGACCGACATCACCGATTGGAAGACCGGGGAAGCATAATGGCCGCCGGTGGTGCCCGATGACATCGGGCGATTGTCGTCGTTGCCGAGCCAGATGGCGCCGACATACTTGCCGGTGAAGCCGACGAACCAAACGTCCTTCGGGCCGGTCGAAGTGCCGGTCTTGCCGGAGACGTTGGTGAAGGGCAGCTGTGCCGGGGTGCCGGTGCCGTCGGTGACGACCTTATTCATCATCCAGTTGATGCCTTCGGCGACCTTGCGTGGCACGACCTGCGGCGCTTCGGGCTCGTCGCGGTCGCGACTGTAGACGAGGTCGCCCTTGGAGCTGACGAGGTCGAGGATCGCGTACGGCTTGGCGAGCTTGCCGCCGTTGGCGTAGGTCGCGGCGCCGCCTGCGTGCTCCAGCGGGCTGATGCCGTAGTCACCGAGCGCCATCGAGCAGGTTTTGCGGATGCCCGAGATGCCGAGACGCTGCGTCATGTCGATGACCTTGTCGCGGCCGACGGCGAACGACAGCTCGGCGGCAACGGTGTTGAGCGACTTCGCGAGCGCCATCCAGAGCGGCATGCGGCCTCCGCTGCCGTGGCTGCCGCCGTAGTTCTGGGGATGCCAGCGTCCGCAGGTGCGGGACGCGTCGCGCACGACGGTCGTCGGTGTGTAGCCGTTCTCGAGCGCGGTCGCGTAGACGTAGATCTTGAATGACGAGCCGGGCTGGCGGCGGGCGTGCGTTGCGCGGTTGAACTGGCTCTCGCCGTAATCAGGGCCGCCGGTGATCGCGCGCACCGCACCATCGGTTTCCAGCACGACGATGGCGCCGCTCGTCACGCGGTTGCCGCGATATTTGCGCAGTGCGGCGGCGAGGGCTTCGTCGGTGGTCTTCTGGATGTTGAGGTCGATCGTGGTGCGAGCGGTGAGCACGTAGGCGCCTTTGCCGGCGGCGATGCGCTGCACCTCCTCGAAGGCCCAGTCGAGGAACCAGTCGGGGCTCGAAGGATTGCGGTTCTCGACGATTTTGGCGGGGTGAACGCGGGCCCAGTGAACCTGGCCGGCTGTATAGAAGCCGGCTTCAACGAGGTTGTTGAGCACCACGTTGGTGCGCGCGCGCGACGCCGGCAGATTGACGTGCGGGGCGTATTTGGTCGGGGCCTTGAAGAGGCCGGCGAGCATCGCCGACTCCGCGAGGTTCACCTGGCGGACCGATTTGCCGAAGTAGTATTGCGAAGCGGCCTCGGCGCCGAACGCGCCGCCGCCCATGTAGGCGCGGTCGAAGTAGAACTTCAGGATCTCGCGCTTGGAGAAGCGGCTTTCCAGCAGGAGAGCAAGAAACGCTTCTTTGATCTTACGTTGCAGCGAGCGCTCGGACGACAGGAAGAGGTTCTTTGCCACCTGCTGGGTGATCGAGGAGCCGCCCTGTACGACGTCGCTGGCCTGCAGGTTGGTGACGAGCGCGCGCAGGGTGCCGATGACGTCGATGCCCCAGTGCTCGAAGAAGCGGCGATCCTCGGTGGCGAGCGTCGCCTTGATCAGGGACTCTGGGATTTCGTCGAGTGGGACCGCGTCGTTGTGCAGGATACCGCGCTTGCCGATCTCGTTGCCGTTCTGATCGAGGAACTTCACGGCATACTGGCCGGTGAGGAACTTGCCCTCGTTGAATTCGTGGAAGGCCGGGATCGCCAGGGCAAACATGACCACGAAGCCGCCCATGCCGAGCGTCAGACCCTCGGAGGCCGCCTCGTTGAGCAGGCGTTTCCAGCCGGTCAGCCGGAAGCGGGCGAAGAAGCTCGTGCCGGCGTCCCAGAAGTCGGAAAACTTCGCCCATGACTCGGCGATCGTGGAATCGATCTTGGAGTCGAGCCCGAGCCAGTCGATGACCCGTTCGCGACGCCCGCGTCTTGAGAGCCAATCCTGCACGTACGTTTAGTCCCGCCCGGGTGGCCGGCTTTTCCGCGACCCACCTGGGCCCGGCGCCGATTTGATTAGAATCCTAGCTGCTTATACCTGCGCCGGGGTGGTGATGTTAAGGCGGGAGTCATGCTGGCTGGGGATTGGGCCGCCCTCGGCTTATGGCAAAATTGTCACAAGTGTCTATGGAGTACCTAGGTAGCTGGGTGGAGGGCAGTCGGGCGCGCTGACGACGTGGCCCTGCGGGGCCGGACTACTCCAGGGTGCTGGGATGTCAGGGGCTCGGGCGGCTTCGGGTCGCGACGAACCAGACGATAGCTGCGGCGACGGCGAGTGCCGGACCGGTCACGAACGCTCCGGTCATCGCTGCTTCGATGGGCGCGTCGTGGGTGTTCGACGTCATTGCAGCGATGAGCGCATAGCCGGCGGCTGCGCCGATGACGTAGCCGGCGACCAACACCAGAAGTCCGATCATAATGCGCATCGGGTCGTCTCCTTTGCCGCGAGGATCGATGCCGATCGTGCGGGCCTGCGATGGGTTGCGAAGCAATTCGATTCTTGCTCGCGCATTTACGGATCAGGCCAAGTTATCCCCAGCGTCGCGCTGCCGGGTTATGTTTTGGGTATGACGCGAAAAGTGCGACGGCGACGGGCCGGGAGCGCTGCAGCGGCATTCTCGAAAACAAAGCGGTGACTGCAGCGCATGGTGGCATTCGACCCGGCGACCCTCGAGCTTATTCGGATCGACTACGAAGAGAGCACGCTGACGGTTGCCGCGATCGGGGACAAGTTCGGCGTAACGGCCCAGTACATCTCGCGCCTTGCGCGTAAACACGGCTGGAAGCTGCGCACACAACAAAATCGGCGTGCGCCGCGCGTGAAGCCGCCGCCCAGCTATGTGGGCCGGGCGCTGATCGCGCACCGGCTGTGCGGCGTGATCAACAAGAAGATCGACCAGATGGAGAAAGACATGGAAAGCGGCGAGCTCAGCTCGGCCGACCTCGAGCGCGACGCCAAGACGATCTCTTCGATGATTGGCGGCATGGAGAAGGTCACGCACGGTCCTGCCGAAGATAAAGTGAGCAAGCCTGATGTCGCACGATCGGCCGCCGTCGACGCAAACGTCGATGAAGTGGAGCGACTTCAGCGCGAGATTATCCAGCGCTTTGAGCGCATCGAGCAACGCCGGCAAGCTGAGCGAGGATCTGCGTGAGTTCAAGCGCGACGAGCTTGAACTGATCCTGTCGCACTGGCCGCTGTGGGCACGCGAGGACCAGCTTCCTCCTCGTTCTTCGGACAGTGACGAAGCATGGCGCGTGTGGCTGATCCTCGGCGGACGCGGCGCGGGCAAGACGCGCGCTGGCGCGGAATGGGTCGCGGCGAAGGCGATGGGCCGAACAGTGGAGACCTCAGTTCCGGCGCAGCGCATCGCGCTGGTCGGCGAAACGCTGGGCGATGTGCGGCGTGTGATGATCGAGGGCGTCTCGGGCTTGCTGTCCGTCGGAAGTGTGCGGGAGCGTCCGGTGTACGAGCCGTCGAAGGGGCAGCTCACGTTCGCTTCGGGCGCCATCGCACAGGTGTTCTCGGCGGAAGATCCCGACAGCCTGCGCGGTCCGCAGTTCGACGCGGCGTGGTGCGATGAGGTCGCCAAGTGGCGGCAGCCGGAAAGAACGTGGGACATGCTGCAATTTGCGCTGAGGCTCGGCGAGGCGCCGCAGATGGTGGCGACGACGACGCCGCGCGCGACACCGTTTCTGAAGCGCCTGATCGCGGATAAGGGAACCGTGGTCACGCGGTCGGCGACCCACGACAACGCGGCGAACCTCGCGCCCGCCTTCATAACCGAAATTTCGCGGCGATACGCCGGCACGGCGCTCGGACGGCAGGAGCTTTACGGCGAGATCGTCGATGACACGTCAGGAGCGCTGTGGCGGCGCGACTGGATCGAGGCGCAGCGCATCTCAAGCGCTCCGCAGCTGGGAGAGATCGTGGTCGCGGTGGATCCTCCGGTAACGGCGACGGCGGAATCGGACGCGTGCGGGATCATCATCGCCGGGCGCGGAGAGGACGGGCGGGCCTACGTGCTCGCCGATCGCACGCTGCAGGGGCGCTCGCCGCAAGTGTGGGCGCGCGCGGCCATCGCAGCTTATGCAGATTATCTTGCCGACCGGGTGGTCGCCGAGGTCAACCAGGGCGGTGATCTCGTGACGGCGGTATTGCGGCAGATCGACGAGAACGTCGCGGTGCGGCAGGTGCGTGCAACGCGTGGCAAGTGGCTGCGGGCGGAGCCGGTGGCGGCGCTCTATGCCGAAGGACGCGTGGCGCATGTCGGAAGGTTCGACGCTCTCGAGGATCAGATGTGCGTCTTCGGGGCCGATGGCCTGGCGCGCGGCCGGTCGCCGGATCGCGTCGATGCGCTGGTGTGGGCGCTGACCGACCTCATGGTCGACGGACCGAAGCGGCCGCTGGTGCGAAGGATTTGATCCTTTTGTGCGACACGAATGGAGATGATGGTGTTTGACGATACCCCAAGAGCGAGCGGATGGCCGCGCCATTAGGCGCGGGGCGCCTTGCGCCCTGAGCGGCCCGAGGCCGCTAAGCTACGTCGAATTCTGTCAGCATCGACGATGACACGTTTTTAGAGCGCCTCGGCGCTTCGCCAATCAAACACAAAGGAAACGCATGTCGCGCATCCTCGATGCGATCGGCCGGATTTTGCCTGCCCGCTCGCCAA
>JASBSU010000019.1 GCA_030148725.1 Hyphomicrobium sp.
GCATCGGCACCGCGCGCGTTTCGACCAGCCACGCCGTGATGCCGCCGGGGCTGGTGATGATCTTGATGTTCATGGCGTGCCTGCGTTGACGGGAGCGTGCATGGGGATGGGCGTGGCGCTGGCGCGCTCGGGCAGCAGCCACCCGGTCACCGAGCGGCGCGCATCGAGATACGTCTCGGCGGCGGCCTGGATGTCGGCCGCGGTGACCGCGGCGATGGCGTCCGGCCAGCGCTCCACCCTCTCGATGCTGAGGCCGACCGACAGCGCGCGGCCGTAGCGGTTGGCGAGCTTGTCCTGCTCGTCGCTCTCGAAGATGTAGCGTACCCGCGCCGCCTTCTTGGCGCGGGCAAGTTCCATATCGGTGACGCCGTTGCGGCGTACATCCTCCAGCACCCGGTCTATGCCGTGCTCGACGCTGTCGAGGTCGCCGTGCGGTGCCACCGCCTGCAGAGTGATGAGACCGGAGTCGAAGCCGCTGCCCCAGTAGCCGCCACCGACGCTCGATGCGACCTTGTCTTCCAGCACCAGCTTGCGGACCAGGCGGCCCGTCGCGCCATCGCCGACGATCGACATGAGGAGTTCGAGCGCTTCGGCGACGCCGGGCTCCGCGGTCACGTAGCTCGGCACGAAGTAGAGACGCTGCAGCGAGGCATGTCCCGCCAGCGGATCCTTCAGGGTGATGCGGCGCGCCGCTTCGTGCGGGGGCTCCTGCGGGCGCGCACGTGTTGCAACGTCGAGGTTGGCGGGGATGCTGCCGTAGGTCGCTTCGGCGAGTCGCTGCACCTCGTCGGCCGTCACGTCACCGGCGACGACGAGGATGGCGTTGTTGGGCGCGTAGTAGCGATTATAGAACGCCAGCGCGTCATCGCGGGTCAGCGCGGCGATGTCGTGCGCCCAGCCGATCACCGGCAGGCGGTAGGGATGCGCCAGGTGCAGCGTGGCGGCCATCTGCTCCTGCAGGCGGCCGGCGGGGCTCGAGTCATAGCGCGAGGCGCGCTCCTCGATGATCACCTGGCGCTCCGTCGCAACCTCCGCATCGGTGAGACGCAGCCCCGTCATGCGGTCGGCCTCCATCTCCATCATGGTGCCGAGGTGCTGTTTTGCGACGCGCTCGAAGTAGGCCGTCACGTCCTGGCTGGTGAAGGCGTTGAGCTGACCGCCGAGCCGCATGACGATCTTGGGGAAGGCGCCGTCGGCGATCTTCTCCGTCGACTTGAACATCAGGTGCTCGAGGAAGTGCGCAAGACCCGAGCGATGGCTCGGACCGTCCGCCGCGCCAACGCGGTACCAGACCATGTGCGTGACGACCGGCGCGCGATGATCGGGGATGACGACGACGTCCATCCCGTTCGATAGCTGGAACTGCACAGCGCGGCGTTCGGGCGTGGGTGTTGTTGGTGTCGGTGCGAGCATCAGACGGCCTCCGCGAATGGCATGTCCTGCTCCGCTTCTGGCAAGACGCAGACGGTGGCCGAGCGTTCAGCGAGAAGGTAGTCCTGCGCCACCCGCTGCACATCTGCTGCTGTTACCTTCGCGAGTCTCTCGGCCCATCCGTCGACCTCCGCGAGCGTGCCGCCCTGGACAAGCGCCCAGGCATAGAGACCAGCAAAGTGTTCCTGCGGAGCCGCGTCGAAGCTCGCTGCGAGAGCTGCCTTCGCATCCTTTAGCTCGTTCTCGGTGACGGGATTCTCGCGCAGGTCGTCGATGACCGCCTCGACGCCTGCCTCAATCTGGCGAATGTCCGCACTTCCAGCCCGCACTTGCAGCGTCACCGTACCGAAATCTGTGGTGGAGTTGCTATAAGACGCGGTGGCACTCGATACCTGCATGCCCGCATCGATAAGCCTTCGGCTAAGGCGGCCACTTTTTGTAGCGCCCATGATGAAGGCGAGAAGCTCGATCGCCTCGGTATCTCCCGACTTCAGCCCATAGTGGCCCGGCGTGAGGTAGCTGCGGCGGAACAACAGCCCGTCTGCGTCCTTGTCCTTCAGGACGATGGCGCTGGAATTCGCTCCTGGTCGTGTGGTTTGAGCGGTTCGTCTCGATACGGCAGCCTTGATAGGAATCGTGCCGTATGTCGCTTCGGCGAGTTGCTTCACTTCCTCCAGAGTCACATTCCCGGATACGACGAGGACTGCGTTGTTGGGAGCGTAGTGCCGTTCGTGAAACCGGATGACGTCCTCGCGGGTAATCTTTTGGCGCTCGGCAGTCCGGCCGACAGCGGGAGCACCATAAGGGTGCGCGCCGAAAAGTGCCGCCGTGACCTGATCGGCCACTTCCACTTCGAGACGCACGGCCGGGGGCGCCGCGGTTTGGAATTCCTCCAGACGTGCATCGACCGCCGCACTCGCCGCCGCTACATCCTCCTCCGATACGCGAAGGTGGACCATGCGATCGGCCTCGAGAGCCATCACACCTGCAAGGTCGTCCTTCATGATCTGGCGACGATAGCTGGTCGCATCCTCGAAATATCGCGGATTGCCGAAGCGCTGGCGGGGTGTGAGGTTGGCGGCTCCTGGTAAGCCGCTCATGCGCACAGAGTTGGTCGTCAACTGCTCGACGATGTATGGAAGCCCGGAAAGTCCCGCGGGCGCGTCGGCCGCGCCAAACCTGTAGCAGATCATATGACTGATAAACGGCGCGCGCTTATCTGGGATCACGACGACATCCAGGCCGTTAGCGAGCGTGGTGCTTGTCGTTTGACGTCGCTCGACCTCACCGGCAGCCTCAGTGTCAGTCCAGTCATTGATCCATTTCGTGAGGACATCTTTCTGGACGAGTGCGCCGACGTGGCGCGCGACGGTTTTTCCATGCCTGAAAATCATCAGCGTCGGAACACCACGGACAGCGTATTTCGCGGCCGTCTGCGGATTAGAACCGACGTCAACTTTTACGATCTTCACCTTGCCTTCGAGAGCGCTGGCCACCGCTTCCAATGCGGGCGCCATCGCCTTGCATGGGCCGCACCACGTCGTGAAAAAATCGACGAGGACCGGCTCGTCCGGCGCCAGAGCTTCGATGGCGAACGTCTCGTCGGATGCTTCTCTAACTTTCATCTAGCGCTTTCCCGATTGGCTAAAGCTGCGGGGAGAATTGATACTGACGGCTTCTGCTTCTTGGCGTTGCGTCTCGCGCTCCGCCTGGCTGGCCAGGTAATGCTCGATCGGCATGACCACCCCAGTGCCGTCCGGACGGAGCTCAAGCGCCATATCGTGGTACGCATACAGGGTCGGGCGATGCCCGACGCTCACCAGAGTCAGGTTTCGCGACAGCAGAAGCGTGTAGAGCCGGCGCTCGGTATTGACGTCGACAGCGCTGGTGGCCTCGTCGACGAACAGGTACTCGGCATTCGTCAGCAGAGCGCGTGCGAAGCCAATGCGCTGTTGCTCGCCGAGCGACAGGATGCGTCCCCAATCGGCCTCGGCGGAAAGATCCGGATACCGCTGAGCGAGCTCTTCGAGGCAGCAGTCCTGCAACGCCGCAACAAGCTGTTCGTCGGTCGGCGGCACCTCGGCATTTCCGGGGTACAGCAGCTGATGCCGTAGAGAACCCAGGACCATGTAGGGACGCTGTGGAAGATAGAGCGTCTTCTCCTCAGGTGGCGTACGGATCGTCCCGTGACCAAGGTTCCAGAGGCCTGCCATCGCACGCAGTGCTGAACTCTTGCCGGTGCCGGTAGGCCCTGCAATGAGCATCCGGCCGCCTTTCGGAACTTTCAGGGAGACGTCGCTGAAAAGCGTTCTTTCTCCACCCGGCGTCAATAGCGTGACGTTTTCAAAGCTGATGAGGTCAGCGGATGTTTCGTGGCGCAGGTGCCCGATGTGCTGGGTCTGACGGTAGGCCGCCAGCTTAGCGAACTTCTCGCGGATTTCTGCTACGCGAACGACGTGCGGAACGCTTTTCGTCAGCATCGGTATGAAGTTGATGAAGGTCAAAAGCGAGATGTTGATGAGCATGGCCGCCGTGGTCGCTGCGGCGATGGACCCAAACTCGATCTCTCCACGGAAATACATCGGCGCCACGAAGAGGACCGGCAGCATCTGCCAGATGAGTCCGAACAGCCGATTGGCGAACATCATCTTCACGCCGTAGACGGCGATCGCCCACTGGGCGGCAACGGCTCGCTTCAGCCTCCCGGACAGATGCTCGCGTTCTCCATTCTCACCGCGGTAGAAGGCGATCGTCTCGGCGTGATCGCGCACATGCAGGAGGCCGAAGCGCAGATCCGCCTCGGCAACGGTTGCGTCCCAGTTCTGCTTGATGGTCGGCTTGTTGATGAAATACGTGAAGACCGCATTGAACGCGCAGTAGATGAGCGTCGCAATGAGCATCGGCATGGCGATGCTTGCGAGTATCACGACCTGGACGGCGATGTTCGTGACTGCATTGAAGATGTTATTTGGCACGCGCGTCACGGCGTCGATGATGGGTCTCATCTCCTCCTGAATGCGCTGATCCGGGTTGTCGATGTCCGCATCAAGAGTGATTTCGTAGTAAGTGCGCGCGCCGAGATACTCATCGATGAGGCGACCCGTCATCCAGCGTCGCCAGTCGATCTCGAGGAGGTTCTCGAAATAGCTGGCGAACACCGATGCCAGGAAGATCACAAAGCCGAGCGCGGTGTAGCCGAGCCAGAGGTTCCAGTAGTTAGCCTGTTCCTTTGCAACGAGCGCGTTGTTGACGTCGCGGTAAAGGAGGGTGAGCCATCCGCCCGCGGCCGTGCTGATAACGCCCAGGCCAACGACGATGGCGATAAGGAGGTAGGATTTCCACGCTCCCGGCCGCGTCCAGAAGGGTCGGCAGATGTCCCAAAGGCGCCGAAAGAATACCCGGTCGAGCTTCCGAGACTTCGGGTCGATCTTCACGCCTCGACCGAGGAACACCGTTGCTGCAGGTTGTTCCGGCTTATTGGACGTCATTGCGCTCGAATTCCTGTCATTTCAAAAGCCGGCTGTCCGGAGCGTCTTCTCCGGACAGACCTGTCGATACGCATTGGGTTGACGAACTTCGCGAAGCGGCACCGCCCCATCCCTTCGCTCAGAAGTTCAGAGCCGAGCCAATCCAATAGCTGCGGCCGAGGACCCAGGGGTTGTCGATGGCGCTCATGACCATGGCGTTCTGAGTGCTGTTGGTGATGTTATCGATGCGGAAGTTGATCGACGCCTGGTCGGTAACCTTCACCCTTCCGCTCACATCCAACAGCAGCGTGGTGCGGAAATCTCGGTCGATGTAGACGTCATGTAGCGCCTGGGTCGACGAACCGGGAGCGATGGGGAAACGCCGTGGCGACAAGGTGTTCCAGACACCCGCATAGCCGAGGTTCACTCCGGCATTGAGGTTCAGCTGGAGAATGTCATTGAACCACGAGGTGGCAAGGGATGCACCGAAGCGCACCGGCGTATCGAGGTTGCCGGTCAGTCCGCCAAAATCTTCTGCGAGATAGGACTTGCCGTTGTACCAGATGCGGCTTTCGGACGTGCCATCGCCGTTGGCGTCATTGTTGACGAGATAGTTGTTGCGCGATCTCTTCTCCCGCTGCCAGGTGAAGTTGCCGCTGAGCGAAAGAGCGCTGAGGTTGAATGCGTTCTGCAGATTGAACCACTGCTTGGTGTATTCGGCCGACGCAGAGCGGTAGAAATCCCAAGCATTGTTGTTGGCCGTGTAGCAGCCGCGCTGGACCGCCTGGCTATTGGTCATCCCGGCGCAGGTATTCGTAGTTGCGAACTGATCGCGGCCATAACGCTCCATGTAGCCCAGGCGAAGCGTACCGTTGAGGAACGGATCTTTGATCACCCCAGCTACGGTGTATTCGTCCCGGTAAGGCGTGCGCAGTCCGTCGGTTCTGTATTCGCCTTGAGTGCCGGTCGGCGAACCGCTCTGATAAACAACGCCGGTGTTCGGGTCGTAGGTCCACGGGATATTGATCTGGTTTGGGATCTTGCTTCGGATCGCGTAGTAGAGCGACTCTGCGGAAAAGTACCGGTTATAACCAGCGGTGATGCTCAGGCCGTCGAACGGTTTGACGGTGCCCGCGAAGCGCGGCGCGATGTTGTTGCGCTGCATGAAGCTGTCATAGTCATGCGCTACGCCCGCCCGGACGTTGATCCACTTCCACGTCTGGTCGATCTGCGCGTAGGTGTCGAACGCATCGAGCGTAAGATTGGCCGCATATTTGCGGAACAGCTGTTGTGATTGGACGAATTGTTCTTTGTTGCAGAATTCGTAGCTGCCGCAGGTGAACTCTGTGAAATTCACCGCCGGATCGCCCAGGAAATACGAGTAGATGCTGTCGCTCGTACGGCGCTGGCCGAAGGGATCGGTGTAGAGCACGGTGGAAGAGGTCGAAGATATGAAGTCCGCGGCGCGTCCTCGTTCCACCTCGTAGCGCTTGGCCTCGCCACCGATCTTGAACGTTCCAAGAAGTATGTCGCCGCTGAGGCTTGCCTTCAAACCGGCGTCGTCCTGGCTCTGCATATAGTTGCCGAACCCTCCGGTATTGCAGGCCACGTCCATTTCCCAAGTGGCTGGCTTGTCCGGCCAGAGGTTCGGATCTACCCCCGGGCACCAGCTGGTGTTCTCCGTCGCATTGAAATACTCCGCTCCGGGCGTTTTGCCGTACATGGCGGCGCCCTCGTCGTAGAACCTCTGCTTCGACCAATAGAAGAGCTTGTTGCCGTCGGAATTGTTCTGCGTCTCTTGGGTATTGTAATAGGTCGTGGCTTTGAACTTCACGCCGCCGAGACCGACGGCGTCGACACGCAATCCCGGCAGCTTGGTGTCGTACTCGAGCTTGGTCGATGAGTTGTTCGTGTTGGTGTCGAGATAGACATTGAGGCCCTGGTATTGTTCCCAGTGGTTGAAGTATTTCGTGTGGTTGGTGTCGAGCGTGAACTTGCCGATCTCGGTTTTTGCCGTGGCGGCAAACCGCAGGAATATGTTGTCTGAGTTGTCATCCAGAACGCCCGGTCCACGTTGCGGCGATTTCGGTTTCGTTGCCTCGGCTTCCTTGCGGCTTGCCTGAGCGATGAAGGCGAAGTCGCTGGTGATCGGTGCGCCCACAGAGACGGCGAGGTTGTTTTTCGTGAACGTCGGAGGCGCCTGGTTGAACGTGTTCGGTCCCACGAGCATGTAATTGGCGGTATCGCTCGTCTCACGTCCAACGCTTACCGACGCGCGATAACGATCGGTCGGCGGCGCGGCGAGGTCATAGAGGACGACGCCGCCCATGAAGCCGCTGTATTCGGCCGACGCATTGCTATCGATGACAGTGGCAGAGCCGACAAACTCTGAAGGCACGTAGACAGACTGCGAGGACGCACCATAGAGAGTGTTGGGCTGCGGGTTGGTGGCTCTGTCGTTGAGGGCGGTGCCGCGCTCAGCGGAGCCCAGGATGTTGTTTACGGAAACGCCGTTGACGATGAAGTTGTTCTCATACGTACGGCCGCCGCTGATCGAAATCTCCGCGGGCTTGCTGTCGATGATTTTCTGGGAGCTCAATCCGCCGTTGGAGTAACCCTGGTTCTGGTACTGAACCTTCGGCAGATTGCGCAGGAAGCTGTTGGCATCGCCAGCGCCGTTTGAACGAAGCTGCACGTTGCTGGCATCGAAGGTGGTCGTGCCCGAGTCGCTGAGCGAGGATGAACCCAGTATCACACCGGGAGGTGGCGGCTCGGTTGTCGCTGCCTCGGTGGTCGCGGCCGAACTCGCTGCCTTGTCCTTGGTTTTCGCCGCC
>JASBSU010000057.1 GCA_030148725.1 Hyphomicrobium sp.
AAGGTCGTTCCGACGCTGCTCAAGTTCGGCAAGGGCGAGGTGTTCATCTACTTCGTCACCATCATCATGATCGTCGCGACGAACCTGCTCGAAGGCGTGCTGGTTGGGCTCGGACTGTCGCTCATCAAGCTGCTGTATGCGTTCTCGCACCTTGAAATCGAGAAGACCGAAAATGCGGCCGAGAACCGCGTCGATCTGAGGCTCAAGGGCGCCGCGACGCTGATTCGTCTACCGAAACTGGCGGCGGAGCTCGAAGCGCTGAAGCCGGGGTCGAACGTCTTCGTTCACATCGGCGACCTGGAGTACATCGACCACGCCTGTCTCGATCTTCTGTCGAACTGGGATCGACAGCATGTCGCCACGGGCGGCACCCTGACTATCGAGTGGGAGGAGCTGTCGGGCAAATACCATTCGCGCCGGCCGTCGCACATCAAGGCGGCGCGAGAAGCTGCGAAAGCGGGCGCCTGGGCGGGGCCGACTCCGGCGTCCGGGTCTTGAGCTGATCGCGGGTTGGACGCGCCGAGCCGGGTGCAGCGTTGAGGTTCTAAGCGGCCGCTCTAAATGGGCGGCCGCTCTCGTTTTTAGAAGCGCGCTGTTTCGCGGGTCTGGCGCTTCATCTCCTCGATTTCGGCCAACCGGCGCAGCAGCTGGAAACCCACCGTCGCGGATAGCAGCGAGCCGACGAGGACGCCGATGCGAACCTCCGCGGCGAGAATCGGGTCGGTGAACGCCAGGGTGCCGATGAAGAGGCTCATCGTGAACCCGATGCCACCCAGGACGGAAATGCCGAACAGCTGCGCCCAGGTGGCGCCTTCCGGCCGGCCGGCGATGCCCAATGCAATGGCGGCGCGGGAGAACAGAAAGATGCCGATCGGCTTACCGAGGAACAGACCGAGCGCGATGCCGATGGGGATGGAGTCGACGACCTTGTCGATCGTGATGCCGGCCAGCGAGACGCCGGCATTAGCGAAAGCGAAGAGCGGCAACACGGCGTAGGTGACGAAGGGATGCAGGGCCTTTTGCGCGCGCTCCAGCGGACTGCGGTCTGAGCCTTTCGGCATGGTCATAGGGACGGCGAGTGCCGTCACCACGCCGGCAAGCGTCGCGTGCACACCGGATTTCAGAACGCAAAGCCAGATGAAGAGGCCGACCAGGACATAGGGCCAGAGGCGAAGAACGCCGAAGCGGTTCAGCGCGGCCAGGGCGACGATGCCGAGCGCGGCGAGCGCCAGCGCCGTGATCGATAGGTTTGCCGTATAGAAAAGGGCAATGATGATGATCGCCCCAAGGTCGTCGATGATCGCCAGGGCCAGCAGGAACACCTTCAGCGGATTGGGGATGCGGTCGCCCAGGAGGGCCATGACTCCGACGGCGAAGGCGATGTCGGTGGCGGCGGGGATCGCCCAGCCGTGCGCGGCGACGGGATCGGACCAGTTGAACCAGGTGTAGATCAGTGCCGGCACCAGCATGCCGCCGACAGCGCCGATCACGGGTAGCGTCGCCTGCTTGCGCGTCGACAGCTCGCCGGCGAGAAGCTCGCGCTTGATTTCCAGCCCGACGAGGAAAAAGAAAATGGCCATCAGGCCGTCGTTGATCCAGTGGAGCAGGTGCTTGTCGAGCTTCAGCGGACCAACGCCGAACGTGACCGGCGTCTCGAGCAGGCCACTATAGAGCCAGCTCATCGGCGAGTTCGCCATCAACAGGGCAAGCAGCGCAGCCGCGAGCAGAATTGCCCCGCTCGAAGCCTCGTGATGCATGAATTCGAGGGCTCCAGAGAGCCGCTCGTTGATTCTCTTCCTCGGTGGCTTAGCCGCCGGCTCTCCCGTCATCGCTTACCGTCAGTGCACTGGTTTCAGACCGGTGCCGCTGGGAGCACCTTCGCGTTGGCCCATAATGCACCGGCCCCTGCGAGGGGCAATTCATTCCGGCCCATACTGGCTGCGACACTCGCGTCCACCGCCGAGGCAGACGCGCCGAGGCAGTAGGAGGGAGAGAAATCGTTGAGACGATTGCCGAGGTACATCGCAGAGAGCAGATCGCCAGTCCCGTGTGGTGCGGAGGCGCGGCGGCGGACGTGGCAGGCGAGGCCGTCAGCACCCTGGAAGAGGATGTTGGCGAGGCGATTGTCCGGCGCGGGGACGGACGTTGCCAGCACGGCGGGTACGTTGAGGGCCTGCGAGGCGCGGCGTGCTTCGTCGAGGTCAGAGACAGGGAGCCCGCTGAGCCAGGACAGCTCGAAGGTGTTCGGTGACGTGATCGCCGCCAGCGGAAGCAGCCGGTCGCGAAGTGCAACCGCGATGTGCGTCGGCAGGTAGAGCCCGTCGGGGTCGTCGCCGAACACCGGATCGCACAGGTAGATGGCGCTTGGATTGGCGGCGTGCACGCGCTCCGCGGCCGAGCGGGCGAAGGCGACGTGGTCGATGGTCGGCAGGTATCCGGTGAGAATGCCGGCCGTGTCCGCCAGCCAGCCGTTCTGCTCCATCGCGTCGAGCATCGCTTCGAGCTGCGGGACGGGGACGTTCTCACCGGCAAAGCGCGGATAGCCCGGATGGTTCGACAGAATGACCGTCGGCAGGGCCATCACATCGTGCCCGAGCCATTGGAGCGCGGGAACAATGGCGGCGAGGCCGACCGAACCGAAGGCGACATGCGAGGAGATAGCGAGGATGCGGGCCATTGGGTGACTGTGCATCAAGGTCGGCGTGTGCGCCAAGCGGACAGTTTCGGTGGGGCGCCGCTTAGCTGTGCGCTGGCGTCTTGGTGTTCGCCACGACGAGCGCTATGGTGCGCCGCACAAGCGATGAGATTTTGGCGCCAGCACGGCTCCGGGCATTGAGCGGAGCGGGCGCTGAATCGAGTCGCCCGATGCTTTGCTTGGCACGTGATCGACGTCGGTCGTCGCACTGGCAGGGAACCAAGAATGATCGTCCGTCCTAGACGTAGCGTGCTCTATATGCCCGGCGCCAATCAACGCGCGCTGGAGAAGGCCAAATCCCTCGCTGCCGATGCGCTGATCCTCGACCTCGAAGATTCCGTGGCGCCGGAGGGCAAGGTGAGTGCCCGCGACAATATCTGCGAGGCGGTCAAGGCTGGCGGCTACGGGCGGCGCGAACTGGTCATCCGCGTCAACGCCATCGAAACTGCTTGGGGCATGGACGACCTGCGCGCGGCGGCGAGCGTCGAGCCGGATGCCATCCTGGTGCCTAAGGTGTCGAACCCGGGGGACATCGTCACGGTCGCGAAGGTGCTTGGCGCCATCAATGCGGCGCCCAAGGTGCGGCTGTGGGCCATGATGGAGACGCCCAGCTCGATCCTCAATTCACGCGAGATCGCGATGCTGGGGGCGGATCCGGAGAACCGGCTTTCCTGCCTCGTCATGGGTACCAACGATCTTCTGAAGGAATCCCGCGCCCGTGCGCTGCACGACCGTATCGCGGTGGTTCCGTGGCTGGCGATGACCATCGTGGCGGCGCGCGCCTACGGACTCGACGTACTCGATGGCGTCTACAACGATTTCCGCGACGAAGTAGGGTTCCGGCAGGAATGCGAGCATGGCCGGACGCTCGGCATGGACGGCAAGACGCTGATCCATCCCTCGCAGGTGGCGCCATGCAACGAGGTGTTCTCGCCGACCGAGGAGGAAGTATCCTGGGCGCGCAAGATCATTGCGGCGTTCGACGAGCCGGCCAACCGGGCGAAGGGCGTCATTACCCTCGAAGGCAAGATGGTGGAGCGCCTGCACCTCGTCATGGCACGGCGGACGGTGGCCATTGCGGATGCCATCGCGGCTATGCGGCGGTCCGAGGAAGAGTGGTTCTGAGCCCGAAAGTGCGGCTGGAGCGGCGAAAAGGCAGTCGACAGAGGGTGTCTTTTCAGACTATTCGGCCCCTCGCGCGAGAATAGGACAAGAGCCACCGATGACCTCAACCAAGACCAACCCCGGCAATTATTTCGAGGACTTCAAGTTCGGTCAGGTGATCGTGCACCCGACGCCGCGGACGGTAACGGTCGGCGACGTGGCGCTCTATACGAGCCTTTACGGCACGCGGTTCGCGGTCCAGTCGTCGGACGCCTTTGCCAAGGGCATCGGGTATCCGCGCTCGCCGCTCGATGACCTGCTGACGTTCCACGTCGTGTTCGGAAAGACGACGCCGGAAATCTCGCTCAACGCCATCGCGAACCTCGGCTACGCGAACTGCCGGTTCCTCAAGCCGGTCTATCCGGGCGCCACGCTGGCCTCGACCTCGGAGGTCATCGGCCTCAAGGAGAACTCCAACCGCGAGACGGGCACGGTTTACGTGCGCTCGATCGGCCGCGACGAAAGCGGCGATGTGGTGCTGGACTATGTGCGCTGGGTGATGGTGCGCAAGCGCGACAAGGAAGCGCCGGCGCCTGAGGCGATCGTCCCCAAGCTGCCGGATCGCGTGGACCCGGCCGACATCGGCGGTGCGGTGCCGGCGCTCGATATTTCCAAATACGATTTCGCGCTGGCCGGCTCGCCGTATCGCTGGGGCGATTACGAGGTGGGCGAGAAGATCGCACACGTCGACGGCATGACGCTGGAAGAGGCCGAGCACCAGATCGCGACGCGTCTCTACCAGAACACCGCGAAGGTGCATTTCAACCAGCACACGGAAGCCAAGGGCCGGTTCGGCAAGCGCATCGTCTATGGCGGTGTCGTCATCTCGCTGGCGCGGGCGCTGAGCTTCAACGGGCTGAACAACGCGTTCCATCTGGCGGCGATCAACGGCGGACGGCACGTGTCGCCCTGCTTCGCGGGCGATACGGTCTATGCGTGGTCAGAGGTTCTGGAGAAGGCGGAGCTGCCGGGTCGCACCGACGTCGGGGCGCTGCGCATCCGACTGGTAGCGGTCAAGAACAACGACTGCGCGGACTTCCCGCTCAAGAAGGAAGACGGCCAGTACGCCGAGGGCGTGCTGCTGGAGCTCGACGCCTGGGTGCTGCTGCCGCGCTGATCCGGACTTTTGCGAACCAAAACCCCGCGGACACCCCCGCTGGGGCGCTGGAGGTCGTGTCGGTTGATGACCGGCGCTCGCGTCCGGGCACCCTAGGCGTCGGAGCGTGGCGGTTCCTGTCGTCCCCTCGCGGGACCGAGCCCTCGGCACGCCGCTCCCTTCGGCGGGCTATACGTTCGTGCTGTGGCGATTGGCGAATTGCGGGGGGCCGGTCAGCGCGCTAGAACGGCTCTAAGCTTCTCGACGAGGATCATAATGGCCGGGGTGACACCAGCACGGACGCGTCAGCGGCCGCTATCTCCGCACCTGCAAATCTACCGCCCGCAGATCAATATGGTGATGTCGATCGTGCATCGCATCACCGGCACGGCACTCTATTTCGGAGCGGTGCTGATGGCCTGGTGGTTGTTCGCAGCGGCGACGAGCCCGCACTATTTCGCGTTCGTCAACGGGCTGTTCGCCACCTGGCCTGGCATGATCGTGCTGGTCGGATTCTCATGGGCGCTGATACATCACGCGCTCGGGGGGCTGCGTCACTTCGTGTGGGATACGGGCGCGGCGCTGGATATCGGGAGCGTCGATCTCCTGTCGTGGGCGACCATCGTGCTGTCGGTGCTGATGACGGCAGGCCTGTGGCTCTATGTGGCTATCGAACGGGGATGGATGCACTGATGTCGATGACGACACCCCTCAAGCGCGCGCGCGGTCTCGGCTCGGCCCATGAGGGCGCAGGGCATTTCGTCAAGCAGCGGGTCACGGCGGCCGCCAACCTCATCCTTTCGGCATTCGCGGTGGGACTGATCGTGTCGCTCGCCGGCGCAGAGCTTGCGACGGTGAAGGCGACGCTGGCGCATCCGCTGGTCGCCATCGCGCTGATCGCGCTCATCGTGTCGATGGCGGTGCACATGCGCATCGGCATGCAGGTCATCATCGAGGACTACGTGCACGGCGAAGGCACAAAGATGCTGCTGCTGCTCGGCAATACTTTCTTCGCCGGAGCGATCGCCGTGGTGTCGATCTTCGCGGTGCTGAAACTGAGCTTCGGGAGCTAGGCGACATGGCCGACAAGAAGAACGGCGCGGCGAAAGCCAACGGCGCCAAGAAGCCGGTCGCTGCTCCTGCCGCAGTTGGCCGCGCCTACCCCATTCACGATCACACCTATGACGTGGTCGTCGTCGGCGCGGGTGGCGCGGGATTGCGCGCAACGCTCGGTGCCGCGGAAGCCGGGCTCAAGACGGCCTGCGTGACGAAGGTGTTTCCAACGCGCTCGCATACCGTCGCTGCGCAGGGCGGCGTTGCAGCGGCGCTCGGCAACATGGGTCCCGACGACTGGCGCTGGCACATGTACGACACCGTCAAGGGTGCCGACTGGCTGGGCGACCAGGACGCCATCGAATACCTGTGCCGCAATGCGCCGGCAGCCGTCTACGAGATGGAGCACTACGGCGTTCCGTTCAGCCGCACGCAGGACGGCAAGATTTATCAGCGGCCGTTCGGCGGAATGACGACGCAATTCGGCGAAGGTCCGCCGGCGCAGCGTACGTGCGCGGCCGCCGACCGTACCGGTCACGCCATGCTGCATACGCTCTACGGCCAGTCGCTGCGCTATTCGGCGGAATTCTTCATCGAGTATTTCGCGCTCGACCTGCTGATGGACCAGGACGGTGTCTGCCGCGGTATCGTGGCGCTCAATCTCGAGGATGGCTCGATCCATCAGTTTCGCGCCAAGCGGACCATTCTCGCGACCGGCGGATACGGGCGCGCTTATTTCTCCTGCACCTCGGCACACACCTGCACAGGCGACGGCAACGCGATGGTGCTGCGTGCCGGTCTGCCGCTGCAGGACATGGAGTTCGTGCAGTTCCATCCGACGGGCATTTACGGTGCGGGCGTGCTGATCACCGAAGGCGCGCGTGGCGAAGGCGGATACCTGACGAACAGCCAGGGCGAGCGCTTCATGGAACGCTATGCGCCGCACGCGAAGGATCTTGCTTCGCGCGATGTCGTCTCGCGTTCGATGACGGTGGAGATCCGCGAAGGGCGCGGCGTTGGTCCGGATGGGGACCACATCTACCTGCATCTCGACCACCTCGATCCGAAAATCCTGGCGGAGCGTCTGCCGGGCATCACGGAGAGCGCGAAGGTGTTCGCCGGCGTCGACCTCAGGCGCGAGCCGATCCCGGTGCTGCCGACAGTGCATTACAACATGGGTGGGATCCCAACGAACTTCCACGGCGAAGTGCTGACGCTGAAGGACGGCAATCCAGATACCGTGGTGCCGGGTCTGATGGCCATCGGCGAGGCGGCCTGCGTGTCGGTGCACGGCGCCAACCGGCTCGGCTCGAACTCGCTCATTGATCTCGTGGTGTTCGGGCGCGCGGCGGGATTGCGTTGCGCGGAAACCGTCGAGGCCGGATCATCGCATCCCGACTTGGCGCCGGAGATCACCGATCGCGCGCTGTCGCGTCTCGACCGCTTCCGGTATGCGAAGGGCAGCACGCCGACGGCCGACCTGCGGC
Source organism: Hyphomicrobium sp. (assembly GCA_030148725.1). Taxonomy (GTDB): domain Bacteria; phylum Pseudomonadota; class Alphaproteobacteria; order Rhizobiales; family Hyphomicrobiaceae; genus Hyphomicrobium_A. The sequence continues at coordinate 7,496 of JASBSU010000057.1, forward strand.
TCCGGATGCAGAAGTCGATGCAGGCGCACTGCGCGGTGTTCCGCGACGGTCCGGTGATGGCCGAGGGCATGAAGCAGATCGGCGATATCTGGAAGGCGTCGGACGACATCCGCACGACGGACCGCTCGCTGATCTGGAATTCCGACCTCGTCGAGACGCTGGAATACGACAACCTCATCGCGCAGGCGGCGGTGACGGTCACCGGAGCGCTCAATCGGCAGGAGAGCCGCGGCGCGCACGCGCGCGAGGATTTCCCCAAGCGCGACGATGCCAACTGGATGAAGCACACGCTGGCGTGGGCCGACTACGGGGCCAAGAGCGTGAAGCTCGACTATCGTCCGGTGCACACGTTCACGATGACCAACGAGGTCAAGTACATCGAGCCGAAGGCGCGGGTGTACTAATCGCGACGCGCGGAGCCAAGCTTGTTTCCGGGGATGTCGCGTGCGCGCATTGTCAGGCTCGTCGGGCGCCCTTGGCGCCTTGCCGCCTATGTCGGGGCCCGATGGCAATATTTCACCGGATTGAACGGCGGTGACAGCCCGTCGTGGGGCGGCGGCAGGGTTCCCCTGCGGCTCGCATAGCGGATATACAGACCCATATTACGGAGGACACGGCCAGCCGCCGGGATTGCCGGCAGAGAAGCTGGCGAGGAACAAGGGTTTTCATGCGCACGGTTCTTGTCACGGGATCATCGTCGGGCTTCGGGCTGCTTACAGTCGTCGAGCTCGCAAAACGGGGATGGCGCGTTGTTGCCAGCATGCGGAACCTCGACCGCAGAGGTCCGCTGGATGCGGCGCTGGCAAGCTCGGGCGCGGCGCAGAACGTCGACGTCGTCCAGCTCGACGTGACCGATGCGGCTTCGATTGCCAGGGGCGTCGAGGAGACGCTGACGATCTGCGGCGGGTTTCTCGACGCTGTGGTCCACAATGCCGGGGTCGCGGCGGGCGGCGCGTTCGAGGATATTCCCGACGCCGAGCTGCGGCGTGTCATGGAGACCAATTTCTTCGGCGTGATGGCGCTGACGAAGGCGCTACTGCCGACGTTCCGCAAGCAGCGCGCGGGGCGGATCGTCGTCGTTTCCAGCGAGGCGGCGTTTGCCGGGATGCCCGGCAACTCGATCTACTGCGCGTCGAAGTGGGCTGTCGAAGGGTGGGCGGAATCGCTCGCCTATGACGTCGAGCAGTTTGGGATCAAGGTGCTGCTGGTCGAGCCGGGACCCTACGTTACCGATATCTGGCAGGCTTCTCCGCGCTTTGCGCCGTCTGGCAGTGTCTATCGGCGGTGGAGCGAGTTCGTTTTCCGCCAGGGGGACTTGCACGTTGCGCAGAAAGGGCGCGATCCGCAGGAGGTGGCCGAGAAGATCGCCAACGTGATCGAGGCAGCGCGTCCGTCGTTCCGCAATCCCGTACATCGGCTCGCGCACATGGCGCATTTTGTGCGGGGCAAAATGCCAAGCGCGTGGCTGCGAAAGTTTGTCGAGACTTATCTTGGCCTTAGCCGCGTACGGCTGTAGCGCTCCAGCAACTCAGGGCGGGACAAGCGCGGGTCGCACGTTTGGCGGCCTAAAATCGCGCTAGATTCCGTGCAAGTATCCGCAGCCTTCAGCGGCAAGCTGAGGCGCGTACGCTGACCTATCAGGAAAAACAAGATGGATACGAGATTGGGCATGCGGCTGGCCTTCGTGGCGGCCGCTTTTTCAGTTCTGGCTGCTGCGCCCGCAGTGGCTGCTGATGATTGCAAAGACACCGTGAAGGCCGAAGGCAAGCCGGCGACACTACGCGACCTCGGCGCCTATCCGAATTCGCTGCTCGCATGGCGTTCTGCCGTGAAGGAGAAGTACGGCGGCGGCTATAACTCCTGGCGCTATGCCAAGGATGCGAAGGTCGACTGCACCGAGAAGGGTGGCCAGTGGACTTGCGTGCGTACGGCGAAGCCGTGCCTCGACATGCTCAACCGTGCCATCGGCGGCGCGAAGGAAGCGGCCAAGGACGTCGTGGCGAAGAAGGACTGCAAGTCCGACTCGCTGAGCTCCTACGGCGCGGCAAAGAAGAAGAAGGACGAGGCGCTCGAGCAGGCCACGATCGGCTGGGAACTCGATACGCGCAAGAAGCACGGCAAGGAATGGGCCGTGTGGAAGAACGCCACTGACACGGACGTCGACTGTCATGACGTCAAGGGCGGGATCCAGTGCATCGCCGTCGGCACGGCCTGCAAGCCTTAAGGTAGCGGGACAAAAGAAAAGCGGCGACCGAGCATCTCGGTCGCCGCTTTCAATTCAGCTAGCGCAGATCGCGTTAGATGATGTCGATCTCGGCCGGCATGTAGGACGTGACCTCGAGGCCAACTTCCTGCTCGCGAACGGCCGGCTTGCTCCAAACCTTCATGATGTCCTCCTGTTTGAACGAGGGCGAACCGCCTGTCCGCCTGTTCCGATAACGTGAATATAGCGACTCCGCTCGATAAACAGAAATCGCAATCGCGTGATCGGTTCATAAGCTTATCTTATCGGCGCGATAACTTGGCCGGATTACGGCCCGCGCCTTGCGAGCCCGATGCGTAAAGTTTTGCGCAAATGCGGCGGGCACCTTTTCCTGAAACCTCAGCTTGCCTGCGTATGATCCCAAGCGTGTCCGGCATCGCTCCGGACTTAAGAATTTTGACGTAGGGGTCAATGTCATGTCTGCCGTGAAACTGTCGCTGCCGGCCGTTGCTGCTGCCGTCCTCGCACTCACTGCCCTTCACGGGGCCGTTATCGCCGAGTCGGCGTCCGAAGTTCCCAAGGATTCGTACTACGACGATCCGCTGACGCCCTCCGAGCGCAGCGGCATCGCGCAGGAGGAGAGCGTCACGCCGAACGACGGGAAGCCTTCGGTGCCGAATGTCGCCGACGACGGTGTCATCCCCGACGCGACGATCGACCAGCGTGCGGGCGCAACTCAGGGCCCGGCGCCAACGGACGAGTCGCTTGAGAAGCGCAGCGACGATGAAGCTGACGTCGTGATCCAAGATTCCAAGCGGAACCTGAAGGTCACGAAGAAGGACTTGGCGAGCTGCATGAAGGACTGGGGTCCGCAGACGCAGATGACCAAAGAGGAATGGGCCGCCAGCTGCCGCACCGCCCTCGAGTACTTCCCGGACGGTGAGTGAACCGATCAGACGAAGAGCGCCGGTTTCGGCGCTCTTTTTGTTTCGAGGAGACGAATGATGCGCCGTGCCGTCACCCTCCTTTGCGCCAGCCTGATGGCTGCTACGCCGACACTCGCTTGCACCGACGTGCGGATCATCGCCGGCGACGGTTCGGCGATGACGGTACGGACGATGGAGTTCGCGGCGGACCTGCACAGCGAGGCGGTGATCGTCCCGCGCGGTACGGCCTTCACGTCTCCGGCGCCGTCTGGTGACGGGCTCAAGTGGACATCGAAATACGGGTTCGTGGCCATGAACGCCTGGAACTATCCAGCGGCCACGGACGGTCTCAATGAGAAAGGACTGGGGTTCGGCGCGCTCTATCTTCCGGGTGAAACGAAGTATCTCGCGGTGGCCAAGGGTGAAGAGGCGCGGGCGCTTTCGAACGCGCGGTTCGGCAACTGGGTGCTCGGCAACTTCGCGAGCGTGGACGAGGTTCGCAGCGGGCTTTCGGACGTCATTGTCTGGGGCGAAACGATCCCGCAGCTTGGGTCCTATGCGCCGCTTCACTACGCGGTGCACGACGCCAGCGGCAAAAGCATCGTCATCGAGTTCGTGGACGAAGGTATGCACGTCTATGACAACACGGTGGGCGTGCTGACCAACTCCCCGACGTACGATTGGCACCTGCAGAACCTGCGCAACTACGTCAATCTCACGCCGGACAATGCCGCGCCGATCAAGCTCGGCAACGTGACGTACACGGGCATGGGGCAGGGCTCGGGGCTGCATGGGCTGCCGGGCGATCCGACACCGCCGTCGCGGTTCGTGATGGCCGCTGCGACTGCTTTCCTCGCCGACAAGCCCAAGGATGCCGCGGAAGCGCTGATCGTTGCGGAGCACCTCATCAACCGGGTCGACATCCCCAAGGGGCTGGTTCGCGACTATTCGCAGGGCGGCAAGCCGTCGGGCGATTACACGCAGTGGACCACCTTCCGGGACCACGCGAACAAGGTCTACTACTGGAAGACCTACAACGATCCCGGTCTGAGGGCCGTCGAGCTGGAGGCCCTCGACTTCAGCGAAGGCCAGCCGGTGCGCTCGCTGAGCATTGCGGCTTCCAAGCCGAGCGTGCAGATGCTGTCGGCCCGCGATTTCACCGCGACGCAGTAAGCGCCGGAGCACGATCAGGCCGGGCTTGGGCTTCGCCCGGTTTGCTTCTACATTCCGAATCAGTGCAGCAGGCTTAGCCTGCCGTGCCGGGATGCAGGAGGGGGAGTTCTGATGATCATTGCTAAGGCCGGCTGTCTTGCCGCCGCGACGCTGGGACTCCTCGCCGTCGCCGGTCCGGCTTTTGCTGCGATCAAGTGCAACGACGGCAACCAGCTCATCCAGGGCAACTGGATGGCCACCCCCTACTGCCAGGACAAGTTGTTGGCAGAAATCGCCAATGCGCGAGGCTTCAAGACGACGTTCGCGGCGATCCGCAACAATCCCAACCATAAAAAGGAGCTGTGCCGGTTCCTTTACACGGACATCCGGGTGCAGATGACCTGCCTCGATGCCGGGGTGCCGGAATACTTCGGCGGTGGCGCACGATAGGCGGCAGGCGAAGGCCCGGCTGGCCGCTCCGCTTGCGAGAGGCAGCAAGCGCTAAAGGGTTTTGAGCAGCCGCTCGGCATCGGCCAGGATTTGTGCGTGGTCGAAGGCGAGTTTCTGCGAACGCCAGTCCTTCACCCATTCCGCTGCTGCCGCATCGTCGCCGGCTAGCGGCTCCGCCGTCACAACCCGCGCCAGGTAGGCCACCGAGCAGGTATGGCCGCGCGGATCGCGGTGAGGGTCGGAATAGACGCCGATGAGGCGCAGATCGCCCACCTTGAGCCCTGTTTCCTCGCTTAACTCGCGGTGGCAGGCATCGGACGTGGTCTCGCCGATGTCGACGAAGCCGCCGGGCAGGGCATAGCCGCCTTGGAACGGCTGGTTCTTGCGGCGGATCAGGAGGACACGACCTTCCGCGTCGAAGACCACGCAGTCGGTCGTCAGGGCGGGGGTGGGCGGGAAAGGCATGGATCTCGAAGCCATAGGCCAGCTTTTTTCTCTGCCGTCGTGCTAGAGCAAGGGCGTTCTGCACGTCGCGCGGCCGCCGCAATGCGGGTAGAAGGGCAACTCTTCAGATGCGGAGCCGCTTCCAAAACCGATGAGCGCAGCAGACACGATGGCGGATAAAAAGCCTGAAATCCATAAACCGTCGAACCCCGAGGGAGAAACGCGCCTCGCGCCCGACCCATTCACGGCGGTGCTGCCCGCGCTGGCGGCGCTCGGGGCGATCGCCTCCATCGCGACGATCAACTGGGCGGCTCAGGAACGCACACCTGACCGCGCCCGCTCCAAGCGCAAGGCAGGCACGGCGCTGCGCGACCTCGAGACCTGCTGCCTCGGTCTGCAGGAAATCTTCCGTCGGTTCCAGCGGAACCCGAAGCTGTTTGCCGGAGAGGGGGCGCCAGCGTCGTCGCCGCTGAAGTTCGGGGTGCACGGGCCGCGGGTCGGGACGGATGCGGCGCGGCTGTTTCACCAGCTCATCAACGACGTCGCCTCGATGCTGGTGCTCGCCTCGCAGAACGCGTTCGACGTGATGTCGGCGGTCGAGGACGGCGAGATAGCGGCGCCTGAGGAGCTGTTCTTCGGCTTCGGCGAGCAGCAGGAGCGGCTGAACAAGCTGATCCAGACGCGGGCGACGCTGAAGGTATCCGTCGACACGGGTGCCGAGGTCTCCATCCGCCTGACGGAGCTCGTCCGCGAATTGAAAAAGCATCGCCCCGAATAGCCAACTGCCGCGATAAGGATTGTTCGTCCGGACGCGACTTTAGCAAGCGTTGACAGCGGCGCCGGCTAGGTCCCATGTGAACTTCTCGCACATTTGCTGGCAGAGGAAGGCCCACCTTCAATGGTCGAGTTCACGCTCCCCCGCAATTCGAAGGTCCAGCGCGGAAAGACCTGGAACCAGCCGCAGGCCAAAGGCCAGTGGAAGGAATTTCGCGTCTATCGCTGGGATCCGGATGGCGAGGAGAACCCGCGCCTCGACAGCTACTGGATCGATACCGAGCGCTGCGGGCCGATGGTTCTCGACGCGCTCATCAAGATCAAGAACGAGATCGATTCCACGCTGACGTTCCGCCGCTCGTGCCGCGAGGGCATCTGCGGCTCGTGCTCGATGAACATCGACGGGACGAACACGCTGGCCTGCCTGCGGGGTTATGAGGACATCAAAGGGCCGGTGACCATCTATCCGCTGCCGCACATGGAGGTCGTGAAGGACCTGGTTCCCGACCTCAGCAACTTCTACGCGCAGCATCGACTGATCGAGCCCTGGCTCAAGACCGATACGCCGGCCCCGCCGAAGGAGTGGCGCCAGTCGCACGAGGATCGCCAGAAGCTCGACGGGCTTTACGAGTGTATCCTGTGCGCGTGTTGCTCGACGTCGTGCCCAAGCTACTGGTGGAACTCCGACCGCTACCTCGGGCCCGCAGCGCTGCTGCAGGCGTTCCGGTGGGTGCAGGATTCTCGCGACGAGGCGACGGGCGAACGGCTCGACAACCTAGAAGATCCGTTCCGGCTCTATCGCTGCCATACCATCCTCAACTGCACCAAGGCGTGCCCGAAGGGGCTCAATCCCGCCAAGGCGATTGCCGAGCTGAAGAAGCTGATGGTCGAGCGGCGCGTTTAAAAGCGCTGCCGCCACGACATCGCGGAGAGAGACGATGCTCGACCATATCGGATTTCCCGTCACCGATTTTGCGCGCTCGAAGGCGTTCTACACCCAGGCTCTGGCGCCGCTCGGCATCCGCATCGTGATGGAGGTCAACCTCTCGGACGACGGCGCGGACGGTTATGCCGGCTATGGCATCGGGCGGCCGCAGTTCTGGATCGGCACGGGGAAGCCGCTCGTAGGGCGGCTGCATGTGGCCTTCGCGGCGAGTTCACGGGCGGATGTGCGCGCCTTCTACGAGGCAGCGATGGCGGCGGGCGGCAAGGACAACGGGCCGCCGGGGCTGCGTCCGCACTACCATGAGAACTACTACGGCGCCTTCGTGCTCGACCCCGATGGGCACAACATCGAGGCGGTGAATCATCTCGCTGAGTGACATCAGGGGATAGAGGCTTTGCCTGCGGCGAGCGGTGCGCGAGCTGATGGCCGGCGCCTGCGCCAGGCGCCTTTGGCGCCTTGCCGCTTTGGCGGCGGGTGAGGGACGTTGCGGGTCGAGGTTAGGCCGCGGCTGGGGGGCGTCTAACCCGCTAACCGGGGGATGTTCCGGGACCGTCAAAAGGCGGCCGATGGGCCGAGAAAAGCCCCGAATTTCATTTGGGGCGGGTTTTGGCGCGTTTCACCGCAAGTTTCACGCAAGGTTCGGCCCAAAAGAAAAGACCGGCGGCGCGCATTGCGACCACCGGTCTTGAAGGGCGGGAAGGCTGGGCGCTTTTCAGCGCACCTCGACTTCCGTAATCGCGCGATACGAGGGGACTGGCGCGTTACCCGACTGCTTTAGGCAGCCTTACGGGCCTTCTTGGCAGGCTTGCGAGCCGTCTTGCGGACGGTCTTCGAGGCAGCGGCCTTACGGACGGTCTTCGTGGCGGCCTTGCGGGTCGTCTTGCGAGCAGCCGGCTTCTTGGCGGCAGTGCGAGCCGGGGCCTTCTTCACTTTGCGCTTCACAGCTTTCTTGACCATTGGAGTTCTCTCTTTCTGTGCTTCGTTTCTATCTCTCTCAGCCCGAATCAGATTCGAACCAAAAAAATCATGTGCAAGTTCCAACATTTTGTTGACACGAAATTGCAAATTGAAAGCTAACAACACGCGCATTCATTCACGTGTGTTGCGAGAAATCATCATTTTCGTCGACTTTCAATGGTCTGCGCGTTCGTTTGAAGACTCTGCATGCGCATTCGGTGACTCGTCTGGCGCATGCGCGAGCATCAAATCTCGACGCTGGATGATGCGCGCGAGACTCGCATCACGCTGCTTTGAGCACGCGCGACTGCAGATCGAGCACCGCCATCATGTAGCCGAAGCGATCCTCGACAGCCTCCGCAAGGAGCGAAAAGTAGTTCGGTCCTTCGGGGACTATCTCGCCGACGATTTCGCCGTAGTCGAAGCGCAGCTCCGCGCCGAAGTGCGCTGCAATCGCCCGCATCTTGCTGTTTTCAGCGAGGCAGCTGATGCAAAGGTGCTGGACGCCGCGGTTGCGCGCGGCGCGTATGACCCGGCCCATCAGCTCGGTTCCGATGCCATGCTCCTGCAGCGGCTGCTCGACAGAAAATGCGGCCTCGGCTTCGCGCCCCCACGTGTCGCCAAGCTTCTTGAGCTCGGCAGCGGCGCGCAGTTCGCCGTCTTCGACGTAGCCGTAGACGATGCCGCCCATCTCGGCCATGCGGGCCGCGTAGTCCTCGATGAAGCTGTCCGATACGCCGTGCGCGAAGCGCATACGCCGGCTCATCTTGTCGAGACGCAGCAGGTGATCGCGGAACTTCGTCCATTCCGAAGGCCACAGCTTTCGGATGTCGCCGCGCAGCGCACGCTGATCGTTCATTGGTCCCTCCGCATTTCAGCCGGCACGTCCGCCGGCCTCGGCAGAAGCACCAGAAGCACCACCGCTCGAGATCTCGAAGCGGCGGTGGCTACCTCTATTGCACCGCACAATATGTGGTGGCGAAGGCAGAAATTCCATTCTAAAGCCGCGGCTAAGAGGCGCGATGCCACAGCCTCCACGTGTCAAACGTGGCAGAGCGGTGCGCGAACTGCCTTAGGATGATGCAGATCTGCTGCCCGCGCGGATATTGAGGCAAATGCGACAGTTTCCAATCGAGCGCCTGCGCGCGCAGATCGCCGCCGAAGAGATCGAGTCTGACGCAGCGCAGCTTGGCGTGGCGCAAAAGCTCGATGCGCTCGCCCACCAGTTATCAGATTGGCGGCCGAAGCGTCCGGGACTGCTTTCGCTGCTCTCACGGTCGAACGGGGATGCGCCGCGCGGGCTTTACATTCACGGCGAGGTCGGTCGCGGGAAGACCATGCTGATGGACCTGTTCTACGCGTGCGCGCCGTACACTCCGAAGCTCCGCAGCCATTTCCATGAGTTCATGGCGGATGTGCACGAGCGGATCGCGAAAGCCCGGCGCGAGGTGGATGGCGATCCCATTCCCCACGTCGCGCAGGGGATCGCCGGCGAGGCCGGGCTTTTGTGCTTCGATGAGCTGCAGGTCACGGACATCGCCGATGCGATGATCCTCGGGCGGTTGTTCAAGCATCTGTTCGCGCGACAAGTGGTCGTGGTGGCGACGTCGAACGCAGCGCCGGAGCAGCTTTATGCAAACGGCCTCAACCGGCAGCTCTTCCTGCCGTTCATCGATCTCATCGGCGCGCACATGGATGTGGCGGAGCTGAAATCGGCCAAGGACTATCGGCTGGAGAAGCTGGCAGGGCAGCCGCTCTATTTCTCGCCGGCCGATGCGCACGCCACCTCAGAGCTCGATGCGCACTGGGACAGGCTGACCGGCCGGCATCGGGGCGAGGCCGAGGTGCTGGAGGTGAAGGGGCGAAAGGTGACCGTGCCCCTGGCGTCGATGGGCGTGGCGCGGTTCGATTTCAGCGATCTGTGCGAGGCTCCCCTGGGAGCGGTCGATTACCTGCGGATCGCGCACACGTATCATACGGTGCTTATCGACCGGATCCCGGTGATGGCGCGCGAGCGGAGGGACGCGGTGCGCCGGTTCATCAACCTCATCGACACCCTCTACGACAATAAGGTGTGCCTCATCGCGTCGGCGGCGGCAGAGCCGGATGCGCTTTGTCTCGATGACGCCGGGGCAAAGGCCTTTCAGCGGACGGCATCGCGGCTGATCGAGATGCGGAGCGCGGAATATCTCGAAGGCAGGGCCGCGCGGGGGCAATCCGTGGCGGATTCGGTGCCGGACTAAGGTCCTACGGTCGCGGCGAGATGCTGCCCGTGGCGTCGGGGAAATGCAGCGGCTGGGGATTGGGGCCTGCGCGCTTGGTGCCGATCCCGAACGGCCAGCTCCCATCCGGCCCAGCAGGTTCGGGCTGCGCGGCGGTGGTCGTGTCGGCGGCGCCAGTGGTCGCGAAGCGCTGGGTTGCAGGTCGCGCTCCATAGAGAGCGACGGCGCCTTGGATATCGCCCTGCTGCAGTCCGACGTGCTTCTCATCATAACGGTACGACATGAGCTGGCCGGATGCGCTGGGGTGGTCGAGACCGATGGCGTGGCCGATTTCGTGCGCCATCGTGTAGCGAAGGTCGTAGACGCCGAGGCGGCCGTCGAAGCCGATCTTCCAGGGCTGCTTCGGGTTGAGGCAGATCAGCGAGCGGCCGATGGTCTTCTTGGCGTTACCGGCGACGGGCTTCAGCTCGACATTGGTGAAGGCTCGCCCGAGGGGTACGGCTTGCGCCCCGATGACGATGCCGGCGGTGGTCGGGTCGCGCGTCTCACGGAACTTGATGTCGGCGACCTTTTCCCACATGCGGAACGCGGCGGCGACCTCGGCGCGGAATGCCTCAGTGCTGATATGGGAAGGCTCATAGGCGCGTTCGGGTGGAAGCATGGAGGCGCAGTTGCGCGCGCCGGGCGTTTCAACGCGATCCGTCGCGAGCGCGTATGTCACGACGGGGGTCCGTGCGATGGCGGAGTCCTGCCACTTCACCTGCTGGCTTTCGAGATTGAGCAGGCGAAAGCCCATAAAGGTCACCGGCTCCTTTGCGCCGGCAGCACCGGCGAGCAGCGACAATCCAGTGGCCAGAACGGCCAGTCGTTTGGCTCGCAACGTCCCTCCCAACACCTGCGCTGTGGCAGGCCCCTTGCTCCCTCAAACCCTCTTCAGCCCAGCGGACGGCGACCAAATCCGCGCCTCATGTGTTGGCATAAAGTGCCTGACGTCCGGGCTTTCCCTGTTCCGGGGGCTAGTCTAAACGTAGTCGTGACCGAGTTGTGGCAGGCGGCAAGACCCGCGGGGCAAAGCCGCACAAATCAATTTCCATAGATAAGAGGGAGCTTGAGACGCATGGCGCGGACGAAGATCGCTTTGATCGGCGGCGGCATGATCGGTGGTACGCTCGCGCACCTGATCGGCCTCAAAGAGCTGGGCGATGTGGTCATTTTCGACATTGCCGAGGGATTGCCGCAGGGCAAGGCGCTGGATATCGCGCAGTCGGGGTCGGTCGAGGGGTTCGATTGCCAGCTCAAGGGCACCAACGCGTACGCCGATATCGAGGGCGCCGACGTCTGCATCGTGACGGCTGGCGTGCCGCGCAAGCCGGGCATGAGCCGCGATGACCTGATCGGCATCAACATCAAGGTGATGGAGCAGGTCGGCGCCGGCATCAAGAAGTACGCCCCGACGGCCTTCGTGGTGGTCATCACCAATCCGCTCGACGCCATGGTGTGGGCACTGCAGAAGGCTTCCGGCCTGCCGCGCAACATGGTGGTCGGCATGGCTGGGGTGCTCGACAGCGCGCGGTTCCGGCATTTCCTTGCGACCGAGCTTGGTATTTCGGTCGAGGATGTCTCGGCATTCGTGCTCGGCGGCCACGGCGACGACATGGTTCCGCTGGTCCGTTACTCGACGGTGGCCGGCATTCCGCTGCCGGACGTCGTCCGCATGGGCTGGATGCGCCAGGAGCGGCTGGACGAGATCGTCGACCGTACGCGCAAGGGCGGTGGCGAGATCGTAGCGCTGCTCAAGACGGGCTCGGCCTACTACGCACCTGCTTCGTCGGCGCTCGAAATGGTCGACAGCTACCTCAAGGACAAGAAGCGCATCCTACCTTGTGCCGCCTATCTCAATGGCGAGTACGGTGTTAAGGGCCTTTACGTCGGCGTGCCGGTGATCATCGGAGCCGGCGGTGCGGAGCGGGTGATCGAGATCGATCTCAATGCCGTCGAGCGCAACATGTTCATCAAGTCGGTCGAGTCCGTGAAGGGCCTCGTCGACGCCTGCACGAAGATCGCCCCGCAGCTCGGCGCCTGAGCCCGATCCGCGGAATCGCCAGACAGAGAGGGAGCACGGCATGAACATCCACGAGCACCAGGCCAAGGAATTGCTGCACCGGTTCGGCATCCCGACGCCCCAGGGGTTCGCGGCGTTCTCCGTGAGGGAGGCCGGGGAAGCCACGCAGCAGCTCTCCGGCCCGGTCTACGTCGTGAAGGCGCAGATCCACGCGGGCGGTCGCGGCAAGGGTAAGTTCAAGGAGGCTTCGGCGGGCGATAAAGGCGGCGTGCGTCTCGCCAAGTCGCGTGCCGAGGTACAGGCGTTCGCGGAGCAGATGCTCGGCGCGACGCTTGTAACCGTGCAGACCGGGCCGGACGGGAAGGCCGTAAACCGGCTCTATGTTACGGACGGCGTCGAAATAGACCGCGAGCTGTACCTTTCCGCACTGGTCGATCGGACGACGTCGCGCGTGGCGTTCGTGGCGAGCGCCGAAGGCGGCGTCGACATCGAGAAGGTGGCGCACGAAACGCCGGAGAAGATCATCTCCGTCACCATCGATCCTGCGAGCGGTTACATGCCGTTTCACGGACGGCGCATCGCGTTTGCGCTGGGGCTCAAGGGCAAGCAGATCGCGCAATGCGTGAAGCTGGTTGGCGATCTCTACAACCTCGTGCTCGCCAAAGACATGAGCATGCTGGAGATCAATCCGCTGATCACGACGAAGAGCGGCGAGCTTTCGTGCCTCGACGCCAAGATGAGCTTCGATTCCAACGCGCTCTACCGGCACCCGGATATCGTGCAGATGCGCGACCTCAGCGAAGAGGATCCGGCAGAGGTCGAGGCTTCCAAGTACGATCTTTCCTACGTGAAACTCGACGGTTCGATCGGCTGCATGGTGAATGGTGCCGGTCTCGCCATGGCGACGATGGACATCATCAAGCTCTATGGCGCGGAGCCGGCAAACTTCCTCGACGTCGGCGGCGGCGCCTCGAAAGAGAAGGTGCAGGCGGCGTTCAAGATCATCCTGTCCGATCCGGCCGTGAAGGGCATCCTGGTCAACATCTTCGGCGGCATCATGCGCTGTGACATCATCGCGGAGGGCGTCGTTGCGGCGGCGCGCGAGATGGGCATCACGGTGCCGCTGGTGGTGCGACTCGAAGGCACCAACGTCGAACTCGGCAAGAAGATCATGGCCGAGAGCGGCCTCAAGATCGTGCCGGCCGACGACCTCGACGACGCGGCCAAGAAGATCACCGCGGCGGTGAAGGCGGCGGGTTAGTTTCTGCTGACGCAGGCCCAGAGAAGCTCGGTAGGCGGCAAGCGTCGCGCCCGGGCACCCGTGACGTATTGTTTTCGGGGGTGGCTGGGGCTCACGGCGCGACTGGGAATGATCGCGGTCAGGCCTATGTGCTGCCGATTGCGGCAAGTGGCCCAAAAGTCTGTCTTGATGCAGTGCAAAAATGGGCCCAAAGAGGAACCCAGACGGCAGGGCGCTGGGCTCGGTCGCAGCGGGCGACGACATGGCAATTCTCGTAGACAAATCCACGAAGGTCATCTGTCAGGGCATCACGGGCAGCCAGGGCACGTTTCACACCAAGCAGGCGATGGCCTACGGGACCAAGATTGTCGGCGGCGTGACGCCCGGTAAGGGCGGCTCTAAGCACCCCGACGAGGAACTGGCTGGCGTGCCGTTGTTCGATACGGTTGCCGAGGCGGTCGCGGCGACGGGTGCGGACGCGACGTCGATCTACGTGCCACCACCGTTTGCGGCCGATGCCATCCTCGAAGCCATCGACGCGGAAATCCCATTCATCGTGGCCATCACCGAGGGCATTCCGGTGCTCGACATGGTGCGCGTGAAGCGGGCGCTGCAGGGTTCCAAGTCGCGCCTGCTCGGGCCCAACTGTCCGGGCATCCTTACGCCCAACGAATGCAAGATCGGCATCATGCCGGGCAACATCTTCAAGGCGGGCCGTGTCGGCATCGTTTCGCGCTCGGGCACGCTGACGTACGAAGCGGTGAAGCAGACGTCGGATGCGGGCCTCGGCCAGTCAACGGCGGTTGGCATCGGTGGCGATCCGGTGAAGGGCCTCGAGTTCATCGAGGTGCTGGAGATGTTCCTCGCAGATCCCGAAACCGATTCCATCATCATGATCGGCGAGATCGGTGGGTCGGCTGAGGAAGACGCTGCAGAATTCATAAAATCCGAAGCAAAGAAGGGCCGCGCGAAACCGATGGCCGGCTTCATCGCCGGATCGACGGCGCCTCCGGGGCGCCGCATGGGCCACGCCGGCGCCATCATTTCGGGGGGCAAGGGCAAGGCTGAAGACAAGTTCGAGGCCATGCGGGCGGCCGGCATCGCGATTGCGCCGAGCCCGGCGGCTCTCGGCACTACTCTTTTGGATGTTCTGAAGTCGCGTTCTAAACCTGCCAAAGTTGCCGGGTAGGCATATGCTGCATTGCACACCATATTTCCGGCGGACTGCGCGCTCCCCCCAGAACTGATTTCGGCGCCACGTCCTCGCTGCATCAACAGGCGTTGAGGCCAATGACCCGCAATCCCCTGAACGAAGCGTTCTCGCGTACCTCGTTTCTCAGCGGCGCGAATGCCGCTTATGTCGAGGACATGCAGGCCGAGTACGAGCGCAACCCGGGCTCGGTCAGCGACGAGTGGCGGCATTTCTTCGAGAGTCTGAAGGAGGAACGCGGCGGCTCCGGCAATGGCGAGCGCGGACCGTCGTGGGGCGTTCCCGCGCCGGAACTGCTCGAAAACGGCGAGATCGTCTCGGCGTTGACCGGCGAGTATGAAGCTGCGGCCCGCGACCTGCGCACCAATCTGCAAGCGCGCACGCACCAGCTCGGTTTCGAGCTGACGCCGGCGGCCTCACAACGCGCCACGCAGGATTCTATCCGCGCGCTGATGCTGATCCGCGCCTATCGCGTGATGGGGCATCTGGCGGCGGACCTCGATCCGCTCGGCCTTGCAGATCGCAAGGTACATCGCGAGCTGAAGCCGGAAACCTACGGGTTCACTGACGCCGACCTCGACCGGCCCATCTTCATCGATCGGATGCTCGGTCTCGAAACGGCTTCGATGCGGCAGATCGTGCGCATCCTGCGCCGCACGTACTGCCGGCACATCGGCGTGCAGTTCATGCACATCACCAGCCCGGCGCAGAAGGCTTGGATCCAGGATCGCATTGAGGGCGAAGAAAAAGACGTCAGCTTCACGCCGGAAGGCAAGCGCGCCATCCTCAACAAGCTGATCGAGACGGAGACGTTCGAGAAGTTCTGTGAGGTGAAGTACACCGGCACGAAGCGCTTCGGTATCGACGGCGGCGAGTCGATGGTGCCGGCGCTGGAGCAGATCATCAAGCGCGGCGGCCAACTCGGGGTCAAAGAGATCGTCATCGGCATGGCGCATCGCGGGCGGCTCAATGTGCTCGCGAACGTCATGGCCAAGCCGCATCGCGCGATCTTCCATGAGTTCAAGGGCGGCTCGTTCAAGCCCGATGACGTCGAGGGCTCGGGTGACGTGAAGTATCATCTTGGTGCTTCGTCGGACCGCGCGTTCGACGGCAACAACGTTCACCTTTCGCTGACGGCCAATCCCTCGCATCTGGAAATCGTCGATCCGGTGGTGCTGGGCAAGGTGCGGGCCAAGCAGGATCAGCGCGGATGCGCTGCCGGCGAGCGTACGCCGGTGCTGCCGCTGCTCATTCACGGCGATGCGGCGTTCGCAGGGCAGGGCGTGGTTGCCGAGTGCTTCGGATTGTCGGGCCTCAAGGGGCATCGCACCGGCGGCTCGATCCACTTCATCATCAACAACCAGATCGGGTTCACGACCAACCCGCGGCTGTCGCGCTCCTCGCCGTACTGCTCGGACGTCGCGCGCATGATCGAAGCGCCGATCTTCCACGTGAAC
Source organism: Hyphomicrobium sp. (assembly GCA_030148725.1). Classification (GTDB taxonomy): domain Bacteria; phylum Pseudomonadota; class Alphaproteobacteria; order Rhizobiales; family Hyphomicrobiaceae; genus Hyphomicrobium_A. Next base: position 23,539 of record JASBSU010000057.1, read on the forward strand.
GGCGATGATCCCGAAGCGGTGGTGCACGTTGCGAAGATCGCGACCGAGTTCCGGCAGAAGTTCCAGAAGCCGGTGGTCATCGACATGTTCTGCTACCGGCGCTACGGCCACAACGAGGCCGACGAGCCGATGTTCACGCAGCCGTTGATGTACAAGGCGATCAAGTCGCATCCGACGGTGATCGACATCTACTCCAAGCGGCTCGCGGAGGAGGGCGTTGTTCCTCCGGAGGACAGCCAGCGCATGCAGGCGAGTTTCCGGACGCACCTCGAAGACGAATTCACGACCGCCGACAATTTCCGCCCCAACAAGGCCGATTGGCTCGACGGTCGCTGGGCGGGCATGGGCTTTGCCGAGGACGATGCGCGGCGCGGCGACACCGGCGTCGACATCGAGCGCCTCAAGATCATCGGCCGGCGCGTTACATCGATTCCGCCAGATTTCAACGCCCACAAGGTGGTGCGGCGCCTGCTCGAACGGCGGCGCGAGATGGTCGACACGGGCGAGGGTATCGACTGGGCGATGGCCGAGCACCTGGCGTTCGGCGCGCTGCTCTCGGAAGGTTTTCCGGTTCGGCTGTCGGGCCAGGATTCAGAGCGCGGAACGTTTTCGCAGCGCCACTCGGTGCTGATCGATCAGGAAACGGAGCGCCGCTGGACGCCGCTCAAGCATGTCGCCAACGACCAGGCGAAGTTCGAGGTCATCAACTCGATGCTGTCGGAGGAAGCGGTGCTCGGTTTCGAGTACGGCTATTCGCTGGCGGAGCCGAATGCGCTCGTGATGTGGGAGGCGCAGTTCGGTGACTTCGCGAACGGCGCTCAGGTGGTGTTCGACCAGTTCATCTCATCGGGCGAGCGCAAATGGCTGCGCATGTCCGGCCTCGTGTGCCTGCTGCCGCACGGCTATGAAGGCCAGGGGCCTGAGCACTCGTCGGCGCGGCTGGAGCGTTACCTGCAATTGTGCGCCGAAGACAATTGGCAGGTGGCGAACGTCACGACGCCCGCGAACTATTTCCACATCCTGCGGCGGCAGCTGAAGCGCAAGTTCCGCAAGCCGCTGATCCTGATGACGCCGAAGTCGCTGCTGCGCCACAAGCGCGTGATCTCGCCGCTCAGCGATATGGCGCTTGGGACGACGTTCCATCGCCTTCTGTGGGACGATGCCGAGCACAAGCCGAGCGAGAAGATCAAGCTCGTCTCGGACGAGAAGATCAAGCGCGTGGTCCTGTGCTCCGGCAAGGTCTATTACGACCTTTACGATGCACGCGAGGCGGCCGGCATCGACGACGTCTACATATTACGCGTCGAGCAGCTCTATCCATTCCCGGCACGCGCATTGATGCACGAACTCGCGCGTTTCCCGCAGGCGGAGATGGTGTGGTGCCAGGAAGAGCCCAAGAACATGGGTGCCTGGAGCTTCATCGAGCCGAACCTGACGTGGGTTCTGGAGCGCGTGAATGCTGCACACAAGCGGCCGTTCTACGCGGGGCGGCCGGCATCGGCATCGACGGCGACGGGACAATTGTCGCGACACCTCAACGAGCAGAAGACCCTTGTCGAGGCGGCACTGACGGGGCAGGCGAGCGGCTGAGCCTTGCCGCCTAAACAAGATTTGACGGGGAGCGAGACGAGAGATGGCAACCGAAATTCGTGTACCGACACTCGGCGAGAGCGTCACCGAGGCGATCGTCGGCAAGTGGTTCAAGAAGTCGGGCGATGCCGTCAAAGTCGATGAGCCGCTGGTCGAACTCGAAACCGACAAAGTGACGGTGGAGGTTCCTGCGCCCGTGTCCGGTGTGCTCGAGGACATCAAGGTGACGGAAGGTCAAACCGTTGCTGTCGGTGCCCTGCTGGGCGCGATCGCAAATGGTGCCGCCGCAGCAGCGCCCGCGAAATCGGAGAAGCCCGCATCGCAGCCGAAAGCCGAAGCTGCCGCTGCGTCCGCAAAGCCCGCCGCGCCGGCCAAGGCTGAAACCGACATGCCGCCAAGCCCGGCTGCTCGCAAGAAGCTTGCTGAGGCCGGCGTCGATGCAGCTGACGTCGCCGGCTCGGGCAAGCGTGGTCAGGTGCTGAAGGAGGATGTCCCGGAGACCAAAGCCAAGGCGCCGGAGCCGGCCAAAGCGTCCGCGCCCGCGAGCGCTCCGGCCGCAGCGTCTTCGCCGACGCGCGGATTGGCGCCTCTTCCGGTCCCGATGCAGCAGCTGCGCGTGCCGTCGGCGCCGAACGATGCGGCGCGCGAGGAACGCGTGCGAATGACGCGCCTGCGCCAGACCATCGCGCAGCGTCTCAAGGATGCGCAGAACACAGCCGCGATGCTGACGACGTTCAATGACGTCGACATGAGTGCGGTGATGAAGCTGCGCAGCGAATACAAGGATCTCTTCGAAAAGCGCCACGGCGTGAAGCTCGGCTTCATGGGCTTCTTCGTGAAGGCGTGTCTGCAGGCGCTGAAGGAGATTCCCGCGGTCAACGCCGAGATCGACGGCGACGAGATCATCTACAAGAACTACTACCACATCGGCGTGGCGGTCGGCACGGAGCGCGGGCTCGTGGTGCCGGTGGTGCGTGAAGCAGATCGCATGAGCCTCGCCGAGATCGAGGGCCAGATCTCCGACTACGGCAAGCGCGCGCGCGACGGCAAGCTCGGTATCGACGAGATGCAGGGCGGCACGTTCACGATCACCAACGGCGGCGTCTATGGCTCGCTGATGTCGACGCCGATCCTCAATGCGCCGCAGTCCGGCATTCTCGGCATGCACCGTATCGAGGAGCGTCCGGTGGTGCGCGACGGACAAATCGTTGCGCGGCCAATGATGTATCTCGCCCTCAGCTACGACCATCGCATCGTCGACGGCAAGGAGGCGGTGGCTTTCCTTGTTCGCGTCAAAGAATGCCTCGAAGATCCGCAGCGGTTTCTTCTGGAGCTCTGAGCCCTGGCTTGGCTAGGGCCTTCTGGTTCGTGCTTCTCGCCGGAAAACCGGTTCCCGTTTTTCCGGAAGCACTCTAGGGAGCATGCAGCATGGCGGAGGCGGACATTTCTGCGATCGAGGTCTATTTGACGGTTGAGCACGCCTTGGCGGCTATCGCGTTCTACGAAAAGGCGTTTGGGGCAAAGGTCACGTACAAGGAACTTACCGAGGACGGCACACGCGTTCAGCACGCCTCGCTCGCTGCGTTCGGCGGACATTTCATGCTCTCAGACTATTTCCCCGACTACATCACCGATGTCGGCCCGCAGCCGTCAGGGGTCAAAGGCAACATGACGGTGCAGATCAACCTCGCCTCGCCGCTGGAAGTCGATGGTGCCATCGCGCGTGCGGCAGGCGCGGGTGCTGTCGTCACGGCGCCGGCGGCCGATACTTTCTGGGTGATGCGCTACGGGCGCGTGCGCGACCCCTTCGGATACGTCTGGGCGTTCAGCGCGCCCCTTCCCCTCGGACCTTGAACGGAGAACGACCGTGGCCGCCTACGATCTGATTGTCATCGGTGCCGGGCCGGGCGGCTATGTGTGCGCGATCCGCGCCAGCCAGCTCGGCATGAAAGTGGCGATGGTCGAGAAGCGCACGACGTTCGGTGGCACGTGCCTCAACGTCGGCTGCATACCTTCGAAGGCGCTGCTACACGCGTCCGAGCTTTACGACGAAGCCGGGCATTCATTCGGCAAGATGGGCATTGGGGTGGAGCCTAAGCTCGACCTTGCGAAGATGCTCACCTTCAAGGACGAGGCGGTGAAGGGCAATACGGACGGCGTCGCGTTCCTACTGCGCAAGAACAAGGTCGATCATTTCCACGGTACGGGCCGGATCAAGGCGCCGGGGATCGTGGAAGTGACATTCATGAACGGCGAGACGCAGGACGTCGATGCAAAGTCGATCGTCATTGCGACGGGCTCGGCGGTGGCGAAGCTTCCGGGCGTCGAGATCGACGAAGAGAGTGTCGTGTCGTCGACCGGCGCACTTTCGCTGCCCAAGGTACCAAAGCGGATGCTCGTGATCGGTGCGGGCGTGATCGGGCTCGAGCTCGGGTCGGTGTGGCGCCGTCTGGGCGCCGAGGTCACGGTGGTCGAGTACCTCGATCGCATCCTGCCGGGCACGGACGCGGAAGTTGCGAAGACACTGCAGCGGATTTTGTCGAAGCAGGGCATGATCTTCAAGCTCGGCAACAAAGTCACCGGCATCAAGAAGAATGGCGCCGCGCAGGTGGTGACGGTCGAGCCGGCGCAGGGTGGCGAGGCGGAGACCATCGAAGCGGACGTGGTGCTCGTCGCCATCGGGCGCATCCCTTACACGGAAGGTCTCGGGCTCGGCGACGCCGGTGTGAGCCTCGACAAACGTGGACGTGTCATCGTCGATGAGCACTATCAATCGAGCGCGCCTGGCATCTATGCGATCGGCGATGTGATTCAGGGTCCGATGCTGGCGCACAAGGCGGAGGACGAAGGCATCGCGGTGGCCGAGATCCTCGCCGGTCAGGCCGGGCACGTGAACTACGGCGTCATTCCGGTCGTCGTCTACACCGCGCCTGAAATGGCGAGTGTCGGCAAGTCGGAAGAAGAGCTGAAGGCGGATGGCGTTGCGTACAACGTCGGCAAGTTTCCGTTCACAGCCAACGGGCGTGCGAAGGCGAACCAGCAGACGGACGGGTTTGTGAAGATCCTCGCCGACGCGACGACGGATCGTGTGCTCGGCGTGCACATCATCGGCGCCAATGCGTCGGAGATGATCGCCGAGGGTGCGGTGCTGATGGAATTCGGCGGATCAGCGGAAGATCTGGCGCGCACCTGCCACCCGCATCCGACGCTCACCGAGGCGGTGAAGGAAGCGGCGCTCGCCGTCGACAAGCGCGCTATACATTTTTGATTGGTGACGCCAGTTTCGAGCAACGTCGCTCAATGACGGTCGAGCGCGTTGACGGCCGGCGCTCGCGCCGGGGCGCCTTGCGCCCTGGCTGCCGCGCTACTCGATCGCGGTGACGGTGTAGCCCGCCTTGCGGAACAGCTCGACGAGGCCGAGGTCGCCGGGGAGGTGCAATGCGCCGACTGCGATGAATGCGCCGCCCTCTTCCAGCAGCGGGCCTGCGACGCTTGCCATTCTGGCGTTGCGCTCGAACAGCAGCTTCTGCTGGAAGCCCGCGAACGCCTCGTCGCCGATGCCACTCTCCTTGGCGAGCGCGATCTGGAATGGAAGAGCGGCGCTGATCTGGCGCTTCAGGTAGAGCTGCACCAGCGTCTCCATCATGTCGTTGGTGCGGTCTGCGAAGCGGAGGCTGGAGCGCAGCATGTCGAGCTGCTGCTGCTCGGGCACGGCGGCCAAGGCTTCGATCTGATCGGACAGCGTTTCAAGACCGATGACCGTCTTGCCTTGCGCCTTGCCGATCTCGGCGATGTGCATGTCGAGGACGCGGGTGCCGCTTTGAACCTTGGCGCGCTCGCAGTCCGAGGTGGAGAGGATCATGGTCACGATCCACGGCTTGAACAGAGCCGCGAGATCGACCGGCATGCCGGAGCGGCCGATGATCGATTTCACCGTATCGTATTCGGTGTTCGACAGCAGGCCGTCGAGGCGCCGGCCGTCGGTGAACATGACGAGCGGCGCGGACTTGGCGATGACCGTCGAGGTCGCGGTCTCGGAAATGTCAGAGACTTCGAGCGCGACCGTCTTGGATTCCTTCAGCGCCGACTTGACGGCGGGCGACAGGTTGGTGACGCGCTCGTCCGTCAAATGCACGGTCCCGAACAGATAGGACGTCGCGCGGCCGGGCTTCTCGACCTTCCAGAGAATCGCATCCGAGTTCTTGGCGGCCTTCGCCTCGGCCATGATGCGCTCATAGGCCTGCGGGTTCTTGGTGGCCGTCTCGGCGAGCATGTCGACGCCGCTGCACACGGGCGCGGCTGCGTCCTTATCCGGGGCGCGGCTCTTGTCAGCTGCGGCTGCCGGCATTGCGACCGCCACTGCCAGGACGGCGAACGCGAAACGCGTACGTAGGCGCATGCTAGGTCTCAACTCCGATGCGGCTTCAGGGATTGCCCTGCTTTTACGCACCGAACCGCCGAAAAAAAGAGGCAAAATTGCGTCGCCGTTAACCCAGATGGTTCGTGGACCGCCTGTTTGCGGGCTTTCAAGAGCGCGGGTGGGCTGCGTCATAAACGGCGAGCAGCCGTTCACGGTCGACCTCGGTGTAAGCCTGCGTGGTCGACAGCGATGCGTGGCCGAGCAATTCCTGGATCTGACGCAGGTCGCCACCGGCCGACAGAAGGTGCGTCGCGAAGGAATGGCGGAGTGCGTGCGGCGTCGCTGTCGCGGGGAGGTCGAGTGCTTCGCGCAGACGCTGCATGGCGAGCTGAATGATGCGCGGTGACAGCGGCCCGCCTTTGGCGCCACGGAACAATGGTTCGTCGGGCTCCAGCGTGTAGGGGCAGAGGGTGCGATAGCGCGCAACGGCGTCGCGCACGATCGGCAGCACGGGAACGAGACGCTCCTTGCCGCCCTTGCCGGTGATGCGCAGCACGTCACGGTCGGGGGTTGGCGCGTCGCGCGGCGTGAGGCTCAAGGCTTCAGAGATGCGCAAACCGCAGCCGTAGAGGAGAAGCAGGACGGCGACGTCGCGGGCGCTGACCCAATCGAGCTCCGCCTCGCCACGCGCTTCGACCACCTCGGCGGCTTTGACGATGGTGAGGGGCTTTGGGACCGAATGCGGCACCTTGGGCATCGCAAGCTGCAGGATGGCGCGGTTCTCGACGATGTGCCGCGCTTCGAGCCAGCGGAAAAGCTGACGCAGCGCGGAGAGCGATCGGGCGAGCGAACGGCTGACGGTGCCGGAGCGGCGGCGCGATGCGAGGAAGCCGCGGAATGTTTTCAGTTCGAGGCGCTGAAGATCGGCCACGCAGGGCGTGTGTCCCAGCTGACCGGCGAGGAACGAGAAGAACTGGCGGACGTCGCGCTCGTAGGCTTCGAGCGTTTTTTCCGCATGGCCGCGCTCGTGGCGCAGGTAGGCAAGCCAGGATGCGACGGCGCGTTCCAGATCGGCGCCCAGCGGCAGCTCGAGTTCAGCGGTGTCGTCGGTCATTTCCCGCTCGCGCGACTTCAGCAGATCATGCGTTGCGCATGATCCGAAGATCCGAGGCTAGCCGATTCGGATGCGGCGAGAAGTTAATCGGCGTCGTGCGACTCGGGTGCTTGAGAGGCGGCGCGCAGGCGTGCTTCGAGATTGTCGATACGGTCGAGCAGCTGCAGCGCCAACGCTACGCCCGGCAGGTTCACGCCGAGATCGCGCTGCAAGCGATGCGCCTTCTGTACGCGCACGACCGTGGTTGCCGAGAAACGCCATTGTGGCGCTCGGCCGGCTTCGGCCAGGCCACGCGGTTCGATCACGCCTTCGTCGACGAGCTCCATCACCCATTCGGCATGTACGCGGCAGTTGCGGGTGAGGTCGCCGAGGGTGATTTCCTCTTCGTCGAGGACGACGATCTGATGCTTGGTGTCAGCTGGCATCTCTTACACTCCCAAGCCGGAACGCGGATTGAACGGCAACTCACGCTCCATCTCTTTATACAGCTCTTTGGCCTTGTCGGTGTCGGCTGGCGGCAGCTCGATCTTCAATACGGCGTTCAGGTCGCCTGGCGGATTGCCGGGAATACCCTTCCCCTTGAGCCGCATGGTGCGGCCCTTGGTGGAGTTCGGGGGCACCTTGAGCATGACCGCGCCGTCGGGTGTGGGAGCCTTGATGCTGGCGCCGAGCGCGGCCTCCCAAGGCGCAACGGGAAGATCGAACGACACGTCCTTGCCTTCGACGCGGAAAACCGGATCGGGCGCGAAGGCGACCTCGAGATAGAGATCGCCGGGCTGGCCTTTGCCGATGCCGGGCGAGCCTTGTCCAGCGAGCCGGATGTGCTGGCCTTCGCGGATGCCCTTGGGGATCGTGACGTTGAGCGTGCGATCCTTCACAGCGACATGGCCGGTGTCGTCCAGTTCGGGAACACGCAGCGTGATGTCGCGCTTGGCGCCGGTGTATGCGTCCTTCAGCGGAATGACGATCTTGGCGTGATGGTCTTCGCCCTGCGCGTGGAACTCGCGACGCTGGAATCCGCTGCGACCGCCGCCGGCACCGCCGCGCGCCCGCGCCTGTCCGAACAAACCTTCGAAGAAATCTGAGAACTGCGACGGGTCGGCTTCGGTGTAGCCACCGCCGGAGAACTCGAAGCCCTGATCCCAATTGGGCGGCGGGCGGAACTGCTGGCCCTGCTGCCAGTTCGCGCCGAGTTCGTCATAGGCGGCGCGCTTCTCCGGATCCTTCAAGACCTCGTAGGCTTCGCCAGCGTCCTTGAACTTGGCTTCAGCGTCCGGCTCTTTGTTGACGTCAGGATGATACGTGCGCGCCAGCTTGCGATAGGCACGCTTGATGTCGTCCTGCGAGGCCTTTCGGTCGACGCCGAGGATTTTGTAGTAGTCCTTATATTCCATGGGGTAGCGCGTTCCTGAGGATGCCGGCGGCAAGCTGCGGAGCGGCAGCTTAGCGCGATGCCTGTCGCTCCGAAGTTAATCTGTGGTATCGGCAAGGCAGAAAAGTTGCCGTTGCCGTGCGGGCGTCCGCGGCTCAACGCGCCTTCTGAGTGCCGCGCGGGCATCTTAAGTTCCAAAGTTCGATTCGCCGGGTTGAAGTTTCGCGGAGTTTTCGCGCGCCGATGCAAAGTCTGTTCGAGCCCTTGGGACGCGAAACACCGACCGCCACGCGGCTGGCGCCGGTTGTGCTCGCCGTGGCGCTCGACCAGACGTACGACTACATCGTGCCGGACGATGTGGAGATCGAGCCAGGCTGCTTCGTCATGGTGCCGTTCGGTCCACAGAGCCGCATCGGCGTCGTGTGGGACCGGCCGGTCGGCGAACCGGGCAAGCCGGTAGACCCGAAGAAACTGAAAACGATTACCGCACGTCTCGATGCGCCGCCGCTGCCAGCGCTCACGATGCGCTTTGCCGAGTGGATCGCGAAGTACACGCTGGCTCCGCTCGGCATGACGGTGCGCATGATGATGAGTGCGCGGGCGGTGTTCGAGCCGCAGAAGCCGCGCTTCGGGGTGACGCTGGTGGAAGGCGCGCCCGAGCCCTCGCGCATGACACCAGCGCGCAAGCGCGCGCTCGAAATCGCGGCAGACGGCGCGATCCGCGCCAAGGCGGCTCTGGCGCTGGCGGCGGAATGCTCCACGGCCGTCGTCGACGGGCTCGTTCAATCGGGCAACCTCGTCGAGGTGGCCATTCCGGAGAAGCGGCCGCCGCAGCCGGACCCGAAGCATCAAGTCACCGAGTTCACCCCGGAGCAGGCTACGGCCGTGGCGACGCTGCAGTCCGCGGTCGACGGCGGAAACTTCTCCGTGTCGCTGCTCGACGGCGTCACCGGATCCGGCAAGACGGAAGTCTATTTCGAGGCGGTGGCGCGGACGCTGGAACGTGGTCATCAGGCGGTGATCATGCTGCCGGAAATCGCGCTCACCGATCAGTTCATGCGCCGGTTCAATGCCCGGTTCGGTGCGCCGCCGGTCGAATGGCACTCGGCGCTGTCGGGGCCGGAGCGCGGGCGCGTGTGGCGCCAAGCTGCCAACGGAGAAGCGCGTGTCATCGTCGGCGCGCGCTCGGCGTTGTTCCTGCCGTTCTCAGATCTCGGCCTCATCATCGTCGATGAAGAGCACGATCCTGGCTACAAGCAGGACGACCGCGTGCATTATCAGGCGCGCGACATGGCCGTGGTGCGCGGAAGCCTCGGCGGCTTTCCGGTGATCCTCGCCTCGGCGACGCCGTCGATCGAATCGCACGTCAATGCGCGGACGGGGCGCTATCGGCATGTCGTGTTGCCGGGGCGCTTCTCGGGCGCGTCGCTTCCGGACATTACCGCGATCGATTTGCGCATCACGCCACCGGAGAAGGGCAAGTGGCTGGCGCCGCCGCTGGTCGACGCCATCACCCGGACGATGGAAGACAAGCAGCAGACGCTGTTGTTCCTCAACCGACGCGGATATGCGCCGCTGACGCTGTGCCGGTCATGCGGGCATCGCATCGAGTGCCCTCAATGCACGGCGTGGCTGGTCGAGCATCGGTTTCGCGGGCGCCTGCATTGCCATCATTGCGGCTTTTCCATTGCGCTGCCGGAGAAGTGTCCAAAGTGCGCCGAGCCCGGGTCGCTCGTCGCGTGTGGGCCGGGCGTCGAGCGTGTGGCCGAGGAGGTCGCCGAGCGGTTCCCGGATGCGAAGGTGGCGCTATTGTCGTCGGATCTCATCCCGGGGCTCACCGAGATGCGCGAGGTGATCCGCAGCATCGAAGCGGGCGGCATCGACATCGTGATCGGCACGCAGATGGTCGCCAAGGGGCACCACTTTCCAAACCTTGCGACAGTCGGGATCGTCGATGGCGATCTTGGCCTCGCGCAGGGTGCCGATCCGCGTGCCGGTGAGCGCACGTTCCAGCTGCTGCATCAGGTGACGGGGCGTGCGGGGCGCGCTCTGGCGGAAGGGCGCGGTTACGTGCAGACGCACATGCCGGATCATCCTGTGATGGCGGCGATCATCGCCAGCGATCGCGAAGCGTTCATCGAGCAGGAAATTCAATCGCGGCGTCGCGGCTTGCTACCGCCGTATGGGCGGCTGGTGGCGCTCGTCATCGCGGCACGAGAAAAGGAAACGGCGCAACTCATCGCGCGCGACATCGCTCTTCGCGCGCCGCGTTCGGACAAGATCGAGGTGCTGGGGCCGGCTGAGGCGCCACTGTCGGTGATCCGGGGCCGTCATCGGTGGCGGCTCTTGGTGAAAGCGCCGCGAGAGATCGACGTGCAGGCTTACCTGCGCGCGTGGATGTCCGAGCTTCCGCCGCTCAAAGGCGATGTGCGGGTTACAGTCGACATCGATCCCTACAGTTTCTTGTAAGCGTTCGGCGCGAACGCGTCGCACCATCAAGCAGGGACGTAGGTCAGCCTGATCGTGTCGTCGTCGATCAAGTCGTGCGCGATGAGGCGGAGCCGCGGTCGCGCTCCGGCAAAGAATGGCTTTCCGCGACCAAGGACGACGGGGTGGAAGTAGAGGCGATACTCATCGATCAGACCAAGGTCTGTGAGGGATCCCGCCAACGCCGGGCCTGAGACCGAAATCTCGCCCACGAGGTCTTCCTTCAATCCGCGAATCACCGTCTCGACGTTGTCTTCAATGACGGTGGCGTTCGGCCCGAGCGTTTTCAGCGAGCGCGAAACGACCCACTTGGGCTGCTCACGCCACACCGCTGCAAACTCATGTTCCGCGGGTGACCATTCTGGGTGGTCATCGTCCCAGTAGCGCATCACCTCGTACATGCGGCTGCCGTAGATGCTGCCGGTGAGGTTGCGCACTTGCTCAATCCAATGACGGAAGAGTTGGGGGCCGGGTGCGAATCCCTGATGGTCGACGAAGCCATCCAATGACAGGTTCATTCCGAAGACGATCTTCGCCATGCGATTCCCGCAACCCATCCGTTTGAGCCGATCTTACGTAGGCGAGGGCCTTTCGCGAGCCGCAATCCTAAAGTGCCCACTAGCTGGTTGGCGCTGGGATTGGTCATCGTGCGCCGGCGTTCACTCCCAGGTGCGTGGCAAAAGCGGCACTAGTTGCGATAGCTCGCAGTGAACTCACTGCGTGTCGAATGCCGATTCCGTTGTGAAGGGTCTCACGCTGAATTAGTTTCAGAAGTTGGATAAACAGATGCGCTCTTTTCGCTGACGAGGTGATGCGACCTCTTTTTGAGAGGATGGTTCTAGAGCTTTTGGGAATATCCGCAGACGGGTGACACCATTTTTTGAGACCGGTGGTCGAAGCAAACCATGAAGTACATCGTGCCGATCGCTGTGATCGGAATCTTTTTGCTGCAATTCAGCGGCGCCGTTCCGCAGGCGAGCGTCGGGGGTGCGATGACGCTTGCGTTGGGATTTTCCATCGCGGCCGCGGCGGTCGGGATTTATGAGGCGTGGTCAAAGAGGCGGGGTGTGCTCGGCTGGCTCCTCAGCATCGTCGTCGCGTTCGTTGGCGGTGTCCTCATCGGCGGCATGATCGGCAGCTTCGTTCTGGATCTGGTGATGACGCTCGTGAGCTTCGAAGGCGCCTTGGCAGGTTCCGGACATCCGCTGCTGTACATCATGCTCGCAGTGCAGATGCTCTTCGTGCTTTTCGGCGCCTGGATCGCGCTGCAGCTCGTGAACAAGCTGCGTTGATTTCAATCGTCTAGGAGCGGCCGGACCTTGGGGGTCCGGCTTTGGGCATCGACGTAACGCTTATGCGTTCCGCAGGTCCTTGGCGGCGCGCATCAAGATCTCGACGATAGCAGTTTCGGCATCGGCGTCTTTGGCCAGCTGCTTGGCGGCGGCATCGCGGAGATTGTCGATCGCGGCGCCGACGAGCTTGGGCAGTTCGGGTCCTTCGTCGCGGTCGTGCTCGCGGCGCCGACGGGCGAACTTTTCGCCAATCGCAGACAGACGCTCCAAGATCATATCCGCAAGCTGGCGGTTCTCTTCCAGGTACGTACGGCCGGCGTCCGTGATGGCGTAGGTTTTCTTGGCGCCCTCGCTTTCGGCGCTGGCGTATCCCGCTTCCTCGAGGAAGGTCAGGGTGGGGTACACGACGCCGGGGCTCGGGCTGTAGAAGCCGCTGGTTTTTTCCTCGATGAGCTTGATGAGCTCGTAGCCGTGACGGGGCTGGGCCTCGATCAGCGCCAGGGTGAGAAGCTTGAGGTCGCCGTGGGCCAGCATGCGGCCGATGCGGAACCACTCGCGGTCTCCCCGGTCGTGTCCGTGCCCATGGCGACCGCCGTGGCCGCCGCCAAAGCGGCCGTGGCGCGGGGCCGCCCAACGCCCCCGGTGTTCCCGATGATCTCTCATTCCAAACATGATTTTCGTCCGTTGTTGACTTCGATATATCTTTAGATAGGACGATTTTAGATGTAGCTCAAGATATATCTTTTGGCGTGGGCGGCTTGAGGGAGCGAATCGGGTGCTAACGACGTTGCGTCGCCATCGCCTCAAGGAGATCTGCCGTGCCGGAATGGAAGCCTGACGCCTATAATTCCGTGTCGCCCTACCTCGTCGTCAGCGACGCGAAGGCGACGCTGCAGTTTCTGCAGGAGGTGTTCGGGGGCAAGCCGCTGCGCATTCATGCGCGGCCCGATGGCTCGCTGATGCACGCCGAAGCCCGGATCGACGACACGGTCGTGATGTTTGCCGATGCGACCGAGGGCTGGCCGGCCGTGCCAGCGCACGTGCACGTCTACGTTCCCGACGTCGATGCCATCTATCAGCGGGCGCTGGTTTTCGGCGGCCGGTCGGTTGCGGAGCCGGCGCAGAAGAATGACGACGACAAGCGCGGGGGCGTCCAGGATCCGGGCGGCACGACTTGGTGGATCTCGACGCAGGTCGGCTAGCGCCAGCCGAGGTGTCGGCATTGCCGCCGAGAAAAATAAAAGGGCCAGACCTGGGGGGAAGGTCTGGCCCGGGACTGGCGCGAGGGTGGGGGCGCTCAGTCAAGTATCTCTGGGGGGTCGAAAAAGCGTCGGGTCGTCAAATTTCTACGTTCAGTATTCGGGTCGCCGGAGGCGAGGGAGCCTCCGGCGTCGGAGACAAGGTGCCGCTGATGGCTAACGGCGCGAAGCCTCCGAAGCGATGATGCCGAGCATCAGGGCAGCGGCACCAATGGCGATGTACTTGCCCGTGTTGTTCTTCTTCCGGGCGTAATAGCGGTCGCGGCCGCCGCGGTAACCGTAATCACGGTATCCGTAATCGCGATTTCCGTAGCCGCGGCGTGGGCCGTCGTAGCTGCGGCCGTAGTAGTCGCCGCGGTATCCACGATCGTGAGCGCTGGCGGCAGTTGCGAAGCTGCCGAGGCTCGTCACGGCAATGGCGGCGGCGGTTGCGATCGAAGTCAGCTTGCGCGAAACGGTCATTATCTCTTCCCCTTTGCCCCGTTTGGGGCTTCGTCCTTGAGCCAGCTTCCCCGCCGGCGATGAGAGGCATTCAATACTTTTCGGCCTGAACCCGTTCTGAAGGGCTCTTGCAGCTTCTGTTCATCTTGAAATTTCGAGGCAGCTGCCCGCGAATGCGGCATTGCGGCGCCTATCCCCCGTTGAAGGGCTGCGCGGTGCATGTTAGAGAACCGGCGCACTTTGGAAGGGGCCCGGGTCGGGAGCCTGGGCGGCCCCTTTTCGTGCAATGGAATTTCCTCAAAGCGGGGGAGGGTGTGGGCGAGCCGAACCGGCCCGATGCCCCCGCCATGTCCGCGGGCGAGAACATTTGACGTGGCAACGGATAACCAGATGACGTCAGGGGTGGCTGGGCGATACGCCGCGGCGCTGTTTGATTTGGCGCGCGAGCAAGGCGAGCTCGACAATGTCGATCAGGACCTTGGAAAATTCCAGGCGATGCTCGACCAGAGCACCGACCTGAAGCGGCTGGTGAACAGCCCCGCATTCGCAGCCGAAGACCAGGATCGTGCGCTCAAGGCCGTCATGGACTGGGCCTCTGTCGGCGCGACGACCAGCAACTTCCTTCGCGTCGTGGCGCGCAATCGCCGCCTGTTCGCCGCCGAGGACATGATCAAGGGCTTCCGGCAGCAGCTCGCCGCGCATCGCGGAGAGATCGCAGCTGAAGTGCAGTCGGCCCAGCCGCTCAGCGATGAGCAGCTCGGCGCGCTGAAAGAGAAATTGAAGTCGTCCTTCGGCAAGGACGTGCGGATCGACGCAAAGGTCGACCCCTCGCTGCTCGGCGGCTTGGTGGTCAAGGTCGGCAGCCGCATGTTCGATTCCTCGCTGCGGACGAAATTGATGAACCTGAAAGTCGTGCTGAAGGGAACGGGCTGATCGTCATAGGCGGGCTGCAGCTAAAGCGCTGTGGCCCTTTTTTGCGATTGGACCACCGGGCCATAGAGCCCAGCACGAAGCAAAAAGCGCTGTAAGGGAAGAGGCAAGTATGGACATCCGGGCCGCAGAGATCTCCTCGATCCTCAAGGACCAGATCAAGAATTTCGGCAAGGAAGCCGAGGTCTCCGAAATTGGCCAGGTGCTGTCGGTCGGCGACGGCATCGCGCGCGTTTATGGCCTCGACAATGTCCAGGCCGGCGAGCTCGTCGAATTTCCGGGCGGCATCACGGGCATGGCCCTCAACCTCGAAGCCGATAACGTCGGCGTCGTTATTTTCGGCGACGACCGCGGCATCAAGGAGGGCGATACTGTCAAGCGTACCGGCGCCATCGTCGAGGTTCCGGTCGGTCGTGGCCTGCTCGGCCGCGTCGTCGACGCTCTCGGCAACCCGATCGACGGCAAGGGCCCGATCAAGTTCGACGTCAAGAAGCGCGTCGACGTCAAGGCGCCCGGCATTCTGCCGCGCAAGTCCGTGCACGAGCCGATGGCGACCGGTCTCAAAGCCGTGGACGCGCTGATCCCGGTTGGCCGCGGCCAG
This sequence comes from Hyphomicrobium sp., assembly GCA_030148725.1. Taxonomy (GTDB): domain Bacteria; phylum Pseudomonadota; class Alphaproteobacteria; order Rhizobiales; family Hyphomicrobiaceae; genus Hyphomicrobium_A. The sequence goes on from JASBSU010000057.1 coordinate 38,985, forward strand.
CGCGAGCTGATCATCGGCGACCGCCAGACCGGCAAGACCGCCATCATCCTTGACACGATCCTCAATCAGAAGGCGATCAACGCCTCGGCAGCGAGCGACAAGGACAAGCTCTACTGCGTGTACGTCGCCGTCGGCCAGAAGCGCTCGACCGTTGCGCAGTTCGTCAAGGTTCTGGAAGAGCACGGCGCGCTCGAGTACTCGATCGTCGTCGCGGCGACCGCTTCCGAGCCGGCCCCGCTGCAGTACCTCGCGCCGTTCACCGGCTGCACGATGGGTGAGTTCTTCCGCGATAACGGCATGCACGCCGTGATCGCCTATGACGACCTCTCCAAGCAGGCCGTCGCCTACCGCCAGATGTCGCTGCTGCTGCGCCGCCCGCCGGGTCGCGAAGCCTATCCGGGCGACGTTTTCTATCTCCACTCGCGTCTGCTCGAACGCGCCGCCAAGCTCACCGACGAGCACGGCGCCGGTTCGCTCACCGCGCTTCCGGTCATCGAGACGCAGGCCAACGACGTGTCGGCCTACATTCCGACCAACGTGATCTCGATCACCGACGGTCAGATCTTCCTCGAGACCGACCTCTTCTATCAGGGCATCCGTCCGGCCGTTAACGTCGGTCTGTCGGTGTCGCGCGTCGGTTCTTCGGCGCAGACCAAGGCGATGAAGCAGGTTGCTGGCAAGATCAAAGGCGAGCTCGCGCAGTACCGCGAGATGGCCGCCTTCGCTCAGTTCGGCTCCGATCTCGACGCGGCCACGCAGAAGATGCTTGCCCGCGGCGCCCGCCTCACCGAGCTCCTGAAGCAGCCGCAGTTCTCGCCGCTGCAGATGGAAGAGCAGGTGGCGGTGATCTTCGCCGGTACGCGCGGTTACCTCGATTCGATCCCGGTCTCGGCGGTCGGCAAGTTCGAGCAGGACCTGCTGCGTCTGCTGCGCACCGACGGTGCAGACATCCTCGCCGATGTCCGTACCAAGAAGGCGCTGTCGGAAGAGACCGAGAAGAAGCTCGTCGCTTTCCTCGACAAGTTCGCCAAGGGCTTCACCGCCTAATCGTCGGGATCAGTAGCTAAGGAAGGCGCGGCCCGATGCCGAGCTTAAAGGACCTCAGAAACCGCATCACCTCGGTGAAGGCGACCCGCAAGATCACGAAGGCGATGCAGATGGTCGCCGCGGCGAAGCTGCGCCGCGCGCAAGAGGTGGCGACGGCCGCACGGCCGTATGCGGAGCGCATGGACCAGATGATCGCGAGCCTCGGCGCGCGCATCACGGACAAGGGCTCGGCGCCGCTGCTTGCCGGCACGGGGCGCGATCAGACCTATCTCCTGATCGTCATGACCGGCGAGCGTGGTCTTGCTGGTGGCTTCAACACCAACATCTCGAAGCTCGCACGTCAGGAAGCCCAGCGGCTTCTGGCGCAGGGCAAGACCGTGAAGATGATCATGGTCGGTCGTAAGGGTGCCGAGGCGCTGAAGCGCGAGCTTGGCAGTCATTACGTCGACCGCATCGATCTTCGCGCTGTGCGGCAGATCGCGTTCGCCAATGCCGACGAGATCGCGCAGAAGGTGCTGAAGCTGTTCGAGGCCGGCGAGTTCGACGTCGCCAAGCTCTACTTCTCGGAGTTCAAGTCGGTGATCAAGCAGGACCCGGTGGCCCTGCAGCTCATTCCGGCGAAAATTCCCGAGACGAAGGCGCACGGGTCCGGTGCTGCCGAGGCCGTGCATCAGTACGAGCCGAGCGAGGAAGAGGTGCTGGGCGATCTCGTTACGCTCAACATCTCGACGCAGATCTTCCGCGGTCTCCTCGAGAACGTCGCTTCGTTCTACGGCGCGCAGATGAGCGCCATGGATTCGGCGACGCGGAACGCCGGTGAAATGATCAACAAGCTGACGCTCAAGTACAACCGCACGCGTCAGGCGATGATCACCAAGGAACTCATCGAGATCATCTCGGGCGCCGAGGCGCTCTAGTCTCGCGAGGCAGCTATGGCGTACACGACGACAGCGACGACGAAGGGCGGCCGAGATGGCCGCGCGGTGCTCGAAGAGGGCAAGCTGGCTCTTGCCATGGCGCTGCCGAAGGATCTCGGCGGCTCGGGTGAAGGGCACAACCCCGAGCAGCTGTTCGCGCTCGGCTGGTCGTCGTGCTTCGGTCAGGCCATCCTGCTGCTGGCAAAGAAACATGGGCTCGACGGCCAGGCCGCCAAGGTGACGGTGGCCGTTACGCTCGACAAGGACGCCACGAGCTTCGCGCTCAAGGCCGACATCAAGCTGGCGCTTCCCGGCGCCGAAAAAGACAAGCTCGAGGCGCTCATCAAAGAAGCGCACGAGATCTGCCCCTACTCGAAGGCGACGCGCGGAAACATTCCCGTGACGCTGTCGGTCGCCTAGAACACCCTTTTGTTGGAGACGCACATGGCAAACTCAGTTGGTCGCATCCGCCAGGTCACGGGCGCCGTCGTCGACGTGCAGTTCGACGAGCACCTGCCGGCAATTCTGAACGCGCTCGAGACGACGAACCAGGGCACGCGCCTTGTGCTCGAAGTCGCCCAGCATCTCGGCGAAAACACCGTGCGCACCATCGCCATGGACTCCACCGAAGGTCTCGTGCGCGGCCAGGAAGTGCGCGACACGGGCGCACCGATCAAGGTTCCGGTGGGCGACGCCACGCTCGGCCGCATCATGAACGTCATCGGCGAGCCGGTGGATGAGGCTGGCCCGATCAACGGTGCCGCCGAGTATCCGATCCACGCGACGGCGCCGGCCTTCCAGGACCAGGCGACGGAAGCGCAGATCCTCGTGACGGGCATCAAGGTCGTCGACCTTCTGGCTCCATACGCCAAGGGCGGCAAGATCGGCCTGTTCGGCGGCGCCGGCGTCGGCAAGACCGTGCTCATCATGGAATTGATCAACAACGTCGCCAAGGCGCACGGCGGCTACTCGGTGTTCGCCGGCGTCGGCGAGCGCACGCGTGAGGGCAACGACCTCTATCACGAGATGATCGAGTCGAAGGTGAACCTCGACCCGAAGAAGAACAACGGTTCGACCGCCGGCTCCAAGTGCGCGCTGGTGTACGGCCAGATGAACGAGCCGCCGGGCGCCCGCGCTCGTGTCGCTCTGTCGGGCCTCACAGTTGCCGAGTACTTCCGCGACCAGGGCCAGGACGTGCTATTCTTCGTCGACAACATCTTCCGCTTCACGCAGGCGGGTTCGGAAGTGTCGGCGCTTCTCGGCCGTATTCCTTCGGCGGTCGGTTATCAGCCGACGCTGGCGACCGACATGGGCGCCCTGCAGGAGCGCATCACCACGACGAACAAGGGCTCGATCACCTCGGTGCAGGCCATTTACGTGCCGGCCGACGACTTGACCGATCCGGCTCCGGCCACCTCGTTCGCGCATCTCGACGCTACGACCGTGCTTTCGCGCTCGATCGCCGAGAAGGGCATCTATCCGGCCGTGGACCCGCTCGATTCCACCTCGCGCATGCTGTCGCCGATGATCGTCGGCGAGGAGCACTACGAGGTTGCGCGTAAGGTGCAGTCGATCCTGCAGCGCTACAAGGCGCTCCAGGACATCATCGCCATTCTCGGCATGGACGAGCTCTCCGAGGACGACAAGCTGATCGTGGCGCGTGCGCGCAAGATCGAGCGCTTCCTCTCGCAGCCGTTCCACGTCGCCGAGGTGTTCACCGGCTCGCCCGGCAAGCTCGTGTCGCTCGCCGATACGATCAAGGGCTTCAAGGGTCTGTGCAACGGCGACTACGATCACCTGCCGGAGCAGGCCTTCTACATGGTCGGCAACATCGAAGAAGCCAAGGCGAAGGCAGAGAAGCTCGCCGAAGCCGCGTGATCTGAGCGTTGAAACGGGCTATTGGCCCCGCGAAAAGGACTGAGATCATGGCGATCGATGCACCCGGTGCAGGGCTCGAGTTCGGCACGTGTTGCGAAGAACTCAAAGACGCAATGAGCGGCGAGGAGTTCGAGCCGCTGATCACCGTCGGCGAAGACGGTGTGCTCTACATGTCGGTGGGGCTCATCGACCTTGAAGACGAGGAGCCGGGGATGGTCGACCATCCGCTGTTCTTCTGTCCCTTCTGCGGGACGAAGCTGCAGAGCGTCGAGGATGTTCGCAGCAAGGCCGGTGAAAACGGCGCCGACGACTGAGGGAAGACGTAACGATGGCAGCGACATTCAATTTCGAGCTGGTCACGCCGGAGCGCCTGGTGTTCTCGGGAGAGGCGAGCCAGGTCGTCGTGCCGGGCGCTGAGGGCGACTTTGCGGTGCTCGCAGGGCACTCGCCGTTCGTCTCGACGCTGCGTCCCGGCATCCTCGACGTGACGCTGCCGCAGGGGCGCCAGCAGCTGCTGGTCAAAAAGGGTGTTGCAGAGGCCGATCCCGCACGGCTCACTGTGCTGGCGCAGACGGCGGTGCCGCTCGAAGAGCTGCATGGGGAGCGTCTTGCCAGCGAACTGAGACTGGCTGAGACACAGCTCGCCGAGGCGAAGGACGATCAGTCCCGCATGGTGGCGGATGCGCTGCTCGACGTGCTGAAGCGTATTGGGCTCAAGAGCTAGTTTCGGGCACGAGCTGCGATAAGCATTGAGTGCGTCTTCTGTTGCGCGAGTTGACATCCGCACCGCTTGGCGCGCGGCCGCTTGGGCCGTTGCCCGCCTTCGGCGGCCAAGGCACGGCTTCCCCATAACGTCGATGGTCACGTTTGTGCCCATGGATGGAGTCAGCTGAAAACGCTCCGGCGATCGGAGCGCGTGCGCTATTCGGCGGCGATCTGGGTCGGCTGGCGACGGCCGAAGCGTGCGAATTCCTGCACCACCTCTTCATACACCGGACGCCGGAATTCGATCGCGATGCGCGGCACCTCGGCGAGCGGAACCCACTGCCAGGCGTCGAACTCGCGCTTCATCGCCGCGCCTTTTGGTCCGATGTCGATCTCGCTGTCGTTGCCTTCGAAGCGCATGGCATACCAGCGCAGCCGATGACCCGCGTACTTGCCCTTGAGCGCGACGCCGAGAAGGTCCTGCGGAAGCTCATAGGTGAGCCATCCCGGGATTTCGCCGATCAGAGCAGCGTTGCGGACGCCCGTCTCTTCCCAAAGCTCGCGGAATGCCGCCTCGCGCGAAGGCTCGAGCGGCTCAATGCCGCCCTGCGGCAGCTGCCAGAAGCCCTTGTGCTCCTGCTCGCGCTCGCGGGCCCATTTCGGCGTGTGTCGGCCGACCCAAACCAGCCCTTCCGCATTGAACAGAACGACGCCGACGCAGGGGCGTAGCGGCAACCGGAGCGGCGCGTCGGAATGGGTGATGAATGCGGGCATTTGGAGCCGATGCCTTCCAGCCACAGGTTATCCAGGGCGAATCGAGCCCCAGTGTAGGATGGAAAATTCAGCCATTCTATGGCGTTATTGGCCTAAAATTGCGCCGGGTTGGCGCCGATGGTGTCAATTTCAGGGCCGGGCATATGGCGCGAATGCCTCAGCGACCTGCAAATACACCTCGCGCTTGAAGGGTACGATCAGCTCCGTCACATCCTGCAGCGGCACCCAACGCCATTCGGTGAACTCGGGTTTCAGGTCCGGGGAGGCGGGGGAGATGTCGATTTCGCTCTCGTCGCCGACGAAGCGGACCGCAAACCATTTCTGCTCCTGGCCACGGTAGCGGCCGCCCCAGGCGATTCCGATGAGGTGCTCGGGAAGATCGTAGCGGAGCCAGCCTTCTGTTTCGCCAAGGATTTCCACGGAGCGCATTCCGGTTTCCTCGATCAGCTCGCGTAGCGCCGCCTTGGCCGGATCCTCGCCGGGATCGATGCCCCCCTGGGGCATCTGCCACCAGGCTCCGCGGCCTTCCTCTTCACCCGGTGCATCGGCGCGGCGACCCACCCAGACGAGGCCGTCGTGGTTGATGACGGTGATGCCGACACAGGGGCGGTAGCCGGGGGCGGGCTTGCTCATATCGGTCGGGTTCCCTGACGGTGGATGCGATAGGCACGATCGGAGCGCCCCAAAACGAAGATGGGCGCCGTCAGGCGCCCATCTAAAGCTTCAGCGTCAGAACTTCCAGACGTGGATCAGTTCTTCGCCTTTTCCTTGGTCTCGACGGCAGCGTCCGGAGCTGGTGTCGCCTTGGCCGTCTTGGCGTCGGTTGCCGTGCCGCGCAGGAACGAGAAGGCATACTGGAGCTGGGTGTCCTTCTCGGGCTCCTTGGGAACGTAGGCGGAGGACCCGGAGACTTCCTTCACTTCCTTGCCTTCCTGGTCCTTGCCGGTCTCGGGGTTGCGGAGGTGACCGCGCAGGCTGGCTTCACCGCGAGCGTTGTCGGCGGCCGAGGTCTGCTTCTTCTTCAGCTCGTCCGGGAGCTCCTGCTCGACGATGATATCCGGATCAATGCCCTTGGCCTGGATCGAGCGGTTCGACGGCGTGTAGTAGCGCGCCGTCGTCAGCCTGATCGCGCCGTTGGCGCCGAGCGGGATGATGGTCTGCACCGATCCCTTGCCGAACGAGCGCGTACCAACAACGGTGGCGCGCTTGTGGTCCTGCAGGGCGCCGGCGACAATTTCGGACGCCGAGGCCGAGCCACCGTTGATCAGAACGACGATCTTCTTGCCGTCGGTCAGATCACCCGGATGAGCCTGGGCACGCTGCGTCTCCTCATTGTTGCGACCCTTGGTCAGCACCACGGCGCCGCGCTCGAGGAAGTCGTCCGACACCGCGATGGCTTGGTCGAGCAGACCGCCAGGATTGTTGCGCAGGTCGATGACGTAGCCCTTGAGATCCTTGCCGATGGTCTTCTTCGCGTTCTCGATCGCCTTCACGAGGTTGGCGTGCGTCTGCTCGTTGAAGGTGGTGATCTTGATGTACGCGATGTCTTTCTCGTTGTTCGCCTTGACCGCGTTGATGCGGATGACGTCGCGCGTCACCTTCACGTCGAACGGATCGTCGGTGCCCTTGCGCACGATCGTCAGCGTGATCGGCGTGTTGACCGGGCCGCGCATCTTCTCGACTGCCTGCTCAAGCGTCAGGCCGACGATCTGCTCGCCGTCGAGGTGCGTGATGAGGTCGTTGGCCTGCAGGCCGGCCTTGGAGGCGGGCGTATCGTCGATCGGAGAGACGACTTTGACGATGCCGTTCTCCATCGTCACCTCGATGCCGAGACCGCCGAACTCACCGCGCGTCTGCACCTGCATGTCGCGATAGTTCTTGGGGCTGAGGTAGGACGAGTGGGGGTCTAGCGCGGAGAGCATTCCGTTGATTGCCGACTCGATCAGCATCGTGTCGTCCGGCTTCTCGACGTAGTCGGAGCGGACGCGCTCCAGGACGTCACCGAACAGGTCGAGCTGACGATACAGCTCGGAGTTCTCCGAGGTCGCCGAATATGTGCGCGTGACGTTCAACAGCGTCGTGGCGCCGGCGAGGCCGGTCATCAAGAGGAACGTCCAGAACGCAAATTCTGTCTTGCGCATTATCCTTGCACCTTTCGATGACCGGCGGCCCACCATGGGTCGGGGTCTACAGGCTTCCCGTCCTTGCGAAACTCAACGTACAGGACCGGGGCATTGCTTGAAGTGGGCTGAGACTGTTGCGGCCAACCTGTCATGGTTCCTACCGGCTCGGCGGCGAGAACGAATTGGCCGGGTTGGACATCGATCTGCGAAAGTCCCGCGAGTAGGACATGATAACCGCCGCCTGCATTGATGATCAAGAGTTGGCCGTAGCTCCGAAACTCACCAGCGTAAACGATCCAACCATCGCACGGTGACGTGACTTGGGCACCCTGGCGGGTCTCCAGAACGATGCCCTTCGACTGCCCACCGAACTGCGTCTTTTCGCCGAACCCGAGGACCTGACGGCCCTGTGCGGGCAGCGGAAGTCTTCCAGTCGCGGCGGAAAATGCTATCTCAGGCTTAATTCTGCCAGGACTGCCGAGCGTTGCGCCGGGACTGAGCACTACGACGTCGACGCCCTTGGCACCATCTTTGGCGGCGGGCGGCTCGGCCGCGGGCGCTTTCTGACTCGGCGGCAGCGCTGCGGGTGAATTGGGAGCGATCGTAGGCGAAGGCGAGGCCGGTGGGGGTGAAATTTGCGTAATGTTCGCCGCCGCAACGTCCGTCTTCGCCTGCTGCGCGTCGTAGGCGCCTAGTCCGGTGTTGTCCTTGACGGCCTGATCGAGCTCGCCGATGAGCTCATTGAGATCTTTGACGTTGCGCGAGATGTCGGCCGCGGCGGTGCGCATGCGCTGAAGCTCGGACTGACGCTCCTCCAGCGTGACCTTCTTCTGCTCCATCAGGCCGGAAAGCCGCGTGCGTGCATCGCCGAGGCGCGTCATCTCGGTGCGCAGCTGGTCGCGTTGGGTTTTGATGTCGCCCATCACGCGTGCCAACTCGGTGAGGCGCGCGGTCAGGACTTTGGCCTGGTTGCCAAGCTCCGGGAAGGCCGCTGACAGCAGCATGGCGCTGCGCACCATTTCGAGCGCGTCCTCGCGCTGCGTGATAAGCACCGGCGGCGGGTTGCGGCCCATGCGCTGCAAGGCCGACAACAGCTTGGCAATCTGATCGTTGCGCTGGTTCAGCGAGCCCTTGAGGATTCGCTCCTGCTCCTGCAACTCGCCGAGCCGCGTCTCGATGGTGGTGAGCTGGGCTTCGCTCTTCTTGATGAGGTCGGCGGTCTCCAAGAGGCGCGAGTTGATGCGCTCTCGTTCGGCTGCGATGTCGCCCACGTCGGTTTCGAGCGTCTTGGCTTTGCGCTGGACGTCATCGAGTGCGCCGCGCTCAGATTCGAGCCGCTTTCTCGCCTCTTCGGCATCCTTCGGCTTGGTCGCCTGAGCGAGGATCGAAGAGGTTGGCCCCAAAGCAAGCAGCGATAGGCCGGCGACGGGACCAGCAACGAGATAGAGGCTTGATAATGCAGTCAGTCGAGCCAAGCGCAACGGCCGATGTCCCCCTTCGCTCCGGCAGCGGCAAAACCACCAGATGCCCCAATTGCGGCAATTATGGTGCGCGCCGCTTGCCAATGAATTGCCGGCTCGCTCAACGTGTTGCCCCTATCCGATACGATTTGCGGACCACAGTCCAAGGGCGTATGGAAACGCCAGGAACGGAGACCGCACCTCGATGGAAAAGCTGCTGTACCACCTCACGACGGCCAGCGTCCTTGCCGTGCTGGTGGTGCTATTGCTTGGGCTGTGGAACCTTTCGCGCGGGTCTAACCCCAGCCGGAGCCAGACGCTGATGCGCTGGCGCGTCGGGCTGCAGGCACTGGCCATCACCGTGATCGTGCTGTTCGCGCTCGTGCACAACTATCACTGAAGCATTTACGATGCGGGCGCCGCCACGCCGAATGGGGACTTGAGCCATGGTCGTACTCAGCAAGATCTATACGCGGACCGGTGATAAAGGCACGACGGCGCTCGGCAGCGGCGAGCGTGTGCCCAAGCACGCCCTGCGCATCGAGGCCTATGGCACCGTCGATGAGGCGAATGCCACGATCGGCATGGCGCGCATTCATCTCGGGGCCGCACATCCCGGTCTCGATGCGAAGCTGGTGCGCATCCAGAACGACTTGTTTGACCTCGGCGCCGATCTCTGCGTCCCCGATCGCGGGCAGAAGCTCGAATACGAGCCACTGCGCATGACGGAGGGCCAAGTGAAGCGGCTCGAAGAAGAAATCGACGAGATGAACGCCGAGTTGAAGCCGCTGCGCTCGTTCGTGCTGCCCGGCGGCTCGCCAGCAGCTGCGGCTCTGCATGTCGCGCGGACAGTTTCGCGGCGGGCAGAGCGGCTCATGGTGGCGTTGGCGGAAGATCCCAACGAGCCGGTAGGCGCCGAGGCGCTGAAATATATCAACCGGTTGTCGGATTTCCTTTTTGTTGCCAGCCGGTACGTGAATGATCGCGGCCGTAGCGACGTGCTTTGGGTTCCCGGGCAGAACCGGTGACCTTGGTGTTTCCAGCTTCGCAGGTCCGCCTTGTTCATTCCGTTGCGCGATGAAAACTCGCTGAAATCCATTCCTTTTCAGTATGTCACCGTATCGCTGATCCTGGTGAACGTGCTGGTTTTCCTGCTCGAGATGAACTCTCTCAGCGAGAGCGCGGTGGCAGGCTTCGGCGTCACGCCGCGCGAGTTGTTCGGCACCACGGTGGTGCTGGCGCCGACTTCGTTCACCGACAGCGGATACGGATTTGGCGAGGAGACGACGCTCCTCACGTACATGTTCTTCCATGCCGACATCTTCCACCTCGTCGGCAACATGCTGTTCCTGTGGGTGTTCGGGGACAACGTCGAGGATGCGATGGGCCATGCCCGCTTCCTGCTGTTCTACCTTGCGTGCGGGGTGATCGCCGGGCTGTTCCACGCTTTCATGTCACCCGACAGCGACCTGCCACTGATCGGGGCGAGCGGTGCGGTGGCCGGCGTCATTGCGGCGTATCTCATGCTGCACCCGCGCGTGCGCGTGTGGGTGCTGGCGTTCAAGATCATTCCGCTGAAGCTCACGGCCGGCCTGATGCTGGGTCTTTGGGTCGCCTTTCAGGTGGTCATGGTGGCGCTGCCGGAGGCGGGGCCGGTTGCATGGTGGGCCCATATCGGCGGGCTGATCGCCGGTGCGGTCCTGATCCTTTTCATGCGTCGCCCGGGGGTGCCGCTGTTCGACCGGGGCGTCACCCTCGTAGCCTGACACGGCGATTGCCTGTCTGTGGAGCATAATCAGCCGCGGGCGGGCGATCTGGCGCCCAATTGACTTGCATTCTGCGCCCCCGTAGGTTCTCATTTCGCATCTGCGAATAAACAAGAGAAGACCGGAGATAAGGGCGCTTTGTCTCGCGCGGTGGGGTTTCGACACTGCGCTGCACAACGGTTCCCTGATTTCGAATGGACCACCTCAGAACGCTTGGAGAGCCGACGGCATGAAGATCCTAGTGCCGGTCAAAAGAGTCGTTGACTACAACGTTAAGATTCGCGTCAAGCCGGACGGCTCGGGCATCGATCTTGCCAACGTTAAGATGTCGATGAACCCGTTCGACGAGATCGCCGTCGAAGAGGCCGTTCGCCTCAAGGAAAAGGGCGGCGCGACCGAGGTCGTCGTCGTTTCGATCGGCCCGGCGAAAGCCCAGGAAACGATCCGGACGGCGCTCGCCATCGGAGCCGATCGTGGCATCCTCGTCGAGACGCCGGATGCGCCCATCGAGCCGCTGGCTGTCGCCAAGATCCTTAAGGGGATCGTCGAGGCCGAGAAGCCGGATGTCGTCGTCCTGGGCAAACAGGCCATCGACGATGATTGCAACCAGACCGGACAGATGCTCGCGGCGCTGCTCGGATGGGCGCAAGGCACGTTCGCATCGAAGCTCGTCATCGAAGACGGCAAGGCCGTCGTCACGCGCGAGGTCGACGGTGGCCTGGAGACCGTGCGTCTCAGCCTGCCGGCTGTCGTCACGACGGACCTGCGCCTCAACGAGCCGCGCTATCCTTCGCTGCCGAATATCATGAAGGCCAAGAAGAAGCCGCTCGACACCAAGAAGCCGGAGGATTTCGGCGTCGATATCGCGCCGCGCCTCAAGGTGGTGAAGATCGCCGAGCCGGCGTCGCGCAAGGCTGGCGTCAAGGTCGGCAGCGTCGCTGAGCTTGTCCAAAAACTCAAAGCCGAAGCCGGGGTGCTCTGATGGCTATTCTTCTTCTAGCCGAGCACGCGAACGGCACACTGCAGGCAGCGACCGGCAAGGCGCTGGCGGCAGCCAAGCAGATCGGTGGCGACGTGCATGTGCTCGTCGCAGGTCACAACGCGAAGGCGGTGGCGGAAGCGGTCGCCAAGCTCGACGGCGTTTCGAAGGTGCTGCTCGCGGATGCTCCGCACCTGGAGCACGACCTCGCCGAAGAGACTGCGGCGCTGATCGGCTCGCTCGTCGGCGGGTACGACGTGTTCGTGGCGCCGGCGACGACTGCGGGCAAGAACGTTGCCCCGCGCGTTGCTGCCGCGCTCGACGTGATGCAGGTCTCCGACATCACCAAGGTCGTGTCGCCCGATACGTTCGAGCGGCCGATCTATGCCGGCAATGCCATTCAGACGGTGCAGTCGCCGGAAGCCAAGAAGGTCATCACGGTCCGCATCTCGGCATTCCCGTCCGTTGCAGAAACGGGCTCGGCACCGATCGAGACCGTGGCGGTTCCGGCGGCCGTCGGCCTGTCGAGCTTCGAGAAGGCAGAGCTGACGAAGTCCGATCGGCCAGAGCTGGCCTCGGCGCGCATCATCATCTCTGGTGGGCGCGGTCTTGCGTCGGGCGAGAACTTCAAGAAATACCTCGAGCCGGTCGCAGATGTGATCGGTGCCGCGGTCGGTGCTTCGCGCGCTGCGGTCGACGCCGGCTACGTGCCGAACGACATGCAGGTCGGGCAGACCGGCAAGGTCGTGGCGCCGGATCTTTACATGGCTGTCGGCATCTCAGGCGCGATTCAGCATCTCGCCGGGATGAAGGATTCCAAGATCATCGTGGCGATCAACAAGGACGGGGAAGCCCCGATCTTCCAGGTCGCCGACTACGGTCTGGTCGCGGATCTGTTTCAGGCTCTGCCGGAGCTTGAAGCCGAGCTGAAAAAGGCCAGCCAATAGTGCTCAATCCCCGAGCTTCGCGGAAGAAGGACTTGCGGACATGAATGTGGCGGTCAAATCGGCGGACAAGCCGAAGGGCGAGCACCAAATTCCTCAGGTCATCAAGAAGGTCGGGGTGATCGGTGCGGGACAGATGGGCACCGGCATCGCCCACGTCGTCGCGCTGGGTGGCTACGACGTGGCGCTCAACGACCTGAAGAAAGAACGGGTCGAAGAGTCGGTAAAGACCATCGAGAAGTTCCTGAAGCGTCAGGCGGACAAGGGCTCGATCAAAACCGGCGATGTGGCTCCGGCACTGAAACGCATCAGCTACGCGCCGGACTTTGCAGCTTTCGCGGATTGCGATCTCATTATCGAAGCCGCCACCGAAGACGAGGCTCTGAAGCGCAAGATCTTCACCGACCTTTGCCAGAACCTGAAGCCGGGGACGCTGCTCGCTTCGAACACCTCGTCCATCTCGATCACGCGCCTTGCTTCGACGACGGACCGGCCCGAGCACTTCATCGGCATGCACTTCATGAACCCGGTGCCGTTGATGCAGCTCGTCGAGCTTATTCGCGGCATCGCGACCGACGACGACATGTTCACCGTCACCAAGACGTTCGTCGAGAGCCTCGACAAGACCGTGGCGGTCAGCGAGGACTTCCCCGCCTTCATCGTCAACCGCATCCTGCTGCCGATGATCAACGAAGCCGTCTACACGCTGTATGAGGGCGTCGGAACGGTGGAAGCGATCGACAAGTCGATGCGGCTCGGCGCGCATCATCCGATGGGGCCGCTGGAATTGGCGGACTTCATCGGCCTCGATACGTGCCTGTCGGTGATGCAGGTGCTCTACGAGGGTCTGTCGGATTCCAAGTATCGGCCCTGCCCGCTGCTCGTGAAGTACGTCGAGGCCGGATGGCTCGGCCGCAAGACGAAGCGCGGCTTCTACGACTACCGCGGCGAGAAGCCGGTCCCGACGCGCTAGTTTTTAGCCCTGGCTAGCTGAAGCAGATTTTTCTATCCGCATGCGTTGCGCTGGCTGAGAGCCGCGCCAAAGGCACGGGGGCGCTTGGCCCCTGAGCATGGCTCACTTCGCTTGCCATGCTGACGAGAGCCTTTGCTCTCTGGCGCCATCTTCCACGCGGGAGGCCGCGTCAGGGCTTGCGCAGGCCGGCGAGGAACTCGGTCAGGTCGTCCGTCGCGTGATGGATGTGTTCGGGTAGTTCGGTCCATTTGCGCATCTGGAGCTGGGCCGGGTGATCCATGTAGTCGGAATGCACGAGCACCGTCGTCATGCCGAGCGCATGGGCTGCTTCGAGGTTATGCGGCATATCCTCGAACATCGCGGCCTCGGGCGCCGTCACGCCGTGCCGCTCGACCATGCGTTTGAAAGCATCGGGAGAGGGTTTGGCGATGAACTCGCACGCGGCGATATCGCAGATGTCTTCCATGAGATGCAGCACGCCGAGCTTCTCGGCGACGCGCTCGGCGTGACGACGCGATCCGTTGGTGAAGATGATGCGCCGGCCCGGCAGCGCTTCGAGCGCGGTGGCGAGTTCCGGTGAAGCCGTCAGCGGTGCCAAGTCGATGTCGTGCACGAATTCCAGGAAGTCGTGCGGGTCGATCTTGTGCAGCTTTATGAGGCCCGTGAGCGTCGTGCCGTAGTCGTGGTAGTAGCGCTTCTGCAGATACCGCGCGTGTTCCAGCGGCACGTCCAGCAGTTTGGCGATGAACGCGCCCATGCGCTGGTCGACCTCGGCGAAAAGATTGCACGCTGAGGGATAGAGCGTGTTGTCGAGGTCGAAGACCCAGATCCGAGTCGCGTCGAAGCCGCGCTGCGGCGTTCCCTCGGCGCGGGCAGTCAGCCGCGCAACTGTCGATATCCCGCCGATGCCCGCAGGGCCGTTCTTGTGGCGGGGTGCGCTCATGCGGTCGCGCGCGGCTTACGGCGTGAGCGCCCGAGAAGGGTGCCGACGCCGTGCGAAGTGAAGAGCTCGAGAAGCACGCAGTGCGGCACGCGGCCGTCGATGATGACGACCGCCTCGACGCCGGCCTCGACCACCTCGATGCAGCCTTCGATCTTGGGGATCATGCCGCCGGAGATGACGCCGTCGCGGATGAGCTGGCGGGCTTCCTCGATGGTGAGCTGGTGGACGAGCTGCTTGTTCTTGTCCAGCACGCCTTCGACGTCGGTGAGAAGCAGAAGGCGTTTCGCCTTCATGCGTGCTGCAAGCGCGCTCGCAAACGTGTCGGCGTTGATGTTGAGCGTCTCGCCTTCGCGGCTGATGCCGACGGGTGCGATGACCGGGATGAGATCCGACTTCGATATGACGTCGACGATGTGCGGGTTCACCTCGACTGGGTCGCCGACGTAGCCGATGTCGACCGCCTTCATCAGGTTCGATTCGGGGTCCGGCATCTCGGTGATCTTCTTGGCGATCATCAGGCCGGCATCCTTGCCGCTGATGCCGACCGCCTTGCCGCCCTGGCGATTGATCGCCGATACGATATCCTTGTTGATGAGGCCCGACAGGACCATCTCGACGACTTCGACCGTGGGCTTGTCAGTGACGCGCAGGCCGTTGACGAAGTCGGATGTGATCTGCAACTTTTTCAACATCCCGGCGATCTGCGGGCCGCCGCCGTGCACGACGATAGGGTTAACTCCGGACTGCTTGAGGTAGACGACGTCCTGCGCGAAGGCGTCGGCCAGCGCGGTGTCGCCCATGGCGTGGCCACCAAACTTAATGACGACGGTCTGCTCGTCGTACTGGATGAGGTGCGGCAGCGCCTCGGCGAGAATGCGCGCCTGGACATGCGGGGAGGGCGCGAGTTCCGTGGTCGCGGGGGCGGCGGGCGGCGTGGTCGGCTTCATATGCTTGCCTGGCTCTCGAGCTACCGGGGTGCTTGCCGGTTCGACATTCGGCGGCGTCTACACAACTAGAGGCCAGCACTTATACCGAGGGCTGCGTCCGCGCCAAGCCCCACCTGGGGCCGCCCCCCTTAAGCTCACCGCTACAAGAGCCGTGACTTTGAGCCGCCGGACTGCAACGAAATTCCCCCGCATTCATCTGGTAGAGCAGCTGTAGGAAAGTGCGCTATTCAACTCATCATGATGGAAGCGCCATTCTGCCCGCCCTATCCTTCCTTCCGGGAGTAGCTCGTCTATGAACGCCGACGGCTTGAGCCGTATCGCCATGTCGTCCGGGTTGGCCGCGTCGCTGTCGCGGGCCACGGACTATGCGCGGGCCCAGGCACATGCGGAGGTGACACTCGAGCATATGCTGCTGGCGCTGTGCGACGATCCCGATGCGGTGCTGGTGCTGGCGGCGAGCAACATCAACGTGGGAGAGCTGACAGGGCAGATCGGTCAACAGCTCGCGGCGTTGCCGACGCGGCATCAGGCGCAGGACGGCGACCTCGCTGTCGCTTTGGATCTCAAGCGGATTCTGGAAGCGGCTGCCGCTGCGGCTCGTGGGGGGCGCCGGCGCGAGATCAATGGTGCGATCGTTCTGGCGGCCATCGTCGGTGATGGGAAGAGCGGCGCGGCGCACATCCTCTCCAGTCTCGGGCTGACGTTCGAGGGCGCCATTCGCGCGTTGCAGAGCAAACCTGCGAGCGCGCCGGAGCCGTCTGCGCGTCCGCTGCCGCCGCAGGATGCAGAATCCATCCTCGCCAATGCGCGCGAGCGCGTGCAGTCGCGCTCGGTGACGGCGCCTCCGCGTCGCCAGCCAACCGTGGAGGAGCCTGCGCATCAGGAGCCGGAACGGGAGGAGCCGCGTTTCGACACGCCCGCTCCGCCTCCAGAGCCGGTCATGCCGGAGCCGCAGCTGCCGGAACCTGAGCCTCAGACACAACGCCGTTTTTCCGAGCCAGCGCCACGTCCGCCGGTTCACCCCGTTCCGCAGACTCAGATTCCAAGTCCGCCGCGTCAGGTGCCCGAGCCGCGCTTCGATCCTCCTGTGCAGCCGGCGCCAGCGTTGCCGCATCCATCAGCTCAGCCGGAAGAGCCGACATTCGAGGATTATGCGCCGGCCGATTACGATGGCGCTGGGTATGAGGCCGAGCGCTTCGAGCCGCCGTCCTATCCGCAAGGGGCGCCCGAGCCATTCGACGAGCCCGCTTACGACCTCGGTCCGCCGCCGATGCCGGCGTCGCCGCCCTATCCGCCGCCGATGCCAGCGCCGAGCCCGCATGAAGGATGGGCGCCTCCGCCGTCGCCCGCTCCGGGTAACCAGACGCGGTCAACGCCGCTGCCCGGCCAGCAGCGCACTGCGCCTCCCGGACCTCCCCCGCCTCCATTGCAGCCTGCGGGCACTGAACGGCGCCCGGGGCCGCCGCCGCTCGCACCGTGGCCCGAACCGGAGCGTTCTGTTAGTTCAGGTGGCGGAATGGTGCCTTCGGGCTTCGATCCGGCGCGTCAGATGCCGCCGGCAGGAACGGCCGCAGGGCGCGGTCCTGCGCGCGGGGCCGCATCGCATCGCGCCGAGATCGGCCAACTGGTCGAGAATATTCCGCGGTCGATGCGGGTCTCCGTTTCGGCGATGATCGAAGTGCGTGTCGCGCGTGCTGACGTGCAGGCGCTGGCCGAGGGGTTGCAAGGCGGCGGAGCGGCATACCAGCATGCCGTAATGATCGCGAAAGCGATGTCGGTGCGCCTGCGTGCGCCGGACGGCGGGTTCTTCATCGAGACGGCGTCGCCCGAGACGCAATGGATCGAGCGCGCGACGCTGATGTCGCAAGACGACTTCGCGAGCTGGCGCTGGCACGTGACGCCACGTGATGCAGGGCGGCGGCGGCTGCAGCTCATCATCTCGGCACGCACGATGAGCGCCGATGGACTCGTCGCCGAGACGGCGCTGCCCGATCAGGTCATCTCGGTGCGCGTGCGCACGAATTACGGTCAGGTTGCGTCGCGGTGGATCGGCTGGGGTGTTGCCGCGGTGGCCGGTGGCCTGCTCGCCAAATTCGGCGAGGGCGCGGTTGGGCTGCTCGGAAAGATGATCTCAGGCTAGCGCTGCGCGCTGGCGCGCAAGAGCTCCGGCTCTCCGTGCGATCAGCCGCCGTCGCCACCGCCGATCGCAAAGCTCGGCTCTGCGCCCTTCGGAGCGTCCGACTTGGTGGGGTCGACGCGCCGAGCGTTGGGGGCTTTTGGCCCCTTGAAATAGCCTTTCATCGCCTCGATGCAGAGCGGTTTCAGTCCGGCGCCGCCGGCGTCCAGATGGGCCTTAAGCGCATTGCGCAGGCGCGGCTCCCACGTCGCGTGGATGTGCTTGGCGATGCCGTCGAGAGCTTCTTCCTTCGGATAAACGGCGAAGAACTCGGTGATCTGGTTTGCCATGCGGACAACGGTGGGCACTTCCATGATGCTATCCCGTCTGATGCGGCTGCTGACGCAGGCTACACTGGTTGGCGCGAACACGTCCAACAGCCGGCGGAGCGATTTTGTTCCATGTTCCGTGCTGGCTGTTCCACGGGCGTGCGACCGTGAACGGTCTTGCTAGCTACGGTCGGCGACGATGCCCGCAATGGTTGCGCGCAGCTCCTCGATGCCGATGTTCTTTTCGGCTGACGTCTCGAGCACGATCGGGAAGGCAGCGGGGTGCTTGGCGAGCGCCTTTACGGTGGCGGCATGGACCTCGGCCAGCTCGTGCGGCTTGATCTTGTCCGCCTTGGTCAGAACGACCTGATAAGTGACGGCAGCGTCGTCGAGGATGTCGGCGATCTGCTGGTCGGTCGGCTTGAGGCCGTGGCGGGCGTCGACCAAGAGGAACACACGGGCGAGTGTGGTGCGGCCGCGCAGATAGTCCATGACCAGCTCGCCCCAGGCCGCAACCTTCTCGACCGGGGCCTTCGCGTAGCCGTAGCCCGGCATGTCGACGATGAACAGCGGCTCGCCGGGGCTTTCGAAGTAGTTGAGTTCCTGCGTGCGGCCCGGTGTGTTCGATGTGCGGGCAAGGCCGCCCTGGCGTACGAGAGCGTTGATGAGGCTCGACTTGCCGACGTTGGAGCGTCCGGCGAAGGCGATCTCGGTGCGGTCGGCCGGCGGCAGAAACTCCAGCGCTGGGGCGCTTTTCAGTATCTGCCAGCGGCGCTCGAACAGGCGCTCACCGGCCAAGAGCAGCGATTTGTCGAGCTCGGTCATCCGGCCTCCGCTGCTGAGGCGATCTCGCCTCAGGTGCTCTTGTTGGAATCGCCGGAGCGGCGTCGCTTGATGGCATCCGCGCCGCGTCCCGCCATGCTCGTGACGGGTTTGAACTGCCGCGACAGGTTCCCCATCAGGTGGATCTCGGCGCCCTGCTTTTTCATGATGTAGTACTGCTGAGCGAGCGAGAGCGTGTTGCTCCAGGCCCAGTAGATCACGAGGCCGGCGGGGAACGAGGCCAGAAGGAACGTGAAGATCACCGGCATCCAGTTGAACACCTGCTGCTGGACTGGATCGGGCTGCTGCGGGTTGAGCTGCATCTGCAGCCACATGGTGATGCCCATGACCAGCGGCCAGACGCCGATGTGCAGGAACTCCGGCACGGCATAGGGCAGAAGGCCGAACAGATTGAACAGCGACGTCGGGTCGGGCGCGGAGAGATCCTTGATCCAACCAAAGAACGGCGCGTGCCGCATGTCGATGGTGATGTAGAGGACCTTGTAGAGCGCGAAGAACACGGGGATCTGCAAGAGGATCGGGAGACACCCTGCAACGGGGTTCACCTTCTCGCGCTTGTAGAGCTCCATGAGCTCCTGCTGTTGCTTGACCTTGTCGTCCTTGTAGCGCTCGCGGAGCTGCTCCATCTGCGGCTGCAGCTTCTTCATCTTGGCCATCGCGCCATACTGCTTGTTGGCGAGAGGGAAGAAAGCGAGGCGCACCAGAACGGTGAGGATGAGAATCGTCACGCCGAAGTTATGGACGATCGAGTTGATCGCCTCCATGAGGCGGAACAGCGGCTTGGTGATGAAGAAGAACCAGCCCCAGTCGATCAGCAGGTCGAACTGCTGGACGCCAGCGTTCTGGTACTGCTGCAGGAGCTGCATCTGCTTGGCGCCGGCGAAGAGCTGCGAGGTTGCGGTGCCGGTCTCGCCGGGCGCGACGGTGATGGCGTCGCGCATGTAGTCAGCCTGGTAGGACGGCTGATCGCTCGGCAGCTTCGGCGCCTGCGCCGAGAAAGTGGCGCGGAACTGGGCGGTCTGATCGGGAATGACGGTGGCGGCCCAATACTTCTCGGTGAAGCCGAGCCAGCCGCCCGTCGCCGGTGCGAACGTGCGGGTGCCTTCTTCCACGGCGCTGGTGTAGCCGGTGCGCTGTTCGCCCTGCGCGCCAATCACGCCGATCAAGCCTTCGTGGAGGATCCAGTTGTGCTCAAGCTTCGGCGTGCCGTAGCGGTGGACACGCGCATACGGCGCGACTGCGACGGGTGCCGACGACTTGTTCTCGACCTCGTCGACGAGCTTGAACATGTAGTTGTCGTCGACGGAGATGGTGCGCTTGAAGATGACGCCGGCGCCGTTGTCCCAGGTCAGCGTGACGGGCGTTGCTGGCGTCAGCGTGCCGCCGCCCTGCCAAAGGGTGTCGCGGTCAGGCACCTTGAGGTTGGAGCCGGCGGCCGGCACCCAGCCGAACTCGGCAAAGTAGGGGTGTGGGCTATCGTTGGACGCGAGCAGCCGCACGTTCGGGCTCTTGGGGTCGACGGTCTCGTGGTAGCGGACGAGCACAAGATCATCGAAGCGGGCCGAGCGCAGCGCGATGGAGCCCTTGACGGCCGGCGTGTCGATGGCGATGCGCGGTGACGTCCGGATCGCGTCTTCGCTGGTGCTTTGAGCGGCGGGCACCGGCGCGCCGGGGGCTGTTGCTGCCGGCGAGGCCGGCTTAGCCGGCTCCTGCTTCTGCGCAAGCTCCTGCTGGGCGCGCTGCTTGGCCTGCTCCTCACGCATCTTGGGGCCGGCATAGAAGAGCTGCCAGGCCATCAGGACGGCCATCGACAGCACGACGGCAATGAGAAGGTTTCGCTGTTGATCGTTGTCTTTCATCGGTGCCTCAGCGCCGTTCTCCTGCCCGGGTCAGCCGGGGAGCCCATTGCCGTCAGCCGAGGGCCGAGGACCGAGCATTCTTCGGCGCCTGAGGCAATACTCCGAGTGCTTCCGAACGGAAAGCCGGATGTCATGCGTTTTTCGCTCCTCGGCGCTTTTGCCCCGGGGGTTGATGAACGCGGGTAAGTGCTTGATCGAGGTCGGACGCGAGGTCCGTGAAGGTGCGATCTGCGGCGGCGGAGCGCGCGATCAGCACATAATCGAAGGTCGGAAGCGTGCGCTCGGACGGCAGCTTGGCGGTCAGAGCGCGCAGGCGCCGCTTGATGCGGTTGCGCGTGACGGCGCCGCCGACCTTTTTGGATACGGTAAACCCGAATCTTGCGCCGGAAGCCTCATCGGCATCGCCGGACCTTGCCCGCGCCTCAAGGACGAAGCCCGGCGCACTCCAGCGGCGGCCGCCTCTGACCCAAAGAAACTCACTGCGCTTCTTGAGGGTAGCGGGTGCCACTGCGCAGATTCCTGCCCATAAAGGGCTGCGCTCGGTTGCGGCCGCCAGGGAGGCTGAGCCCACCCCGATCAGGCCGACAGGCGCTTGCGGCCCTTGGCCCGGCGGCGGTTCAGCACGCGCACGCCGCCCTTGGTCAGCATCCGCTTACGAAAGCCGTGGCGACGCTTGCGGACGAGCCGGCTCGGTTGATAAGTGCGCTTCACGATACAGCTCCAGTGCCCGTCGCGTAAAAAGGCCACCCTCCGACCTGGCGGTCGCCGTCGGCGGGGCCCTGCTTTAAGGATTGGCGGGCTTATACGGTCTCGACAGCCGCAAGTCAACGCGCGCCATCGCACGTTTAATCCACGGCCGGACGCGGTCAGAAGGGGTGCGCTCAAGCCCCGGAAATGGCAAATCTCTCCAGTGACGCCCGGATGGCGCGGAATCCGGGCATCGAGGGCATGGGGGCACGGTATGGAGCAGGTTAAGGCTACGTCGGAGCTGCAGGAAACGCCTTCCGAGGCCACTCCAGAAACGGCCGGCGATGATATAACGGCTGACATCTGCGTCATCGGCGCCAGTCCAGGGGGGCTGGCGGTCGCGACGGCTGCGGCGGCGTTCGGGCGCAGTGTCGTGCTGGTCGAACAGCAGCAACTGGGCGGCGAGCCGCTGGCGCATGGTCCGGTGGCGCGAAGGGCACTCGCGGCGGTGGGCAATCGCGCGCACGCGATGCGGACAGCAGGAGAGCTGAGCATCGCAGGGCGAGAGCCCGAGATCGAGATGCGGTCGATCAATCAGCGCGTCAGCGATGTCGTGCACGATGTCACGCCGAACTATCAGGCGGAGCGGTTTGCGGGCCTTGGAATTCGCGTGGTGCATTCCGCCGGGCGCTTCACGAACAAGAAGACGCTCGTTGCCGGCGAGCAGCGCATTCGCGCGCGGCGGTTCGTCATCGCCACCGGCGCGGTTCCGCTCATCCCAGCCATTCCCGGGCTGAACGCCGTAACGTATCTGACGCCCGAGACGGTGTTCGCGAGCAACGAGCGTCTGCACAACCTCATCATCATCGGCGGCGACGCGGCGGCGCTGGAGTTGGCGCAGGCCTACAGCCGTCTCGGTTCGCGCGTCATTGTGCTGTGCGCCGATCGCGTGCTGGCGAACGAGGATCCGGAGCTGACGAAGTTTGTGCTCGACCGGCTCGCCGATGAAGGCGTCGCCGTGCATGAGGACACGAAGGTCGAGAGCGTCGATGGCGGGCTCGGCCGGGTTCGCGTCAATGTGAGCGTCGGCAGCGAGAAGCATGTGGTCGAGGGCAGCCATCTGCTGGTGGCCGCAGGGCGCAAGCCGGCGACGGCTGATCTTGGGCTCGATGCGGCGGGCATCCGGCACGATGACAAGGGCATCAAGGTCAATGCCGGCCTCAAGACAACCAACCGGCGCGTCTTTGCGCTGGGCGAGGTGGCGGCAGCTCCGGGCGCGCACGCCACCGACTATCAAGCCGGGATCATCGTGCGCCGGGCGTTGCTGCATGTTCGCGCGCAGCTCGAGGAACGGCTCATTCCGCGCGTTGCATTCACCGATCCGGAGCTTGCCGCGGTGGGGCTTTCGGAGAGGGAAGCTGCCAAGTCCGCCAAGACGATCAATGTCCTTCGCTGGCCCTACCGGGAGAACGACCGCGCGGTTGCCGAGGGGGCCGTTACGGGGCTCGTCAAGGTGGTGACGAGCCGGGAGGGTCAGATCCTCGGGGCTGGCATCGTAGGTGCGCGAGCCGGGGACCTCATTGGGATGTGGGCGCTGGCGCTCTCGCAGGGGCTCAACATCAAGGCCATGACCGAGTGGGTGGCACCCTTCCCGGTGCTCAGCGAAGTCAGTAGCCGTGTCGCGGCAACCTATTATGCGGGAAAGCCTGGAAACCCCACATTACGCAAGGTTATCGATATACTTGCTAAGCTCGGGTGAGGTTCCGGGAGTGAAAGGACGCGCGTGCTCCGCGACAACAAGAACGAGGTGGCGCACTTAGGCCTCGCCGCGCGCTGGCGGCGACTGCCAATCTGGGACTGGTTCGCAAGATACCGGCAGAACTGGCGCGACCTCGGCTTGCCCTCAAAGCTCCTGATGCTCACCGCCAGCTTCGTACTGCTGGCGGAGGTGCTGATTTTCCTGCCGTCGATCTCGACGTTCCGCGTCGACTGGCTGAACGAGCGGTTGACCGCGGCGCAGCTCGCAACGCTGGCAGCGGAAGGGTTTCCGGGCGGGGATGTTCCGTCGGGCCTTCGGGCCGAGATGCTGCGCACGGCGCAGGTGAAGGCCATCGCATCGCGCCGGCAGGGTGTTCGCAGGCTGGTGCTGCCGGTCGATCCGCAGATGACCATCGATGCGCATTACGATCTGAGGCAACGGCCGGAAAGCTGGCTCGAAGGCGTGGGGCTGAAGCTCGAGCAGATCGGCGATGCCATAGCGGTCTTCTTTGCGCCGGATGGGCGCACCATCAGGGTGCTGGGCGCGATCGGCGACGATCCTGATGACCTCGTCGAGATCGTGATGCCCGAGGCGCCTCTCAAGGCCGCGTTGCGCGCCTATGCGCTCAACATCCTCGGCGTGTCGATCGTCATATCGCTGGCTACGGCGGCGCTCGTCTATTTCGCGCTGAGCCGGCTGCTGGTGCGGCCAATGATGCGCATCACGCATGCGATGGTGCATTTCCGGCAGGATCCGGAAGACCCGGCGCGGATCATCGTTCCATCGGGGCGGCACGACGAGATCGGAACGGCGGAGCGTGAGCTAGGGGAAATGCAGAAACAGCTCTCGGGCGCGCTGCTGCAGAAGACGCGCCTCGCGCAGCTCGGGCTCGCCGTGAGCAAGATCAATCACGACCTGCGCGGGATGCTGGCGAATGCGCAGCTCATCTCGGATCGTTTGACCGTCATCCCCGATCCCACCGTTCAGCGGTTCGCGCCGAAGCTCATCGCCTCGCTCGACCGCGCCATCAACTTCTGCAACGACACGCTGCGGTTCGGACGCGCGGAAGAGGCGGCGCCGCGGCGCGAGCTGATGCTGCTCAAGCCTTTGGCCGAGGAGGTCGGCGAGGCGCTCGGGTTGCCGCGCGAAGATACCATCGACTTCGTACTCGACATGGAGGACACGCTGCGCATCGATGCGGACCGTGACCATCTGTTCCGTATCCTTTCGAACCTCGTGCGAAATGCCATCGAGGCCATCGAAGGCGCGCAGCCGTCGCCGCGGGGCGAAATCCTGATCAAGGCATGGCGCGAGGGACGGCGGGTGCTGGTGGAGGTGCGCGACAACGGTCCGGGCGTCCCGAAGAAAGCGCGCGATCATCTGTTCGAGGCATTCACCGGCTCGCAGCGCAAGGGTGGCACCGGGCTTGGGCTGGCCATTGCGGCGGAGATCGTGGGCGTGCACGGGGGGCATGTGCGGCTGCTCGACACAGAGACGGGCGCCGCGTTCCTGATCGAGATCCCGGATCGCGGGGCGCATTCCATTGCGGAAACGGCTGATCTTGGGTCTGTATCCACGGTCAAATCCGGCGGAGGCGCCTAGCGGCAGCAAGCCCCTTGCGCGACCGCGGCTGAGCGATTAGTAGTTGCCGCCTTCGGTACGGCATTTGCTGGCCGACAGTCGTAGGCCCCTGCGAGGCCATAAAAATCGTAGGCAAGCGCCCGTAGCTCAGCTGGATAGAGCACCAGACTACGAATCTGGGGGTCAGAGGTTCGAATCCTTTCGGGCGCGCCACTCACGAACAAAACTGGGCACTCCAGCCGGAGGCGTACCGCCGGTCATGACGAGCCGTTCCAGAACGCTCTTTCGCCCGATGATTCGGATTTCGTTGTCGTCCACCTCAACCTGATCAACGATGGACCGAATGTAGGCGCGCCTGAACGAAGTCTCGCCTTCAGCACGTTGCTGCGCATTACCTTGGCGAAGGCGGCTATCTTATCCGGAGTGATTTTGGAACTCGGATGCAGTTCCGCTCTTGCCCTGTCGAGGGAGGCTTGAGCGATATCTCGGTCCTGCTTCGCCGCCGTCAATCGGTCTTTCAGTGTCGGATCACTTGGATCGGCGACACCCGCTTCGATAGCGTCGTAAAGACGACGGAGCTTGGTTTCCGCCGAGTTGAGCTTGGCTTCAAGCGCAGCGAGCCGCTTCGCATAGTCTTCGTCGCGCGTGGACTGGCGTTGCAATGGTCCGTCAAGCAGCTTTGCAACCCGCTCTGGAGTCAGCAGCCGCTCTGCCAGCTTTTCGCTTACAAGCCGATCGAGCTTCTCCATCGGTATCGAACGGCCCCTGCAGGCGGTCTGTCCCTTACGGGCGCATACAGAACCGACGTGTAGTACCGATAGCGACCTGGGGTCACGTCACTATGGCGATCTCCTGTTGGAGGGCGTCTTTCGCCGTTCGCCCAGTTTGACTCTAAATCACTGAAATAACTCGATTTATTATCTCGTTGCAGAGCACGCCGGTTCATATCAAAATTCACAGACTGGCGTGGTTTAGAACCGATTTTCATGGCTCGGTATCGGTTTTCATGATAAGGTGCCATCTGTATCGTTTTTCACAGGAAGGCACCGTTTTTACATGGCGAGAGAGCCGCAGAATCGTTTTTCAGGCCCAGTTACCGTTTTTCACGAGAGACGGCTGCCTAAAGCTGCGACACCCGCTGGTTACGCGGCTCTGATCGACGCCTTTGGTTTGACGGTCCCAATCCCAACGACCCTCTCTGCAATCGGCACTCGCCACCGCCGCACAGAAGAGCAAGGTTGGCGCATTTTCGGTCCTCGCTATGCCCCTGAGGCGACGCTTGAAGGACACCTGACCTTTGCGCTGAAGCACGAGGGCCTCGACCTCTGCACGCTAAAGCGCCTGTTCCTCGCAGTCGGATCAGCCGAAATCGAAGCGCTCGTCCGCGCAGAGCCGACAGGGCGCTACGCCCGGCGTGTCTGGTTTCTCTACGAGTGGCTCACTGGCACGCAGTTGAACCTGCCGGATGCAACAGCTGGCACGTACGTAGCTGTCCTCGATCCCAAGTTACAATTCGAAGTTCCTGCGACAAATTCCAAGCGTCACCGGGTGAAGAACAACTTGCCCGGCACTCCAGAATTCTGCCCGCTGGTGTTTAGAACCCCGAGGATTGAAGAGTTTGTTGCATCCAACCTCGCCGAAAGAGCGCGTGCGGTTGTCGCGGACGTCCCGCGCGATTTGCTCGCGCGCACGGCTGCATTTCTGCTGCTGAAAGATTCAAAGTCCAGTTACGTCATCGAAGGTGAGCACCCTCCGCAAGATCGCATCCAGCGATGGGGGCGGGCTATCGGAGAGGCGGGACGCAGGGCACTCGATCTCGACGAGTTGCTGCGGCTGCAGCAGATCGTGATTGGAGACGCGCGCTTTGTGCGGCTGGGGCTTAGGCAGGAGCGTTTCGTCGGTGAGCACGACCGCGACACCGGAGGGCCAATCCCCGACCATATCAGCGCGCGAGCCGAAGATCTGCGCAGCCTGATCAATGGCATGTCGGAATTCGACCGCACGGCATCCGAGCATCTCGATCCTGTCATCGGGGCAGCGGTGCTGGCCTTCGGGTTCGTTTTCGTTCACCCGTTTGAAGACGGCAATGGCCGCATTCATCGTTACCTGATCCACCACGTGCTGGCCCGTAGGGGTTTCAATCCTCCTGGCCTCGTGTTCCCTGTATCGTCTGCGATCCTCAACAGCATCGACGAGTACCGCAACGTGCTGGAAGCATATTCGACGCGCGTACTGCCTGTCGTGGAATGGCAGCCCACGCCGCAAGGCAATGTGCGCGTTTTGAACGATACCGGGGATTTTTACAGGTTTTTCGATGCGACGCCGCAGACGGAGTTTTTGTTCGAATGCGTGAGGAAGACCATCGAGGAAGAGCTTCCCGCCGAGACAGACTATCTGCGCCGCTACGATGAGTTCAAGGCAGCAGTGGAGCAGATCGTTGACATGCCGGATCAGAGAATTGATCTGCTGTTTCGCATGCTCAGGCAGAACAATGGCAGGCTATCCCAACGAGCAAGACAGAGGGAGTTTGAGCAGCTGACTGCCAATGAGGCTGATGCACTGGAAGCCGCCTACACACATACGTTTGCGGGAGACGCTCCGCCGTGACGAAATCACCGAAGGTCGGCAAGGGAGTCTCTTTTCCGTTTCAGGTTTCGGTCGCTTGCTGGATCGATCTCCTCGGTTATGGCGGTATGATTTCCGAGGCCGGCTTTAATCCACTGCATCCGAAGGCCAAGGACGCAATCAAACGGATACGAAAATTCCACAAGACTATCGCCGATCATAGCACTCGCCACTTTCCCACGCTGGTCATGAACGACGGCGCGGTGGCGTATCGTGACCTCTCGATGAGATCGCGGTCGGTGTCACACGATTTTCTCTCGAGGGCGTTGCGCCTGTTCCAGACGATCAAAGACGAGGAAGCCTCTCAAGGCTATCCCGGTGCTCGACTTGTCCTAGCTTGCGGATTCCGCATGCGGGGCCGTGGGGCCGGGCTTCGAGCATCCAGACAGCATACAGAGTCAGTTATCCAGAGGCTTCAAAACGGCGAGATCGATGCCAACCAAGCTGTGCATGAAGCGGCATCAATGCAGCCACGATTCGATATCGTCCCGCAGTTGCAAGCCAACTTCGCGTTTACGAAGGCTTACGTGGCGGAATCATCGGGATCTGATGGCGGATTGCCGGGAGCGAACTTCTACGTTGACCTAGCGCTCTTCGGCGACATCCGACCTCCGTGGCTGGAGCTTGGCCCTAACATCGATTGGGAGTGTCCTCGCTTACATCTCAAGGCAACTTTCGCCAAGATCGAGGCTGTTGCGAACGTTACGCATCCAGCTGGCGGCCCCCAAGAAATATCCGACGGGCTGGCAGTCGCTCAGCTGCTGAGCGGAGACCCTGACGTATTGCGTGCTTTGCGAACTGCTGTGAAATCGTAGTGGTGTAACGCAGCAAGCAGCGTAAGCGTTAGATCAGACGCTCGGCGACCTTCAGCTCCGACGTAACGTCGATCACGCCGGGTAATTCCCAGACAGAATCCCGAAGTATGAATTTCCATCCCTTTACGCTGTCGACATAAGCAGCGCCTGGCTTAACAACATCGTAGGGAATGATCGCCGCCCGCAGAACACGGAACTTGCCATCGATCAGCACGGCCGCCAGCTTGTCGAACGGGCGGTCAGGCAGACGACGAATGAAGCCGAGCTGGCGTGATCCTTTCGGAGTGCGCAGCCTGCGGCACTTGATTTGATAGCGCAGCCCCTGCGCATCGACAGCGTCGGCTGACGAATTGTCGTTGAGAATCCAACCAAATGCGCGAGAGAAGAGCAACTCACCATAGTCTCCCGTGGGATTGTTGGCGCTTCGTACAACATCCCTTCGCCGAAGCTCGACGAGGAGGTCGACATGAAGCTCCAGAAGCGAAGAAACGGGAACGTTTGTGAGATCAATCATGATCAAGCTTAGCGGGATTCGCCATCGCTGGTCACGCAGCAGGAATTTTATATAGATATTGCAATCACATAACGGTTCCCACCTTCATCCTTTCGGGCGCGCCAACTACGATGAGATCGGTCAAGTTGACCTGCATGGCGGGCTAGCGCATCGGTCAGCTCGAAGCCCATTCATTGAAATCATCGCGGACGGAGCGGGCTGCTGCCTTTGCGTTGCTCTCGAGCCAACCTGCCGACCGGGCCTTGAGATCGCGCAATGCGCGCGGCGGCTTTTGCGTCGTGGGCGTGGATCGCGCCGAGGTCGAGGCGCGTCCTTGTGTCCGGGCAGATCGCTTCGATGGTGCGCTGGCTTGTCGACAGTCAGCCCTGCGGGATCACGTCGACGCCGACATGCACAGAGTGCTCGTTGCCGCCGAGGAGGATGCCGCCGATGGGGCTGACGTCGTCATAGTCGCGGGCGTAGGCGATGGTGATGTGCTCGTCCTTCGGCGTCAGGCCGTTGGTGGGATCGAAGTCGACCCAGCCGTATTCGGGCGACCACACCGAGATCCAGGCGTGCGAGGCGTCGGCGCCGGCAAGCCGCGGTGTTCCGACCGGCGGGCGCGTGAGGATGTAGCCGCTGACGTAGCGCGCCGAGAGGCGCAGCGAACGCAGGCAGGCGAGTGCCAGATGGGAGAAGTCCTGGCAGACGCCGCGGCGCTGCGCCAGAACTTGCGTCACGGGCGTCGAGATGTCGGTCGCAGTCGGATCGAATGTGAAGTCGTCGTAGATGCGCTCTACGAGGTCCCAGGCGCCTTGCAGCACCGGCCGGCCCGCGGGGAACGACTTGCGCGCGTAGGCCGCAATGTCGTGGGTGGTGCGCGTGTGCCGCGATGCGCAGGCGTAGCGTGCGACCTCGATGTCGGTGCCGGCGCGCGGGCTGGATATGCGATGCGCGACCTCGTCCCACGGCGTCGTCGCCGAGAAATCAATGGCGCCTGGAGCGGTGACACCAATCGTGCTCCGGGCATGCACGATGAGTTCTCTGTGCTCCTGCTCGATGTCGAACAGAACGACCCGGTTGCCGAAGTAGTCGATGCGCTCCGTTCGGATGGTCGGCGAGGGCTCGATGGAGAGGACGTGCCCGCGTATGCGCTGACGGTCCACCGGACGCGGCGACATGTGCACGATGTGCTGGCTCTGCACGACGGGTGTCGAATAGCGATACACCGTGCGGTGGCTGACGTCGTACATCATGGCTTGGGCTCCAGCCGCGTGTGCACGCGATGCGGCTGCTCTTCGAGAAGATTGAAGTAGTGGCGCTCGATGGCGGTGGTCAGTTGCGGCAGCAGGCGCAGCTGCTTTCTGAGAGCGCCCTGCAGGTCGGAGCGCGTTGCATCCTTGGCGAGCGCTTCGACGTCGAATTTGCGGATGGACGACAGCATCGAGAGGATGAGCCGTCGCTCGTCGCTCAGGCCACCGGAAGGGTTTGCCTGCGGAAGGGTGCCGAGATGCTGGGAGATGTTCGCGAGCTGATAGGCGAGACTGCGCGGGTTGGTCTCGTCGAGCAGCAGGAGATCAAGGACCAGCGCCAGCATCGGATCGAGACGATAGCGTGAGCGGTAGGTGATGAAGCTGTCGGCGACCTCGAGCAAATAGAACAGGCGTCCGGCTTCGTCCTCGCGTGGCAGCGGTTCGCTGAACAGCCAGAGTATGGCTTCGCTCATGTTGCCGGCGCGCTCGATGCGGCGTCCCATGTCGAGGAAAGACCAGCCCTTGTTGCGGGTCATGTTCTCATGGAACAGGCCGTTGAACGCGGCGAGCCAGCCGAGTCCGTCCTCGATCAGCTCCAGCAGCGCTTCGGGCGGTGAATCGACGAGGGCGCGGCGCCAGTCGGCGCCCGGGCGGAAGTGGCTCAGGACACGCCAGGCTTCGAGCGACAGGCGATCGCGCGTGAGATTGGCGACGCGGTAGAGCTTGTCGAGCGTGTCGTCGAGCGTGCGCCGACCGTCCTTCGACGCGACCAGATGGTGCGCCATGCTTTCGATGGGTGAGGCGCTTTCCATTTCGGACTGCGTCGGCGGCGCGTGCTCCTCGGTGGCCAGAGCCGCGAGGCAGGCGCGCGCGGCGCTCTCGACCTGAGCTGGCGCGTTGTCGCCGCGCAACGGCTGCAGCGCGCTGCGCAACACGCGCATGGTCCAATCGGCCCGTTCGGCATATCGGCCGAGCCAGAAGAGATCGTCAGCAACGCGGCTTTGAATGACGCGCTGAGAGCGCTGCACGCGCGCCGTTTCAATGGTCGGCTGCCAAAGGCTACGGTGCGGCGGCACCTCGCCGTCGGTGATGATCCAGACGTCGCGGGTGCGCGGCTCGGGCGCGCTGAGGGCGACGGCGAGGTTGGGGACGATGGCCATCGCGAGACCGCCCGGCATGACGCTGAGGCCATCGGACGTGCCGGCAACGAAGAGGCGGACCGCAAATGGCTGCGGCACCAATCCGCGCGGCGAGAACGCCGGCGTCGTTCCAAAGCCGATGCGCTCCTCGGCGACGAGCATCTCACCGTGCAGCTCGATCTCGTCGAGCAGCGTGCG
This sequence comes from Hyphomicrobium sp., assembly GCA_030148725.1. Classification (GTDB taxonomy): domain Bacteria; phylum Pseudomonadota; class Alphaproteobacteria; order Rhizobiales; family Hyphomicrobiaceae; genus Hyphomicrobium_A. The sequence goes on from JASBSU010000057.1 coordinate 70,138, forward strand.
GCGCTGGGATTCGGTCAGGCTGGAGCCGAGCTGACCGTACTGCGCGCCGCCGGGGCGGCCGGTGCCTTCCTGGGCCGGGCGGATGACCATGCGGTCGAGGTGGTCGATGACGTAACGCCGGTTGGCGGCGTCACCGAGCCAGCGGCGCGGTGTATCGGAGATCAGCAGATCCTCGCCGAACACCTTGCGGCAGATGGCGGGCAGATAAGGTGCGAGGCCGCGGTTCTGTGCGACGGCGGAGCCGAGCGCGTTGCGCACGAGTTGCGGGACCTTGCGGCACGCCTGCACAAGTCCCGGTGGTCCGCCGTAACGGCCTGCGTCCAGCTCCAGCGGATCGGACTGGCGACCGTCGATGCAGCGGACGATGAGGTCGACGCGTTGCAGACCCTCGAGCGTCTTCAGGAAGATCTGGTCGCCGGCCATGCGCAGGTCGCTGCCTTCGACGAGCAGGTAGCCGAGATAGCGCGCGAGATAGGCGTGGCTGAAGTAGTCGTCGTGCAACGGCCCCGGCGTCAGCAGCGCGATGCGCGGATCGCGGCGTCCGGTGAGGACGGCGAGCCCTGCCTGCACGCTCTGGAAGAATGGTGCCAAGCGCAGGCTGTTGCAGGCTTCGAAGAGGTCGCCGGCCACCTGCGTATGAACGACGCGATTGGCGAGCGCGTACCCGACGCCGGCCGGTGTCTCGGTGTGATTGTCGATGATGCGCCAGCTGCCGTTCAGATCGCGCGCGAGATCGACGGCGTAAAACTGCAGGTGTCCCGTGGTGGGCTGAATGCCGTGGCAGGGCGGCAGGAAGGCGGGGTCGGAGAACAGGAGCGACGAGGGGATGAGGCCGTCGCGCAGCAGCCTTTGCTCGCCGTAGAGGTCAGCGAGGATGGCGTTCATCAGCCGCGTGCGCTGAAGGATCGCCTTTTCGAGCCGGTGCCATTCTTCGCGCGCGATGATGAGCGGGACGAGGTCGACCTCCCAGCGTTTTCCTGGCGCGGCCGGGTCAGCGAAGATGTCGTGCGCGATGCCCATCTCGCGCACGCGGCGATTGAGCAGATCGGCGCGGTTTGCCTGCTCGGCAGCCGGCAGTTTTGCGAGAGCGTCGAGAAACGGCTGCCAGTGCGGGCGCACGTTGCCCGCCGCGTCGAGCAGCTCGTCGTGCGCGCCGCGGGTTTCGGCATAATTCGCGATGAGCCCGCGGTCGAGCTGATGTGAAAGCCGGGCTTCGAAGTTCATGGAGCGATGCCCCGAAAGATGCGCATTGCGGGCCGGCCTGGCTCTGGGTTGGGCGGCAGGATAGTGCTTCGCGGTGCCACGTACCAGCATTGCGGGCCTTTTCAGCCGGCGCTTGCACTGGTTCGTGACAATTGGGTCGCTGAGCCGGTCAGGTCCGTAGGTCGAGCGTTGTCGGATAGTCGGGGTTGACCTCGGCGCTGGAGATCGTGAACCGGCCGGGGCTGTGGCCGAGGCGCTCGAAACGGGCGAGGCGCCGACCTTCGGCCTCGTAGGCGTTTATCGGCGCCAACTCGAAATTGCGACCGCCTGGGTGCGTCGCGTGATAGCGGCAACCGCCGACCGAGCGTCCGGACCAGGTGTCGATGATGTCGAACACGAGCGGCACGTGCGGTGCAATCGTCGGATGCAGGCACGATGAGGGCAACCAGGAGCGGAAGCGGACGCCCGCGACTTTCTCGCCGTACGTGCCGGTCGCCGTCAGAGGCAGGCTGCGGTGATTGCACGTGACGGCGAAGCGGCCGTTGGCGCCGTCCTTGACCATCACCTGGATGCGGTCGAGCGAGTTGTCGACAAAGCGGGCGGTGCCGCCCGATGTGCTTTCCTCGCCCAGCACGTGCCAGGGCTCGAGAGCCTGACGCAGCTCGACGTCGACACCAAATGCGGCGAGCTCGCCGATGAGGGGGAAGCGGAACTCGAAGTGCGGCTTGAACCAGTCGAGCTCGATCGGAACGCCGGCAGCTTTGAGGTCGGCGATGACCTCGGCAAAGTCGGCCCACACGAAGTGGGGCAGCATGAAGCGATCCTGAAGCGCGGTTCCCCAACGCACCACCTTGCCGCGGTAGGGCTTGTCCCAGAACATCGCGATGAAGGCGCGCATCAGCAGCTGCTGCACGAGGCTCATGCGCGCGTGCGGCGGCATCTCGAAGGAGCGGAACTCGACCAGACCCAGGCGTCCCGTCGGGCCGTCCGGAGAATAGAGCTTGTCGATGCAGATCTCGGCGCGATGCGTGTTGCCAGTCACGTCGACCAGAAGGTGGCGGAAGATGCGGTCAACGAGCCAAGGCGGGATGCTTCCGTGCGCGGGGTCCGGCACCTGCTTCAGCGCGATCTCCAGTTCGTAGAGCGTCTCATGGCGGGCTTCGTCGAGACGTGGAGCCTGGCTCGTTGCGCCGATGAACAATCCTGAAAAGAGGTACGACAGCGAGGGATGGTTCTGCCAATAGGAGACGATGGAGGCGAGCAGGTCGGGGCGGCGCAGGAAGGGGCTGTCGGCCGGCGTGATGCCGCCCATGACGATGTGATTTCCGCCGCCAGTGCCTGTATGGCGGCCGTCGAGCTGGTACTTGTCGGTGCCGAGGCGCGTCTTGTGTGCCTCCTCGTAGACGGCGGTCGTGATCTCGACGAGTTCCTTCCAGTTCGTCGCGGGATGGATGTTGACCTCGATGACGCCGGGGTCGGGCGTCACCTTGATGACGTTGATGCGCGGGTCGTGCGGTGGCGAGTAACCCTCGATATGCACCGGGAGGCTGGTTGCGGCGGCGGCTTCCTCGATCGCTGCGACCATGGCGGCGAAGTCGAGCGCGTCTGACATCGGAGGCAGGAAGATGCACAGATGCCCGTCGCGCGGCTCGATGGCGAGCGCGGTGCGCACGGATCCGTAAATCTCGCTGGGGCCCTGCGGCGGTGGCACGGGTGCGGGGCGCAGCGTTACGGCGCGGCGTTGCTGAATGAGGATCTCGCGCTCGGGCAACGGCGGCATGTCGCCGAACGGATCGCGCTGCAGGACGTGCGGGTAGTTGTAGGCCGGCAGTGCCGGCAATGAGTTCATCGGCAGGCGGAAGCCGGACGGGGAATCTCCCGGCACGAGATAGAGCTTGTTGCGGCGCAGGCCCCAACGCTCAGTGACCCAGCGACGGCCGAGATCGGGTGAGTGCCAGACCTGGACCGGGAGGACGTAACTGACGGGCTTGTCGAGGCCGTGCTCGAACACGCGCACGATGCGCGCGCGCTCGGCCGGATCCTGCAACTTGTTTTCCTCAGGCGTGACGTCAATCGGAAGTTTCTGCTCGATCAGCGCGTAGTAGCCGGGGTCTTCGAAGGCGGGGATGCCGCTGTCGGCCGGGAGACCGAGCTGCGTGCACAGCGCCGACATCAGCTTGCCCGCGTCGTCGACGGTCGGATTGAGCGGCTTCGTCTCGCGGTCGATGAGCGTGTCGTCCGCCCAGAGCGGTTGCTGGTCGCGGCGCCAGTAGAGCGCGAACGCCCAGCGGGGAAGCTGCTCGCCGGGGTACCATTTCCCCTGGCCGTAGTGGAGCAGACCGCCCGGCGCAAAGCGATCGCGCAGCCGGCGCACCAGATCCTCCGCATAGGCGCGTTTCGTCGGGCCGACGGCATCCGTCTTCCACTCATCGCCATCCATGTCGTCGATGGAGACGAACGTCGGCTCGCCGCCCATGCTGAGACGCACGTCGGCGCTGTCGAGACGGTGATCGAGTTGCTCGCCGATGGAGACAATGCGCTGCCAGGTCTCCTCGGCATATGGGAGCGTGACGCGCGGCGTTTCGAGGATCCGCTCGACCTTCATGTCGAAGTCGAAGTCGACCTCGGCCGGCTCGTGAGCGCCGCTGATCGGTGCGGCGCTCGACGGTTGAGGCGTTGCGGCGAGGGGAATGTGCCCTTCGCCCGCCAGTAGGCCGGAGGTCGGGTCGAGGCCGATCCAGCCCGCGCCGGGGACATAGACCTCGGCCCAGGCGTGCAGGTCGGTGAAGTCGGTTTCGGCACCGGCCGGGCCGCCGTCGACCGGCTTCACGTCCGGGCGCAGCTGGATGAGGTAGCCGGAGACGAAGCGCGCAGCAAAGCCGATGTGACGGAGCAGCTGCACGAGCAGCCAGCCGGAATCGCGGCAGGAGCCGGATGCCTTCCCGAGCGTTTCCTCCGGAGTCTGGATTCCGGGTTCCAGACGCACGCAGTATTCGACCTCAGCGTGGAGCCGCTGGTTGACCCCGATCAGGAAGTCGACGGTGCCTTCCTTCTTGGTCGGCAGAGAGGCCAGGAACTTGCGCAGCAGCGGACCCGCGGGCGCTGGCTCGAGGTACGGCGTCAGTTCCTTCTTGAGATCGGGATCGTAGGAGAACGGCCACTCGCGCGCGCTCTCCTCGACGAAGAAATCGAACGGATTGATGACCGCCATGTCGGCCACGAGATCGACCGTGACGATGAAGCAGTCGGTCTTCTCGGGGATGACGAGGCGCGCGCAGTAGTTGGCGAAGGGGTCCTGCTGCCAGTTGAGGAAGTGCAGCTTGGGCTCGATGTTGAGCGAATAGCTGATGATCGGGGTGCGGCAGTGGGGCGCCGGGCGCAGGCGGACCACTTGGGGGCCCATGCCGATGAAACGGTCGTAGTGGTAAGCCGTCCGGTGAGTCAGTGCGACATGGATTGGCATTAGGACCCGTTCAGATGGATAGCCTTGTGCAGTGCAGCGCAACGACCATAGAACATCTTTGGCTGCGCACGAAGATCAGGCATTGCCCGTGGGTTAGGCGCAGTGCAACAACTTTGGGCAGGCAATATGGGTGATCAGGCCGGCAATGCGCGGTAATGGGGCGCTGGGGAGCCGGCTCAGACGAGGACAGGGTGCAAACATTCAACTGCGGGGCGTGCGGAAACACCGTCTATTTCGAGAATATCAAGTGTCTCAGATGCGGGAACGCGCTGGGTTTTCGGCCTGAAAAGCTCGAGATCCGCACGCTCGCTGGCGGCAGCGGCGGCCTTTATCGTGAATACAAGAAAGGTTCGACGGCACGCCTCGCCTATTGCGCCAACAGCGCAGAGGGCGTCTGCAACTGGTTGGTCGAGGCCGACTCATCGTCGCCGTTCTGCGTCGCCTGTGCGCTCAACCGGACCATTCCCAATCTTGCCGAGCCGGCGAACGTGCTGGCGTGGGGTGAATTCGAACGCGCCAAGAAGCGGCTCATCTATTCGTTGTTGCGCCTCGGCCTGCCGCTCGATGGAGCGGCCGTCGGCAAGGCGCCTTTGAACTTCGATTTCGTGAGCGATGCGCTGACGGGGCATCTCGACGGTGTGATCACCATCGCCGTAGGCGAGGCGGACTCCGTCGAACGCGAGCGGCAGCGCAAGGCGATGGCCGAAACGTATCGCTCGCTGCTGGGACATCTGCGGCACGAAAGCGGCCATTACTACTGGATGCTTTTGATCGACGGCACATCAAGCATGGAGCGCTTTCGCGAACTGTTCGGTGACGAGCGCGAATCCTACGGTGTCGCGCTCGAACGTCATCATGCGCAAGGGCCACCTACCGATTGGGAACAGCGGCATGTTTCGGCCTACGCCAGCTCACATCCTTGGGAGGATTGGGCTGAGACCTGGGCGCATTATCTGCACATGATCGATGCGCTCGATACGGCTGCCGTGCATCGCAGTGAGCCGCGGCCCGGGCGGTTCGCTTCGCCGTGGCCATTGAAGAGCCTCGACGTCTATCGCGTGGAGAGCTTCGATTCTCTCATCAACCGGTGGATACCTCTGACCCTCGCACTCAACGATATCAACCGCAGCATGGGTCATGATGACTTCTATCCGTTCGTCATTCCGGAGCTGGCGGTCACGAAGCTGGTTCGTGCATCGCGTCATTCGCCGGGCGATGCGCTGACGGCGGCCTCTGGGCGCTGGTGCCCGCTAAAACTTTATGACGGCGCCGCTCATCAGAAGCTGCAGGTCGTCGATGGGCGCATCGGCGAGAGCGCCCGTCGCCTCAGAGCCCTGAAACTGCCGCAGCGTGAGGTCGCCGCTGACGTGCTTGTAGGTGAGGTACAGGATCATGTCGGCACTATCGATGCCCTGTGCGATCCCGCCGCCCAGGACTTCGACATTGGAGTTCCAAACTGCCCAAGTGCCGAGCCCGGTCGGATTGAGGGGGTCGCCTTCGCCGACGGCGAGCACGGTCGGCGCGCCGCCGCTGAAGGTGTAGTAGTCGGCGTAGATTGTCGTCTTGCCGAGATGGTTGAACTGGCGCTCGATCCCGAACTGCCCGGAGTAGAACACCTCGTTCTGGTCGACGTCGGTGTTTTTGAAACGTGTCGTGTCGTCGACGAGGCCGTCGCTGGTCACGTTGGCGCCGAAGTTGGCGAACAAGCCGGTTTCGAGATGCTTGGCGCTGACCGAGCCTCGCAGCTGTCGGCATTGGGTGGTGTCCTCGCCCGCGGTGAAGAATGCAGCAGGGCAGACGCTGCGCGTGCGGGAGCCGGGTTGAAGCTGCAGGAAACCGATGCCGGCGCCGATATCGAAGCCGAAGATCTCCTTCCGATAGCGGAGCGCGACGTCCCAGAAGTCTGTGACGACCCAGTCCGCGGCGAACGTAAAGCCGTTCCAGGTGGGCGATACGTACTTCACGAGCGAGAAGCCGCGCTGGCTTTCACCCGGTTGGTCGCCACCGGCGCCGATGATGCGTCGCCAGTTGAGGAGACTGCGCGTCAACCGGCCGTTTTCAGCAGAGCGCAGGAACATGCCGAAGCCTGCGTTCTCCGGCGCGGCGTAGGCGTCGAACAATGCCGTCTGCGTGACGTTGGAGTTGGCGATGCGGTCCGTCGCTGCAAAGGTGGTGCCGATGAACCCCGTGCCGAAATTCTTGTTGCGGAGAAACCAGACGGAGCTGCGCAGATCGAAGCCGGTTGGTGGGCGCCCCGTGAAGCCGCCGTCGGCGACCTGGTTCACGAGCTTGGAGTTGGCCGTCCTGATGCCGACATCGAGGGCATATCCGGCCTCCCATGTGGCGTTGATCGCGGCCGTTCCCACGAAGCTGAAGCGTGAGCGCTGATTGTCATTTGTGACGACGTAGGAGTTGCGCTCGGCGCCGTCGTCCCACGACATCACGGCGTTGTTGACGAGGCCGGTGACCATCACCTTGAGACGACGGTTGCCTTTGCGCGCGGTCGTCTCTTCAAGCTCGGCAATGCGCTTCTCGAGATCCGCGCAACACGGAGCATCCAGCACCTGGGCATCGGAAGGCGCACCGGCGAAAAGAACGATCGCCAGCATCAGCAGCGCGCATGGTATCGTTCGCCCCGCTTCGGGCACGCGGCGTTGCCTTTCGTAGCCGGATCGACGCGGTTCAACACCTTGCGGCCATAGCAGATTCGCGTGGGATCGGAGTGTGTTCGTGGTTCGGCAAGGGGAGAATTGGAGAGTTTTCAACCCCAGCTTGCCAAACGTCCGCCAGCTGATCGCTTTTACCGTTTTTTGGGGTTGTGCCGCATAGATTTCGGTCAACAACAGCCGGTTGAGAAGGTCCGACGGGGCGATGCGGAATTCACTGCTCCAGGCCATCGCCCGCAATCCCTGGGCTAGCGCACAAGATGGCTTCCTAGCGGTGTCCGTCTTGGCGGTCGGCCTGTTGCTGGCCATCGAATTCGATCTGCTGCAGTACGGCTATGAAATGACGGGCCATGAGCGGCACATCACCTTGATGGAAGCCATCGCCCTGACGGCATTGCTCGCCATCTGCATTTCGGCGTTCGTCGCGCGGCGTCTGAGCGAGGAGCATCGCGAATTTTCGATGCGCGACGAACGTGATGATGTGATGCGCGAGTTGCGCGATCAGGCGACGCGCGATGAGTTGACGGGGCTGGCAAACCGCCGGGCGATGCTCGCGGCGCTCAAGGAGTTGTGTGCTGCCGAAACCGCCGGCCATCATGCCTTCTTTCTGATGGACCTCAACGGCTTCAAACGTGTCAACGATGGATATGGACATGCGGCCGGTGACAGCGTTCTGACGGTCATCGCGGAGCGCTTGCGGCGCGTGGCGCGGCCGAGCGATCTCCTCGCGCGTTTCGGCGGGGACGAGTTCGCGGTGCTTGCTTATGACGTCGATCAGGCCGGTGCCGAGGCCGTGGGGCAGCGCTTCATTGCAGCGCTGGATAGCGAGATCCAGGTCGAGGGTGTGGCGCACCGGATCGGCGTATCGATCGGCGGCGTTCTGGTGCCTGACGACTGTGGCAGCGTGCAGCAGATTCTCGCCAAGGCGGATGTCGCGATGTATCGCGCGAAAGCGACGAAGCGTTCGGCGCTGGTCTTCTATTGCTCGCTCGACGAGCAGAGCAATGCGTTCAGCGCATAGCGTGCTGCCGTCGAGCAGCCGCACTCCGGATCAACTCGTCACCTTCCGCGCCGCCCATTGACTCCTGCGTCCAGCATCGACATATTTGCAGTTGCAAATCATTTGCAACTAAGGCGGGGCGCCGGCCGGTTTTTGCGGGCCGGCATGGCGATGCAGGATGTAACTTGCAGGACGTGACAAAGGCACCGGACGACGCTGCGGCGTCCGGCGGAAAGGGATGGCGGAATTCGCGCGGCGAACCGTCATTGAGAGAAGTCTGGGGGTCCATCCCCGTTCGAGGCGTCGGCTGGCGCCGGTTCCTCGCGTTCCTCGGGCCGGGCTACCTTGTGTCCGTCGGATACATGGATCCCGGCAATTGGGCGACGTCGCTCGCGGGCGGATCGACGTTCGGCTACACGCTGCTGTGCGTGGCGCTGATCTCCAACGTCATGGCGATCCTGCTGCAGGCGCTTTGCGCCCGGCTTGGATTTGCTACGGGGCGCGATCTGGCACAGGCATGTCGCGATTCGTTTCCGAGACCGATCGCGCTCATGCTGTGGATATTCGCGGAGATCGCCATCTGCGCGACCGATCTTGCCGAGGTCATCGGCACGGCCATCGGTCTCAATCTACTTTTCGGCATTCCGCTCGAGCTTGGCGTGTTCATCACCGCGCTCGATGTGTTCCTGATCCTCTATCTGCAGAATCTCGGATTCCGCTGGATCGAAGCGTTCGTCGTTACCACGCTGCTCGTGATCGCGATCTGCTTCGGTGTGCAGGTGGCACTGGCCGATCCGGATTGGCGGCAGGTCATTCTCGGGTTCGCGCCAACCGTCGAGATCGTACGCAATCCGGATATGCTGTATCTCGCGATGGGCATCCTCGGCGCCACCGTGATGCCGCACAATCTCTATCTGCACACGTCAATCGTGCAGACGCGTGCGGTGGGCGACAGCATTGCGGCGAAGCGCGAAGCGATCAAGTTCGCGACGCTCGATTCCACGATCGCACTGATGATGGCGTTGCTGGTCAACGCATCGATCCTCATTCTCGCCGCGGCGACATTCCACAAGGCCGGTCACACGGGCGTCGAGGACTTGGAGCAGGCGCAGCATCTTCTGGCGCCGCTGCTCGGCTCGTCGGCCGCGGCGATGCTGTTCGGCGTGGCGTTGCTGTGCTGCGGTCTGAACTCAACGGTGACGGCAACGCTAGCCGGGCAGGTGGTGATGGAAGGTTTCATCAACCTGCGCATACCGGCATGGATGCGGCGGCTTGCGACGCGCGGTCTCGCCCTCATTCCGGCGAGCATCGGCATCATCCTCTACGGCGACAGCGGCACGGGCCAGCTGCTCATTCTCAGTCAGGTGGTGCTGAGCATGCAGTTGCCATTTGCCATCGTGCCGCTCGTGATGTTCACGGCCGACAAACGGAAGATGGGTGAGCTCGTCGCGCCACTATGGATGACGGTGCTCGCGGTGATCGTGGCGGCCGTCGTCATCGTGCTCAACATCAAGGTCTTGTACGACCTCGCGGTCGGGACATAGCTCCTACTCGGGCCTCCTACTCGGCTGGGCCGTGCGCGGGACTCGCGGGCCGCACCTCAGGCGCGTCGCGGCGATGCTCGCGCGCGATGTAGGTGTAGATCGCGGGCGTCACGAAAAGAGTGAACAGCGTGCCGATCGTCATGCCGAAGGCGATGACGATGCCGATGGCGAAGCGCGAAGCGGAACCGGCACCGGATGCGAAGATCAGCGGCACCATCGCGATCACCATAGCGGCCGTGGTCATCAGGATGGGGCGAAGGCGGATCGCGGCTGCCTCCTCGATTGCCTCGCGGCGCCCGAGGCCCTTCTCGACCTGAAGCTGGTTGGCGTAGTCGACCATGAGGATGCCGTGCTTGGAAATCAGGCCGATCAGCGTGACGAGACCGATCTGCGTGTAGAGGTTGATCGTGCCGAGCCCGAAAGTGATTGGCAGCAGCGCGCCGAAGATCGAGGTCGGGAGCGCGATGAGAATGATGAGCGGGTCGCGGAAGCTTTCGTACTGCGCGGCGAGCACGAGGTAGATGACGACGAGCGCGAAGAGGAATGTGACGACCAGTCGGTTGCCTTCCTGCTCGTACTGCCGGCTCTCGCCCTGGAAGTCGTAGTTGAATGACTCCGGGAACAGTTCCTTGGCCTTGCCCTTCAGGAACGTGATCACCTCGCCGATGGTGCGGCCGGGGAATGGGACGCCTTGCAGCGTCGCCGAGTTCAGCTGCTGGAAGCTGGTCAGCGCGTTGGGCTGTACGCTTTCGCGCACGTCGACGACGGTCGAGAGCGGGACCATCTGCCCTGAGGATGTCTTCACCTGGTAGCGCTTGATCCAATCCGGCTGGAGACGGAAGTCGCGCGGGACCTGCGGGATGACCTGATAGCTGCGGCCGTAGAGATTGAAGCGGTTGACGTAGTTGCCACCCAGCAAAGTTGCGAGAGACGCGCCGATGTCCTGCATGGTGATGCCGAGGCTGTTGGCCTTGGCGTGATCGATCTTGACCTCGATTTGCGGGGTGTCGAATTTCAAATCGCTGTCGGCGAAGATGAAGAGACCCGACTGCATGGCCTCCTGCTGCACTTTCTGCAGGACCTGCGCGAGTTGCTCGTAGTCGGACGTCGTGGTGATGACGAATTGCACCGGCGGACCGCCGGTGGACCCAGGGAGCGAGGGTTCACCGAACGTCAAAACCTGTGCTCCGGCGATGCCGTTCACCTTCGGCTGCAGCTCCTGCAGAATCTGGGCCTGGGTGCGGTTGCGCTCCTCCCAGGGCTTGAACAGGATGCCAGCGAATGCCTGATGCACGTCGCCGCCCATACCGTTGATGGCGAAGACGTTCTCTTTCTCCGGCACCGTGTCGAAAATCTTGTTGAGGTGGGCCGTCACCTGCTCCGTGTAGTCGATGTTGGTGGCAGGCGGCGTCTTCACGAGGTTGAAGAGAATGCCCTGGTCTTCCTCGGGGGCAAGCTCCTGCTGCGCGGTTGCGTACATCAGGCCGGTCGCGATGATGACGCCGACGAGCACCAGGAGCGTCACCGGGCGATAGTTGAGCGTGCGGGTGAGGCGACGCTGATACCGGTTCTTAAGACGCTCGAAGGTGCGGTCGAGGAATTTGACGAAGCCGCCGGACGAAAGCTCGCTGGTGAGAAGCTTGGAGCACATCATCGGCGACAGTGTCAGCGCGATGATGCCCGATACGATGACGGCGCCGGCAAGCGTGAAGGCGAATTCACGGAACAGAGAGCCCGTGAGGCCGGAGACAAAGCCGATCGGAGCGTAGACGGCCGCGAGCGTGATGGTCATCGACATGACCGGAACGGCGATTTCTCGTGCACCGACGAGCGAGGCGTCGAACGGCGATAGACCCTCTTCGATGTGGCGATGGATGTTCTCGACGACCACGATGGCGTCGTCCACCACAAGGCCGATGGCGAGAACCAGCGCGAGCAGCGTCAGAAGGTTGATCGAGTACCCGAGGGCGAGCAGCGCGAACATCACGCCGACGAGCGACAACGGAATCGTGACGATGGGAATAAGGGTCGATCGCAAGCTGCCGAGGAAGAGGAAGATCACGACGATGACGATGACGGCGGCTTCGATGAGCGTCTTGCGGACTTCGCGGATCGAGGCGTCGATGAACTTCGTGGAGTCGTAGGCGATGGCGGCCGACATGCCGGGCGGCAGCTCGGCTTCGATCGACGGAAACTCCTTGCGCACGTCGGCGATGACGGTGAGCGGGTTGGCGGTCGGCGTCGAATAGATGCCGATGAATACGGCTTTGAGGCCGTCGAACACCGACGTCGAGTTGACGTCCTCGGCGCCAAGCGAGATCTCGGCAATATCGCGCAGGCGGACGAGCGCGTCGCCGCGGGCGGCAACGACGAGCTGGCCGAATGCGTCGGCGCTGGCGAGCGAGGTCTCGGCGTTGATCGTCGTCTCGACGAAGTCGCCCTTGATCTGGCCCGCGGCAGTGGTGAAGTTGTTGGTTGCGAGCGCGGCGCGCACTTGCAGCGGGGTGACGCCGAGCGACGCCATCTTCTCGGGGTTGAGCCAAATGCGCATGGCAAAGGTCTGGCCGCCGAGGATCTGCGCATTGGCGACGCCGTTGACCGTCTGCAGCTTGGGCTGCACCACGCGTGTCAGATAGTCGGTGATCTGCGACGACGTCAGTACGTCGGAGTTGAACGACAGATACATCAGTGCCGTCGATTCACCCGTCTGCTTGACGACGACAGGGTCCATCGATTCCGGCGGCAGGACGCTGCGCACCTGATTGACCTTGGAGAGCACGTCGGTGACGGCGCGGTCGGGGTCTGCGTTGAGGCGCAGGTTCAACGTGACCGTCGAGATGTTCTGGCGGGACGCGGAGGTGAGCGTGTCGATGCCTTCTGCGCTTGCGACAGCCTGCTGGATCGGAACGGTGATGAAGCCCTTGATCACGTCGGCGTTGGCGCCGGGATAAGCGGTAGTGATCGTGATCGTCGTGTTCGAAAGCTCAGGATACTGGCGCACCTGCAAGTTGAAGGCGGCGCTGAGACCCACGAGCAGTATGAGGAGGCTGACAACGGAGCTGAGCACCGGCCGCCGGATGAAGATGTCGGTAAACGACATGGCGAAGCCTCACTATTGAAGGGGGCGAGTGGCCGGTGGCACGAGGGCCTGGGAGTTGTCGACGCGCACGAGGCTGCCGTTGGTGAGCTTGACCTGGCCGCTCGTCACGACCTGCTCACCCTCGACAAGGCCGCTGGTGATTGCGACGCGCTCATCGCGCACCTGACCGCTTTTGATGAAGCGGCGCTCAGCGGTATAGATCGTGTCTTCGGGTTTGGCAGGCGTGGGCTGGTCTTCCTTACGCTTCAACACGTAGACGCTGTCGCCATAGAGGCTGTAGGTGATCGCGGTGCGCGGGACGGTGACGAGGCGTTTGGGCTCGCCGGCAATGACCGCCACGTTGGCGAACATGCCGGGCAGCAGCGTGCGGTCGGGATTTGGCAGCGTGCCGCGGACGAGCAATGTGCGCGTTTCCTTGGAGACGCGCGCATCGAGCGACGTGATCGTGCCGGCGAAGATCTGACCCGGGTAGGCGTCGACGGTGAGGTCTACGACCTGGCCCACGCGCAGCTTGCCGACGTTCTGCTCGGGCATCGGGAAATCGACCCAGATCGGATCGAGGGCCTGCAGCGTGACCATCGATAGCCCTGGCGAAATGTACTGACCGAGCTCGACCTGCCGAATGCCAAGGCGTCCGGTGAACGGTGCGAGGATGGTCTTCTGGCCGATCAGCGCTTTGATGCGATCGAGGGCGGCCACCGCGCTGTCGCGCTTCACGCGGGCGGTATCGACGTTGGCCTCGGACGTGACCGATTTGGTGAGGAGGTCGGCCTGACGCTTGAAGGAGATCTCGGCTTCTTTGAGGACGGCCTCGGCACTCGCGAGGTCGGCTTGTTCGACCGAGATGTCGAGCTGTACGAGCTTGGCGCCTTTCTCGACGTCCTGTCCGCTCTCAAAGCCGATGCTGGTGACGAGACCTGCGACTTGCGATGCGACCTCGACGCCCTGCAATGCGATCAGCGTGCCGATTGCAGGCAGACGTTCGACCCAGTCTTCGGTCTTGGCAGGCTCGGCGGTGATGGTCGCCGGCGGCGGTGTCTGGGAGCTCAGGAACTCCTGGATCATCGTCGGCATGAAGACGAGCTTGAACCAGGCGAGGCCGCCGATCAGCGCACTCATGATGATGAGTGCGATCAGAAAGCGCTTAATCATGCTGGTCCCCGCTTCGGCGTCGCCGTCACGGCAGCGCGTACGCGCGCGACGTGCGAGGCCCCCCTACCTAAGGCTGTGGACTTCCTGTCGGGGCAAGCCAGCCTGGCGCCCCATCCACGCGCGGGTATGTGTGGCCCGGGAACAGGGGATCGTCAACCCGGGGACGTGTGACTGCTGACTTAGTCTGTCGCTTTGCGGCGGTTTGTGAAACGGACGTTGCCGAGGCCGGTGCCGATGGTCAACGCGCCCCAGTGTTCGTACTTCTGCATGACAGGAAGCTCGCTCAGTCCCTGCACGACGGCGTCGTTGTGCATCACGACGTGGGTTTCGTGACCGTCAATCATTGGGAGCTGTTCCCGGATACAGCTCGGGAGATTGAAACGGCTGCTTTCCCAGTTGCCGGGGAGGTTCTGGGCGCCAGTTTCGATCGAGCCATCTTCGCGGATGAGGCCCGGGCAGCCGATGCCGACCACGGGAGCGAGCTTGAACCCTTTCTTCTTGGCGATGGCGATGTGATCGGAAAGCATTTCGACGAGACGCTCGACGGCTTCGTCGCGCTTCGTCTTTTCGTCGCCGTGACGCCAGAGATCGGAGGCGAAGACCTCGGCCTTGGAAAGATCGCGAGCCTTTTTCAGCCGAAGTTCGACGATGCCGGCGCGGATATTGGTGCCGCCGATGTCGACGGCGAGCATTCCGTCGAATCCTTCAAGCATCCATGACGGCATGAGGTGAGCGGTGCCAACGAGGCCGGCTTCGTCGGGATGGTGGCGGATGAGTTCGAGCTCGATGTCGTACTCGGCGGCCTTCAACAGCACCTCGGTGCGGCCGACTGCAAGCTCGCCAACGCGGCTGCCGCGAAAGCCGCCGCCAACGACGATGGCTTCAGTGCCCCGCCAGGCGGAGGTTTTCAAGAAGCGCTTGATGACGAAGAACAGCGTCTGCGCAAACTCTTCCACGGCGCTGTGGATGATGCCGGCTGCTTCAGGATCGCCTTCCGCCAGCAGCTTGTCGAGCTGCTTCTTGCCGATCTGCTCCGACGACGTATCGCCGATAGGATCGGCTCCGAGCTTGCGCAACGGCTCGCGCCATTTGTCGATCATCTCATGGAATGCACCACGGCTCGCCTTATCGCCGATGAAGCCGTCCTCGTCCCGGATCTCGAGGTTGTAGCTGTCGACCTCGACGCTCGGCAGCCGCTTGGCTCCGTGCGCGCTCAGACCCTGACTCTCTTCAGCCGCCTTTACGCCCATCGTTTCCGCCGAACCTCGGCGCCCCTTGCTCCGTGCGCGGCGAGATCGCCGGCTGGTGACGATAAACTCGGCGGCGGCCATCGCAGTTCCCTTATTCCCGAAAGCGGAACTACTCTGGCTGCGAAGCCGTTGTTCGCGGGCGTTCACACATGGATAACGATGATGGCGCGTTCGCATAGTGTCGAGCTCAGCGGAAAGCACTCGGGGCTTTTCACCCGATTTGCGCGCTGGACGTCGCGGGCGACAGGTAGCCCATATGCGTTCGTCGCGGCCGTCTCTGTCGTCTTGGTGTGGGTGATCTCGGGGCCGCTGTTCGGCTTCTCCGACACGTGGCAGCTCGTCATCAACACCGGCACGACGATCGTCACGTTTCTCATGGTGTTTGCAATTCAAGCGTCCCAAAATCGCGACTCCGAAGCGATCCAGGTGAAGCTCGACGAATTGATCCGTGCGCTCGAAGGTGCGCAGAACAGCCTGCTCGATCTTGAAGAGCTCGAGGAGGAAGAGATCGAGCGGTTGAGACGCAAGTATCGAGATCTTGCCGCCGAGGCGCGCGCCAGTAGCAGGTCCGACACCGGCTGTCCGCCGGCGCCGAAGTAGCGCTAAACCTGAAGCGCCATTGCGAGGCTGCGTAGCCAATCGATGACATGCGTCGGGCTTTCGAGCTCGATGTCGTCATGTCCGAACTGCTCGCCGGCAACGCGCAGGCCCGATCCGCCGAGGCGCGTCGCGGCTGCAAACGCGGGAATATCGCCAACATCGTCGCCGACCATGATGGGGCGGCGGCCGGCGAATTGAGGCAGTGCCAGGATGGTCTCCAGGGCAGTGCCTTTCGAGTGACCGGCCGGCACGATCTCGAACAGCTTGCGGCCGGGGCTTAGAACGAGGCCGTCCGGGTAAGTCGTCAATAACGATCGCAGCGTGGCTTCGAGGGCGTCCTTCAGATGCGGCGCGAGACGATAGTGGATCGCGATGCCGGGGCCCTTCGGCTCGACAATGATTCCGGGCAGCTTCTGCGTGCGTCGCAGAACCTCGCCGACGAGTGAGCCAGGCAATGTCGGGGCGACGCTGTCGATGATGCCATCCTGAGCAGTTCGCATCTCCGAGCCGTGCACGCCGGATCCGATGAAACGTCTCGGCTTCAACAGCACGTCGATTTCGGCAAGCTGACGTCCGGTGAGGATCGCAAGCGCGCCGCCGAGACCGTCGGAGATGCGCGACAACAGATCGACGAGATCGGGCGGGATGCTCACCTCGTTTGGTGTGGGCGCGATGTCGAGCATCGTCCCATCGCAGTCGAGGAACAGCGCGATGTTCTGCGGATGCTCGGCCAAAATGCTTTGTGCACTCGGTGGATGCGTATCGAGCCAAGTTGCGTCGGCCAGACTTGCACCGGCTTCCGACTTCAAGCTCGCTGCGCGGGCAGTGGTAGGCATAGCCAATTCCTCACATTTTCCATTTGCGCAGCTTGGGATCGGTATGCGCATCGAGGCGCGCGTCCAGAATCTGGCGGCTGAGCAATCCGGATTGGGTGTCAGTATAGGCGATGACGCTCGCGGCGTTCAGCGTTGCGGCCCTCAGTGCGACACCGGGAGCGTCGCCCATAGCTATGAACGCTGCAAATGTCGCGCCCATCGCGTCTCCGGCGCCGGCGGTGCTGGCGACATCGGCAGGTTCGGCCGGACAGTAAATGATGTCCTGGTCGGCGCATACAAACGCGCCGCCGCTGCCGTCGGTGAGCATCACGTAACGGGTGCCCAGATCGCGCAGCGTCGCGAAGAACGACGGGAGGCCGATTTCGAAGCTTCCCGCAACGAGGCCGCGAGTGAGCAAGGCTGGCAGATGCTCACCTGCCGCGATGCGCGGCAACGGTCCGCTATGGCCCACTCGGGCTATGAGGGCGGGCAAGAGTGCTTCGGCTTCGCGGCGGTTGAGGGCGAGGATGTCGATCCTGGCGAGATTGGTGAGCAGATCGTCCGGGTGCGCGGATAATTGGCGCATCGTGGCGTTGACTGCGACGAGGCAACCGGCCTCCTTCGCCAACTTCAGTATGAAGGGAAGCGATGCTGCCGATCGTCCAGATAGGCTCGACACGTAGACCAGATCTGCGTCGAACGCTTCCGAGTGGAAGTCGCGCTGCTCAAGCGTTGCGTTCGCACCCCGGAACGTGAACACGGCGGCATTGCGTTCGTGCGACGTCACGATGACCGAAGCTCCAGTCGGCGCCTTGTCGTCGCGCATGATCCATTGGGGGGAGACGTTCTCGGCCGCAAGTTGCGAGAGGATAAGGTCGGCGCGCGCATCGCGGCCCAATTTCACGAGCGCGGAAACATCAAACCCGAGGCGAGCCAACGCAACAGAGGCGTTCACGGCGCCTCCGCCGCAGTGCGTGGAGATGTCGACCGCTTCGGTCTTGCGCCCCTCCTCGAGCAGCAGGAACGAGGTCTCCGCGTTGAGCATCGTCATGCGCTCGATGCTCTGGTTCTCGATGGTTGTGATGGCGTCGACAGTGGCGCCGCCGATGCATATCGCCTTCATAGGTCCCTCTCAGCCGGTGCTTGCGTGGCTCGGCGTTCGGTCTCCTCAGTTGGCCCGCACGCGTGGTGAAACGCGTGCCAACTCGATTTCCTGCAAGGCGCGCCGCGCCGCCTCGGACGGTGATGTCGGGACGGCCAGAAATGCCCGGCGGCGGACGTTATCCAGCGCTTCGAGGAAGGACCGACACCAGACGAACGTGTCATCCTGGCGGATGCCTGCGAGCAATGCCTCGTGACGTTCGCGCCGCTCGGTTTGGCCCATATCGAGAGCCGCCTTGATGGCGTCCGCCATATCCTCGACGTCGTAGGGATTGACGATCAGCGCCTCTTTCATCTGCTCGGCGGCGCCGGCAAAGCGCGAAAGGATCAGCACGCCAGGATCGTCGGGATTCTGGGCGGCGACGTATTCCTTGGCGACGAGGTTCATCCCATCGCGGAGCGGCGTGACGAAGCCGACGCGCGAGTTGCGGTAGACGTCGACCAGCATTTTGCGCGGGGTCGAGCGATGAATGTACTGGATCGGCACCCAATCCAGCTCGCCGAACTTGCCGTTGATGCTGCCAGACAACATCTCCAGTTCGTGACGTATGTCGGCATAGGCCGTGACAGTCTCGCGGGTCGGCGGCGCAATCTGGGAGAGGATCACCTTGCTGCGATAGTCCGGGTACTTCTCGAGGAAGCGGCTGAATGCGCGGAATTTCTGCGGCAGGCCCTTGGTGTAATCGAGGCGGTCGACGCCGAGCAATCGTATGGCGGGAAGCGGTTTGGCTGTTGCACGCTTGGGGCGCGAGTCGATGAAGGAGTCGACGTCGATACCGACAGGGAAGGCGGCGATCGATAGTTCTCGATCGAAGGCGCGGATGCGTCCATCCTGCAGGATGCGTCCGAACACACCGTCCTGCAGGTAGTCGATGAGATTACCCACGTCGACTTTGGTCTGCAGCCCGATCAGATCATAGGAGGCCAGTCCACGCGCCAGCTCGCGATGCTCGGGGATTGCGAGGAACGTTTGAGCGGGCGGCACTGGAATGTGCAGGAAGAAGCCGATCGGGTTGGTGACGCCGAGTTTGCGCAACTCCATACCGAGCGGGATCATATGATAGTCGTGCACCCAGATCGTGTCGTCGGGGCGCAGCAGCGGGCGGAGCGCTTCGGCAAAGCGCCGATTCACATCGAGATAGCGCTGATAGTAACCGGCTTCGAACTGCGCGATGTCGAGACGGGCGTGGAAGACGGGCCACAAAACGTTGTTGGAGTAGCCGACGTAGTATTCGGCGTGCTCGCGGGCGCTCAGAGGAAGGGTGGCAACCGTAGCGTTGCCGAACTTTGTGAAGTCGGGTTCAGTGCGCAATTCGTCGTTGCGGTCACCGATTTTGCCGTTCCAGCCGAGCCACAGTCCCCCGCGGGTGCGCAAGGTATCTGCAATGGCGACGGCCATACCGCCAGCTTGAGAAGCCTTCGAAAGGTCGGCTACCCGGTTGGATACGAGTACGAGGCGGCTCATACGTCTCCCGCCGTA
The DNA here is from genome assembly GCA_030148725.1 of Hyphomicrobium sp. GTDB lineage: Bacteria > Pseudomonadota > Alphaproteobacteria > Rhizobiales > Hyphomicrobiaceae > Hyphomicrobium_A. The sequence goes on from JASBSU010000057.1 coordinate 89,572, forward strand.
GCTTCAGGGGTTGAAGTCTGCGTACAGGTACAATCGTTTAGGAGCGGTTTCGTTCCATTTGGAGCAATTCTCCGCTCAGCTCGCCGCCCAGGCGTCCTCCCAGCTGCGTGAAAGCTTCATTCCGGTGTTAATAATGCCGGCCATGCAGTAGGTCTGGGGGATGTTGCCCCACAGTTGTCCGGATGCCGGATGGATGTCCTCGCTCAGGATGCCGAACGCATTGGCGCGCGATAAAACGTCGGTGAAGATGTCGCGCGCTTTCTGCGTCTCGCCGACCGAACACAGCGCGTCCGCATACCAGAATTGGCAGGCGAGGAATGACGTCTCCGGGGCGCCAAAGTCATCCTCGGCGACGTAGCGCATCATGAATCCGTTGCGGCTCAGCTCGCGGCCGATGACCTCGACGGTGCTGCGATAGCGCTCATCGTGGGCGCTCAAAAGACCGAACTCGGCAGCGAGAAGCACGCTCGCGTCGAGATCGTCGTGATCAAAAGCGCCAGAGAGGGCACCCCATTTCGAGCTCCAGGCGCGGCTCAGGATGTCGTTGCGGATGATGTCGGCCTGCCCGCGCCAGTAGCCGGCACGCTCATTGAGCGACAGCAGTCCGGCGAGGCGCGCGAGGCGATCGCAGGCGACCCAGCACATGGTCGCCGAATGGGTGTGAATGCGGGCGCGACCGCGATATTCCCACGGTCCGGCGTCGGGCTCGAGGTAGACCGCGCGCGCGCGGTGGCCGAGCGGCTCAAGCCGATGGAACAGCGAGGCGTCGCCCATGCCCGGCAAGCGCTCGTCGATGAACATATGCGAGACGCCGAGGATGATGCTGCCGTAACTGTCGTGCTGGGTTTGCTCCCATGCCTGGTTGCCAACGCGAACCGGACCCATGCCGCGGAAACCGGCAAGATCGGTGGCGATGCGTTCCGTGAGTTCCTGGTTCGGTACGATGCCGTACACGGGCTTGAGCGACTGCTCGCTCTCTACGGCGATGGTCGTGATGTAGTTGAGGTAACCCTCCATCGTCTGCGTCGCCCCGAGACGGTTGAGCGCATTGATGACGAAGTAGGCGTCGCGCAGCCAGCAGAAGCGATAGTCCCATGTGCGTGGCGTGCCCGGCGCCTCGGGAATCGATGTCGTGTGAGCGGCAATGATCGCGCCAGTCTCTTCGAAGTGGCACAGCTTCAAGGTGATCGCGGCGCGAATGATCGCCGACTGCCAGTCGAACGGGATGCCAAGGCCACGCACCCAATTCATCCAGTAGGTCCGCGTCCGATCGAGGAACTCCCGGCCGACGCTGTCGACGGATGCCTGCAGTGGCTCGTCCGGGCCGAGCACCAGAGTCACCGGATGGGTCAATGCGAAGGGAGTCTCGTGCGCGATGTAGGAGAGCGGGGCGTCGGTTGTCACACGCATGACGTCGGCGCCGCCGCCGAAGCGCATGTGGTTGGAGCCCACGGCAAGACGCTCTGCGGGCTTGCCGTAGTTGAAGGTTGGGCGCAGGCGAATGGCGATGCGTGGCAAGCCGCGCAGCGGCTCGATGCGGCGGATGATCTGCGCGGGATGGAACGCGCGCTCGTAAAGCATGAAGCGAGGTGCGAAATCGAGGATGCGAACGGCGTTGCCGTTTCCGTCTTCCAAGATCGTTTCGACGATGGCCGTGTTGCGGACGTAGTGCGCGCTCGATGTTTTCTGATCGTGCAGGACGACGTCGCAAAAGCCTTTCTCTTCATCGCCCGCGAGAAGCCGTGAGAAGACGGGGTCGGAATCCAAACGCGGAAAGCACCACCAGACAATGCGTCCGTTGGTGTCGACGAGCGCGGACGTGCGTCCATTTCCGATGGGCGCGAGGTCGAGATTGGCGATGGGATTGGAGAAGTTACGGCCGGGCATTCTGATGCTTACCTGCACAAGTATCGGCGTTTACGGCGTCGCCGCGCCGCTGTCCAAGAATGATGTGAGGATGGTGAAGAAGCCGCTCCGGCCGGTAAACCGTTTTCTCAACGGTCTGTTGCGCGGCAAGTCGTAGCGGAACTGAGGCGACAGGATCTGTCGGCCGCCATGTGGAGCAGTGCCGACGCGGTAACGCGCACTTAGCGAGTTTACTTCACTCGCCGGCGCGCCACCGCGCCGACTGCGCCGTGATACGCAAGACCAATTTCTCGGCGCCTCGGGGACACTAAATCGAAAATGTGTTGCGACAAAGCAAACGCGCCCGACGGTGCGTCATCACGTATTGTGATGGTCCGTATCGTGCCAGGGCCTTTCCTCTCGCCGCTGCAGCAGCCAGCCCATCAGCGGAAGCAGAAGGGCATGCGGGATGATCCAGACCGCAACCTGCATCAGCTTTCCCAGAATGCCAGGGACGTAGAGATGCGTGCCGAGCCGGTAAGCGATATAGGCTTCAAACGCAACCTGACGTGCACTAAGCGCGACCATCAGCTGGCGGTAGTACGAAAGCTCGGCACCCATCGCATGATGGAAACCCGTGTCGACGGGACCGGGTGCGAGGGCCATCAGCCTGACGCCACGGCCGGCGTTCTCTGCGGCGATGGCGCGGGTCAGGGATACGACGTAGGCCTTGCTGGCATAGTAGGCGGCCTGGTTCGGTCCGGGTATCAAGCCGCCGAGCGAGGCGACGTTCAGGATGCCGCCATAGCCGCGGGCCAGCATGGCGGGCAGCGCGTGACGCGTCAGACGCGTCAGCGCTGTGATGTTGAGGGAAATAAGTCGGTCGATCTCGTCCGGCGCATGGTCGATGAATGGGCCAGAGAGCCCAATCCCGGCATTGTTGACAAGTGTTTCCAGATAGTAACCGGCAGTCCGTAGCTCGGCGTCGAGGCGCTCAGCGGCATCGATCGCCGTAACGTCGAGCGCGATCGGAAGCACCTTTACGGGGTAATCGCTGGCGATTTCGGCGGTGGCGCGATCGAGCGTTGGCTTATCACGGGCGACAAGAGCAATATGACGTCCAGCCTTGGCGAAGCGACGTGCCAGGGCAAACCCGATCCCGCGCGAGCCTCCGGTCACCACCGTCATCGGTCTCAGACCGTCGACCGCGCGCAGGGCGGCCAATTGCGGCTCGGCGTGGCGGCCGATCCAACGATCCGTGAGGCGAGTAATCACGCGGCGGGCTCCGTTGTTGCAGCGCCGCAACGGCGGGCACTTGATGCCAGCGCAAAGATGGTAAAAAATTCTGCAGAGCCCCGTTTGATAACGGGAAACTTAAGAAGCTGTGAAAAGTTCATATCGAGCGCGACCTCGCCATTCAAGCCGGCGGCAAGCGTTACCATGTGAGGATAGTGAAGGATTGGGGTCATGGAACTGTCAGCTATGCGTACGCAGATCTCGACGCGTCGTCCATTTGCTCATCGTCCGCCCTTTCACGCGCCCAGCCGCTACGCGGTCGTGCGGGCCAATGGCAAGGTCCAGTGCCCGAGCATCCGGAGCATGACGCGGAGCGGCATCAGGCTCGACGGCGCGTTCGGACTGAAGCCTGGCGACAGCGTTTCGGTCAAACTTCCATCGCAAACGACCGTGAACGGAACGGTTGGCTGGTCGGTCGCAGGATTTTGCGGGGTGGATTTCGCGGCTCCGCTGTCGGAGGACGATCCGGCTCTCGCCGAGGCGTGATCGGACCGTCGCATTTTTGGTGCGCAGCTACGGCTGAGGATCGGCGTCGGCGGAAGCGTGCGCCTGTTGGTTCATGAACTCGGCTTTGGTCATCGCGCGCGGGCCCTGTACCAGCTGGGGCTCGCGGCTCACGGGGCGTGGCGGCAAGCGTAGCATCACCAACTCGCGGGCGAGCGACGGGGAGACCGCGAGCTGCGGTTTGGGCACCATGCCAGCATCGAGTGAAGTCTTGAACGGCGCCTCGATGTTAGCGATGAGCTGTTCTGCCTCTTCGCGGATGCCGAAGCGCGTTCTGGCTGCATCCAGGGCGATGTCCACGGTGGCGAACCGGCCGAGGTAGCCCGGAACGATCGGATAGACGCGCTTCCTTGCGTAGCTCGCCTCGGCCTTCGTCGGTGATTGCAGGACGCTGATGACAAGCCCAGCCACACCCTGCCTGCGAAACCCAAGCTTTTCCGCTGCTGCGCGCGAGACGTCGAGCTTTCGCTCGCCGCTATAGGGCCCCGCATTGGTGATGCGCAGGACAGAAGCGTCGCCGGTCTTGGGGTTGTAGGCAAGGATGACGGTGCCATCCGGTAGCAGCGGGCTTGCGGCGTTGTCTGGCAGATCGGCGCGGAAGACGGCGCCCGAACTCGTCAGTCCGCAGGGGTTCAATGGATCGCGTTGGCAGCTGTCGTAGTAGGATGCGATCACGTACCCGCGCCAGCCGACGAGACTATCGGTCTGCGCCAAGGTGCCCACGCGATGGCAATAGCCGTGGAAGCAGTAGCGGCTGCCCGGAGATTTGGCGTGTGCTGTGGGGATCGAGGTGACGCTGGCGGCAATTGCCGTCGCTGCGCCTATCAAAACCAGTAACGCTGCGCGCCACCTTGGAAGAGTGCAAGTGGTAACAGTCCGCTGCGGACGCTTCTTCCATGCCATGTGAAAGCCAGCCGATTCGCCAAGACCCAGAATCCGACTTGCTCGATAACAATGGCATTTGTTTGGGATGGGTGGCTGCGCTTGCCCGCTTCAGGCTTGGCAGGCTGCTATTGGCCGGGAAAGTTGAAATCGTGGTGCCGCAAGAGGGTCATCAGTCGACTAGCCAAAGCCCTTGATTTGTAAGGCCGTTTTCCAGTCCGTTAGTTCAATTGTCGACGCATATTGCGACTAGCAGGCCAAAAACCCGCTATTTGCAGACGTATTTGTAGTGCTGTTTAGGAGACCGAGGCAGCGGGTATTTCAGAGCTGCGCTGCACAGCGACTGGGGCAGTTCGCGTTGGGCCGTGCCAAAGGACAGAGCATCAAGACTCACATCGCCACCACGCGACAGAGCTCTACGTCGAGGCATCATCGGCATGCTGGTTAATCGGGATAGATGGGCGACGGCAAACCTTGCTTGCACCGTCGAAGCCGGGCGTCATGCGACGCCTACGTTTAGTCCGCGCTGAGTGAGAGTGCGGGCATGGCCGCGCGTTGGATTCTTTCAGCTTGCTGGCGGCGGCCGTACGTCTGAAGCTCGGCAACGCTGGACAAGCACCACGGCTGCAATGCCGAGTTTGCTGACATGAGGCTGCCAATTGATGGACCGATCGAAGGGAAGCTAGGCGCTTCCGTTCCTCCACTTAAAGCGGCCTTCCAGCTCTATGAACATGGACTCTGCATATTTCGCGCCGAGTCAGTACGATGCCGATAGGTCAGCGCTTCAGTCTTGCTGCCTTGGTGGGACGCTGGCAATCGCGCTAGAAATTTATCAGCGCACCCGTCGAGACGTAACGGAAGTCGTCGATGTCCCCCAACGAGGCGCCATCGATGTCGGCATGATGCTCGCGGTACTTGATCCAGAGCGACATCGAGGCGGCGTCGATTTCCTGTACGAGGCCAAAACCGAAGCGCTCGAACTCACTGGATGTGGCGCCCTCTGCCAATGCGATGGGCGATAGCTGATCGATATAGACGCCGTACTCGCCGTACATCACGGTTGAGCCAAGAGGTAACCACTGACGCCGGAGGCCGCCCTTGACGTACCATTGATGGGAGTTGGGCTGCGGAAAGCCGGTCAGGGTCTGCTTGCCGTTGTTGTCTTCCGCACCGTAGGCGGCATGCGCGAATAGACCGCTGGCGAGGTGCTGTGCGTACCCGCCGGCCTGAAAGAATTCCGAGTCCTTGCTCAGCGAAACCGGCGGGGGTTGCGTATTGTCGTCGGTGTTGACCGAGTAACCGACACCGAACACCAACTTGAAGCCAGCTGTCTCGCCAGTGTAACGGCCGGCAACTTCCCAATCATCATCCTCGCCGTAGCTCGCCGAAGCGGAGAAGCCAAAGTAGGTCGGGCTGTCGTACCGCACGCCGCTCATGACGATTCCGTCGCAATCGCCCCCCCATGGTCGCTGCTGCGAGTAGCAATAACCGAGGTCGCCCCAGCGAAGGCCGGTCAAGTTGCCATTCGAGCGCAGGAAAAAGCCACCGCCATCGAACAGGACATAATTGGCGATCACTTGCGTGCCGGACAGGTCGGTAAACATTGCGGCGCTTTTTGCTGCGAGCGCGTTCTTGCCGACGCTAAGCTTGCCGAGTTGCTTGCTAGCGACGAACCAGTTCGCCATCTGCACGTTGAGGCCCTGATCGGTGTGCGGGACCGACTGGCTCGAACCCATCGGGTTGTCGGTGAGGTCCTGGACGCGGATCATGTAGCCGGCCTTCCATCCGCGCGAGATCGTTGCTTCGCCGGTGAAACGGAAGTTGGTCGCCTGCGTCGGACCGATGTCGGAGATATAGGTGTTCTGCTCGCGGCCATCGTTCCAGATCATGATCTGCTTGGCGACGTAACCGGTGACAGTCAATGACACCTTGCGGTTGCCTTTGCGCGCGTCCGTTGCCTCAAGTTCCGCGATGCGGTCTTCAAGATCGGCGCAGCAGTCGCCCCCGAGGTCGGCGGCGACGGCACTTCCGGTGAGCGAGACGAGTGCCAGTAATGATGCAACGCCGTTGGCGACTGTAACTGTGCTCATGTCGGTACTCAAAACTCCAACAAAACTCTCAAGCAACTACGGCCTCAGCTGCAGCACGCTCAGAAACACTGTCGTGAGCTCGCGCGCCGAGGCCGAAAAGAACGATGCACGGAGCACCACTTTCGTCGGCTGCAATTCGATCCGGCAATGTTGTGATTGATCCGGCGATCACTTTTTGATTGGCGCGAGACGCGCTGAAGACAGCGAAAGCCGGATGGTTGGCGGGAAGTCCGCGGCCCTGCAACTCGGCGCAGAGCGTTGCGATCGTCGCCCTCGGCATGTAGACGGCGGTCGTCGCCTTGGGATCTGCGAGGCCCGACCAGTCGAAGTCGTCGGGCATTCGACCATCGGCAGCATGACCAGTAATGGCCTGGAACCGTCGCGCACCGCCACGCCGGGTCAAACCAACCCCAAGTGCGCTTGCCGCGCCTTGCGCCGCGGAGATGCCGGGTATGACAGCATGGACGATGCCTGCATCTTCGAGAGCGGCGATTTCTTCATCGAGCCTGCCGAACATGAGAGGGTCGCCGGCCTTGAGGCGGACAACACGGCGGCCCGCACGCGCGAGGCCGACCATCAGCGCATTGATGTCGGACTGCCTGTAGGCACGTCCGTATCCCTTCTTGCCGACGTCGATCCGATCGACGCGAGCTGGGACCAGGGCGAGAATCTCGGGCGAGACGAGCTGATCGTGAAGGATGATGTCTGCCGCCTCGATTGCACGCAAGGTCTTGAGCGTCAGGAGCTCGGGATCACCAGGGCCGGCTCCGGCAAGTAGGACGTGTCCTTCTTGGCTTTTGCTCGACGCCGATAATCCAGCCGATCGTGGCGGAGCGAGACGCGCCCGCGCCATGGCGCTGACCCGCTGTAGCGCCATGCCGAAAAGCTCGATCAAGGTTGGCACCAACGACGGCGTGGCAAGCATGGCGTCCCCTTTAGCTCGAAGCGACCAGAGCCGCCTGCGGACCGGTGGGCCGCTCGGCTCGTTCGATGATGTTGCGAATTTCCGGACGGCAGGATCCGCAGTTCGTTCCGGCCTGCGTCGCAGTGCCAACGGCTGCTACGGTGGAGCATCCGCTGGCAACCGCGGCGGCGATCTCGTTGGCTCCGACGGCGAAGCAGGCGCAGACGGTGGCGCCACGGTCGGCAGCGGACGAGCCAGGCCGTCCCGCCAGAACGGTACTTCGCTTACGCGAGCCGCAGTCTGGATGCGTGAGCTGCGAGATCGCCCACTCTCGCGAGACGGCGACGGGCTGGGGGGCGAGAAACACCACGCCGGTGGGTATGCCGTCCTCATAACAGGCAAAGCGCGTGTGGCCACTCTGCCGGTCATGATAGGCGATGACGTCGGCAGTGCCGCCCACAAGCGCGAGAACGAACTCGCTCAAGTCCTCCGGATTGGCCGCTAGGGCCAACTCGACACGCCACCCGCCATGGCACTTCGCCAGCGCCCAGTAGGTAGCATCGATCTTACTCGGCTTGCGTCGCAGAACGGCGAAGCCGTAGGTTGCCGCCGTGAAGCGCTCGACACGTGCGGGGATGTTCTTCAGCGCGGGCTGACCCGAGACCGGATCGGTTAGGCTTGGCACGAGAACGTCCACGCGTGCACGCGAGGCAAACATGTCATTCCAGTGCATGGGCACGAAGATGGAACCGAGCTGCTGTCGTGGCGTGATGAGGGCGCGGACTAGAATGGCACCTAGGCCGGTCGAAACGCGCACCAGCTCGGCATCGCCGATGTGGAAGCGAGCGGCATCTTCCGGATGGATCTCTATGAACGGTTCGCCATAGTGTTGCGACAGGCGCTGACTCTTGCCGGTACGAGTCATCGTGTGCCAGTGGTCGCGCACGCGACCGGTGTTGAGCGTGAGCGGGAAGCCCATTGCGTTCGTTGCTGCTGGCGCGGCGACCTGCACCGGTACGAAGCTTGCCTTGCCGCTAAGCGTGTGAAACCGCCCGTCGTTGAACATTCGGGCGACAGACTGCCGATTTGCCGGGCGCGGCCACTGGAACGGTGCGAGGTCTTCGTACTGTTCGTAGTTGATGGCCGCGCAGCTGCCGATATTGAAGTCGCGCTGGCCGATGTTCTCGAATGCCGATAGGGCCGCGTGTTCGGCGAAGATCTCGGCGGGGTCGTTGTATGAGAAGGCGGCGCCATGCCCCATGCGGCAGGCGACCTGGGAGATTATCCACCAATCGGGCCGCGCGTCGCCGGGTGTCTGCAGGAAGCTGCGCTGCCGGGAAATACAGCGCTCCGAATTCGTCACTGTCCCGCTTTTCTCACCCCAAGCTGCGGCCGGAAGCAACACGTGAGCCAGCCGTGCAGTGTCAGTCGCGGCGGTGATGTCGGAGACGACAACGAACGGACACGTACGGATCGCGGCGGCAACGTTCTCCGCCTCCGGCATCGATACCACTGGGTTGGTGGCCATGATCCAAAGCGCCTTGATGCGGCCGTCGGCGACGCCGCGAAACATATCGACGGCTTTGAGGCCGGTTTTTTCAGCGATCCTCGGCGACCGCCAGAACCGTTGCACGCGCTCGCGGTCGGGCGCGCTCTCGATGGCCATGTGTGCAGCGAGCATGTTGGCCAGACCGCCGACCTCGCGCCCGCCCATCGCGTTTGGCTGTCCGGTGACGGAGAACGGGCCCATGCCGGGACGGCCGATGAGACCGGTCGCCAGATGGCAGTTGATGATCGCGTTCACCTTGTCGGTGCCGGTGGTCGATTGATTGACGCCCTGGCTGTAGACGGTGACCGTCCGCTCGGTGGCGGCGAAAAGTTCGAAGAATCGCTCAAGGTCTGTCGCAGAGATGCCGGTGAGCCGCACGAGTGCATAGAGGTCGATTGCGTCGGCAGCGCCAAGCGCCTCGGTGAAGCCACTTGTGCGCGTGCGGATGTAGGTTTTGTTCAGCTTGCGATTGCGGGCGAGAAATCGCAGCAGGCCGACGAACAGGGGGACGTCGCCATCGGGTTTGATCGCCAAGTGCATATCGGCAATGTCGGCTGTGGCTGTCCGACGAGGATCAATCAGCACGACCTTCATCGTCGGCCGGCGCTCCTTGGCGGCGGCGATGCGCTGATAAAGCACTGGGTGGCACCAGGCGAGATTCGAGCCGACAAGCACGACGAGGTCCGCGAGGTCCAGATCCTCATAGCACCCGGGCACGGTGTCGGAGCCGAACGCGCGGCGGTGGCCGGCGACCGAGGATGCCATGCAAAGGCGGGAGTTGCTGTCGATATTGGCCGAACCGATGAATCCCTTCATCAGCTTGTTGGCGACGTAATAATCCTCGGTGAGGAACTGGCCTGAAACGTAAAAGGCGACCGAGTCCGGGCCATGCTCGCGGATGGTCTGGCCGAACTTTCCGGCGACAAGATCAAGCGCTTTGTTCCAGTCAGTCGGCGCGCCATGAACTCGTGGGGACAGCAGCCGGTCTTCGAGCCCAATGGTTTCAGCAAGCGACGATCCCTTGGAACATAGGCGTCCGAAGTTAGCCGGATGGTCCGGGTCGCCGCGCACACGGACATCCCCGCCAGCCTGCACCTCGGCGATGACGCCACATCCAACACCGCAGTAGGGGCAGGTCGTCTTGATCGAGCGCGGAGAGGGCATGTCCATGCTCAGGCCGCCCGCTCTGCTTGTTGAGCCAAGCCGATGTACAACTGACCGTCTTCGACCTTGACCGGTATCGTACGGACGCAACCTTGATCGGCGCCTTGTGCCTTGCCGCTTTCGAGCGAGATCACCCAGTTGTGCAGGGGGCAGGTGACCGACGCGCCGTGAACGATGCCCTGACTGAGCGGGCCGCCCTTGTGAGGGCAGCGGTCGTCGATGGCGAAAACGCAGTCATCCCCCGTGCGAAACACTGCGACCTTGCCTTCGGGCGTTTCTATGCAGCGTGAGCCGCGCTGAGGAATATCGGTGAGTGTACCGATGACGATCCATTGCATGTGCGTCACTCCGCTGCCTGGCTGGCCAAGCCGATTGCGGCCATTGGCCGGAACTCGTGCTTGTGCAAACCGGAGACGCGCTCGGACCAAGGGTCGACCTGAGCAAACTGCTGCGAATGGACAAAGCGCTCGAAATAGGCGCGACGGCGTGCAGCCTCATCAAGGCATTGGCGGCGAATCTCGTCGATGCCGACGCGCTTGGCCCATTTGTATATCCGCTCCAGGTAGCGCGCCTGTTCGCGGTACATCTGTACGAGGGCGACGATCACCTCCAGTGCTTCGTCCTCGGTCTTCACGAGGCCGAGGATTTCGGTGCCCTTGATGTCGAGACCCGCGGCGCCCGCGAAGTGTATTTCGTAGCCACTGTCGACGCAGATGACGCCGACATCCTTGCAGGTGGCCTCGGCGCAATTGCGCGGGCATCCCGATACGGCCATTTTCACCTTGGCCGGTGTCCAAGAGCCCCACATGAACTTTTCGATGCGGATGCCGAAGCCGGTCGAATCCTGTGTGCCGAAACGACACCAGTCGGTGCCGACGCAGGTCTTCACGGTGCGCAGGCCTTTTGCGTAGGCATGGCCAGAGACGAAACCTGCCTTCCCGAGGTCGGCCCACACCGCGGGCAGATCCTCCTTCTTGATGCCCAGCATATCGATGCGCTGCCCGCCGGTGACTTTGACGGCGGGAATGTTGAATTTGTCCACCACGTCGGCGATGGCGCGCAACTCGCCAGAGTTCGTCACGCCGCCCCACATGCGCGGCACGACCGAATAGGTGCCATCCTTCTGGATGTTCGCGTGCACGCGCTCGTTGATAAAGCGCGACTGGTAGTCGTCGGCGTATTCGCCGGGCCAGTCACAAACGAGATAGTAGTTGAGAGCGGGGCGACACTTCGCGCAGCCGCAAGATGTCTTCCACTCAAGATCCTGCATGACGGCATAGACCGTCTTGAGGCTCTTCGCCTTGATGAGTCGCCGCACGTCATCATGGCCAAGATTTGTGCAGCCGCACATCGGCTGCACGGCAGCAGGGTTATAGGCGTCTCCGAGCGTCAGCTTCATCACCTGCTCGACGAGACCGGTGCAGGATCCGCACGATGCAGAGGCTTTGGTGTGAGCACGGACGTCGTCGAGTGATGTCAGCCCTTTTGCCTCGATCGTGGAGACGATCTTGCCCTTACATACGCCGTTGCAGCCGCAGATTTCTGCGTCATCGGGCAATGCTGCAACGGCCGCCATAGGGTCCAGCGGCACGCCGCCCTGATAAGACTGACCGAATATGAGTGTATCGCGCATGTCAGTGATATCGACCTCGCGCTTCTTGAGGTCGTTGAACCAGGCGCCATCGGTCGTTTCTCCGTAGAGGACGGTGCCGATGATGCGGTTGTCCTTGAGGACGAGGCGCTTGTAGACGCCAGCAGCGGCGTCGCGCAGGACGATTTCTTGCCGATCCTCGCCGTCGGCAAAGTCGCCGAGAGAGAATAGGTCGATGCCGGTAACCTTCAACTTGGTCGGAGTATCGTTGTGCACGAAGCGGGGGGAGGGATCACCGCTCAGGCGAGCGGCAACAATGCGCGCCATCTCGTAAAGTGGGGCGACGAGGCCGTACACGTGGCCGCCGACTTCGGCGCACTCTCCAAGTGCGAAAATGTCGGGATCTGAGGTGTGCATTCCGTCGTCAACGAGGATGCCGCGGTTGGTTGCCAGTCCCGCCTCTTTGGCGATCCAGGCGTTCGGCTTGATGCCCGCAGCCATGACCACAAGACTCGCGGAGATGATACGTCCGTCCGCCAGCTCGACGCCTTCCGCGCGGCGCTCGCCAAGAATGGCCTTGGTTTGCGCCTTGGTGACGATCTTGATGCCGCGATTTTCAAGCTCTCGCTGCAGCATGTAACCGGCCGCTGGATCGAGCTGGCGCTCCATGAGCGTGGGCATGACGTGGACGACGGTGACGTCCATATCGCGCGCGGCGAGGCCGGCCGCTGCTTCGAGGCCGAGCAGGCCACCACCGATGACGACGGCCTTCGCGCGCGACTGGGCGGCGAGGAGCATGGCGTTGACGTCGTCGAGATCTCTGTAGGAGAGCACGCCGGGGAGATTGTTGCCGGGCACGGGAAGGATGAATGGCACCGATCCCGTAGCGATGACGAGCTTATCGTAGGCGGCGACGGTGCCTTGATCGGAAGTAACCGTTTTCGCCGTGCGGTCGATGGAGACAACCTTGTGCCCCTTATAAAGCGTGATGCCGTTCTTGATGTACCAACCGTCGCCGTGGATGACGATCTGCTCGTAGTCCTTCTCTCCGGACAGCACTGGTGAGAGCATGATGCGGTCGTAGTTCACGCGCGGCTCGGCGTTGAAGATCGTGACCGCGTAACGGCCGGGGGCTCTCTCGAACAAGTGCTCGAGCATGCGGCCGGGCGCCATGCCATTGCCGATGATGACGAGTTTCTCGGTCATTGATGCCTCCTCATTCGGCAGCAACGATGGATCGGGAAGCGGCGGAGTAATCCCGCGGCTGCGTGCGCCGGATGGAAACGTCCATCCACACCAGCGCGCTCGTAACGATGGCGAACAGCAGCATGAAACAGCTCGACCACAGGCCGGTGAGGTCGTTGAGAGCACCGAACGCGATCGGCAGCACGAACCCGCCCAATCCGCCGATCATGCCGACGAGGCCGCCCACGGCTCCGACGTTGTTGGGGTAGTAGGATGCGATATGCTTGAATACGGCGGCCTTGCCGAGGCTCATGAAGAAGCCGAGCACGAAGGCAGCGACAATGAAAGCGCCCACGCCGATTTCGAGATGAGCGCTGATGTCTCCTTTGATCCCACGCATGACGTAGCTTGTGGGCGGCAGTGACAGAACGAGCGTCGCCAGAGCCGAGACCGCAAGGCTCCAGTACATTACCGCGCGGGCGCCGACGCGATCGGAGAGCACGCCGCCATAGGCTCGAAACACGCTGGCCGGTATCGAATAGAGGGCACCGATCATGCCGGCGGTAGCGATATCGAATCCATAGACGCCGATAAGATAGCGCGGCAGCCAAAGCGCGAGAGCGACGAAGGCGCCGAAGACGAAGAAGTAGTAGTAGGCAAAGCGCCAGACGCGTAAGTCGCGGAGTGCAGAAAGTTCGAGCATCATGGGCTTGGCGGCGCC
>JASBSU010000015.1 GCA_030148725.1 Hyphomicrobium sp.
TCGTTCACGCCGCGCAGCAGCACGCTCTGGCTCACCATTGCGACGCCCGCATCGACCAGTCGCGCGCAAGCGGCGCGCGAAGCAGCGGTGAACTCGCGAGGGTGGTTCGCATGCAGCGCCAAATAGACGGTCTTTGAGGTCGAGCGCAGCGCCTCGACGAGTTGGGCGGTCACGCGTTCCGGGGCGACCGATGGTACGCGCGTATGCCACCGCAGCACTTTGACATGACCGATCGCGCTGAGCGCAGCCGTCACCTCTGCAATGCGGCGCGGCGACAGGATGAGTGGATCGCCGCCCGTCAGGATCACCTCCCAGATTTCCGGGTGTGAACGGATGTAATCGAGCGCCGTTGCAAGGTCCTGCTCCGACAGTGCCGGAGACTTCCCCGGCCCGACCATCTCACGGCGGAAGCAGAAGCGGCAGTAGACCGGGCAGACGTTGACGATCTTCAACAGAACCCGATCCGCATAGCGATGCACGACGCCCGGCACCGGGCTTTTCAGCGTATCGCCGATGGGGTCGGCGTCCTCCACTGGCAGCCGATCCAGCTCCCGCACATCCGGAACAAACTGCCGGGCAATAGGGTCGGCATCGTCTGATGCATCTATCAGCTCAGCCATCGCCGGCGTTATGGCCACGGCATATTCAGCCCCGACTGCGCCAATGGATTGCGCCTTATCGCGTGAGACGAGCCCCGCATCGGCAAGATCGCTGACCGTCGTAAGCGTCCGTCGGAATGCTGTCATGGCACCCTCTCGACCAGGCATCGATGATCTTCGCCGATCATAGCGTGCCGAACGTGCCACAGGCCCGCAAGTTCGCCGCCACCGCTGTTGATAGCGGGGACACTCTGGGATAACGCGGCGACCCTTTTTGCATTTTCGCGTACCGATGGCGGCATCGAGTGCATGCGTCCCTTCAGTTCGTGGATTATGAGGAGGCGTTGATGCGTCGCCATTGGCTTACTGTATTTGTTGCGTGCGTCTCGATGATCGGAGCAACGGAGCGAGCGCTGAGCGACGGCGCACCTTACGACTACGGTCCCTCGTCCTATCCCGCGCCGCACCTCGGCTGGACAGGCTTTTACATCGGCGCACACCTGGGCGGAACCTGGGGCAGCTCGACGGCTACCGGCTCGACGGGCGTTACGCTCGATGACAGCTGGAGCTACTCACCGAGCGGCCTCGTCGCAGGCGCAACCCTCGGTTACAACTGGCAACTCGGCCCGGTCATCTACGGTCTCGAAGGTGACCTCGGCAATCTCGGGCTCGCAGGCAGCGGCGGCTACTATGTGCCGTTCGGCTATGATGCCTCGACGACGACCGATGCCGGCTTCTACATGACCCTGCGCGGGCGCCTCGGCGTCCTCATGAACGGCTGGATGCTCTACGCCACCGGCGGCTACATCGGTGCGAGCACGACGGTATCGGTGCTCGAAGCTTGCGACATCTGGTGCTCGATCCCGACCGTCAGCGCGGAAAGCTCAGGCTTCCGCAACGGCTGGACGATCGGCGGCGGCTTCGAAGCGGCTTTGGAAGGCGCCTGGTCGGCGAAAGTCGAGTACCTCTACTATGACCTCGGATCGGTCTCCCTGACCACGCCCGCCGGCAGCGGCATCGGCTCCAACACCTGGAACGTCGAGACCGACGGCAGCCTTGTGCGGGCCGGCATCAATTATCGGTTCAGCGGCTTCAAGTTCGGTCAGTAGAAGCGCGCAGCACGGCATTGCGACCAGCGCGCAATCCGCTAGGACAAGGGAAACGGTGGCCAGCAAACAGCGGCCACCGTCAGTGTGAGGCCGCTCAGCGGTAGCCGCCCGACGCCGATATGCGCTCGCCCGTGACCCAGCCAGAGTCCTGCGAGGCGAGAAACACTGCAGCTCGTGCGATGTCAGAAGGCTGCCCGACCCTCTTCAGAGGCGTGCGCGCGACGATCTGCTGCTCGAAATCGCCGCCGATGGTCCCGAGAGTGTGGGTGCCTTCGGTCTCGACGAGGCCGGGGCTGAGGGTGTTGACGCGCACATTGCGCGGCCCAAGCTCGACGGCCAGAACCTGGGTGATGGTATCGAGGGCGCCCTTGGTGGCGGAATATACCGAAGCTGTCGCCACCGGATTGTAGGCCGCGACCGAACTGACGTTGATGACCGACCCACCCTCCGCAGGGAAGTACGCGAGCGCTTCCCGCGTCGTCAGCAGCGGGCCAAGCACATTGATGTCGAAGTGCCAGCGGTAGTCTTCTTCGGTGACATCCTCGAGCGCTGCGAACTTGTAGACACCGGCGTTGTTGACCAGCACGTCGAGACGACCGAAAGCCTTCTTCGTCTCATCGAACAGCTTCTTGACGTCCGCAGCTTTCGAGACGTCGGCGCCCAGAGCGATGGCCTTGCCGCCGCTTGCCGTTATTTCGGCCACCACCTTGTCGGCACCGGCTCGGCTCGACGCGTAGTTGACAACAACTGACGCTCCTTCGTCTGCGAAAGCCTTCGCGATGCCTGCACCGATGCCCTTTGAAGCGCCTGTGACGACGGCGACCTTGCCACTAAGCTTGCCCATGATCTTCTCCCGTCCATTTGATAATTAGATAAGCGTCGAATGGACCAGATGTATGGGTGCGGTAGCCGAAAACAAGGGGAGGGGGGGCCGTTACTGAAACAGCGCGCGCGGGGGCGCCGGCCTGGGGGTCGGATGCGGCAGCCTAGATCCTGGCCAGACGGTCCATATAGGCGCGCAGAACGGCGCGGTTGACCGTCATGCTCATGCACTTGCCAGAGCGCGTGACGTCGATCAGGCCGGCGGTCTCCAGCTCCTTCAGGTGGTGCGAGAGCGTTGCCGCGCTGACCTCATGCGTCTCATGCAATGCCGCACATGGCAGCGCGCATTCCGCCCCGCCAATCTGCTCCAGGATCTGCACCCGGCGCGGCTCCGCGAGTGCTCGGGCAATGAGCGCGATCTGCTTGTCCGATAGCTTGGCGGTCTGAGCGTTCGTCATGTTCCGCAATATGGCGCTTCAATCGCCAAAGTCCATAATCGCGGCGCGAGGCAGCTATGCGTCGCGGGGCAGGGGAGTCCAGATGACCTGATCTATGTGCTGGGCACCGGTCGCGAGCATGACCACGCGGTCGAAACCGAGCGCGCATCCGCAGGCGGGCGGCATCATCGCGACGGCCTCGATGAAATCGTCGTCGATCGGATAGCGCTCCCCATACCGATCTTCCTTGCGGACCATTTCCTCTTCGAGCCGCTGGCGCTGCAATGCGGCATCGGTGAGCTCCCCGAAGCCGTTGGCGAGTTCCACGCCGCAACAATAAAGCTCGAAACGTTCAGCGACACGCGGATCGTGCGCGCTCGGCTGCGCGAGCGCTGCTTCACTGGCCGGATACGCGACGAGCAGCGTTGGTCGACCGATGCCAAGCTTCGGCTCGATCCGCGCCGTCAGCACCTTCGAGAAGATATCGGCCCACGTATCGTCATCCCGGGCGGCGATTCCGGCCTCAGCTGCACCGCGCGCCAGACCTTGCCGATCGTTCCCGTCCTCGCCGAGTGTTGCGAGTAGGTCGATGCCGGCATAGCGCTGGAATGCCTCCGCGACCGTAAGCTGCTCGGGCGTCGCGGCCGGATCGCACGTGACGCCGCGCCAGCTGAACTCTCGCGTCCCTGTGGAAGCGGCTGCGATGTTCAGCAGCGCAGCGCAATCCTGCATCGCCGTGGTGTAGCTCTCGTTGGCGCGATACCACTCGAGCATGGTGAATTCGGGCGCGTGCAGGGCGCCGCGCTCGCCGTTCCGGAATACCGGTGCGAACGCAAAGATGCGGTCTTCCCCCGCAGCCAGCAGCTTCTTGCAGGCGAATTCTGGCGAGGTGTGGAGATAGAGCGTCTTGCGGCTGTGGTCAGGCGCAACAAGCTCGGTGCGGAAGGCCTGAAGATGCATCTCGTTGCCAGGCGACACCTGCAGGCATCCCGGCTCAGCTTCGATGAAGCGCTGGGTCTCGAACCAACCCCGCAGCGCAGCCTTGATCTTCGCTCGGCCTGAGAGGAAGGGGCGGCGATCCTTATGCTTCTCGGGGCTCCACCACGGGCGTTCGGTGCTCATGGCCCTCTCTACGCAAATCGCTCCGGGGACCACAACCCTTAACGTGCCCGGGTTTACAGATGCTGCCGATAATGACTGTGGCACCCCCGCCGCAACCCCCACCTTGGCCTTTCAGTCCGAAAGAGGTATGAGAGCGCCGAGCTTTTCCCCCTATCGGCCGTTCGCGGACGCGCAAAGGCGCGGCGTTGGCCCCACTTTTAATGGAGACTTTCGTGGCCAAGGTCATCGCCTCATCGGTGCGCAAGGGCAATGTGCTCGATCTCGACGGCAAGCTTGCCGTGGTCATCCACGCCGAGAACATCCATCCCGGCAAGGGCACCCCCGTCACGCACCTCGAAATGCGACGCATCGCTGACGGCGTCAAGGTGACTGAGCGCTACCGCACCACCGACCAGGTCGAGCGCGCCTACCTCGACGAAAAGGACTACAACTACCTCTTCGAGGACGACACCGGCTTCACGTTCATGCATCCTGAGACGTTCGACCAGATCACCGTATCGAAGGACGTCGTCGGCGATCAGGCGCAGTGGCTGCAGGAAGGCATGACGTGCACGCTGTCGCTTCACGACGGTGTTCCGATTGCCATCGAACTGCCGCAGCGCGTGACGCTGGAAATCGTCGAGGCTGATCCCGTCGTGAAGGGGCAGACCGCCTCCTCGTCCTACAAGCCAGCCAAGCTGTCGAACGGCGCGCGTATCATGGTGCCGCCGCACATCGGCAGCGGAACGCGCGTCGTCATCATGACTGCCGACGGTTCTTACGTCGAACGCGCCAAGGACTGATCCGGTCAACCATCGCTAAGGCTGCGCTGCGTCTTCGCCCTTGGCCATTTGCAGCCAGGAGCGAATGAGGAGCGCGCGCTCGGCCGTTCTGTCCATGAGGCAGCGCGCACCGAGGATCTGCACGATGCTGCCGCCATCGTAGAAGTAGTACGGCACGCGGCAGTCGGCGTCGCGCGACGTCACCCAGATGCGCTGGGCCTTGCGAAGATCCTCCGCGACCTCAGGCTTCAGCAGACCGAGCAGCGCCTTGTAGTCGGTGTTCAGCCGGCCATCCCATGCACTCGCTTCGTCCTGAGCGCATTTGGATTCCCCGACGGTAGATTGTCCGTCCGGCGTCTTCGCGCAGGCGTCCGCTGCGACGCCGATGCACGCATGAGGGTTCGAACCCCCTCCATTGAGGCAAGCCGCAATGGCCGCTTCTGGGCTTTGCTCGGCGAGGGCAGGCCAAGCAGCCACGCACCCCCAAATGACCAACGCGATTCCAACCGCTCCAGCGCGCGCGACCATGACTGCTCCTCCATTTTCGGTACATGCGTTTGGAGCAGACCTAACGTGCTACCGCTTCGAAACCGTTCCGCTCGACTGCGAAAGTCGCGCTGAGCGATTTGCGCGTTGGAAACGAAATTGAGTTGAACGTCCGAGACGCGCCGGACAGTCGTGGCTGCAACCCATCACTGCGGCTGAGCCATATCGCGCCAAGCCCGCAACTGAATGGCCCGGTCCGCCGTATGCGAGCGTATGCAGTCGGCCGCGATGGGTTGGGCCATCGTACCGCCCTCGAAGATCTCGTAGGGGACTTGGCAGTCGCTGTCTCGCAGAGCGATCCAGTTGCGTTGCGCACTGCGCACAGTATCGGCAGCTTTGCCCTTCAATAACTCGAGCAGGCGACGGTACTCGGCATTCAGCATGTCGTCCCACACCTTCGTTTCTCTTCGGATGCACTCGACCATGCCGACGGTGCTCTGACCCTCGGGTTTGTCTAGGCACGGATCGGATATTCGGCCGACGCAGGTGAGTGCCGAACGGTTGGCTTCGCGCTCGCCCTGCACGCACGCAGCGATGATCTCACTGTCATCTGCGGAGGCGACCGCCGACAGACCAACGATGGCGAGCAGCGTTGTCAAAACGACCGCAACTGTACGTCGCATGGAATCCCTCCCGGTTGTCTGCGCCGCAATGGAAGCGCGAGCGAGATCCGTCAAGACATCGCTCGCACAGTTATGCGCCAAGTCAGTAGCTGCATGTTGAACGACCTTCGGAGAATCATTTAGCCTCTGAAGAGAATAGTTGTGTCGCGTCAATATCTTTCAGTTGTCGGAGGACTTGATGACGACGCGACAGCACGTCCGCGCGGCAATCGTCGTTTTTTGCATTGGAACGATTGTCTCGGGATCGGCGGCGAAAGCCGACGGCGATCCCAAGTCCTTTGCTGCCCCCACCGCCTTTTCATGGACCGGCTTTTATGTCGGAGCCCAGCTCGGCGGACTAGCCAACCTCGCCGACATAACCGATCCGCTCGGGGCATCCCTGTTCGGCAACCCCAACATCGCGTCCGGGGCGTTCGCCGGGCTGCAGGCAGGCTACAATTATCAGACCGGCATGTTCGTCTATGGCCTTGAGGCGGACGTCGCCTTCCCTCAGGTTGAAGGCACCAGCACCTGCTCGGCCTTGTCGGGCGACTTCATCAACTCGAACTGCAAAGTCGGCATCGACGCGTTCGGCACGCTCACTGCACGTCTCGGTCTGGCGTTGGGACCTGACGGCCGCAGCCTGATCTACGGCAAGGGCGGTGCCGCTTGGTACTCAGGCAGCCTCGGGCTCGCGACCAACGATTCCGCTCGCGGCTTTTACGGCAATCCCTACACCACGAGGAACGATGGCACCTCGAGGTGGGGCTGGACTCTCGGAGCTGGCGCCGAATATGCGCTGACCGGCAACTGGTCGATGAAGGCTGAGTACGACTACGCGAACTTCGGCGACGATGGCGTGACGTTGCTGCAGAGCGCCAGCCTCAACCCCGACGGTTCGATCGCCGGCACTGTGCCGGCGCGGCAAGGGCAGATATCGAGCGATCTGCACACATTCAAAGTCGGCCTTAACTACCGCTTCGGCAACAACGGTGTGCTTGTCGATGATGCTGCGCCCGTCTCGTTGAAGGACGGCCCTTCAGCGCCTGTGCAGCCGTTCGCGTTCGAGCTCGGCGGACGTTACTGGTACAGCTGGGGTCGCCACAAATACGATCTTGGCATGCTGCGCAACCAGCCCGGCCCTTCCTACTCCCTCATCTCGCGCCTCACCTACGACGACATCGACGCCAGCACCGGCGAGGTCACTGGCCGTCTCACGGCACCGTGGAACCTGTTCGCCAAGGGTTTTGTCGGCGGCGGCACGCTCACCGGCGGCCACATGAACGACGAAGACTTCAACATCGAGGGCGACAACGACGCCGCGCCGGGCGTGAAGCAGCGCGTTCCTTACACCAACACGCTGAGCCCCAAGGTCGAGGGCGACATCCCGACCTATGGCACCATCGACATCGGCTACGATGTCTGGCGCGCGCCGACGTATCGCCTCGGAGCCTATGCGGGCTACAACTATTACAAGGAGACGATGGACGCCTACGGCGTCTATCAGACCGCCAATCCCAACGGCCCGTTTGGACCGAACGTAGGTCCTCCGCTGCCCCCGACCGGTCACGCGATCATCACTCAGGAAGCGACGTGGCAGTCGCTTCGGCTCGGCGCCGCAGGCGAGTTCTACCTGGCGCCGCGACTGAAGCTCAGTGCGGATGCGGCTTTCCTGCCCTACGTCTCGGTCGCCGCCGAAGACAGGCACTTCGCCGGAAATACATCGAACATCGCGAGTATCAACCCGCTCACCGGCCACGGTGTCGGAACACAGCTCGAAGCCATGTTGTCGTATGACATCACAGAGCGTCTGAGCCTCGGTCTCGGCGCCCGCTACTGGGCCATGTGGACCACGGACGCCTATTTCCAGCGCAGCTACAGCTCCGACGCGCCGGTGACTTACCCGCTGCCGAAACAGCACCTCAAAATCGAGACGGAACGCGCCGGTGTGCTCGGCGCCGTGACGTACCGTTTTGACTGAGCGCCGCAACACAGGAACGCCCATGTCGCTCCACCGCCAGCGCGCTTCCATTGCCGGGGCAATCGGGATTGCCTGTGCCGCGCATGCCGGGCTCGCATTGGCTGACGGAACAGCGCCGCCGCAATCCACCGCCGCGCCGTTTTCCTGGACCGGCTATTACGTCGGCGCGCAGCTCGGTGGCATGACGGCGCTGAGCGACGTCACCGATCCGCTCGGACGCAATATGTATGGCAACCCGATACACGGGCCAGGTGCATTCATCGGCGGACAGGCTGGCTACAACTATCAAGACGGCATCGTCGTTTATGGCGTCGAAGCGGAATTGGGAATCCCACAGGCCCAAGGCACGGCGACCTGCTCTGCAATCTCTGGATCGTTCATCAACTCGACATGCCGCGTCGACACCGATGCATTCGGCACTCTGGCGGGTCGTCTCGGCTTGGCACTCGGCAGCGACGGCCGCACGTTGCTTTACGGAAAAGCTGGCGCGGCTTGGTCCGTCGGCGACGTAGCCATCGCCACCAACGACATGCGGATCGGCGCTGACGGAAATCCGTACACCCTGCGCAAGAGCGACATCTCGCAATGGGGCTGGATGCTCGGCGCCGGCGCCGAGTACGCAATGCAGGGCAATTGGACATTGAAAGCGGAGTACGATTTCGCGGGCTTCGCAGCTCAGTCGATCACGCTACCGCAGAGCGCGGAGATCAACTCTGCAGGCGCCATCACGCAGCGCTACGCCGCGCGCGAGGGCGATGTCTCGCAAAACCTCCACATGTTCAAGCTCGGGCTCAATTATCGCTTCGGCGCACCTGCGTCCGATGACGCTGGCGTCTTTTCACTCAAGGACAGTCCCGCGTCTCTTGCGGCCGTGAACCGCTTCGAGATTGGCGGCCGTTATTGGTACAGCTGGGGCCGGTACAAGAACGATCTCGGCAACAACCGCACCTCGCGTGCGCCAGCTTTGTCTGCCATTTCACGGCTGACGTACGACGATCTGGAGGCCAGCACGGGCGAGGTGGTGGGCCGATACAGCGGCCCGTGGAACATGTTCGCCAAGGGTTTCATCGGTGGGGGCTCCATCAGCGGCGGCCGCATGAACGACGAGGACTTCAACCTCGAGAACCAGGACAACGGCAACACCTACGCGGTGCCTTACACCAACACCATCAGTCCGAAAGTCGACGGCGAGATACCTTGGTACGCAACCTTCGATGTTGGCTACGACTTCTGGCGCACACCGGGTTACCGGTTCGGCGCCTACGTCGGCTACAACTACTACCGCGAAAAGGAATCCGCCTACGGTGTGCGGCAGACAGCGAACCAGCTGGGCCCCTACGGCAATCAGCTGGGGCCGCCTCTGCCGACGTCAGGGCATGCGATCATCGACGAGAACGCCAAGTGGCAGTCGATGCGCATCGGCGCGACGGGAGAATTCTACCTGGCGCCGCGTCTCAAGCTCAGCGCCGATGCAGCCTACCTGCCTTATGTCACCGTCAACGCCGTCGACCATCACTACACGCCGCCCGCCGGAACGCTGTCGAGCAACGACCCCGCCGGCGGAACTGGCGTTGGCACGCAGCTCGAAGTGATGCTGTCCTACGACATCACCCAGCAGTGGAGCGTCGGTGTCGGCGGACGATACTGGGCGATGTGGACGGACGACGGGTGGTCGAAGCGGGTGTTCCCCGCCAACGCGACCACGGTACCGCAATATCAGAAGCTCGAGACAGAGCGCGCCGGCGTGCTGGGCCAGGTGAACTACAAGTTCGATTAGGTTAGGCGCGTGGAGTTGCCTCGTGTTCTATACGCCCAGCGACTTGCGCACCTCGAACACTTCCATGATGCGCGCCCCGCGATGCGGCCCGTCGCAAACGAAGGTCCAGCGGCCTTCCGTGTAGGTGTCGCACATCTTGACCCCCTTCACGAGGATCCAGTGCCCCTCCTTGCCCTTGTGGACGGCGAGGATGTAGTGCGTCCAGACGTTCCGCGGTTTCTGCATCCACGTCCAAAGCGTAGGCCGCTCCTTGCGGGCCTTCGCCATGTACGTTTCCTTCAGCGTCATTTCGTAGCCGAATTGGGCGAGCGCGGCTCCGACTTCGTCGGCTCCGGTGCCTTTGACGACTGATTTGCGCGGCGCGTTGCGCTCGAACCGAATGGCATCCTCGATCTTGGAGATCGGGTACCCCGTTATGGCCGAGAGCACGTAAGGACCGCAGAACGCCGTCCGTCCGGTGTCATTCTGGGCTTCTGAGAGGCTCGAGGTCACACGGTCGCAACCAGCAAAGCTGTCCATTTTCATGTCCCGATGATGGTTAATGAAATGTCAGCCGAAGAGGTTTACGAAAGGTTAACGGGGCGACGGGAGACGGGCGATGTTTGTGGTTGTCGTATTCCTCGAGGCGCTGGCGGGCCGCGAGCAGGAGCTGAGCGAGGCGCTCCGACGGCACGCCGCGACGTGCTTGGACCGGGAGCCTGGATGTCAGAGATATGACATCTCGACCGACCCGATCGAGGGCGCTTCCTTCCTGCTCTATCAGGTGTACGCCGACGAGGCCGCCTACTTGGCGCACCGAGAGATGCCCCACTACGCCGACTTCCGCCTTCTGACCGACCCTTGGGTTCGCTCGCGCCGCGTGCTCACATATAAGGCGGTTGCCCTATCCGGTACCGCTTGAGTCACGTGGAATCCGCTACCACTTTGGGTGTGTGCCGCTGTGCTGCACTCTTGAACGACGCCAGGGGCGCTATGATCGCGCACCGACGCAGAAGGTCATGGCTTTGAACGTTTCGTTTCTCCAGGAATTACTGAGCTCCGTCGCCGAGCAGGGCCGCGCGCTTCTCCCCAAATCTCTGTTTGGTGCCGACAACGGCGACGACATCGAAGAGCTGGCCGCAGCACTTCTCTCCGGGCGCGGCGAAGCATCGGGCGTCGCCATAGCGCGCGAGGTTCTCGATCGCTACGCGCGTCTCGATGACGCCGCACGCCTGCGCTTCTTCCGTTTCCTCGCAACCGACATGCGGCAGGACCCGGAAGCGGTGAGCAACGCTGCGCGTGCGCATCTCGAAGAGCCGACCGATGCCAGCCTCGCCAAGCTGCAGAAGGCTCTCGAAAGCCCGCGCGTGGAGTTCTTCCGTCGGCTGCATCTGGCCCCCGGCGCTACGCCGGAGATCGTCGCCATGCGGCGGGACATCTTGCGCGTACTGCCCGATGAGGCGTCTCTCGTGCCGGTCGATCAAGACCTCCGGCGGCTGTTCTACGTCTGGTTCAACCGCGGCTTTCTCGTCCTGCGCCGCATCGACTGGAACACACCCGCCTCCATCCTGGAGAAGATCATCCGCTACGAGGCGGTGCACGAGATCCGCGGCTGGGACGACCTGCGTCGCCGCCTTGATCCCACCGACCGCCGCTGCTTCGCTTTCTTCCACCCGTCGTTGGTCGACGAGCCGCTGGTCTTCGTCGAGGTCGCCCTCATGCGCGAAATCCCCGATGCGATCGGACAGGTGCTCGAGGAGCCGCACGTTCAGGCGCCGGCCAAACCTGCGACGACAGCCGTCTTCTATTCTATCTCGAACTGCCAGGAAGGGCTGAAGGGCATCACCTTCGGGAACTTCCTTCTGAAGCAGGTCGTCGAGGAGTTGGCGCGCGAGACGCCGACCTTGAGGACGTTCGTCACTCTGTCGCCCGTGCCGCAGTTCGGCGCGTGGCTGGAGAAAGCCGCTCACAAGGACAACCACCCGGTCGCCGGCGAGGCCAAGGCGCTGCTGGACGCCATCCAGCGCGTCGACTGGCCACACGGGGAGGACGAGACGGAATACCCGGCGATAGAGACGGCGATGATGGCGCTGGCCGCGCACTATTTTCTCGCGGCGAAGGGCTTCGATGGACGCCCCGTCGACCCAGTTGCGCGTTTCCACCTCGGCAATGGAGCGCGACTCGAGCGGATCAATTACCTCGCCGATATCTCCGACAAGAGCCTGCGCGAGGCGCACGGGCTGATGGTCAACTACTACTATGATCCCAAGGAGATAGAACGTAATCACGAGGACTTCGCGAACGAGGGCACCGTTGCAGCGTCACGCGCTGTGCGTGCACTTCTGAAGCTGAACCCCAAGGTGCGTGCGCTGGCCGCAGAGCCTCCACAGCAAGCACTTCCGCCCCCCGCGCGTGAAAAAGCCGGAACGTGATATAGCGTCAGCGAAGGTCCGGCTCCGGGTCCGCACTTGTCACTCGTCGGGCTCCCCGGGCACAATAGAGGAGCGGCGGTACCCGACGGACGCCGCAAGCACCGAGCAACAAGTCCGTCGCACGGCCGGAGAAGCGTCATGCGCTATGGGGACGAGGATCGCGAAAGCGAAAATGTCGAGGACCGCCGCGGTCAAGGCGGACCTTCCTTTCGCTTTCCTGGCGGATTCCCCGGTGGCGGCGGCCCCGGCACGCGCATTCAAATCCCAATCGGCGGCGGTGGCATCAGCCTCAGCACGTTGGTGATCATCGGCGTCGTGATGCTCCTGCTGGGCATCAACCCGCTCGACATGCTCACGCAGGGTCAATTCCCCGACGTCCCGCAGATGCCGCAGACCGAGGTCCGCAAGTCGCCTGGTCCCCAGGCAAACCGCGGCCCCGACATTCCCGGCCTCCCCGGTGGATCGAAGGTCACCACCGCTGACGACATGAAGCGCTTCGTCTCGCAAGTGCTGGCCGACACCGAGGACGTATGGGGCAAGGTCTTCCAGAGTTTCGGTCGCCGCTACTCCGAGCCGCAGATGGTGCTGTTCAGCGGCGCAACGCGCACGGCCTGCGGCACCGG
>JASBSU010000016.1 GCA_030148725.1 Hyphomicrobium sp.
CGAGATGAATGCCGCCGGCGTCGCGCGGGAGCTGGAGCGCATCACGGTCGCGGCGCGGCTTGCGGACGATGCAGGCCTGGAGGTCCATGCTGGACACGGGCTGACGTTCAACACCGTTGCCGCCGTGGCGCGGCTTCCGCAGGTCGTCGAACTCAACATCGGCCACTTCCTGATCGGTGAAGCCATCTTCGGCGGCCTAGGGCGGGCGGTCGAGCGGATGCGCGCGCTGATGGACGAAGCGCGCCGGGACATCATGACCGAGCCTCGACAGGTAAAGTCCGCATGACGAGGTTTGCGTGATCCTCGGGATCGGCAACGATCTGATCGACATTCGCCGGATCGAAAAGACCCTGGCGCGCTTTGGCGACCGCTTCGTCATGCGCGTGTTCACGGACGTCGAACGGGCGAAGTCGGATCGCCGGGCGCAACGGGCAGCATCTTACGCGAAGCGGTTTGCGGCCAAGGAAGCCTGCGCCAAGGCGCTGGGAACCGGGCTGCGGCATGGCGTCTACTGGCGGGACATGGGGGTCGTAAACCTGCCCTCGGGTCGCCCAACCTTACGGCTAACGGGTGGGGCAGCGATGGTTCTCAAGGAGCTGACGCCGGAAGGGTTCGAGGCCCGCATCGACTTGACTTTGACCGACGATTTCCCGCTGGCGCAGGCGATCGTCATCATCTCCGGGGTGCCGGAAAAAGGGGATCGGCGCTAGTCGTACGCGATGGCGCGCTGCGGCGACATTGTCGGCTGATACAACGGCGCGAATTGCGCCCTGCCGGCAAAATCGCTATAGCGGCCCGGGCGCGCAGCGGGGCTGCCCAACGGGAGTTTTGCATGGCCGTGTCGGCAAATACGAAGAAGGGCGGCTGGGGCGAGACGTTCCTCATCGTCATCGAGGCGCTCGCCATCGCGATGGTCGTGCGGACCTTCCTCTACCAGCCCTTCAACATTCCGTCGGGCTCGATGAAGGAGACGCTGCTGATCGGCGACTACCTCTTCGTCTCGAAGC
Organism: Hyphomicrobium sp.; assembly: GCA_030148725.1. Classification (GTDB taxonomy): domain Bacteria; phylum Pseudomonadota; class Alphaproteobacteria; order Rhizobiales; family Hyphomicrobiaceae; genus Hyphomicrobium_A. The sequence continues at coordinate 1,008 of JASBSU010000016.1, forward strand.
TGTCGTACGGCTACAGCCGCTATTCGTTCTACAACATCGTACCGTTCGAGGGCCGCGTCTTTGCTGCAGAGCCCAAGCGCGGCGACGTTGCCGTGTTCAAGCTCCCGCGGGACAACTCGACCGACTACATCAAGCGCGTGATCGGTCTACCGGGCGATCAGATCGATGTGCGCGGTGGCGTCGTCTTCATCAATGGCAAGGAAGTGCCGCGCCGCCGGATCGGAGACTTCGTAACGCAGGAGGATGACGGGCCGCCGCGTCCGATCCCGGCGTACGAAGAGACGCTGCCCAATGGTGTCAAATACACGGTGCTCGACGCTGAAGAGAATGGCCCGTTCGACAACGTCGGGCCGTACAAGGTGCCGTCGGGCCATTACTTCATGATGGGCGACAACCGCGACAATTCCACCGACAGCCGCGCGTCCTGGGGCGTCGGCTATGTGCCTTTCGACAACCTCATCGGCCGGGCCGAGATCATCTTCTTCTCGGCGGCGGTCGACGAACCGGGTGCTTTCCGCTGGTGGAGCCCCTGGACCTGGCCTTTCGACATTCGCTGGAACCGTTTCTTCAAGCTGGTTCGCTAGATTTTCGTTCGTTCGGCAACGCAGGCGCCTTCGAGGCGCCTGCATTTGATTTGAATTGCTCCACGTGATCCTGCGTCCGCGAAAATACAAAGAGCTCGAAAAGGCGCTGGGCCATCGGTTCAAGGACCAGCAGCTCATCGAGGTCGCGCTGACTCATGCCAGCATGCGGGGCGGCAAGTCCCAGAAGAGCGACAACGAGCGGCTGGAATTCATCGGAGACCGGGTGCTCGGCCTCGTCATGGCGGAGACGCTGATCGAGCTGTTTCCGGCAGCGAACGAGGGCGAGCTGGCGCGGCGCTTCAACCGGCTGGTACGCGGGGAAGCGTGTGCGCGGGTTGCCAAGTCCATCGGTATCGGGCCACACCTGATCCTGTCCGACAGCGAAGCCGGGAGTGGTGGCCGGGCCAAGGGGACCATCCTCGCCGATGCGATGGAGGCGATCCTCGGCGCGGTGTTTCTCGATGGGGGCTTCGATGCGGCGCGCACGGTGGTGAAGCGCCTCTGGGGCAGCCAGTACGATCAGCAACCGGCGAGCGCGGGACCGGACGCCAAGTCGGCACTGCAGGAGTGGGCGCAAGGCAAGGGCCTCGCCCTGCCCGAGTACGTAGAGGTGAGCCGCAAGGGGCCCGACCATGCCCCGCGTTTCACCTCCGAGGTCAGGATCGCCGGCTGTGCGCCTTCACGCGGTGAAGGGGCATCCAAACGGGCGGCCGAGCAGGCTGCGGCACGGGCATTGTTAGAACGCGAGGGCGTCGCGGGAGCCGAAGTCCATGAGTGACGGTCACGACATCGAGGACGCTGGCGCAGAAACCCAGCAGCGCTGTGGGTTCATCGCGGTCATCGGCGCGCCGAACGCCGGAAAGTCGACGCTGGTCAATGCGATGGTCGGTGCCAAGGTGTCGATCGTCTCGCACAAGGTGCAGACGACGCGGGTACCGGTGCGCGGGATCGTCAACGTCGGGAACAGCCAGTTGGTGTTCGTCGACACGCCAGGGCTCTTTGCGCCGAAGAAGCGGCTCGATACGGCGATGGTTGAAGCCGCGTGGGGCGGCGCGCGTGATGCCGATATCGTGGTGCTGGTCATCGACGCGGTGCGGGGGATCGACGAGGACGTCGGCCGCATTCTCGATAAGCTCGCAGACGTGAAGCTGCCGCGCATCATCGCGCTGAACAAGGTCGACAAGCTCGACGACAAGGGCAAGCTGCTGGCGCTGGTCGGCGAGTTGAAAACGCGGCTCGAATTCGAGCAGATCTTCATGATCTCGGCGACCGAGGGCGATGGCATCGAGGATCTGAAGAAGGATCTGGCGGCGCGCGTGCCGGTCGGCCCGTGGCACTACCCGGCTGAAGATCTCACCGATGCGCCGATGCGGCTGCTCGCGGCCGAGATCACGCGCGAGAAGATCTTCCATCGCCTGCACGACGAGGTGCCTTACTCTTCGACCGTCGAGACGACGATGTGGACCGAGCGCAAGGACGGCTCGGTGCGCATCGAGCAGACGATCTTCGTCGCGCGCGAGGGCCAGAAGGCGATCATGCTCGGCAAGGGTGGGGCGACGATCAAGCAGGTCTCGATGGATAGCCGGCGCGAGCTGACCGAAATCCTCGAACGGCCGGTGCATCTGTTCCTGTTCGTCAAGGTGCGCCAGAACTGGCAGGACGATCCCGAGCGCTACCGCGAGATGGGCCTCGAACTTCCGAAGAAGTAGGGATCATCGGCTCCGCCGCGGTCCGGCCGGCCGGACCGTGGAAAGACCAGCGTTAACTGCCGCCGCTTGACATCTCCCGCGCCGGGCCGCACATAGCGCCCGCATCTTACCTGCTTGGTATGCAGCGATTGAGAGGAGAGGACTATGGCCGATGCGGCCCCCGATTCTGCGCCTGTTTCTTCATCCAAGGCGCCCCAGATCACCCTGACATTCCCGGACGGAGCGACGCGCAAGATCGAGCGCGGCACGACGGGCATGAGCGTCGCCAAGGCGATTTCGCCGTCGCTGGCCAAACGCACCGTCATCATGAGCCTCAATGGCGTGCTGACGGATCTTGCCGATCCGATCGAGCAAGACGCGGAGATCAAATTCATCTCGCGCAGTGACCCGGAGGCGCTGGAGCTGATCCGGCACGATGCCGCGCACGTGATGGCGGAGGCAGTGCAGGAGCTGTGGCCCGGCACGCAGGTGACGATCGGGCCGGTCATCGAGAACGGCTTCTTCTACGACTTCGCCAAGCAGCAGCCGTTCGAGCCGGACGACATCCCGAAGATCGAAAAGAAGATGGGCGAGATCATCGCCCGCAACGCGCCTCTCACGAAGGAAGTGTGGAGCCGCGACAAGGCGAAGGCGTTCTTCCGCGACAAGGGCGAATACTTCAAGGTCGAACTCGTCGCCGCGATCCCCGAGGATCAGGACGTCAAGATCTACAAGCAGGGCGAGTGGCTCGACCTGTGCCGCGGCCCGCACATGACGAGCGTCGGGCAGGTCGGCAAGGCGTTCAAGCTCATGAAGTTCGCCGGCGCGTACTGGCGCGGCGATGCCAACAATCCGCAGCTGCAGCGCATCTACGGTACGGCTTGGGCGACGGAAGAGGAACTGAAGCAGTACCTTCATCGCCTGGAAGAGGCCGAGAAGCGCGATCATCGCAAGCTGGGCCGCGAGATGGATCTGTTCCATTTCCAGGAAGAGGCGCCGGGCTCGGTCTTCTGGCACCCGAAGGGCTGGACGCTATTCCAGACGCTGATCGGCTATATGCGCCGCCGTCTCGACGCGGACGGCTACCAGGAGGTCAACTCTCCCGACATGATGGAGAAGCACTTCTGGGAGCTGTCTGGGCACTGGGAGAACTACGGCGAGAACATGTTTACGACCACGCTCCCCGATGAGCGCGTGTTCTGCTGTAAGCCGATGAACTGCCCCGGCCACGTGCAGATCTTCAAGCACGGGCTCAAGAGCTATCGCGACCTGCCGCTCAAGATCGCCGAGTTCGGCAAGGTACATCGCTACGAGCCGTCAGGCGCGCTGCACGGCATGCTGCGCGTGCGCCACTTCACGCAGGACGACGCGCACATCTTCATCACCGAAGATCAGATCATGGAGGAATGCCTCAAGATCAATGATCTGATGCTGTCGATCTACAAGGACTTCGGCTTCGAGGACATCTTCATCAAGCTGTCGACGCGGCCGGAGAAGCGCGTCGGCTCGGACGATCTGTGGGACAAGGCCGAGAAGGCACTGGGCGATGTGCTCGACGAGGTGAAGCGGCAGTCGAATGGGCGCGTGAAGACGGCTCTGCAACCCGGCGAAGGCGCATTCTACGGTCCGAAGCTGGAGTACGTTCTAAAGGATGCCATCGGTCGCGAGTGGCAGTGCGGCACGACGCAGGTGGACTTCAACCTCGCCGGCCGGCTCGGCGCCTTCTACATCGACGAGCACTCGCAGAAGAAGACGCCGGTGATGATCCATCGCGCCATGTTCGGCTCGCTGGAGCGGTTCACGGGCATCCTGATCGAGAACTTCGCGGGGCACTTCCCTCTGTGGCTGGCGCCGCTGCAGGTGGTCGTTGCGCCGATCGTGTCAGATGCCAACGACTACGCGCTTGCGGTGGTGGAGAAGGCGAAGGCTGCGGGACTGCGCGTCGAGAGCGATCTTCGCAACGAGAAGATCAATCTCAAGGTGCGCGAGCATTCGTTGGCGAAGGTGCCGGTGATCCTGGTCGTCGGCAAGCGCGAGGCGGAGGAGGGGAAGGTCTCGATCCGGCGTCTCGGCTCGCAGGACCAGACCGTCATGACACTCGAAGAAGCCCTCGCACAACTGAAGGCCGAGGCGACGCCGCCCGATCAAAAGCGCGTCGCGGGCGACAAGACCGCATAATTAGATCCCGGGGCTTGGTCCCCGGGATTGCTCCTGCCTCACTTCGAGATGTAGAGCAGCGCCATGATCATGCAGATCAGCGCGAACTGAGTGGCGACGCGCAGGCGCATGAAGCTTTCGCTGTCGTCCTCGCTCGCGCCCGCAACCACGTTCCAGATTCCGAGCAGGAGGCCGCCGGTGATCGCGCCGCCGAGGATGATGGCCGCGTAGGGCGCCAGGCTCTGCGCGACCTCCCACGGATGACGCGCGAGCGCCGCCGAGAGACGTTCCGACAGTGTGTCGAAGCCGAAATAGATCGCAATCGCAGCAAATGCCGCGATCACGCCGGTCATGCTGAGGGCGAGAACGTAACGGACATTGTGGCCTGTGACGCCACTACGAACGTCGTCATCGGAAATCACGAGATGGTGGGTGTCGTCGTAATGCGTAGCCATGACAGGGTTCCTTTCAAAAGGCCCCGCGATCAGGCTCGGGTCGGCGCGTTGATTTTTGCCGGTCCGGGTCAGCCAGGATTATCCTCAGCTCCAGGTCATATAGGTACGACTTGCCGCACCCAACAGTGCGGGTCACGGAGCATCCGGCTTAAATGTCATGCCGTTGGCGATCTCGCTGAGGGGGTCGATGCCGGAGAAGAGGTTGTTGCCCTGGCAGCCGGTGTTCAGCGACTGCAGCAGGTAGGCGCTTCCCTTTGTCTTGACGCAGATGATGACGCCGCGCGGCGTCGCGTTGCGGCATCCGGTGTGGGCTTCGAAGCGCTCGCCTTTGACACCGCCGACCACTGTCGGCGTCGGCGCTAGCGCGCGCGTGTCGTAGTAGCCGAGTTCGTAGGCCTGTAGCGCGAGGTCGGTGCAGGTGGCGCTATCATCCAGGATGCGGAGGTCGGCGGGGTCGAGGCGGCGTGCGTTTTCGCCGAGCGGGGTGAACTGGACGCGCCCAGACCGCTCCGTCGCCTGCCAGCGTGTGTCGTCGTAGCGAACGCGCGCGTCGCCGAGATGGATGATCGCATCGGCAGCGTGTGCGCCCATGCCGAGGATGCAAACGGAGCCGAGCGCCAGCGTCGCGCTCAGCGTGCTGCGCATTCCGGTGCGCGGCGCCGGCGTCAGAAGCCGCCACCCAGCGCGTTACCGACCATGTCGATGATGCTGGAAGGCTGCTTGGTCTTCTTCTGTTGGCGCGCCACGGGGGCCGACGAGAAGTTGCTCGGGTCGCCCGCCTCGACTGGCGCCAAGTGATTGCGGCCTATGTCTATCTTGTCCCATTCGCCAGCGAGCGCGAGGGTGATGCGCTTTTCATGGCCGTAGATGTCGTTGAAGGTCTTGAGTTTACCATCGTCTCCGACCCACGCGGTGAAATAGACGAGGTGCATCGGGATCTTCTTCTCAAGCACGAACTCGTTGTTGCGCGGGCCGTTCATCATCGTGTCGTTGACCTTCGCGGCGTCCCAGCCGCGGTCCTCCATCAGGATGTGCTCGGCCATCTTCATCGGATTGCGCAGGCGCAGGCAGCCGTGGCTCAAGGTGCGCACGTTCTGGCCGAACATCCATTTGTCGATCGTGTCGTGCATGAAGATCGTATGCTGGCTCGGGAAGGTGAACTTCACCACGCCCATGACGTTCTTTTTGCCGGGCGGCTGCACGACCTCGTAGTCGAGGATGTTGGCGGTGTTCCAGTCGATGCTGCGATAGTCGAGCGGCTTGCCGTCCTTGGTTTCCAATTCCAGATCGTACTGCCGGAACATGCTGCCGCCCTTGCGGAGGTTCGGCTGCAGTTCATGCGCCTTGATGGAATCTGGAACGCGCCACATCGGCTTGAAGACGATGGTCTTCAGATTGCGCGTGTAAATCGTCGTCTGCTTGCCGACCTCGCCGACGACGATGCGCTCGGTGTGGATCGGCGTGCCGTTCTTGTAGAGATAGACCATGAACTCGGGGACGTTGGCGATCACGTGAACGTCGCCGAGGTCAGCCGGCATCCAGCGCCACTCTTCCATGTTGGCGAGGATTTTCTTGGCGAGGGGCTTACCCTTGTTGGCGAGGTACGCCTGTCGCAGCTTCTCAAACTGCGGCTGCTGTGGATGCAGCGTGCGCAGATAGGCGGCCGGATCGGGTGCCGCGATGGCCGTCTTGAAGACGGTCTCCGGATCGAGGAGCTGCGGTTTCCGGTCGAGATTGGAATTGAGCAGGATCGTCGGATCGATGATGCGGCCGCCGCGCGCGTAGCGGGCATACTTCAGTAGGGCGAGGGAGATGTCGACGTCGGCCTTGCCAATGCTCTCGGGCGTGAGCTGTGCGGCTGGCTGGATCACCGGGAGCGAGAAATCCTTCGCTTCAAGTCCCCAGTCGTCAGCTTTCAGGATTTCGGCGCCGAGAGCTGCGCCACGTTCGGTGAGGCCGCCTTCGCTGAGCCAGATCGGAGCATCGCGCCGGGCGGCGTAGATGTCCGAGAGGACGGCGCGCTCCTTGATCTCCTGCGCCGAGCCCTCGGTGGGAAGGCCGTTGAGGCGCGTGCGGACGGCGCTGGCGACCGGATTTGTATCGGCGGGGGCGGCCATAGGCGGCGTGATCGCCGGGTCGGTCACCACCGGTATCTCGGCACCTGGCGGCGTGGCGGCGCCTGCACTGCCGGTGGCAATGAGCGGCAGGACGGCGATAAGCGTCAGAATGGTCGAGCGAATCATTCCCCCTCCGAAGCGCGGCAAGCTATCCGAGACATGGCTTTCTGGCCAGGGTGCGGCAAGAGGCATAACTGCGGCCTGTGGCTGGGGCGACACCCTTTTCATAAGGTTGTCTGAAAGTCCCGGCACGCTGGGCCTTCACCTCCAGGAATCGCCGCCTTGCAGTTTCCCGAGCTCTCTTACGCAAATCCGCAGGATCCGCCGCTCAAGCGCGGCATCATCCGCTTCCTAGAGCGACTCGCGGGACGCGACTACTTCGCTCCGCTGTATGATGAATGGCGCGGCGTGCGACAGCGGACGCCGGAGCGGGCCATGCGGCCGATGCTGGATCTGGTCGGGGTCGAGCTGGAGATCGTCGCGCGGTGCTGGCCGCCGCAGATCGAAGCCGACCGTCCTTTGGTGATCGTCGCCAATCATCCCTACGGCATCCTCGATGGCATCGCTGCGCTGGCGCTGGCGGAAGACCTCGGCCGGCCGTTCAAGGTGCTGATCAATCTGGAGCTGCTGAAGGTTCCGGAACTCGAGCCGTACTCGTTACCGGTCGATTTTCGTGAAACGCCGGAGGCTCTGGAGCGCAACCTCGCCACGCGCAACGAGGCGATCCGGCTGTTGCGCGCGGGCACGACGATCATCGTGTTCCCTGCGGGCGGCGTCGCGACCGCGAAGCATCCCTTCGGGCGCGCCGAGGAGCTGCCTTGGAAGACGTTCACGGCGCGCATGGTGCAGGCGAGCCATGCCTCCGTGCTGCCGGTTTACTTCGAGGGCCAGTGCGGGCCGCTCTTCCATCTCGCCTCGCGCATCAGCATGACTCTCAGGCTGTCGCTTTTGATACGCGAATTTCGCCGGCGCGTCGGCACGCGTCTGATCGCGCGCGTCGGCGATGTCGTGCCTTTCGAGCAGCTGCGGAATCGCAGCGATCGCCGTGCGCTGATGGCCGAGCTGTATGAGCGCGTGCACGTTTTGGGATCAGAGTGACACGAGTGGCGTCAAGCTTTGTATGCGGCAGGCGTAGCTCAAGCTGATAGCCCGCCAGAAGGCGCGGGGCGCCTTGCGCCCTGAGCATGCCGAGCTTTGCTCGCCATGCTGAAGCGATGCTGCTTCGGCTATCCCGCACGGAAGCTTTACTCAGCTGGTGTCAGACCGGGAACACTCAGCCGCGGCCGCGGTAGGGGGCGACGCCTTGGTCGGGGACCCAGAGGCCGTTCGGCGCGGGGCCAGTCTGCCAGAAGACATCGATGGGGATGCCGCCGCGCGGGTACCAATAGCCGCCGATACGCAGCCAAATCGGGTCCAGCAAAGCGACGAGGCGCTTTGCAATCGCGATGGTGCAGTCCTCGTGGAAGGCGCCGTGATTGCGGAAGGCGCCGAGGTAGAGCTTCAGCGATTTCGATTCCACGAGCCAGTCGCGCGGCACGTAATCGATGACGATGTGCGCGAAGTCGGGCTGGCCAGTGACCGGGCACAGCGAGGTGAACTCGGGCGCCGTGAAGCGGGCGAGATACTTTGCGTCGGGGTGCGGGTTCGGCACGCGCTCGAGCACCGCCTGCTCCGGGCTCTCCGGCAGCTTGGTTGCCTGGCCGAGGATGGTAACGGTGGTGTCCTTCTGGCCCATGATCGCTCCGATGTTGGTCTTACTCAGCCGCCAAGCGCGACGGCGCCGGACCCGAGTAGATCGCGCCTTCGCGGCAGCTGTCGCGAGAGATCTCGATCTGTGCGAGGCCGGGGATGCGGTTCTGCAGCCGGTTCCACAGCCAGATGGCGATGCGCTCTAGAGTTGGGGCTTCAAGACCCTCGATCTCATTCAGTAGGCGATGATCGAGCGCGTCCTGCGCGTCGGCCATCATCTCGGCCAGCTCATCGAAATGGAAAACGTAGCCGGTGTCGGGGCCGGGCAAGCCGTCAATCGTCACACGGGCGCGGAACGAGTGGCCGTGCATACGCGAGTTCGGGTGCCCCGGAGGAGCACTCGGCAGGTAGTGGGCGGCCTCGAACAGAAATTCTTTGTAGATGCGCATGCCGGGTCTCTAAGGGATTTTTTGCTGCAATTCCAGTAGGGCGCCGCGCGCTGAGGTCTCAGGGCCGGCGTCTCAGGGAATGCCGAGCAGCTTGTGGGTCTGCAGCGAAAGGCGCCAGCCGGGGTTGGCGCGGCAATAGGCGACGGCCTTTTGCGTGTTAACCGCGACGTCCGGGCCGTCCATGGGCTGGAGGTAGCGATTGGCGAACGCCAGCTCAAGGAGGGGCTCGGGATCGAGCCCGGCCTGGGGGAAAACCAGCTTCAGTTCGTCTCCGGAGCGCTGCTGGAGGTCAGCTCCGGCCTTCGGGCTGACGCAGATCCAATCGATCTCCCGCGGGACCGGCAGGGTGCCGTTGGTCTCGATGGCGATGGTGAAACCTGCAGCGTGCAGGGCGTCGATCAGATCCCCGTCGACCTGCAACATCGGCTCACCGCCGGTCAGGACGACGTAGTCGCAGCCCGAGCCTTCGGCGGCGTCGCGGCAGGCTGTTGCAAGCTCAGGCGCTGTCGTGAAGCGTCCGCCGCCGTCGCCCGTGACGCCGACGAAGTCCGTGTCGCAGAACTGGCAGACGGCTTTGGCGCGGTCGGCCTCGCGGCCGGACCACAGATTGCAGCCGGCAAAGCGACAGAACACGGCCGGGCGACCGGCGTGCGTGCCCTCGCCCTGCAGCGTGTAGAAGATCTCCTTCACGGCATACATGCCGCATCCGTAATGGGCCGCGGCCGCGCGTTCAAGCGGCGTGGCGGTGATGCCGCGTCTGGAGGGTTCAGCCGGTAGCCTCGGGCGGCAACGCCGGACCGGTGCCGGCGCCGGTGCGCTCGATGGTTGCGGCGATGTCGGTGAGGTCGGCCCGCGTCAGGCTGAGGTTTGCGGCGCCGATCCAGCCGTCCACCTGCTCGGGAGCGCGGGCGCCGACAATAGCTCCGCTGATGCCGGGCCATGCAAGCACCCACGCGATCGCCACGGCACCTGCCGTCGTGCCATGCCGGTCGGCGATCTTTTGCATCGTGTCGGCCAGCGCCAGATTGGCCTTCAGCTTGTCGCCGGAGAACTCCGCGTTGCGCGAGCGCCAGTCATTCGGGGGCAGCGACTTGGCGCGCTCGGCGGTGAATGCTCCGGTGAGCAGGCCGGCCTGCATCGGGCTGTAGACGATGACACCCGTTTCGTGGGCGAGGCACCAGATCAGATCGTTGGCGGCGAAGTCGCGGCGGATGGCGGAGAAGGGAGGCTGCAGCGTGTCGACGTGGCCGACCTTCTCGGCGGCTTCCAGTTGCGCGGCGTTGTGATTGGAAAGGCCGACGGCGCGCACCTTGCCTTCCTTCTTCAGATCGAGAAACGTGCCCCAATAGTCCTCGATGGCGGTGCCATCCCTCGCCGGCCAATGCATCTGGTAGAGATCGATACGGTCGACGCCGAGGCGCTTCAGCGAGGCTTCGCATTCGGCGCGGATGCTGTCGGGCCTGCCGACGTTCTGCGGCGGCGCCATGCGGTTGTTATCGTCCCAGCGCAGGCCGCACTTGGTGAACACGTAAGGGCGTTCTCCCTGCGGCATGTCGGCGAGCGCGCGGCGCACGACCTCCTCGGAATGGCCGAGGCCATAGATGGCTGCCGTGTCGATCCAGTTGATGCCGCGTTCGACGGCATGGCGGATGGCGGCGATGGACTTGGAGTCATCCTGCTCACCCCAGCCGACGGCCCAATCGCCGCCGCCGATGGCCCATGCTCCGAGCCCCACCGGCGTTATGTTCATGTCAGTGCGACCAAGTCGGCGTTTGGGAAGCGCGTCGGCAGTCATGGTTCACCCGATGGCTGGAAAATGAAACGGCGGCGGCACGGCGCCGCCGCCTCGGTTCGTGACGTCCGCTGCCATCAAGGAGCGTGCTTCTCGCGCGTCGACTCATAGAGGAACCACAGTCGGCGTTCCGTCTCGTCGATCCAGTTTTCGATGAGGCTCGCTGTAGCGACGTCGCCGTGCTCGTCGCACAGATCGTGTGCTTCCTTGAGGCGGCCGGCGAAATCCTTGTTGTCGTCGCGGAGTTCGGCGAGCATGTCCTCAGGCGTCACGTAGTCGGCGTCGTTATCGAGGACGCGCTGCAGGCGGGCGATGTGACCGATGGAGTGGATCGTGGTTCCGCCGACTTTGCGCACGCGCTCGGCGATGTCGTCGGTCATCGCGAATATCTGATCGGCGTGCTCGTCGAGCAGAAGATGATAGTCGCGGAAATGCGGGCCGCTCATGTGCCAATGGAAATTCTTGGTTTTGAGGTAGAGCGCGAAGGTGTCGGCGAGAATAGCATTGAGGGCACCCGAGAGATCTCGGATGGCGTTGGTGTCGAAATTGCTCGGGGTTTGAAGGGGTGCCTTACGGCGTTCTGAGGCTTTGCTCATGGTGCTCATCCGGGATCTCCTCGGCGTTGTGTGCCGTGCAGGAAAGTATGCGCCCACTCATATGCGCATGCACAGGCTTGGTTGCGAGCCGACTAATGTCAGGTTGACGGGCGCCGTTCGACGCACATCTGCAGAAAGAACTTTTCAGAAACTTCGATCAATGACCGCGATCAAGGCCAGCTTCGGCCGTGTTCCATTGGCCGCTCGAACCAGGCCGTCTCGTCCTCGACCATGGTGCGCGTCAAGCCCGGCAAGTCGCCAAGTGGCGGCGAAGGCTGTGGATGCAACAAGAAGGGCGCGACGATTGATCGGGAGGCCATGCGCGAGGTACCCTGAAAGCAAACCCGCAGCAAAAATGGGCGCGTCAATGAACGCGCCCATTATGATATCGCGGTGCGGTGGCGGCAATCACTGTGCCGGCTCAGCGCTCGATACTGATCGTGCGGTCGTGAAGCGCCTGCAGGGGGCGATTATTGGTCGGGTACAGCTTGGCGAAGGCCTCGATCTGATCGCGCGAGGCGGTGACCGACTTGGAGAATACGATCCAGTCGACGATCTCGCTGCAGGGCGGCGTCGTGAGCGAGCCGGCGTAGCGGTAGAACTTCGAGCCGAGCGGGATCAGCTTGCTGAAGTCGATGTCGGCGTTGGCTTTGGCATCGCCGGTCGTCTGCGGAGCGACGTCCCAGAGCTTAGCGATTTCCGCGTTCGGGGCGCCTTCTTCGATCATGACGCCTAGCACGAGCAGCTTGCCGTCGGCGGCCTGGTTGACGAAGTGTGCTTCCATCGGCGTCGCTTTGCCGTCGATGGTGTGTTCGCTCGGATGATGAAAATGCATCTGCTGCAGGGTGTAGGTACGGCCGGCCAATGTCGTCGTGTTGCCGGCGATAGCGCTTGCCTGGATGGTATGGCCGTTGTTGTGGACCATTGGGGCGAACGGCTTCCAATCGAGCGTTAGCGGCACGTCCTGGCCCGCATGAGCGTTGGTCAGGTTCACCGGTGATTGCTGGTGGCCTTTGCTGCAAGCGGCGAAGTCCTGGCTCAAGGTACCCCAGCGCTCTGGGGCGCCTTCTCCATCGTACGCCCAGTGGGGATGAGTTTCGTCGGCGAGGGCGACACTTGCCAGGGCCGCGGCGACAATGGCGATGCCGGCGCGGCGGATCATGGTTCGCATGGAGAGGCTCAACTTGGCTGAGAATGAAGCGATAGCTCCCTAGGGAGCATATCCATTCTGCGCCCGCCAGCTTTCCCAACCCTTACGGCGCAAGTCGCACGCCGGACAGTGTCCGCAGCCGTAGCCCCACTCGTGGCGACGGGAGCGGATGCCGAGGTAGCAGGTGTGGCTTTCCTCGACGACCAATTCGACCAAGGGCTTGCCCCCGAGCTTGTTCGTCAGGTCCCAGGTGCCGGCCTTGTCGATCCACATCAGCGGTGTCTCAATCGTGACGGGCGTGTCAGTGCCGAGCGCTATGGCCTTGGCAAGGGTCTGCAGGGTGTCGTTGCGGCAATCCGGGTAGCCGGAGAAATCCGTCTCGCACATACCGCCGACGAGTGTGCGGATGCCGCGGCGATAGCCGAGGGCGGCTGCATAGGTGAAGAACAGAAGGTTGCGACCTGGCACGAAGGTCGAGGGGAGGCCGGCTGCCGTGATCTCGATTTCGGCGTCGCGCGTCAGCGCGGTTTCACTGAGGCGGCCAAGCTCGGTCAGATCGAGCATGTGGTCAGAGCTGAGACGCTCATCCCATTCGGGTTTCATCTCGCGCAACGCGGCGCGCAATCTATCGCGCTGGCCAAGCTCGGCGGAATGCCGCTGGCCATAGTTGAAGCCGACGGTCTCGACGCGCTCGTATTTATCGAGTGCCCAGGCCAGGCAGACGGTCGAGTCCTGTCCGCCGGAGAATAGCACGAGCGCTGAAGTGGCCGGCATTGCAGTGTCCATCAAAGACTCGCGCCATCGAATTTTCTGACGGTGAGCGCGTCGAGGTCGACGCCGTCCAGGCAACGCACGTTGATCGCGACCACCTGGGCGCCATCGGGCCGGCGGCCGCGCGAGAACGAGGAGATGCCGCACTTGGAACAGAACAGGTGATGGATGACCTTGCGATTGAACTGGTAATCGGAAAGAGCCTCCTCACCGCTTAGGAGGTGGAAGCCTTCGTTCGGCGCGAAGGCCAGCAAACTGCCGCGCGCGCGGCAGATGGAGCAGTTGCAGGCGATGACGGGATCGATGCTGGTCTCGACTTCGTAGCGGACGGTGCCGCAGTGGCAGCCTCCGGTGTATTTTGTGCTTTGCGACATGGAGTTGTCCTGCGACATGCCTAGCCTTCCGGGTGGGCGCGCGTCCCCTGTCGGGCAGTGCGCTTTCGGCCCTTTGCGCAATAGAAAAGAGCGGTTAAAAGGCGCCGGACCCTCCCATGCCCATTCGCGGCCTGCAACCCATAAGGTAACGACATGACCGCCATAATCGACATCATCGGTCGCGAGATCCTCGACAGCCGCGGTAATCCGACGGTGGAGGTCGATGTCGTTCTCGAAGACGGGTCGCTCGGACGCGCTGCCGTTCCCTCTGGTGCCTCGACGGGGGCGCACGAGGCGGTGGAGTTGCGCGATGGCGACAAGTCGCGTTACCTCGGCAAAGGAGTCGAGAAGGCCGTCGATGCTGTCAACGGCGAGATCTTCGATGCCATTGCCGGCATGGATGCGGAAGACCAGCGCGGCGTGGATGCGGCGCTGATCCAGCTCGATGGTACGGCGAACAAGAGCCGGCTGGGTGCGAACTCCATCCTCGGCGTGTCGCTGGCTGTCGCCAAGGCTGCCGCGATTTCGAGCGACCTTCCGCTTTACCGCTACCTCGGCGGCGCCGCTGCGCACGTGCTGCCCGTGCCGATGATGAATATCGTCAACGGCGGCGCACATGCCGACAACCCGATCGACATCCAGGAATTTATGATCATGCCGGTGGCGGCGGAATCGATCGCCGACGCGGTGCGCATGGGTGCGGAGATCTTCCACACGCTTAAGAAGTCGTTGAAGGACGCGGGCCTGTCGACATCGGTCGGTGACGAGGGCGGCTTTGCGCCGAACCTCAAGTCGGCCGACGAGGCGCTGGGCTTCATCAGCAAGGCGATCGAGGCCGCGGGCTACAAGCCGGGCGATGACGTGATGCTGGCGCTCGACTGCGCGTCGACGGAATACTTCAAGGACGGCAAGTACACGCTGGCTGGCGAGGGCAAGACGCTCGATTCGGCCGGCATGGTGAAGTACCTCGAAGATCTCGTGTCGCGCTTCCCGATCATCTCGATCGAGGACGGCATGGCCGAGGACGACTGGGATGGCTGGAAGGCGCTGACGCAGGCCATCGGCAACCGCTGCCAGCTGGTCGGTGACGATCTCTTCGTGACCAACACCGAGCGTCTTGCGCAGGGCATCAAGCGCGGGATCGCAAACTCGATCCTCGTCAAGGTGAACCAGATCGGCTCGCTGTCGGAGACGCTCGACGCGGTGTCGATGGCGCAGCGTGCAGCCTATACCGCCGTGATTTCGCATCGTTCGGGCGAGACCGAAGACGCAACGATTGCCGACCTCGCCGTGGCCACCAACGCTGGCCAGATCAAGACGGGGTCGCTGTGCCGCTCGGATCGTCTTGCGAAGTACAACCAGCTGATCCGCATCGAGGGCGAGCTTGGGGATGTTGCCCGCTACGCCGGCCGGAGCGTTATCCGGGGCGCCAACGTCTGACGCGATCACAAGAGCTTTTGCTTATCTCGACGTCGACATCCCGGGGCGCTGCTCCGGGATGTTTTTTATTCCGGCGACGTCGGCACAGCGCTTTACCAGCCATTAAGCAACCGCGTGGGATAACACGGGTGTCCAACAGTTGCAGCGTAAGCGACAGTGCCAGTGCTGCGTCAGCCAAAAAAACATGATCGACGCTCCAGGCCACGGCAGGCGACGGTGTTGCTTCTCTGCCTAGGTTTAACGGCCTACTTTGTCCATCATGCCATCAATGGCAGGCACGGCTTCGAGGTGAGATCTCGGCTGATCGAAAGGTCAGCTTTGTTGGAGTTCGAGATCAAGAGCCTCGAAGCCGCGCGCGCCAAGCTCGAGCGCGACGTCGCGCTTCTTTCTCCCGCAAAACCCGATGCCGATCTCGTCGAAGAGATTTCGCGCGAGGTTCTGGGCTTCGTGCGCCCGGGCGATCAGGTGCTGACCAAGCCTTAAGGCTTCGGCGGTCGCCGCAAGTTGCGACATTCGTCACAAATTGCTTCCGACACCTCAGTCGCAGGGTGCGCCTTGGTGCTTCTGGTTTTCATCGCGCCTGTCGAGTAGGGTCCGAATCCTGTGCTTCGGGTTCGCGGTGGGCTCCTGATGGCTTCGGAAAAATCCTCTCGTTCTGGCTCAGGCGGCAAGCGTCCGACCGGAAACGGACAAAAGCAGCCGGCGGTCGCAGCCTTCACGCGCGCCGAGCGTCTCGACGCCTACAAGCAGATGCTGTTGATACGGCGCTTCGAGGAGAAGGCCGGGCAGCTCTACGGCATGGGGCATATCGGCGGCTTCTGCCATCTCTATATCGGGCAGGAAGCGGTGGTCGTGGGACTGCAGATGGCGCTGAAGCCGGGCGACCAGGTGATCACGGCTTATCGCGATCACGGACACACGCTCGCCGCAGGCATGGATGCAAAAAGCGTCATGGCCGAACTGACGGGACGCCGGCACGGCTGCTCGAAAGGCAAAGGCGGCTCGATGCACATGTTCTCGCCGGAAAAGCACTTCTACGGCGGGCATGGCATCGTCGGGGCGTGCGTGCCGCTTGGCGCCGGGCTTGCGTTCGCCAACAAGTATCGCGGCAACGACCGCGTCTGCCTGACGTACTTCGGCGATGGCGCAGCCAATCAGGGACAGGTCTACGAAGCCTTCAACATGGCCGAGCTGTGGAAGCTGCCGGTCGTGTTCGTCATCGAGAACAACAAGTATGCGATGGGGACGTCGATCGAGCGCTCCTCGTCGACGACAAACCTGTCGCAGCGCGGGTTATCGTTCGACATTCCGGGCGAGCATGTCGACGGCATGGACATCGAGGCCGTGCGGGCTGCCGGTGTGCGCGCGATTGCCAACGCCCGGGCCGGCAAGGGACCGACGATCCTCGAGATGATGACGTATCGGTATCGCGGACATTCGATGTCGGATCCGGCGAAGTACCGGACGCGCGAGGAAGTCCAGCAGATGCGTGACACGCATGATGCCATCGAGCATGTGCGCAACCTGCTGCTGAAGGACGGTGTCAACGAGGCCGATCTCAAGGCGATAGACCGGCAGGTGCGCGATGAGGTGAACGCCGCGGCCGAGTTCGCGCTGTCCGATCCTGAGCCCGATCCGAGCCAACTCACCACCGACGTTCTCGTTTGAGGGCATAAGCCGCCATGCCGACTGAAGTGCTGATGCCCGCGCTGTCGCCCACCATGGAGGAGGGGACGCTCACCAAATGGCTGATCAAGGAAGGCCAGGAGGTGAAGTCGGGCGACGTCATTGCCGAGATCGAGACCGACAAGGCGACGATGGAGGTCGAGGCCGTCGATGAGGGACGCGTCGCGAAGATCCTCGTTCCAGCCGGCACGGAGAATGTGAAGGTCAACACCCCTATCGCGCTGATCGAAGGTGAGGACGAGAAGCCCGCGAAACCGGCTGGTGCGGAGAAGGAAGCCGCCAAGCCGGCGACGAAGGAAAAGCCTGCAGCCGTGAAACCGGAGCAGCCAGGCGACGAGCACAAGCTCAGCTACGAGCCAGCATCTGCCGAGCCGGAAATCGCGCCAGGAACCGAGACCGTCAACCTGACGATGCGCGAAGCGCTGCGCGACGCCATGGCGGAAGAGATGCGGCGCGACCCTGATGTGTTCCTGATGGGCGAGGAAGTGGCGCAGTACCAGGGCGCCTATAAGGTCAGCCAGGGGCTGCTGGAAGAATTTGGCGACAAGCGCGTCATCGATACGCCGATCACCGAGCAGGGCTTCGCCGGCGTCGGTGTCGGTGCGGCGTTCGCCGGCCTGAATCCCATCGTCGAGTTCATGACGTGGAACTTCGCCATGCAGGCGATCGACCAGATCGTCAACTCGGCGGCCAAGACGCATTACATGTCTGGCGGACTGGTGCATGTGCCGATCGTCTTCCGCGGACCGAATGGCGCGGCAGCGCGCGTCGCGGCGCAGCACAGCCAGTGCTATTCGGCGTGGTATGCGCACGTGCCGGGGCTCAAGGTCGTTGCGCCCTCGACGTCCGCCGACGCGAAGGGTCTGCTCAAGTCGGCGATCCGGGATCCCAATCCGGTCGTGTTCCTCGAGAACGAACTCCTCTACGGCACGCACGGCGACGTGCCGAAGGGAGACGATTTCCTCATTCCTATCGGCAAGGCGCGCATCGCGCGGGCGGGCAAGGACGCGACTGTCGTCTCGTTCGCGCGCGGGATGGTCTATGCGCTGGAAGCCGCCGAGCGGCTCGCGAAGGAAGGCATCGAGGTTGAGGTCATCGACCTTCGAACGCTGCGGCCGCTCGATCTGGCGACCGTGCTTTCCTCGGTGAAGAAAACCAACCGAATCGTTACGGTGGAAGAGGCATGGCCGGTGTGCTCGGTCGGCTCCGAGATCTGCGCGCAGGTTGCGATGCAGGCGTTCGACGATCTCGATGCGCCGCCCGTGAAGGTGTCGGGCGCCGATGTGCCGATGCCATATGCGGCCAATCTGGAAAAGCTGGCGCTGCCGTCGGTCGATCAGGTGGTCGCGGCCGTCAAGCAGGTCATGTACGTCGCGTAGGGGCGGCGATAGACGCGGAGAAGGCGATGAGCGAAGCCGAAATCCTGAATGGGCTGTTCAGCTCGCTGCAGACGATACTCTCCATCGTGTCGCTGTTCTTCGCCATCGTGTCCGGCTACATCGCGGCGCTGTTCTTCTTCCTTGCGCGCGCCGGGTTGTTCCTGCGCGTTCTGGCGTTTTCGCTGATGACGATCGGGCTCAGCTTCCTCGGCGGCACGGCGGCTGTCGTCCAGTCGATGCAGGAGGGGCTCTTGCAGGCGTGGGGGCGGTTGCCGCAGTCCGTCATCCCGGTTGAAAGCCTGCGCAATCCGATGCCGGTTTCGAGCAGCTTGCCGCTTTCGCAGCAGGAGCTGGGTGTTGTCACCGGATGGATCATCGGCATCGGGGTCTATGCGGCGCTGGCCTATCTCACCTTCCTGCACGACTGGTCGAAGGATGGCGTGCAGAGTCCGATGGCGGGGAGATCGGCATGAGCGTTGCCGCGAGCGAGCGCATTCGCATATCGCCATTGGCGCGCCGGTTGGCGAAGCAGGCCGGGCTGACGCTCGAAGCGCTCGCCGGCTCTGGTCCGCATGGGCGGATCGTGAAGCGCGACATCGAGGCGGCGATCGAAGGCGGGGCAAAGCCTTCCCCCAGCGAGAGTGCGGCGCCGACGCATCGGGAGGTGGCGGTCGCATCGCCGCCTGCAGCGCTCGCCGACGATAAGATCCTCGCACTCTACGACAAGGGCAGCTACGAGCTGCTGCCGCACGACAAGATGCGGCGGGTGATCGCGGAGCGTTTGACGCTCGCCAAGCAGACGATCCCGCATTTCTATCTTTCGATGGACTGCCGCATCGACGAGCTGATGCGGGCGCGCGAGCGCATGAACGCCGCTTCACCGGCCGACGGCCCGCGGGCCTATAAGCTTTCGGTCAACGATTTCATCATCAAGGCGATGGCGCTGGCGCTACAGGAAGTTCCGGCCGCGAACGCCACGTGGACAGAGGCGGGGATGCTGCGTCACAAGTATTCCGACGTCGGCGTCGCGGTGGCCATCGACGGCGGACTGTTCACGCCCGTGATCCGGCACGCCGAGGTGAAATCGCTGTCGGAGATCTCGAACGAGATGCGCGATCTTGCGGATCGCGCGCGCAAGCGGCGGCTGGCGCCACACGAGTACCAGGGCGGCACGACTTCGATCTCCAACCTCGGCATGTACGGCATCAAGACGTTCGATGCGGTCATCAACCCGCCGCACGCGACGATCCTTGCGGTTGGCGCCGCCGAGCGTCGTCCGGTGGTGTCGGGCGACGCGCTGGTGCCGGCTACCGTGATGAGTGTGACACTTTCTTGCGATCACAGAGTTGTCGACGGAGCCATCGGCGCTGCTCTGCTGGGGGCGTTCCGCGCATTCGTGGAAGACCCGGTGCGGATGCTCGTCTAAGGCGGCTCTCGAACACCAATCAGCGAATCAGCTTGGCTCAAAACATGGTTATCAGGGCGCTCGGGCTGTGGCGCGCGGAGCACGGCTGGCCATCTTTCCCCAGCTAAGCTGCTCCCAAAGGCCTCGGAAACGCATAAGAATAGGGCACTTGCTTGCCGTTGGCCCAGGGCAAGACTATTAGCGGAAACACATGCGTGGGCGTACCTGATCTCTCTAGCCCTTGGAGTGAATCCCAATGACGGCGCGCTCAAACGCCATATACGCAACTGCCGCTGTAGCCTGCCTGCTCGCAGGCTGCGCAGAAGGCAGTCTCAACTCGGCATTCAATACTGGCTCAATCGATCCGCAGAAGCAGGCCGCTGCTGACCAGGCTGCGAAGTCGAAAGTGGCGCTCTGCAACACGCTGGTTTCGCAGATCGAGGCTCTGAACGGAGAAGGTATCTCCGACAAAGTCGCGAAAGCTGCTGCCAAGAAGTACAAGCTGAAGCCGACCGACATCACCAAGGCGGACGAACTCAACAAGGCCAACACCGAGTTCCAGAGCAAGTGCTCGGACTTCCCGCCGCGTGTCGCCTCGACGGCTCCGGTCGATCCCGTCACGACAGGCTCGACGACTCCGGTCAAGGCCGAAGCGAAAGCCAAGCCGCCGGCGCCGACGCAGAAGCCGGTTGCGGCTGCAATGGCGCCGCAGGAGTCCACTGCCTCGGCCGCCCCGGTTGGCGTGCCGAACCCGTAAGCGACTTAGGTTGATCAACTTTCGGGCGCCTGCTGTGTCATCCAGATGCGGCGGCGCCTGAATGTTTTTGGTATGGGACACCAAGAAGGGTTGCACGCCCTCGGCGCGTGTGGTGAAACCGCCCTGGCTTCCAAGATCGGATGGAGGACACGGTGTCAGGCAATTGTCGGCGCGCGAGCATTCTCGGCGGGGTCGTGGCGGGAGCCGTTGCGGTTCTTCTCGCTGGCTGCGCAGGCAATACCGGTGGCGGTAGCGGCGATCCGGGCCCGCAGGCGCTGACCGGCGGCGAGACCTGCCAGTCCATCCGCACCAACCTCAACAAGCTCGATAAGGAAGGCGTGCCTTCGCTGGTCGAGCGCCAGAGCTCTGGGCAAAAGCTTCCGGCGGCCCAGAAGGCCAAGGCCGACCTCTACAACCAATTGCTCGACAAGTACCTCGGCGCGCGCTGCCACGTCTGATGCGGCGCCAATCGAGACTGGACTTGAGCTTAGGGCCTCGGCGTCATGCGACACCGGGGCCTTGCTCTTAGAGGGACCAGAGCATGAGCAGCGGCGACTATGACGTCATCGTCATCGGTGCGGGTCCGGGTGGCTACGTCGCGGCGATACGCGCGGCGCAGCTGGGGCTGCGGACAGCGGTCATCGAACGCGCGCATCTGGGCGGCATCTGTCTCAACTGGGGATGCATCCCGACGAAGGCGCTGCTGCGCTCTGCGGAGATCGCGCATCTGGTCGCCGAGGGCGAGAGCTTCGGCATCCATGCAGGGAAGGCGCGGATCGACATTGAAGCGGTCGTCGCACGCTCGCGCTCGGTGGCGCGTGAGCTCAACACCGGTGTCGGTTTTCTTCTGAAGAAGAACGGCGTCGACGTGATCTGGGGCAGCGCCAAGCTGCTCGGCAGTGGCGAGATCGAGGTATCGGCTGCGGCTCGCTCGTCGCGTCCCGACCCTGAGCCATCCAAGGATGCGCTCGGCCCCGGTCGCTACAAGGCAAAGCACATCATCGTTGCGACGGGTGCACGTCCGCGCGTGCTTCCGGGACTGGAGCCAGACGGCGATCGGATCTGGACCTACTTCGAGGCGATGCTGCCGCCTTCCCTGCCGAAGTCGCTGCTCATTGCAGGTTCCGGCGCTATCGGCATCGAGTTCGCATCGTTCTACCACGCGCTGGGTGTCGAGGTGACGGTCGTCGAACTCTTGGACCAGATCCTGCCGGCCGAGGACGCCGAGATCGCCGCACTGGCCCGCAAGCTGTTCGAGAAGGACGGCATCCGCATCCTCACCGGCGCCAAAGTCAGCGAGGTGAAGCGCGGCAAGGGCGGGATCACCGCGAGCGTCGTCGATGCGAGCGGGAAGAGCGAGCAGATCGCGGCCGAACGGCTGATCTCCGCCGTCGGTGTCGTCGGCAACATCGACGGGCTCGGGCTGGAATCGGTGGGGGTCAAGACCGAGCGCGGGCTGATCGTCGCCGACGGGTTGGCGCGCACCAACGTTGCTGGCATCTACGCCATCGGGGATGTCGCCGGCGCGCCGATGCTGGCGCACAAGGCCGAGCACGAGGGCGTCATCTGCGTGGAGGCCATCAAAGGGCTCGACGTCCACGGGCTCGACAAGCTCCGGGTTCCCGGCTGCACCTACAGCCGGCCGCAGATCGCTTCGGTCGGGCTCACCGAGCAGCGGGCGAAGGCGGAGGGGCGAGACATCCGCGTCGGGCGTTTTCCGTTCCGTGCCAACGGAAAGGCACTTGCTCTCGGGGAACGCGACGGGATGGTGAAGACGATTTTCGATGCCGGCACGGGTGAGCTGATAGGGGCTCACATGATCGGCGCAGAGGTGACGGAGCTTATCCAGGGGTTCGTCATCGCCATGCAGCTCGAAGCCACCGAAGAAGACCTGATGCGCACTGTCTTCCCACACCCGACCCTTTCGGAGATGATGGGCGAAAGTACGCTCGCCGCCTACGGAAAGGCGCTGCACATTCCTCCGGCAGCTCCGCCCGCCGGAAAAGTTCGAACCTGAGCCTGAGCCATCGAGGGGTACGCCGTGGATGCAGACAAGCGCGCGCTGGTCGTTTTCGCAATCGTCGGCATCCTGGCCGGGTTCCTGGCTTCGGTGCTGATTGGCGGCGGTGGCGGCATACTGCGCTACCTGCTCACCGGAATCGTCGGCGCATTTGTCGGCGGTTATCTGTTCGAGGCGATGAAGATCGACCTCGGAATTCGCAATAAATTCGTATCCGAGGTCGTCACCGCGACCGTAGGAGCCGTCATCGTCGTGATAATCGCGCGCATCATAGCGTGAGCGCAAAAAGCATTCGTGGGGAGAACGCAGATGGAAAATTATGCGACGTACGCGCCGTGGCTCATCATGGCGGTCAATGGCCTCGTAGCGGGGTGGATCGCGTCCACGCTGCTCGGTGGCCGGGGCGGCATCATCCGGGACATTTTCGTCGGCATCATCGGCTCGTTCGTCGGCGGTGCCCTGGTGCAGGCCGGTCTACTAAAGTTGCCCTTCCTTTATGACTGGCCCTGGGTGCACCTGATCCTCGTGTCGACCATCGGTGCGTTGCTGGTCATCATCCTGGGCCGGATCGTCGGCCGATAGGGGCGGCGGGAGTTCCGATTTGCCTGCTGCGCCCTGGGGTTTAGAATGGCCAGCGAACCTGCAGGCAGGAACACGTCATGACCACGCCTACGCCGACCGATCTGGCGGTATCTGGAAGCGCACCGGCTCCGACGCGGCTCGCGAAGCCAGACTGGATTCGGGTGCGCGTTCCGGCGGGCCCTGTGCTGGCGGACACAGTCCGGATCGTGCGCGGCAATCGCCTCACGACGGTGTGCGAGGAAGCCGGGTGCCCCAACATCGGCGAATGCTGGTCCAAGCGGCATGCCACGTTCATGATCATGGGCGATACGTGCACGCGTGCCTGCGCCTTCTGCAATGTGCGCACGGGAATGCCACGTCCGCTCGATCCGGATGAGCCGGCGCGTGTCGCCAAGGCCGCGAAAGAACTGGGGCTGACGCACATCGTCGTCACCTCCGTGGATCGCGATGACCTCGCCGATGGCGGCGCGCAGCACTTCGCGCGGGTGATCGGCGGATTGCGTGCAGAGGTGCCGCAGACGACCGTCGAGGTGCTGACGCCCGATTTCATGCGCAAGAGCGGCGCGCTTGAAACAGTGCTGTCGGCGCGGCCGGACGTGTTCAATCATAACCTCGAAACGGTGCCGCGGCTCTATCTGTCGATCCGCCCCGGCGCGCGCTACTTCCACTCGCTACGGCTGCTGCAGCGGGCAAAGGAGATCGACCCGCAGGTTTTCACCAAGTCGGGCATCATGGTTGGCCTCGGGGAAAGCCGCGAGGAGGTGATGCAGGTGATGGACGACATGCGCTCGGCGGGTGTCGACTTCCTGACCATCGGACAGTATCTGCAGCCGAGCCCGCGGCACGCGGCGGTACAGCGCTTCCTGCCACCGGCCGAGTTCGAAGCGCTGCGCCAGATCGCGGTCGCCAAGGGGTTTGCGCTCGTGGCATCGAGCCCGTTCACGCGGTCGTCGTATCATGCGGGCGAGGACTTCGCGAAGCTTCAGGCGCAGCGCCGCGCTCGAAACGCCTGAGCGCAACGGAGCTTTGAGCGTGCCCACCTTCGAGACGACCCGCCGCGTTCCATTCACGGCCGATGAGATGTTCGCGGTGGTTGCGGACGTCGAGAGCTATCCAGAATTTCTGCCGCTGTGCGAGGAACTGGTAGTGACGGCGCGTGAGGCCGGCAGCACGCACACAACGCTGACGGCCATCATGAGCGTCGGCTATCACGCGATCCGCGAGCGGTTCACCAGCCGGGTGACGCTGCGACCGGATCGGCATGAAATCGACGTGCAGAAGATCGACGGTCCCTTCGCGCGCCTTTCGAACCGCTGGCGCTTCCGCGATGTCGCGGGTGGATGCGAAATCCATTTCCACATCGACTACGCGTTTTCGTCGCGGATGCTGGCGATGCTGATGGGCGCGCTATTCGACAAGGCGGTGCGAAAGTATACGGACGCATTCGAAGCGCGCGCACGCTCGATCTATGGTGCGGCCCGTCCGACCAGCTAGCGGATCGATTTCTCGACATTGCGGGCGGTATCGAGGCCCAGCGCCGTGTCGAGACCGCGCGCGTCGGTGAGGATCGCGCCATCAAGATCGGCCTCTGAAAGATCCGCGCCGGTGAGATCGGCGCCCGTCAGGTCGGCGCGGGAAAGGTCGGCCTTGCGCAGAACCGCTTGCGAGAGGTTCGTGCCGCGCAGGTTTGCGAAGGTGAACATCACGTAGGTGAGGTTGGCGCCGGAAAGGTCGGCGCTCGAGAGATCGGCGCCGGACATCTCGGTGCGCCAGATGTGCTCGATGAATCCCGTCTTGTTGAACGGGGCGAGTGTTGCGCCCGGCAGCTTGGCGCCGCGGAAGTTCGCGCGGTTGAAGCGGCCGAAGAGGCGCGCGCGCGAAAGGTCCGCGCCGGCAAAACTCGCGGCCTCGCTGGCGGGCGCTGCGAGCGTCGAGAAGGTCGAAGGGCGCAGGAAGCTGGCATCGGAAAGATCGGCGCCATCGAAGCGCGTCCCAATGATCGTGACGCGGTCCAGGCGCGAGCCCTTGAGGCTGGCGTTCGACAAGTTGGCGTGGCTCAGGTCGGCGCCGAAGAGGTTGCTTTGGGAGACCGTCGCGCCTTTGAAGTCGAGGCCGCTGAGGTCGAGCTCTCGGAGATCGAGACCGCTGAAGCTCAGCGGTGCGCTGCGGTCCGCCTTGTAGAGCTGGGTCGTCAGGTCGCGGACGGAGATGTCGGCAGCGCGCGTCGGCTGCGCAAGGAGAACGCTCGCCCCCAGGATGGCGAACAAAAGCGGCTTACGCATGCGGTATTCCCGGCATGATCGCGCTATCCATGAGTTCGATGGCGGTGCGGATACTTGCCAAGCGTACCTCGCGGCGGCCGATGTTGCCGAAGCGGCATTCGCGGACGCGCGTCGGCACGCCGCGTGCGGCAACACCGAGGTAGACGAGGCCGACCGGCTTGTCCGCGGAGCCGCCGTCTGGTCCTGCGATGCCGGTGACCGACAGGCCGATGTGAGCTGGCGTGCGCTCCATCACGCCATCGGCCATGGCGCGGGCGACCTCCTCGCTGACGGCGCCGTGGCGCGCGATGAGATCCTCCGGCACACCGAGCAAGTCGGTCTTGGCAGCGTTGGAGTAGGTGACGAAGCCGCGCTCGACCATGCCGGATGAGCCTGGCACTTCGGTCAGAAGTCCGCACACGAGGCCGCCGGTGCAGCTTTCGGCCGTCGCGACAAGCAAGGCATGGCGCTGCAACTTGGCGAGCAGCGCCTCTGTGGCTTGATAGAGTTCATCGGGAAACAGCGTGGTCATCATCTCGCGCCACGAAAAAGGGGTGCCCGTCGGCACCCCTCGATATTGCGCGGATCACGACCGCAAGGTCAAACCTCGCCGCTGCCGTCAGGCCGGGGCAAGCTTCTCGGCCTGATGCAGGAGATGGTCGAGCGTATTGCGGCTCTCGGCGCCCATGACGGTGAATGCGCGCTTCTGCGCATCCTGCCAGATCGGGAAGGCGTCCTTGAGGATAGCCTGCCCCTTGGGCGTCAGGTGAAGCCCACGGCCGCGACGACCTGCGGGCGGATCCATGTTGATGTGGCCCAGCGCCAGAAGGCGCTTCAAGTTGCGCGAGAGCGTCGACTTCTCGATGTCGAGCTCGTGGCCGATCTCGACAGCGGTAATGGCGTCGCGCTGTGCAAGCTGGGCGAGCAGCGTGTACTGGCTGGCGGTGATTCCGAGCGGACGCATTGCGTCGTCGTAGACGCGCGTAATGATGCGCGACAGCTGACGCACGCGGGTCGCCAGACAGGCGCTCGCGGTCGTCTCGGCAATGTCTGCGATGCTAGCGGTCTCGACCGGTTTGCGCTCGAGTGTATTGGTCATCAGGTTCATGCTGGCCCCCCGAAGGCTCGTGGTCATACAACCACCTTTGGGTCTTGATGCCGCGATTCTGTCGCAGGGGTCAAATGTGTGCGCAACCTGTGTGCGCGCAGGGCGTCTAAGCGGGAAGTAGGACGGTGGCGCTGGCCATTGCGGCGATGCCTTCACCGCGCCCGATGAAGCCCAGTTTTTCCATCGTCGTCGCCTTGATCCCGACGCGTGTGGCCTCGATGCCGAGGATGTCGGCGACGGTGGCGCGCATCGAGTCGCGATGGGGACCGATCTTGGGCGCTTCGCACAGGAACGTCACATCGACGTTGCTGATGCGCCCGTTGAGCTTGCGTACGCGTGCTGCGGCGTCGGCCAGAAAGAGCTTCGAGGCGGCGCCGCGCCACTTTTCGTCGCTCGGAGGGAAATGTTGTCCGATGTCGCCGTCGCCGATGGCGCCGAGCAACGCGTCGGTCAGCGCGTGCAGTCCGACGTCGGCATCGGAATGTCCTTCGAGGCGATGCGTGTGCGCGATCTTCACGCCGCAGAGCCACACGTGGTCGCCGTCGGTAAAACGATGCACATCGAAGCCCGTGCCGTTGCGTGGCTCGAGGTGCGTCGCTGCCGGGGCGAGCAACCGCTCGGCCAGCGCGATGTCGGCAGATGTCGTCAGCTTCATGTTCTGCGTTCCACTCGCGATCAGCTTCACCGTCAGGCCCGCCCATTCCGCGATCGCGGCATCGTCGGTGAAATCGCTGCGGCCGGCGGCGGCGGCACGGCGATGGGCATCGAGGATCGCCGCGTAATGGAACGCCTGAGGCGTCTGCGCACGCCATAGTCCGGCGCGGTCGACGGTGCGGGTGATGGCCTCTTCGGGCCCTGCCTGCTTCAGTGTGTCGCTGAGCGGCTCGGCGGCGATGGCGCCGGGATGTTCGGCAAGCGCCCCGATCAGCCGGTCGATCAGGGCAGCGGTCAGAAAGGGCCGGGCGGCGTCGTGGATCAGGACGTGTTCGGGTGGATCGGCAGACAGGGCTTCGAGGCCGGCGAGGACCGAAGCCTGGCGGGTGGCGCCTCCGGGGACCGGGGCCTCCAGGCGGGCCGCGTAGGGGGCCGTAGCCTCGGCATAAAGCGCTGTGTCTTCCGGGTTGTAGACGACGATCGTACGATGGACGTTCGGATGCGCCGAAAGCGTGCGAAGCGAATGGGCAAGGACCGGGTGGCCGGCGAGCGGCAGATATTGTTTGGGCACCGTGCCGGCGTCGCGGGATCGTGTGCCGCGCCCTGCCGCCACGATTACCGCTGCCGTCGTCGCCATTGTCGCACCCGCTTCAAAATCAGCGGTCTGCTTAGCCAGAACGCGGCCCGAGGGCAATTGTGGATGGGGTTGTTCGCGCTTGCGAAATAGGGCGGCTCCCCCTATTCTGCACAAATGAAGGGCACAGAACTCATCTGCCTAAATACTGAGCAAGCAGACATGACGTCGATCAGCGGCGGGCTATCGGTTGGCGGTCACACCCTGGCGAACCCGGTGCTTCTTGCGCCGATGACCGGTGTGTCCGATCTGCCGTTTCGCCGCCTCGCGCACGCGCTGGGGGCTGGCCTCGTCGTCTCTGAGATGGTCGCCAGCGAGGAGCTGGTGCGCGGGCGAGCCGACGTGGTGCGCCGCGCTGAGGGCCGGGAATTGGCCCCGTTCGCCATCCAGCTCGTCGGGCGCGAAGCCCAATGGATGGCGGAGGGCGCGCGCATCGTCGAGGACATGGGCGCGGATATCGTCGACATCAACATGGGCTGCCCGGCGCGAGAGGTGACTGGGAAGCTATCAGGCAGCGCGCTGATGCGCGATCTCGATCATGCGCTGTCGCTGATCGAGGCTGTGGTGCGCGCGGTGCGCGTGCCGGTGACATTGAAGATGCGCCTTGGCTGGGATGACAGATCCCGCAATGCCGCCGAGCTGGCGCGACGCGCCGAGAGCGCGGGCGTCAAGATGATCACGGTGCATGGCCGCACGCGCTGTCAGTTCTTCAAAGGGCAGGCGGATTGGCAGGCTGTGCGCGAGGTTGTCGATGCGGTGTCCATTCCGGTCATCGTGAACGGCGATATCGCCAGCGCAGAAGATGCCGACGGCGCGTTGAAATCGTCAGGCGCTGCCGGCGTCATGATCGGACGCGGCGCGTATGGCGCGCCGTGGCTGCCGGGAAGGGTCGGCGCATACCTCAAGGGTGGAGCTTACGCCGCGCCATCGCTCCGCGAGCAGGCGCAGATCGCCCGCGGGCATGTAGAGGCCATGCTGGCCCACTACGGAGAACATCTCGGTCTGCGCAATGCGCGCAAGCATATCGGCTGGTACCTCGAAACGAGCGGTCGTGCGGCCGACGCCGTCAAAGGATGGCGCCGCCAGCTGTGCACCGAGGAAAGCCCGGTGCGCGTGCTCGCCGGGCTCGAGGCTTTCTACGATGAGACGCTGGAGGTCGCGGCCTGATGAGAAGCGCCACCGCAACGCGCCCGCAGCCTCCGAGCCGACGCCCGGTCGAGCATGATCTGCTGCTCGCCGCGCTGCCGCATCCGATCGTCGTGCTGGGGGACGAGAACCGCATCGTCTACGCGAACGCGGCTGCAGAGGCATTTTTGTCGAGCGGCATTGCGCTTTTGAAACGCATCAAGCTGGATGAGGTCGTGGCCTTCGGTTGTCCGCTGCTGGCCCTGGTCGACCAGGTGCGCACCTCCGGAGCAACCGTCAACGAGTATGGCGTCGAAGTTTCGGGGCCGAAGTTCCAGAGCCCGAAACTCGTCGACGTCTATGGCGGCCCGATGCCTGAGCATCCGGGCGATGTCGTGCTGATGCTGCAGCAGAGGAACATGGCGCAGATGATCGAGCGCCAGCTTACGCATCGCGCCGCGGCCCGCTCGGTATCGGGGCTCGCCTCGGTGCTGGCGCACGAGATCAAGAACCCGCTTTCGGGCATCCGGGGTGCGGCGCAGCTCCTCGAGCAGAACCTTTCCGACGCCGATCGCTCTCTTTCGCAGCTCATCTGCTCGGAGACGGATCGCATCCGCAACCTTGTCGACCGGATGGAAGTGTTCGGCGACGAGCGTCCGCTGGTGAAGGAGCCGGTCAACATCCACGACGTGCTCGATCACGTGCGGCGGCTTTGCGAATCCGGTTTCGGACGCGGCATCCGCTTCATCGAGGATTACGATCCCTCGCTGCCGCCGGTCGCCGGCAACCGGGACAAGCTCGTGCAGGCGATCCTGAACCTCGTGAAGAACGCCGTCGAAGCGATCGGCGACAACAAGGCTCAAGGACGGATCATCATCCAGACGTCGTTCCGGCCGGGCGTGCGTTTGTCGGTGCAGGGCTCGGATTCGCGCATCAGCCTGCCGCTGCAAATTCAGATCGAAGACAACGGCTCGGGTGTGCCCGATCACCTGAAGGAGCACCTCTTCGATCCGTTCGTCACGACCAAGCCGTACGGCACTGGCCTCGGGCTCGCACTCGTCGCCAAGATAATCAACGACCACGGCGGGATTATCGAACTCGACAGCGAGCCCAAGCGCACGGTTTTCCGCGTCCTGCTTCCCATGCAGGACCGTCCATCCACCCCGCACTCCGCCAAGAGGTAGTCTATGGCCCGTGGCACGGTTCTCATTGCCGACGACGACACTGCAATCCGCACGGTGCTCAATCAGGCGCTGGCGCGGGCCGGGTATGCACCGCGAGCCACCGGGAACGCGACGACGCTGTGGCGCTGGGTTAGCCAGGGTGAAGGCGATGTCGTGCTGACCGACGTCGTGATGCCGGACGAGAACGCGTTCGACCTCATCCCGCGCATCAAGAAAATACGCCCGGACCTGCCGATCATCGTCATGAGCGCGCAAAACACGCTGATGACCGCCCTTACGGCAGCGGAGAAGGGCGCCTACGAATATCTGCCGAAGCCGTTCGACCTCAACGAGGTTGTTGCGGTCGTCGGGCGCGCGCTGACGCAGCCCGGACGGCGCCTGCAGCGCCCCGCGCAAGAGATCGAGAACGAGGAACTGCCGCTGATCGGCCGCTCGCCGGCCATGCAGGAGATCTATCGCGTACTCGCCCGCCTGACGCAGACCGACCTCACGGTGATGATCAACGGAGAGAGCGGCACCGGCAAGGAGCTGGTGGCGCGCGTGCTTCACGATTACGGCCGCCGCCGGCAGGGACCGTTCGTTGCGATCAACATGGCCGCCATTCCGCGCGAGCTCGTCGAGAGCGAGCTGTTCGGCCATGAGAAGGGCGCGTTCACGGGCGCGCAGACGCGCACTCAGGGCCGCTTCGAGCAGGCCGAAGGCGGAACGCTGTTCCTCGACGAGATCGGCGACATGCCGCTCGAAGCTCAGACGCGGCTTCTGCGCGTGCTGCAGGAGGGCGAATACACGACGGTTGGCGGGCGCACGCCTATCAAGACCAACGTGAGCATCATCGCAGCGACCCACCGCGATCTCAAATCGCAGATCGCTCAGGGCCTGTTCCGCGAGGATCTCTATTACCGCCTCAACGTGGTCCCGATCCGCATTCCGCCGCTGCGCGAGCGCCTGGAGGACGTGGGCGATCTGGTGCGCCACTTCCTGCGGCAGGCGGCACGCGAGGGGCTCGGCCAGAAGTCCATCGAGGCGGCGGCCATCGACCGTCTCAAGACGCACCCCTGGCCCGGCAACGTGCGCGAGCTGGAGAACTTCGTTCGTCGGCTTGCCGCGCTCTACACGCAGGACACGCTGACAGCGCAGATCATCGAGCAGGAAATCGCGACGGCGATGCCGGAGAAGATCGCCGACATCGGCGGTAGCGAGGCCAAGGATCTCAGCGAGCAGGTCGAGCGGTATCTCGCGGGCTACTTCTCCGGGTTCGGCAAGGAGTTGCCGCCGCCGGGTCTCTACGACCGCGTCATCCGGCAGGTGGAACTACCGCTCCTGACGGCGGCGCTCGCAGCGACGCGAGGCAACCAGATCCGGGCGGCCGAGTTGCTGGGATTGAACCGCAACACGCTGCGGTCCCGCATCAGGGCGCTCGACATCCGGGTTTTCCGTACGCCTCAAGGCTAGCTGCGGCTGGTTGTCCCCTTGAAATTTCAGAGCCTTATTTGCGCGCACTTGCGCGCGATCGGGGGCGGCGTTACCAATTCGCCACGTCGCGAAAATGTCACAGTCTGTTGCTGTGTTTGGGATGGCCGCTCGTAGCGGCACCCTGCAACCGGCCTCCCCCGGGCCGCCATCGAAAGCGTCTTGATGCCAGCCGTGCTTGTCGCACCGCAGCGTGGCCATGACTTGGAGGAAGGGCACTCAGCCCTCAATCCGAGCGATCGCGCGTTCTGGATCGGGCTTTGCCTGGTTCTGCTGTCGCTCGTCTCGGCCTTCGCGACCTACGTCATCCTGACGGGGCTGACGCCCATCGCGCCGCGCAACGAGGTGGTGTTGGGCGTGCTCGCGCTCAACGTCGTGCTCATAATCGCGATGATTGCGCTCCTCACCTATCAGGTGATCGGGCTGGCGCGGGCGTGGCGGGCGCGAACGCCGGGCGCGCGCCTGCACATCCGGATCGTCGGGTTGTTCTCGATCATCGCAGCGCTGCCAACGGTGCTGCTCGCGATCGGCGCCACGGTGACGTTCGCGCGCTCGCTCGATGGCTGGTTCGCCACCAGCACGCGGGCCATCGTTCTTTCGTCGCGCGATGTCGCCAACGCCTACCTCGACGAGCACGGCCAGGTCATCCGAACCGACATCGTCAACATGGCGCGCGATCTCGATATGGCGGCGGCTTCCATGGCGGGCGATCCGGCGCGGCTGCAGCGGCTGGTCATGGTGCAGGCGGGGCTGCGCGATCTGCCGGTAGCCTACATCGTCAATCGCTCGGGCCAGCCTGTTATCGAGACCAGTGCGGACAGCCGACTGCCGTTCGTCAGCCCGTCGCGTAGCGTGATCGCTGAAGCGGATTCGGGCCAAGTCGCGCTGATCATGCCGAACTCGCACAACTATCGCGTCGGCGCAGTGACGAAGCTCGAGCGGTACCCGGGCATGTATCTCTACGTGGCGCGCGGCGTCAGCCCGCAAGTCACCGAGCACCTGCGGCTCACGGCGCAGAACGTCGATGAATTCAATCGGCTGAGGAAAGCGCGCGGCGGGCTCAAGGTCGCGCACGGCCTCATGTACCTGATGATCTCGATGACGGCGGTGCTGGCGGCCATCTGGATCGGTCTTTGGTTTGCCGGGCGCTTCGTGGCGCCTATCCGCCGCCTCATCGGTGCGGCTCAGGAAGTGTCGACCGGCAACCTCGACATCGAGTTGCCGGAGAAACGAGGCGAGGGCGATCTGAGGCGCCTGTCGCAGACCTTCAACACGATGACCCGCGAACTCAAGAACCAGCACGATGCCCTGGTGACGGCCAACGAGCAGCTGATGGAGCGCCGCCACTTCATGGAGGCGGTGCTGTCGGGTGTGTCCGCCGGTGTCATCGGTCTCGACAGCCAGGATCGCATCACGCTCGTCAGCCGATCGGCCAGCAAGCTGCTCGGCATCGTCGAGACGGATCTGGTCGGCAAGAAGCTGCGCGATGCCATTCCCGGCTTCAGCGAAGTGCTGGACGGTCAGGACGAGCACTCGCTGAAACAGCGCTCGCAGATCGAGGTGACGCTGGACGTCGGCGGCGAGGAGCGCACCTTCGCTGCGATGGTGACGCGCGAGCGTTCCAGCGGTGGCGACGTCGGATCGGTCGTCACGTTCGACGACGTCACCGATCTCGTCTCGGCGCAACGCACGGCAGCCTGGGCCGACGTTGCGCGGCGCATCGCGCACGAGATCAAGAACCCCCTGACGCCGATACAACTTGCAGCCGAGCGCCTGCGGCGCAAATACGCCAAGAGCATCACCACCGACCGCGAGACGTTCGACCGTCTGACGATGACCATCGAACGGCAGGTGACCGACCTCAAGACGATGGTCGATGAGTTCGCCGAGTTCGCGCGGATGCCGAAGCCGGAGATGGCGCCGCATGACCTGCGCCATGCGGTGCAGGAGCCGGTGGTGCTGTTCCGCGAGGGGCACCCGGAGATCGGCTACGAACTCGTCATCCCCGACAAGCCGCTGATGATGTCGCTCGACCGGCGTCTCATCACGCGGGCGCTCACCAATCTCGTCAAGAACGCCAGTGAGGCCGTCGAGGCCGCGCGCGAGACCGCAATCAAGGAAGACCCCGACTGGAAAGGGCGCGTCGAAACCATCGTCACGCCGCAGGCTGACCGTGTGACCATCGAGGTCATCGACAACGGCATCGGCCTGCCGAAGCAGAACCGTGCGCGCCTTCTGGAGCCCTACGTCACCACGAAGGGCCACAAGGGCACCGGCCTCGGCCTTGCAATGGTCCAGAAGATCACCGAGCAGCACGGCGGCACGCTCGCGCTGGAGGATGCTCCTCCGGCACCTGGGCGTGCCCACGGCGCTCTCGTTCGCATCACTTTGCCGCTCGTCCACGGACATGGACCGGCGCGCCCCGTCACGCCCCACTCGCCAACCGAACAAGCGGCGGCCCACTAGGCCCAAAGAATTCGACCGAAGGAGTTTTGAAAGATGGCTGCAGACATCCTGATCGTCGACGACGAAGCCGACATCCGCGATCTCGTCGCCGGCATTCTCGAGGACGAGGGGCACAGTGCGCGCCTTGCCCGGGACAGCGATGAAGCCTTGAAGGCCATCGAGGAGCGGCGGCCGCACCTCGTCATCCTCGACATCTGGCTGCAAGGCAGCCGGCTCGATGGGCTCGAGGTGCTGTCCTACATCAAGCGCTCGTATCCGGATCTGCCGGTGGTCATCATCTCGGGCCACGGCAACATCGAGACGGCCGTTACCGCCATCAAGCGCGGCGCGTACGATTACATCGAGAAGCCGTTCAAGGCCGACCGCCTGATCCTGGTGACGCTGCGCGCTCTGGAAGCCTCGCAGCTGAAGCGCGAGGTGAAGGAATTGCGCGAGCGCTCGACGTTCAGCGCGGAGATGGTCGGCAAGTCTCCTGCGATCAACCAGCTTCGTAACTCGCTCGATCGCGTGGCGCCGACCAACAGCCGCATCCTGATCCGCGGTGCGTCGGGTTCGGGCAAGGAGCTGGCGGCTCGCGTCATTCATATGAAGTCGGCGCGTGCCGAAGGGCCGTTCGTGGTGCTCAACGCGGCAGCGATGGCGCCGGACCGGGTCGAGGAGGAGCTGTTCGGCACCGAGGACCGCACCGGCGGCGGGCCGCGCAAGGTTGGCGCGCTGGAAGAGGCACACGGCGGCACGCTCTACATCGACGAAGTCGCCGACATGCCGCTGGAGACGCAGGGCAAGATCCTGCGCGTGCTCGTCGAGCAGAAATTCCTGCGCATCGGTGGCAGCCAGAAGGTGGCGGTCGACGTGCGCATCATTTCCTCTACCAGCCGCGATCTCGAGCGTGAGATCGCCGAGGGGCGTTTCCGCGAGGACCTCTACCACCGTCTCAACGTGGTGCCGCTGAGGGTGCCGGGTCTCGCCGAACGGCGCGAGGATATCCCGGAGCTCATCCAGTTCTTCGTCGGACAGCTCTCGAATGCGTCGGGCCTTGCTCCGCGGCGCATCGGCGAGGATGCGATTGCCGTTCTGCAGGCGCACGACTGGCCGGGCAACGTTCGCGAACTGCGCAACAACATCGAACGCTTGATGATCCTCGCTGGCGGCGATCCGTCGACGGTCATCACCGCGGAGATGCTTCCGGAGGAGATCGGCTCGAATGTGCCGCTGCCGGTGAACGGTGGCGCCGAGCACCTGATGTCGCTGCCGCTGCGCGAGGCGCGCGAGATCTTCGAGCGTGAGTACCTGCTGGCGCAGATCAACCGCTTCGGCGGCAACATCTCGCGCACGGCGGAGTTCGTCGGCATGGAGCGCTCGGCGCTGCATCGCAAGCTGAGGGCGCTGGGTGTCTCGTCCGAGCATCGCGGCATGGAAGTGCGGCAAGCCTGATGCCGTATGTGACGGACAGCCAATGACCCGCATCGTTTACGTGAACGGCCGCTACGTGCCGTATTCGCAAGCCGCCGTACACGTCGAAGACCGTGGCTTCCAGTTCGCAGATTCCATCTACGAGGTGTGCGAGGTGCGCTCAGGGCGCCTCGTGGATGAGGAGCGTCACATGGCGCGCCTGAAGCGCTCGCTCGGTGAACTGCAGATCAGTCAGCCGATGAGCGAGAAGGCGCTCGGTCATGTGATGCGCGAGGTCGTCAAGCGCAACCGAGTGCGAAATGGGCTCGTCTACCTGCAAGTGAGCCGCGGGGCTGCGCCGCGGGAATTCCTGTTTCCCGGGGACGACGTGCTGCCGACCGTCGTTTGCCTCGCACGGCCGGGATCGCCGGCAGCCATCGATGCGCGGGCCGAGGTCGGCATTGCGATCAAGTCGACGCCGGATATCCGCTGGCAGCGTTGTGACATCAAGACGGTGATGCTGCTGCCAGCCTGCCTCGCCAAGGAGGAGGCGCACAAGGATGGCGCCCGAGAAGTGTGGTTCGTCGACCCGGACGGCTACGTCACCGAGGGTGGCTCCAGCAACGCGTGGATCGTCGACGGCGACGGGACTGTCATCACGCGGCAATTGGGCGCCGATATCCTGCCCGGCGTCACTCGGGCGACGCTGCTCGACGCGATCGGAGAAGCGAAAGTGCGGTTGAGCGAGCGGCCGTTCCTCCTGACGGAGGCTTACGCAGCGCGGGAGGCTTTCATCACCTCGGCGACGCAGACGGTCATGCCGGTTGTTCGCATTGACGGACGCGCGATCGGCGATGGCAAACCTGGACCGGTGGCTCAGAGCCTACGCCAGAAATTTCACCACTTTGCTACCATTTCGAGCGCCTGAAGCAGCTTCTTTTTGATGACGGAGTTGGTATACCTTTTAGTGTGCACTGCGGCATAATGTAATTATATTACGGCCGGTATTGTCGCCCACCGGGGCGGCAGTTACCACGAGCAGACCAAGAACAGGCGGACAAGAAAATGGGCGCAGATAGAGTTCAGAATCTTCAGGACACGTTCCTGAACCACGTGCGCAAGAATAAGACGCCTCTGACAATCTTCCTTATCAATGGCGTCAAGCTGCAAGGGATCGTAAGCTGGTTCGACAACTTTTGTGTGCTACTACGGCGCGACGGTCATTCGCAGCTCGTATATAAGCATGCGATCTCGACCATAATGCCCGGCCAACCGGTCCACCTCATGGAGACCGAAACGACCGAGGCCTAATTAGCTCGGACGGCGGCGATCGACGAACGCGTAGACAATGCGGAGCAACGCGAGGCGGAAGAGCGCGCTGTTGAAACGCGCACCCTTGTGCTTGTCCCGGATCTCAAGCGGCCTCAGCGCGCGGCCAGCGACCAATCCGCTGGTGGCGGACGCACGGCGCCGCTTCACTCACCTCACGACAGGCTTCAGGAAGCAGTAGGTCTCGCCGAGGCGATCGCCCTCGACGTGCGCGAGAGCCTGCTCGTGCCGCTCGCCAATCCACGCCCGGCGACGCTGTTCGGCAAGGGGAAGGTGGAGAGCCTCAAGGCGCTGATCACCGCGCACGAGATCGGGCTCGTCATCATCGACCATCCGGTGTCGCCGGTGCAGCAGCGCAACCTGGAGCGCGCCTGGGACACCAAGGTGCTCGATCGAACCGGTCTCATCCTGGAGATCTTTGGTCGGCGGGCACGCACCAAGGAAGGGCGCCTGCAGGTCGAGCTGGCGCATCTCTCCTATCAGAAAAGCCGGCTCGTTCGGACATGGACGCACTTGGAGCGCCAGCGCGGTGGCTACGGCTTCCTCGGCGGTCCTGGCGAGGCGCAGATCGAGCTCGACCGGCGCATGATCGACGAGCGGATCATGGCGATCCGCAAGGAGCTGGAG
>JASBSU010000023.1 GCA_030148725.1 Hyphomicrobium sp.
AGAGCACCGCGAACCACCACGCCCACCGGTGGATGGACTCCATGTTGGCGTTGAAGCCCATGGTCCACCGCCAGAAGATCATGGTCCGCTCGGCGGCGGTCCCCGGGTCGGTGATCTGATCGATCTCCCGCTCTCCTCCCATCTTCGCCGCGGCCAGGATGGTGGCGCCGTGCATTGCGAAGAGAAGCGCCGACCCATAGAGGAAGGCGATGCTCAGCATGTGGAACGGGTTGTAGAAGAGGTTCCCGTGGTTGATCGAGAAATCGTTCGTCCAGTCGAGATGGCGGAAGATTCCGAACGGCACCGCTTCACTGAAGCTTCCCATGAGGATCGGGCGAATGAAACCGAGCACCAGGTAGAGCCAGATCGCGGCGGCAAAGGCCCACGCAACGTGCGTGCCCATTCCGAGATCTCGTGCGCGCTTGTACATTCGCACCCACCACAGAAGGATGGAGGTGGTGAGGAAGAAGCCGGCCATCAGCCACCAGCCGCCTTCCTTGAGCGGCGGGAAGATTGTGAGCCCGTGCTTGGCCAGCGGCGGCTCCAGCGAGAGCCAGAAGAACTGCCGCATGAACGCGATCGGACTCCAGTTCACCGACGCCAGCATGTTGAGGCCGATGATCTCGATTGCGATCACGCCGCACACGAGCGACAGGAAGCCTGTCGTTCCAAGATAGACGGGGCCGATTTGGGCGTCGCCGATCTTGCCGAGCCAGTAGGAGAAGAACGGCTGGCCCTGTCGAGGGAAGATGCCCTGGTGGGCGGGCACGCCGAACTCGACGGGCCCACGGACCTGCACCTGCGTGAAGATGTTTTGATATTGTGCCATGGTCGTTACCTTGCCTTAGGACCAGATCGGCAGTTTGAGCCACCATCCCCACCAATCGGCCCAAGCATTGCCCTCGGCCCACAGTGGTCCGCTGATCACGATGCAGACCGCGCTGAAGTATGCGGCCGACAGGGCGAGGAACAGTCCCAGACGGTGAATGCCGACGGTGCCGATCGAATAGCCGATGGTGTCGCGGAAGAACGTGTTCTCGTGGTCGGGTGTTTTCACCGCCTCGCCGCGACCCGGATTGACGGCTGAGAGAATGACGCCGCCGTGCAATGCGAGTGCAAAGCACGTGACGAAGAAGAATGAGACCGCCACCATATGCGCCGGGTTGTAGTGGAAGTTGCCGAACTGGTAGCCTGTGTTCGACACCCAATCGAGGTGCGAGATGATCCCATACGGGAAGCCATATGACCACGCACCCATCAGCACCGGGCGGATGACGACGAGCGTGACGTAGGCCAAAATCGCAAAGCCGAACGCAACAGGCACGTGGTAGCCGATACCCAGTTTGCGGCAGATCTCAACTTCACGCAGCGCCCAGGAGCCGAATGCGCCGAGGGCGCAGACAGTAACAATCTGCCAGATGCCTCCCTCTTTAAGTGGCGCAAACGCCAGTCCGTAGTTCGCAGCCGGCGGATTTATGCTTAGTCGCCAGAGACTCCACGTCGGCCCCAGCGAGACCCCGTAAAGGATCATGCCGACGCCAACGAGGGTGCACAGTATTGTAGTCACCCCGAAGAAGCCCACGTAGAACGGACCCACCCAGAAATCGAACAGATCGCCGCCGATGAGTGTCCCGCCGCGGACGCGGTACTTTCGTTCAAAGCTCAACATGCTCATCGGTTGTCACTCCCAATTCCTTTGGTCATGCAGCCCCGCCCTGAGGGAACGGGCGGGGCTCAGCTTTCACCAAACCACGTCCGTTCCGGTGGGCAGCGAGCCCGTAGTAGCTCAGGCAGGTTGAACTGGCATCGAAAGCTCGATCTGAGCCTTTGGTGCCTCGGCAGCCTTGCGCGGCCCCTCCAACCAATTGAACCGATCCGTGCTGAGCAGGATGAAGTGAATGATCAATGCCAGCGCGAATAGGAACGTGAATAGTGCCACGAGTGTTCGCCGCGGATCGAACAGAAGCCACAGTCGCCACATGTCTGTTTCCTCCTAAGCTACGAAGCTGTTGAGATACGTCATTGCGACGTTCACATTATCAGTGAGCGCCGAGTAGCCGGTTGGGCCTGGCAGCCAAGGCCGCCACATCCAGACCAGTACGTGTGCAATGATCGCGACAACGGTGAACAGGACGAAGCTCGTCATAAAGATACTGTGGAATTCCTTCGCTTCCTGTTCAGTCAAACCGGATAAAGATCCGGCCCGCCTGTCATCTGCTGCCATTATTTCTCTCCTTATTCCTCTTCAGTGTTGCTGCACTCAATCGCGCAGCCAGTTGCCATGACTTGTCATCATGGACGTCGCCGCCCGGCATGCCTGCCGGGCAAATGTGATGCGCCTAGCCCATGAAGGCGTAAGCGGTGCAAGTGCCCGCGGCCTCCTTGGCCTGTTCGAAAACCGATCTGCGCGGTGAGGCGCGCCGCATCCAGTTCCACGGCATCAGACGCTCGACGATCGCCGCGCACAGAAATACGGAAAAGCAGATTGCGAAGATGAACCGATACTCGAGCGAGCAGCGTCGCGTGCCTTTTTGCGTCGGCATCTGTGCTGGTGCGTAGTTTACGGCCATGTTCCATCTCCCCTGTCGGGTGTTATGCGGGGTGGCGACGCTGATGAGGGCGCCTCCGCCATTCGTGAGTGTCGAACTGCCTGTCATGCGGGTTGCCCCGTCGTCAGAACCGCGCGTTCCTTGCCGACCCGAGCCTCTGTCACGCGCTCTTCGCCGGCACTGCGCGCGCCTCGTTCCGCTGCGTCGCGCAGGCGCTTGGCGGCGGAAATGCGCACCAGAACCGGGTGCACGGCGAGCAGCTCGTCGAGCAATGCTTTGGCTTCGTCATCCCAAGGCAACTCCTCTTCGAGGCGCGCGGGCGTGGCCTCGACCTTGTCGAGTTCGGTGCCGAGAGGGATGATGTTGAACAGCGCGTCGAACAGCGCGTTGCAGACTTCCTGAATGAGGTAGGTGGCGCCGGCGTAGCCCATGAAGGGCGTTCCCGTATGTCGGCGAATGGCAGCACCGGGGAACGACGCTGGAATGTAGATCGCGCGCGAGCCGATCTCGGCCAGGTACATGCGCTCGTTGTAGCTTCCGAACATGATCAGCGGTGTCTTGGTATGCGTCGCTTCGCGTACGGCAGCGTTGTCCGGCTTCACGCCTGCGCTTCGCGCGAACGAGAACGTGCACGGAAGGCCCATCTCGGATTCGAGGAAGTTGCGGATACCGCGCGCGTACGTTTCATTCGCGACGATGGCGAAGCTCGCGGTGCTGAAGAAGTCCTGCGTCACCGACCGCCAGAGATCCCACAGGGGCTTGATCGTCGTGTGCTTCTCGAGCGCGATGAACGGCTCGGGATCGACACCGGTCAGTTCGCCGAGCTTGCGCAGGAACTTTGTCGTCGAGTGCAGTCCGATCGGCGCTTGCAGGTAGGGCCGTTCCAGCGCCTCGCATAGCATGCGTCCGTACTCGCGGTACATACAGACGTTGACGTCGGCATCGACCAGCTTCGGCAGGTCGGCGAGGTGCGTGCCGAGCGGGAACACCATGTTGATGTCGCAGCCGATGCCTTCGATCAGCCGGCGCATCTCGGCAAGGTCGGACCACGTATTGAACGTGCCGTAGATCGGTCCGATGATGTTGACGCGCGGCTTCTCGCCGGGCTGGCGCGCTTTCCGCTCGGGGATTTTCTTGCGCCCGTACTGCTTCCACAGCCAGAACATGGCGCGGTCGGCGCTCTGCCACTGATCCTCGTCGATGGTGCGCGGCAGGAAGCGTTGAATGTTGGTGCCTTCCGGCGTCACGCCGCCGCCGATCATCTCGGCGATCGAACCGGTGACGACGACTGCCGGAAGCTCCGGATCGAGCGTGCGATGCGCGCGCCGCATCGCGCCCTCGGTGCCTGTCTTCCCCAGTTCCTCCTCGGCGAGACCGGTCACGACGATCGGCAACTCGTGCGGCGGCAGCGCATCGGTGTAATGCAGGACCGATGTGACCGGCAGATTTTCACAGCCGACGGGACCGTCGATGATGACCTGCAGGCCTTTGACGGCCGTGAAGACGTAGACCGAACCCCAGTAGCCACCAGCGCGATCATGGTCGAGGACGAGCATCAGATCATCTCCTCGGCTTTGCGCTTCTTGGCTTCCTTCTCCAGACGCCGCTTCTGCTCGGCGCGGAACAGCGGCTTGTCCTCTGGCAGCGTCTCCCAGATGCCGGCCGCATAGCCTTCCCCGACGCCGCCGAAGAACGCCTGCATCTCGTCGAACCGCGATTTGCCGCTGAGCGCAGCGTTGACGACCTGAGCAAGCGATCCGGCACCTGCCGGCCCCATGAGCGGCCGCGCTGAAATCAAATTCGTGAAGTAGAGCGCTGGGATCGCCATCTGCTTCGCCTTCTGCACGACAGGCGTCGTGCCGATGGCGAGGTCCGGCTTGAATTCTTCGACCGCGGCGATGTCCTGCTCGAGCGACGCGCGGTAGGTGACGCTGACGCCCTTTGCCTCGAGCCATGTGCGATCGGCTTCCGACCAGGCGGTGCGTGGGCATGCTGTTCCGACATAGCGCAGGTCGGCGCCGCTCTCGACCAGCAGGCGCGCAACGAGCAATTCCGAACCTTCATAGCCCGAGAGCGTGATGCGGCCCTCGACGGGCATCTTCGCCAGCGCGCCACGGATGGCGGGAAGGATCTTGTTCTTGGCCGCGTCGATCTTCTCACGTGCAACGCTGCAGGCCTCGCCGATCGCGTCTAGCCAAGCCGCGGTGCCATCATGACCGACCGGCGCAGAGCCGACGATGGGGCGTCCGGCAGTTTGAAACTCACGGATCGAAGCGGTGTAGAACGGATGGATGGCTGCTGCTGCGGCGCAATCGAGAGCGCCATATAGCTCGCGCCACTCACGCGTCGGGACCACGGGACCCGCGGCGAGCCCCAGCGGCTCTAGAAGCATGCCGATGCCGATGGGATCGGCCGGAAACATCTCGCCGAGAAGCGCCACCGTAGGCCGGCCACTCTTGCCACCCCGAGGAGCGAGCACAGGACCTTGCTCGGCTTCTTCACGCGCGTACTTCAGCATGGCTGCAGCGAGCACGTCTTTGGCTTCGGCATGTGTGGGCACGCCGAAGCCCGGCACGTCGATTCCGATGATGCGCACACCGTTGATCTGGTTGGGCAGCAGCTTCAGCGGAACGCCGGAGGCGGTGGGCACGCACAGATTGATGATCACCACCGCGTCGTAATTGGCCGGCTCGGCGAGCTTGTAGACCGCGTCGCGGATGTCTTCGAAAAGCTTGCCGGTGACGAGCGTTTCGGAATTGAACGGCACGTAGCCGACCGAACGACGGGCACCGTAAAAGTGCGAGGTGAAGGTGAGCCCGTAGACGCAGCATGCAGACCCTGAAAGCACGGTCGCCGTGCGCCGCATCCGGAGGCCGACCCGCAGCGAGCCGAACGCGGGGCACATGCTCTGCGGCTGATCGTGCGGACCTGCCGGATAGTCCTTGGCGTATTGATCGAGGAGATCGCTCTTGCCTGCCGCAGCAGCCGCGCGGCGCATTTCGTCCTTGCCGGCGTGACAGCCCGCGCCATCACCCTGGGTTGCCGCAACGTTGATCGCTGGCGTCGACGATGAGGCGGCGCCACGAAGTAAATCGGCATCGTTCATCATTGGAGCGCTGGCGGCGGAATCGTACTCGACTTCGCCGCCAACGTTCGCTTCCCCGTCTGATGTTCGAAATGCGTTCATGGCTGCGTGCGCCTCGACTCAGACTGTTTCGTAGACGACTTCGAGGGATTGCTTCTCGACGATGGTGCCGCCGCACATATCGGCTGCCGAGGCGGGCTCGAGCACGACACCACGACCGACGGACTCCCCTGAGAAGAGAGAAAGAAGGCCGTCTTGGGTGAGCGGGGTCGGCCGCACCGGGGGTGCTTCGGCAACGTTGTTGGCAAGATGCTCGAACAGAGGTCCCCAATCGCCGCCAGGGCGCCCGATGATCTCGTAATTGGCGCTCTTGCGACGAATGTCTTCGTGCGCCGGAATGGCCGCGAGCACCGGAATGCCGACAGCTTCGGCGAACGCTTGCGCTTCGCCGGTCCCGTCATCCTTGTTGATCAGGATGCCCGCCACACCGACGTTGCCGCCGAGCTTGCGGAAATATTCGACCGCCGAGCAGACGTTGTTGGCCACATAGAGTGACTGGAGGTCGTTCGAGCCGACGACGATGACCTTCTGGCACATGTCACGTGCGATCGGCAGGCCGAAGCCACCGCAGACGACGTCGCCCAGGAAGTCGAGAAGAACGTAGTCGAAGCCCCACTCGTGGAAGCCTAGCTTCTCGAGCAGCTCGAACCCGTGAATGATGCCACGTCCGCCGCAGCCGCGTCCGACCTCCGGGCCGCCGAGCTCCATCGCGAACACGCCGTCGCGCTTGAAGCACACGTCGCCGATCTTCACTTCCTCGCCGGCGAGTTTCTTCTTCGACGATGTCTCGATGATCGTCGGCGTCGCGCGTCCGCCGAACAGCAACGACGTCGTGTCGCTTTTGGGATCGCAGCCGATGAGCAGAACGCGCTTCCCGGTCTGCGCCATCATGTAGGAGAGGTTGGCGAGAGCGAAACTCTTGCCGCTGCCGCCCTTCCCGTAGATGGCGATGATCTGCGTCTGTTTGGTGGGAGCCGCACTCGGGACGGGATCAGGTTCGACTGACGCCTCCTGACGCAGAAAGTCCTGCATTGTGAGACGGCCAGGAGCCAAGGCGGCACTTCCGCAGCTACTCATGAACGGCTCTCCAATCGAGGATCATTTTGAGGCAAGAAGGGTCGGTGAATGCGGTGCGATAGGCGGCACTCGCGTCCTCGGCCGCATGGCGATGCGTGATCAAATCAGCCAGCGACAGACGACCGGATTCGATGAGCGCCTTGGTGGCGACGAGATCTGCCGGCTGCCATTCGGCGGCAACACGGATGCGCGCCTCTTTCATGAAGGCCGGGGGAAAGGCGAAGGTCAGCGGCTCGGCATAGAACCCTGCGAGCACGACCTCGCCTTGCGGCGTAAGGCGCCCGATGAGCGTATCGAGCAGCGCAGAGTCTCCGCTCACGTCGTAGATGGCCGCGAATGTCCGGCGGTCGCTATCGCTGGGCGTGACGACCTCGTAGCCGTCGCCTCCGGCCATGCGGTCAGCATTGCGCTCCCAGACCAGCGGCGCCTTGCCGCCGAGAGCCAGCGTGATGCGCGCCAAGAGCCGACCGAGAATGCCGTGTCCGATGATGAGTTCGGGGTGCCTGCCGCCTTGGATTGCGTGATACGCCGTGGCGGCGAGGGCGAGCAGGACGCCTTGCTCTCCGAGGTCTTCGCCGATGGGAACGATGCGATTGCCGGAGACGACGAGACGCGAGGCGGCGCCGCCGAACAGTCCGTTCACGGCACCAAAGCAGCGAGCTCCGG
The DNA here is from genome assembly GCA_030148725.1 of Hyphomicrobium sp. GTDB lineage: Bacteria > Pseudomonadota > Alphaproteobacteria > Rhizobiales > Hyphomicrobiaceae > Hyphomicrobium_A. The sequence continues at coordinate 7,438 of JASBSU010000023.1, forward strand.
GCACGAACACGCGCTCGCCGACACGCCCGCCGGATGCTGCGCCCGCCCAAGCGATGCGACCAACCGATTCGTAACCGGGGACCAACGGATAACCCATTCCCGGGAAGGGAGGCATGCGACCCGACCAGAGAAGTCTCTCCGTGCCGGTGCTGATGCCGCTCCACTCGATATCGACGACGACGTCTTCGTCCTTGCAGGGCGTCAGATCGAGACGGCTCAGCACAAGCTGTTCTGGTCTTTCGAGCACGACGGCCAGCGTATCCATGCTGAAGCCCTGATCCCTGTCTGGTGCGCTGTGGTGCAGCGTTCTACCTGCTATGCGACAATATAGCCTGACATTGATGGCTGTCAAGTAAACCTTACACTTCGTCAGCGTTTGCTCACCGCAATGCCGGTTCTGAGCACACGTCGTCCCGTCAAAAAATGCGTGGAATGAAAGCCTGCGCGATCGAGTAGGTCGCTGATTTGTTGGCGAGTTCTGGAACGCCCGCGTCCCATCGCCTGCAGGTAGAGACCGAAATAGGCGGACCCCATAACTTCTGCGCCTGGCGTGTCCGCCATCGGCTCTGCGATGATCAATGTGCTGTTGGGCTTCAGCGCTTTGTGTATTGAACGCAGTAAGGAAAGCACGGTCTTGTCGTCGTGATCGAGCAGGATGCGGATGAGCGTCACGGCATCGTGATCGCCGGGAATCGCATCGGAAAGAAAGTTTGCGCCGACCAGCGTGACGTGCTCGCCAATTCCCTGATTGGCCAGGCGCTTCTTTGCTCGCAACGTCACCGCGGGTAAGTCGAACAGCGCGAGCTTCAGGTGCGGCCAGCGAGCGGCGACAGCCGATACGAACGCGCCTTCGCCGCCACCGATGTCGAGGAGCGAATTGTAGGAATCAAAAGGGACGGCCTCGAGAACCTCTTCAGCAACGAGCGGCTGCGAGAGCGCCATTAGCGTGCTGTACGAGGCGACGTCGTCGTTGCTCAGCTGTGCCGGGTCTCCAGCGCCAGCATAAGCCCAATACTGGCCGAGCTTTGTCGCTGAGGTCTGTCCACGTAGAAGCGCCAGCGGGTCCGTGAGATCGGCGTAAAGGTGGCGATGGTGCCGAACCATAGCCGCGAGCGCTGGATTGCGTGCCATCACCGCGCCGAGTTGGCCGAGGCCGTAGCGGTCATTGCCGCGTCGTTCTAAGAGGCGCAGCGAGACGGCTGCATCGAGTAGCCGCTTCATTGCCGTTTCCGGCAGATCAAGCTGTGCTGCAAGTTGCGGCGACGTCTGCGGCTCGTTCAGTAGAATGTCGAAAAGATCGAGTTCGACGCACGCGAGAAGCGTTTGCGAGTAGACGAACCCGGCGCAGATGTCGAACAGCTCTTGCGCGCGACTGCGGGCAATGAAGCGCGTCGGTGGAAAGCGCGCCGCCAGTTCCTGGAAGCGGCTGCTGGAGAGAAGCCGATCGCGAAAATCAAACCAGCCGTCGAGCCAACGTTTCATGTTGTGACAGCCTTTGACGCCACAGGGGTGGCTGCAAACGCAGATCAGGCGGCAAGTCGCGCCAGCTCTTTGGGCAGATAGGGGCGTGCGGACGTGGCGATGTGGGCCTGCAGCTCCGTGCGCCCGGGGCAGAGGGGAACGCTTTCGACGGCCTCACCCAGCAGTTGCTTCAGGCGGCTCACGGCGCCCTGCAGCCCGAGCGCGTCAGCTGCGTTCGGGCGTCCAAGATCGCTGTCCTGATGACACGGTTTGCCGAGTTCGCGCGCATCGGAGACGATGTCGCAAATGTCATCGGCAATCTGATAGGCCTCGCCAAGCCGCTCGCCGAGAAGGCGCCACGGCTCGGGAGCCTGACCGGCGGCCTGCGCACCGGCGAGTGTCGCGGCTGCAAACAGCGACCCCGTCTTCGCGCGATGATAATCGTTGAGCGGAATCTGCTCCTCGCACTCCCATGCCTGTCCGGCAATCACGCCTCTTGGACCGCCGACGGCGGCACACATGATCGACAGCAGGCTTGCGGTCTGAGTGGGGGTGGCCGCGAAGTGTGGTGCGAACACCTGGAATGCCGAGATGATGAGCGCATCGCCGGCGAGCACCGCCAGCGGTGATCCGAATGCCTTGTGCACGGATGGGCGGCCGCGCCTCAGATCGGCATTGTCGAAACAGGGTAGATCGTCGTGCACCAGCGAGGCGCAATGCAGCAGCTCGATTGACGCCGCTGCTGCATCCGCAATCTCCGGGTGCTCATCGCCGCAAGCCACTGCCACCGCGAGGCATAACCGGGGGCGAACGCGGGCGCCGCCCGGAAAGACGGCATGTTGCAGCGCTGCCGCGAGCTTGGCTGGGCAACCGGCCGCCGTGCTGATTGCGAGAGCGGCTTCGAGGGTGGACTCGATGCGGTGGCTCGTGTTCATGAGGAATCCCCAATGTAATGCGCAGTTGTCACCCAGCAGTGTAAAGCAGTATAGACACTCAGGCGTGTCTCGCAATCAGGAATCGGTATTTTGTCCCGCAGCCATCGGGTCGTGGTTATTGGAGCCGGTGTCGGCGGCCTGGTCGCCGCGATCGACATCGCAAGGCGCGGCGCCGAGGTGATCGTGCTCGAGCAAGCCCATGCGCCGGGCGGGAAAATGCGCGAAATCGACATCGCCGGGCAGCGCATAGATTCCGGTCCTACCGTGCTCACGATGCGCTGGGTGTTCGACGAGATCTTCGCCGAGTCAGGGGAAAACATCGCCGATCATCTCGGCTTGCGGCCGGCCGATGTGCTGGCCCGCCATGCCTGGTCGAAGGACGAGCGCCTCGATCTGTTTTGCGATGTCGAGCGATCCGCAGACGAGATCGGCCGATTTGCAGGTGCCGGGGAAGCGGGCCGATTTGTGGAATTCTGCAGCCGCGCTCAGGCGACATACGAAACGCTGGAAAAGTCGTTCATCCTTTCGGGGAAGCCCAGTCCGGCCTCGCTCGCCCTCAACGCCGGCCTGACCGGCCTCGGCGATCTCTGGCGGATTTCCCCCTTCACGACCCTTTGGTCCGCACTCGGCAAGCATTTTCACGATCCGCGCCTGCGCCAGCTGTTCGCGCGCTATGCAACCTATTGCGGATCATCCCCGTTCGAGGCGCCGGCGACGCTGATGCTCGTCGCTCATGTCGAACGTGAGGGCGTCTGGCTGGTCGACGGTGGCATGCATCGCCTTGCGGCGGCTCTGGCGGACTTGGCGGCCCGTAAAGGCGCGACGATACGCTATGCCAGCAAGGCGTCCGAGATCGTCGTCGAGGGCGGCCGTGCGGCGCGCGTGCGCCTCGCGGACGGCGAAGAGGTTCCGTGCGACGCGGTGGTCGTCAACGCCGATCCGGCGGCATTGGCGAGAGGGCTGCTCGGCGGTGATGCGGCGCGCGCGGTCGGTGGAAAAGCCGCGCCGCGGTCCCTGTCGGCGATGACCTGGTCGCTGGTTGCGAAGACCGAGGGCTTCCCCTTGAAGCGCCACAACGTCTTCTTCTCGTCCGACTACAAGGCCGAATTCGACGACATCCTGCGGCAAGGCCGTGTGCCTCGGGCGCCCACTGTCTACGTCTGCGCGCACGACCGCGACGCGAGCGGCGATGCAGCGCCGTCCGGCGAGGAGCGGCTGTTCTTTATCGTCAACGCGCCGCCGGTGGGCGACCGCTACAACTTCAATCAGTCGGAGAAAGACCAATGTTTGCAGAGAGCGTTGGCCCTCCTCGAGCGGTGCGGAGCGCAAATAACGGTGCGGCCGGAAATGTCGGTCGCGACGACGCCGACGGACTTCCAGCGAATGTTTCCGGGGTCCGGGGGAGCGCTCTACGGCCAGGCCTCGCACGGCTGGAACGCGTCGTTCACGCGTCCGACGGCAACGACGAGCATTCCGGGGCTCTATCTGGCCGGAGGTTGCACGCATCCGGGGCCCGGAGTTCCGATGGCAGCGATTTCGGGGCGCCTGGCGGCAGCCCAGGTCGTCCAGGGCCTGGCTTCGACAGGATCGTCCCGCAGGGCGGTTATGTCTGGTGGTACATAGACGCGATCAGCGATGACGGTGCTCATGCACTGACGATCATCGCCTTCATCGGAAGCGTATTCTCTCCGTATTACGCTCTGGCAAGGCGCAATGGGCGCGGCGATCCCGACAACCACTGCGCAATGAACGTCGCTATTTATGGGAAGGGCGGCAAGCGCTGGGCCATGACCGAGCGCACGCGTTCCGACCTGCGTCGCGATGCGACCTCACTCGGCATCGGTCCGAGCAGCCTGTCGTGGGACGGATCGGCGCTGACTGTTTCCTTCGATGAGCGAACGGTGCCGTTCCCGTCGCGGCTCACCGGACGCCTGCATTTGGAAACCGGCCCTCTGAGCGAGCACGCCGAAAAACTCGATCAGCACGGACGCCACATGTGGCGTCCCCTAGCGCCGCGCGCCCGCATCACCGTGGATCTCCAGCATCCACCGATGAAGTGGCAGGGAACGAGCTATCTCGATTGCAATTACGGCGACGAGCCACTGGAGCGTGCGTTCTCCCGTTGGCATTGGTCGCGCGCGCATGTCGAAAACGGTACCGCGATCCTCTACGACGTCGAGCGGCGGGATGGCAGCGAGCATTCGCTTGCACTGCATATCGCAGAAACTGGTGAGGTCAGCCGCTTCGCACCACCGCCGTCGCGCTCCGTTCCCCGTACCGGCTGGCTTGTGAGTCGCGCGACGCGCAGCGATACCGGGACGTCACCAAAAGTGACTGCAACTCTAGAAGACACCCCGTTCTATGCGCGGTCCCTGATCGCGACGAACCTCTTAGGCCGGCCAGTTCAGGCCGTGCACGAGAGCCTTTCGCTGGACCGTCTGGTCAGCCCGGTTGTGCGCATGATGCTGCCTTTCCGGATGCCGCGATGGCGCTACCGAGGGGTTGTCAACGGACAAGAGAAAAGGAGCCGACGATACGAGGTGAAGTAGTCGATGCCCGACGCCCCGGCAGGCGGGTGGAATGGCATTCCACATGTTTATTCGTGCTCTGCCATGGCCGGCCGAGACGACGCTTCCATGCGTGCAGTCGGCTTGACACGGGGCCGAATGCCTAGGACCATGTCCGGAGCCCCGTCAAGAGGGCAGCGAGGAGGACATGCCTATGCGCCCGTCACGGCGTTTATCGGCCGTTGTCGTCCGTGCCGGCCCGCCGGCGGGGCGATAACGCCATGTCGCGCGCCGACACCATGCATGGCCACGCGCTGATCACCGCGAAAAACGTCGATCTGTCGAACTGCGACCGCGAGCTTGTGCAATATCCGGGGGCCATCCAGGGCCACGGAGCAATGCTCATCGTGGACGAGGCCGGCTATATCATCCGTCAGGCGAGCGAAAACTGCGCGGCGCTTATCGGGCGGCCAGCCGCTGATTTGCTGGGTAAGAACATTGAGGAAGTGTTCGGACCGCGCGCTCCCGAGATGCTGGAGCAATTGAACCGGATGTCGCTCGAGAACGGCCCCGTGCACGTAGTGCGCGAGTCGTTCGCCGGCTCGGCCATGGGCGTCAACATCTTCGCTCACCGTTGCGACGGCGCGCTCATTCTCGAGCTTGAGGTGATATCGAGCCAGCCGAGCGAACCCACCGCGCATCTTTATTCGCAGGTGCGCGAAACCATCGCCATGCTCGAAGCCACGAGCGGTGTCCAGAATTGCTTCGATCTGGCTGTCCAGCGGATACGCAGTTTCACTGGTTACGACCGGGTGATGGCCTACCGGTTTGCCGAGGATGGCAGCGGTCAGGTCGTCGCCGAAGCGAAATGCGATACGCTCGAGCCGTACCTCGGACTGCACTATCCGGCAACGGACATACCGGCACCGGCGAGACGGCTTTTCGGGCTCAGCTGGCTGCGCCATCTGCCCGACGTCGATTACGTGCAGGCGCGGCTCGTTCCTGAAACCAATCCCGTCACCGGACGACCCGTCGACATGAGCTACGCGATCTTGCGCAGCGTCTCGGCGATGTACACGGGCTATCTCAAGAACATGGGTGTGCACTCCACCATGGTGATGCCTCTGATGAAAGAGGGGGAGCTATGGGGCCTGATTTCGGCCATGCATCACAGTGGCCCACGCCACGTGCCCTACGAGGCGCGGATGGCGGCCGAGTTCCTTGCGCACATGCTGTCCATGCTGATGGCCGGCAAGGAAAACGCCGAGAGCTACTCCCAGCGTCTCCACATGACGGCGGTCACCGACCAGCTCGTGGAAGCGCTGTGTCGGGATCCCAACCTGCACGCGTGCCTTGGCTCGCCTGACGCCCCCGTGACCCTGCTGTCGCTGTTGCCCGCGCAAGGCGCCGCGGTCGTCTCTGAAGGGCGCGTCTCGCTGCTCGGCGCTACGCCCTCGAGGAATGACGTTATCGAGCTGGCTGCCTGGCTTTCGACGCAGAACCAGCTGGTGTTCAACACGGATCGTCTTCCGGAGATGTTTCCTGCTGCGGCGCAGTATAAGAGCGTGTGCAGCGGCATCTTGTCGGCACGCGTCTCGACAAAGAGCCCCGAATTCCTGATCTGGTTCCGGCCGGAGCAGATCGAAGTGGTGAACTGGGCGGGCGATCCCAAGAAGCCCGTGAAAATCAGCGAGGCGGAAGGCGAACTGCGCCTCCAGCCCCGCAACTCGTTCGCGCTGTGGAAGGAAAGCGTCCTCGGCCGCTCCGAGCCCTGGAAGCGCAGCGAGAAAGAGGCGGTAGCCAATCTCCGCCAGGCGATTTTGGACATCATCATCAGCCGCGCGGAGGAGATCCAGCGGATCAACCAGCGCCTGTCGCAGGCGAATGAGGAACTCGACAGCTTTGCGTACGTTGCCTCGCACGATCTCAAGGAACCACTCCGCGGCGTTCACCACATGGCGAGCTTCCTGAAGCGCGGCAAGGAGCTTGAGCTGAGCGACGCTTCCATGGAGCAGGTCGACACCATCCTGAAGCTGACCCGCCGCATGGACGATCTCATTGAATCGCTACTGCAATATTCCCGTACTGGCCGCGTCGAACTCGTCCTGGAGCCCACCAACCTCGATGCGCTCGTTGACGAGGCGTTCGTTCCGTGCCGGCGGCTGCTGAATGAAACGGGGGCGGACTTGCGCCGTCCCGCGCCGCTGGGCAGCGCAATCTGCGACCGGGTTCGCATCCGCGAAGTCCTCACGAACCTCATTTCGAACGCGCTCAAGTACAACGATAAGGAAGAACGCTGGGTTGAGATTGGCGTAGAAGATGCCAACCCGCCGCGCTATTATGTCCGCGACAACGGTATTGGGATCTCGGAAGAGTCCACCGATCGCATATTTGAGATCTTTCGACGGGTGCACGATAAGGATAAATTCGGTGGTGGTAATGGCGCTGGGCTGACGATCGCTCGGCGGACGATTGAGCGACACGGCGGGAAATTGTGGGTCGAATCTGAGGTCGACCAAGGTTCGACATTCTATTTTACCCTAAGTCCGGAGACTCCGTGATGGCGCCTGGCAGCGGAACAATTCTCGCCGTAGAAGACAGTGACACCGACTTCATCGCATTGCAGTTCGCGCTGAAGTCAGCGGGCATTAGCAATCCGCTCGAGCGCTGTGCGAACGGCAAGTTGGCGATGGACCTGCTCAACCGCGACAGCTGTCCCCTCGCTGAAAAGGCCTCGCTTGTGCTGCTCGACCTCAATCTTCCAGGGGTCGACGGCCGACAGGTGCTGAAGGCGTTTCGCAGACGCGACCCTGACCGTGAAGTCCCCGTCATCGTGCTGACGACGTCATCTCATCCGCGCGATATCGACGACTCGTTCCGTGCTGGCGCCGATGCCTACACGGTAAAGCCGCTCGAGCTGGACGATTGGGAGGTCAAGGTCGCTTCTCTGGCGACGCAATGGCTGCGCGTTGCGCCGGGACGGCGCAGCCCCTCCGTTCCAGCTCATATCGGTTCGTATCAGCCGCGGAGCGCGGAACGGAAGAAGGTCGATCTCGAACAGCTCACGCGCGCAATTGAGAACGAAATCATTCCGCGGCTCTTGCTTGCTCATGCCGTCCCGCCGGCAGCGCAGGGCGTAAAGCCCTCCGCCCAGCCAATGCTCACCTCGTTCGAGGATCGCGTGTCGGAATTGGCAGGGCTGGTGCTTCAAAAGGACGTGAAGCTTGCCGCGTCGTACGTCGAACTCGTGCGCGGCCGAGGCGAAACGCTGGAGACGATCTTCCAGACGCTCGTGGCACCGGCAGCGCGCCTCGTCGGCGACCTGTGGAAGGCCAATATCTGCAGCTCGACTGAATTTACGGAAGCTCTCCAGCGTTTGCAGCAGCTCCTCGTCGAACTGAGCCCGGACGGCAATTCCGAGACCCGCCACTAAGCACGCGCGCGGCGCGCCGGCCGACGCTGCCCGCCTTTCTGCGCCGGCATTCACGCCCGTCTGTATCCCCGAATGCGTCCGTCGGCCATCTCGACCGTGGTCGCGCGCTCCTCTGTTGGGCTCCGACAATTTGCGGGTGACGAGCCCTTCGTGCGGGTGCTATAGAGGGGCATGTCAGGAAACTTGACACAACTCAGTGTAATCTTGGCGAGACCGCGAGGGTTCTGCGCCGGAGTTGTGCGGGCCATCGAGATCGTCGAGCGCGCGCTCGACCTGCATGGTTCACCTGTCTACGTACGCCATGAGATCGTGCACAATCACCACGTGGTGGAGCGCCTGCGCGCGCGCGGCGCAAAGTTCGTCGATGATGTAGACGACATTCCACGCGGCGCCACGACGATATTCAGCGCTCACGGCGTGTCACCGGCGGTCGAGAATTCGGCCGAAGAGCGCGGCCTCGATGTTATCGACGCAACTTGTCCGCTCGTTCGCAAGGTTCACAACGAAGGGCGCCGCTACGCCGATGCCGGCTACGACGTGGTGCTGATCGGCCATCGCGGGCATGCGGAGGTCGAAGGAACGAGCGGCCAGATTGGCGAGAACCTGCACGTCGTCGAGAGCCCGGCTGAGGTTGCAGCGCTGTCGGTGAGGGATCCTTCCCGCGTCGCCTATGTCACGCAGACGACGCTAAGTCTTTTTGACACCCAAGATACGATCCGGGCGCTGAAGCGACGCTTTCCGCTCATCGTCGGCCAAGATACGCGCGATATCTGCTACGCCACGCAGAACCGGCAGAACTCCGTGCTCGAGCTTGCCAAGCAGGTCGAGTGCATCCTCGTGTTCGGATCTCCAAACAGCTCCAACGCCAACCGTCTGCGCGAGATCGCAGAAGGCGCCGGTGTGCCCAGCCACCTTGTCGAGAGCAGCGCCGTCATCGATCCAACCTGGCTCGATGGCGTAAGGCGTCTTGGAATCTCCGCGGGCGCTTCGACACCGGAGTGCCTGATCGAAGATGCGTTGCGGCATCTCTCCACAATCCGCTCGCTGGCGGTGCAGGAGCTCGACGGTCGCCGCGAAAGTGTTCGCTTTAAGCTTCCCGAGAGGCTCGACACGATGAGCGAGCTGAAACCTAGAAGTTGCGCCTGAGCGAGGGTCCATGCGCGCGCTTTACCCCTTCACCGCCATCATCGGCCAGGATGAGATGAAGTTGGCGCTGCTGATGGTCGCGGTTGATCCGTCCATCTCCGGCGTCCTGGTGTTCGGCGACCGGGGAACCGGCAAGTCGACGGCCGTGCGAAGTCTCGCGAACCTGCTTCCACCCATGCGAGTCGTCACCGGATGCCGCTATCACTGCGATCCCGGTGCGAACGGTTCGGGTTGCGAGGAATGCCAGGAGCGCGGTCGCGCCGGCAGGCTTCCAAGTGAACTGGTTCCGGTGCCGATGGTCGATCTGCCTCTCGGTGCCACCGAGGATCGCGTCGTCGGTGCGCTCGATCTGGAACGCGCGCTGACGCGCGGCGAGAAACACTTCGAGCCCGGTCTTCTGGCGCGGGCCCATCGCGGCTTCCTTTACGTCGACGAGGTCAACCTGCTCGAGGACCATCTCGTCGATCTGCTGTTGGATGTTGCGGCGTCCGGCGAGAACGTCGTCGAGCGCGAAGGTTTGAGTGTTCGCCACCCCGCACGTTTCGTGCTGATCGGTAGCGGCAACCCGGAGGAGGGCGAGCTGCGCCCGCAGCTGCTCGATCGTTTCGGTCTCTCGGTCGAGGTCACGACCCCGGACGACGTCGCCACCCGCGTCGAGATCGTGCGTCGGCGCGACGCGTTTGAGCGCTCACCGGCGAAATTCCTGGAAACCTGGTTGCCGGAGGAAGAGCGCGTCCGTGCGCAGATCGAAACCGCGCGCCGGCTGATCGCGCAGATTGTCGTTCCAGATGCGATGATCGAGCATACGACGAAAATCTGTATGCGCATGGGAACGGACGGCCTGCGCGGCGAGCTCACTCTCGTCCGCGCCGCCCGGGCACTCGCGGCGTTGGAAGGCTGCGGCGAGGTCGACCTCACGCACATCACCCGGGCTGCGCCGGCAACCTTGAGACATCGGCTCCGTCGCAACCCGCTCGATGACAGCGGCTCCAGCGCCCGTATTGATCGGGCGATCTCGGAGCTGTCCGGTGCATGACAGCGCTGCCAGAACGGTAACGCCCGCACTGGCTGCGGCCATCGTCGCTGTGGATCCGATCGGCACGCGAGGCGCCGTCATCAAGGCGAGCGCCGGCGGGCTGCGCGACAGATGGATGGAGCTGCTGGTTCGCCTGCTGCCATCGGATTCGCGGCTCCGGCACTTGCCGCTGAATTGCCCTGACGAGCGCTTGCTCGGCGGCCTCGACCTGGTTGCGACGCTCGCGGCGGGACGCCCGATCTCCGAGCCCGGCATCCTCAGTCAGGTGGACGGCGGATTGATCGTGCTGCCGATGGCCGAGCGCATGTCGGCGCTTTCAGCCGCGCGCATCACGAGTGCTATCGACCGACAGGAACTGCTGCTGGAGCGCGACGGATTCGCAGCGCGGTTCCCGTCACGCCTTGGCCTCGTCGTATTCGACGAGGCGCATGGAGTCGAGGAACGGCCTCCGGCCGCCATACTCGACCGCGTGGCGTGCCACCTGTCGTTGGACGGCTGCACCGCTGCTGACCTTGTCTCCAGCTACGAGCCATCCGACGTGCGCCAGGCGCGCGAACAAATGGCGGGTGTCGGTGTAAGTGACGCGATCGTCGAGGCTCTGTGCGCAGCAGCCGTCGCAGTCGGCGCGCTGTCGCTTAATGCGTCGTTGCTCGCCGTGCGTGTCGCCCGCGCTGCCGCCGCCTTGGCAGGCCGAAGCAACGTGACGGCCGACGATGCCGCCATCGCCGCTCAACTGGTTCTTGCACCACGCGCAACGCGCCTGCCGATGGAGCAGGAGACCGAAGAGGCGCAGCAGCAACAGCCGGATCAGCAGGCCGCCGAGCCGGCAACCCGTGACGCAGCGGATGAAGGAACGGGCCAGGTTCAGGATATCGTGGTCGACGCCGCGCTCGCCAGCATCCCGCCCGGCCTCCTGGCGCAACTGCAAGCGACGGATCGCCGGCGCAACGGCGCGCCACCCCCCGGTCGAGCCGGCAAGCCCACCAAGTCGACGAGCGGTGGCCGGGCGCAAGGCGTTCGGCGCGGACGTCCATCTTCGCGAACGCGCCTGAGCATTGTCGAAACGCTGCGCGCCGCGGCGCCGTGGCAAGCGCTGAGGCGCCGCGAGCGCCCCCGGGCCGCAGACCGCATCGACATCAGGTTTGACGACTTCCGCATCAAGCGGATGAAGCAGCGCGCGCAGGCGACGACCATATTTGTCGTCGATGCGTCAGGTTCCTCGGCGCTCCACAGACTTGCCGAGGCGAAGGGTGCTGTGGAGCTCTTGCTGGCCGACTGCTACGTCAGGCGTGATCAGGTCGCCCTCATATCTTTCGGAGGACGTGGCGCCGAACTCCTTCTGCCGCCGACCCGTTCGTTGGCGCGCGCCAAGCGCAATCTGGGTGCAATGCCCGGCGGCGGCGGCACGCCCCTCGCGGCCGGTCTCGAGGCAGCGGCATCGCTCGCGGATACGCTCCGCTGCAAAGGCCAAACACCGAGCCTGGTCCTTTTGACCGATGGGCACGCCAACCTCGACCGCAACGGCAAGCCCGGGCGCGGCGCAGCCGAGGCGGACGCATTGGCGGTCGCGAAGTTGGTAAAGGAGACAGCGGTCCAGGCGCTCGTCATCGACACCTCTCGAACACCGCAACCTCAGAACGCACGCCTCGCCGAGGCAATGGGCGGCAAGTATTTCCCACTGCCGCGCGCTGATGCCGACGGCGTGTCGCGCCTGGTGCGCTCGCAGCGACGAGGCGTGCCGTGAGCACGCGCCTCGACTGGAGGCGCGAGGCGCACGATTGGCCGAACCACGAAGCGAGCAGGTTCGTTCAATCGTCCGGACTGACGTGGCACGTGCAGCAGCTCGGCAGCGGTCCGGTGGCGCTGCTCGTCCATGGCACCGGTGCCTCGACGCATTCCTGGCGCGGCCTCGCGCCGCTTATCGCCAAGTCCTACACCGTCGTGATGCCCGATCTTCCCGGGCACGGATTTACGCAGATGCCGAAGGCGAGTGGTTTATCGCTGCCGGGCATGGCGGCGGGCATCTGCGATCTGATGGACACGCTTGGCATCCGGCCTTCGATTGCCGTCGGTCATTCGGCCGGCGCCGCGGTGCTGACACGTGCGAGTCTCGATAAACGTCTGCCGGCCGAGCTGTTGGTTGCCGTGAATGGCGCATTGTTGCCGTTCGATAGCCGGATCGGGCAGCTGTTCTCTCCGCTCGCCAAGCTGCTTGCGGTAAACCCTCTGGTGCCACGGATTGCTTCATGGCGTGCCGGTAGCGTCGGAACGGTAGAGCGCCTGATCCGCGGCACGGGCTCTAATCTCGACGCCGCCGGGATCGAATATTATCGGCGCCTGTTCCGGAGCCCCGATCACGTCGCGGGCGCGCTGGGCATGATGGCGAACTGGGACCTGACGACGCTCCTGCGCGACCTGCCGAAGCTCGATTGCCCGCTCGTCCTCATCACGGGCGATAACGACCGGTCGGTTCCGCCCGACGACGCCAAGACGATCACCAGGCTCACCTCAAAGGCGACGATCGAGGTCATCCCGGGCCTGGGGCATCTGGCCCACGAGGAAAACCCGGCAGCCGTCGCGGACATCATTTTCCGGGCCGCAGCGAGGGTTGCGGAAATGCGTGATCCGAACGCGCAATCAAGCTTGCATGGCACGCGCGGACACTGTTAGATGTCAAGTTATGTTGACACTCAGTCGCGAGCGCAGACTGGACAATTCCGGCATCGAGCGGCGACCGCATGCGGTTGTTATCGGTAGCGGCTTCGGCGGACTGGCAGCTGCCATCAGGCTCGGATCGAGAGGCTATCGCGTCACGATCCTGGAGGCGCTGGACCAGCCCGGCGGCCGGGCGCGCGTATTCAAGCAGGACGGCTTCACGTTCGATGCCGGCCCGACGATCGTCACCGCGCCATTTCTCTTCGAGGAGCTGTGGAGCCTTTGCGGGCGCAAGCTGTCGGATGACATCGATCTGCGCCGACTGGACCCCTTCTACCGGATAAGGTTTGACGACGGCGAGACGATCGATTGCTCTGGCGGTTTGGAGGCCATGCGCGCCGAGGTCGCCAGGATCTCACCGTCCGACGTCGCCGGCTATGAGCGCTTCATGGCGCTCTCCGAGGACATTTACAAAGTCGGCTTCGAAAAACTCGGCCATGTCCCGTTCACATCGTGGCTCGACATGCTGCGCGTTCTGCCGGAGCTCGTCCGGCTCAAGAGCTATCTCAGCGTCTATGGTTTGGCGTCGAAGTACGTCCGCGATCCGCGCATTCGCTTCATCCTCAGCTTCCATCCGCTGTTCGTCGGCGGCAACCCGTTCAACGTGACCTCGATCTACGGATTGATCGCGTTTCTGGAGCGCCGCTGGGGCGTGCATTTCCCGATGGGCGGCATGGGACAGCTCATCGCCGGAATGGTGCAGCTGATCGAAGGGCAGGGCGGCGAGATCCGGTATCATTCTCAGGTGCGCGAAATCACCTTGGCCGGCCGCCGGGCAACGGGCGTTCGCCTGACATCCGGCGAGTTGATCCAAGCCGATATCGTCGTTTCCAACGCGGATTCTGCCTCGACCTATCGCGACCTGCTTCCTGCTGAGGTGCGCCGTCGCTGGACGGATCGCAAACTGGACCGCGCTCGTTATTCCATGGGGCTTTTCGTCTGGTACTTCGGGACGTCGCGGACCTATCCCGACACGCCGCATCATACGATCCTGCTCGGCCCCAGATATCGCGAGTTGCTGCGAGACATCTTCGACCGGAAGATCCTCGCGCCCGATATGAGCCTCTATCTGCATCGCCCGACCGCGACGGATCCCTCCCTCGCGCCGCGCGGCTGCGATTGCTTTTACGTGCTTTCCCCCGTCCCCCATCTCGACGGCGGCGCAGACTGGACCGCCCTCGCCGAGAGGTATCGGCAATCGGTCGCGCAGGTGCTCGACAGGATCGCACTCCCCGGTTTCGAGCAGCACGTCGTCACATCACGCATCATGACGCCGCTCGATTTCCAGGACGGCCTCCTGTCCTACAAAGGCGCCGCCTTTGGCCTGGAGCCGGTGTTGACGCAGAGCGCTTGGTTCCGGCCGCAGAACCGCAGCGAGGACGTCGACGGTCTGTATCTCGTGGGTGCTGGAACGCACCCCGGTGCCGGCGTCCCCGGCGTCCTCTCCTCCGCACGAATTCTTGATACGGTGGTCCCTGATGCAGCTGCCTTCGCTTGACGACATCCGCGCTAGTCGAGTGGCGGACATGGCCGCCTGTCGAACGCTGCTGCGCGACGGTTCACGCACATTCTATGCGGCCTCCTTCCTCCTGCCGCGCGAAGTCCGCGAGCCAGCATCGGCTCTCTATGCGTTCTGCCGGCTCGCGGACGACGCTATCGATGTCGATGGAGGCCGTCTTGGCGCGATAGACGAGCTGCGTCGCCGTCTCGACCGCGCGTATCGTGGTGAGCCAGGCGACGATCCGATCGACCGCGCATTCGCGCTGACGGTTGCCTCGTTCGCGATGCCGCGTGAACTGCCCGAAGCGTTGATCGAGGGATTGGCCTGGGACGCACAGGGCAGGCGTTACGAGGATCTCACGCATCTGACCGACTACGCAGCGCGTGTGGCGGGAACCGTGGGTGCGATGATGGCCGTCATCATGCGCGTGCGCGAGCCGCGTTTGATTTCACGCGCGACCGATCTCGGCATTGCCATGCAGCTCTCCAACATCGCTCGCGACGTGGGCGAGGATGCGCGTGCAGGACGGCTGTACATTCCCGGCAACTGGATGCGGGAAGCTGGAATAGACCCCGATGGCTGGCTCGCGCGCCCGGTATTCACGCCGGCGCTGGGCAGCATCATCGAACGTCTGCTCGCTGCCGCTGATGCACTCTACGCAAGGTCCGAAACCGGTATCGCCGGCCTTCCGCGCGCCTGCCGTCCCGGCATTCGGGCTGCGCGTCTGCTCTATGCCGAGATCGGCAACGAGGTACGCCGGCGCGACATGGATTCCATTTCGCAGCGGGCGGTCGTGCCGACCTCGCGCAAACTGCCGATGCTGGCGCGCGCCGCGTTCGCTCTGCCGGGCGAGCCGCTGCCCGATCGCGCGCCCTGTCTGGCCGAGGCCCGCTTTCTGGCCGACGCCGTGGCGGCATCGCCTCGTCCCTCCGCGCCGGAAGTTGCGCTGCGCTGGTGGGATCTCCACGGGCGAGCAATCTGGGTGATCGATCTGTTCGATCGGCTGCAGCGGCGTGCCGAAGCCGAACGCGACGCCCAACTGACGAACTACGACTTGGCCGCCGGAAGAGCGCAGGTGAGATCGTGAAAAAAATCGATGAAAATACGTACGTCCCCAGCAGAACCCCTTTGCTGGATCGCGTCGCTGATCCCTCAGAGCTGCGTCTTCTGCCTGAAGACGCCCTGCCTCAGCTTGCCGAGGAACTCCGCCAGGAGACGATCAACGCTGTATCGATCACCGGCGGGCATCTTGGCGCCGGACTGGGCGTCGTCGAACTGACTGTCGCTTTGCACTGGGTCTTCGACACCCCGAAAGACCGCGTGATCTGGGACGTCGGTCACCAGGCTTACCCCCACAAGATTCTGACTGGGCGACGCTCCCGCATTCGCACCTTGCGGCAACCCGGCGGCCTATCCGGCTTCACCAAGCGCGCCGAGAGCGAATACGACCCATTCGGTGCCGCCCATTCCTCGACCTCCATTTCGGCTGGCCTCGGCATGGTCGTCGCGCGCGACCTCAAGGGCGAGACGAACAACGTCATCAGCGTGATCGGCGACGGCGCAATGAGCGCTGGCATGGCCTACGAAGCCATGAACAACGCTGGTGCGCGCGACGCTCGCCTCATCGTCATCTTGAACGACAACGACATGTCGATTGCGCCGCCGACCGGCGCTCTTTCAAGGTATCTGGCGCGCACGACCTCTGGCGGGACGTATCTGCACCTGCGCGATATCGCCAAGCAGCTTGCCAAGCGCCTTCCCAAGCAGTGGGAGCGGCGCGCGGCGCGCATCGAGGAGCTATCGCGCACCTATTGGTCGGGTGGCGCGCTCTTCGAAGAATTGGGCTTCTACTATGTCGGCCCGATCGACGGCCACGACCTGCGCCAACTCGTTCCCGTCCTGAAGAACGTGCGCGATACCAAGCAGGGACCGATCCTCGTTCACGTCGTGACGAAGAAAGGCAAGGGCTACAAGTTCGCCGAGGATTCCGCCGACAAATACCACGGCGTTGTGAAATTCAACGTGGTCAGCGGCGCGCAGGAAAAGCCCAAGGCCAAAGCGCCGTCGTACACCAAGGTCTTTGGCGAGGCACTTGCCGCCGAGGCCCGCAAGGACGATCGCATTGTCGGCATCACCGCCGCCATGCCGGATGGAACAGGCATCGATATCTTTGCGCGCGAGTTTCCAGACCGTGCTTTCGATGTCGGCATTGCCGAGCAGCACGCGGTTACGTTCGCTGCCGGCTTGGCAGCGGAAGGCATGAAACCCTTCGCCGCCATCTACTCCACCTTCCTGCAGCGCGCCTACGACCAGATCGTGCATGACGTGGCGATACAGAAGCTGCCGGTGCGTTTCGCCATAGACAGGGCCGGCCTTGTCGGCGCGGACGGCCCGACGCACGCCGGCTCGTTCGACGTCACGTATCTCGGCTGCTTGCCGGGCATGACGATCATGGCCGCGGCCGACGAGGCGGAGTTGCGCCACATGGTGGCGACCGCTGCAGCTCACGACGATGGCCCTTCCGCAATCCGCTATCCGCGCGGCGAGGGCGTCGGCATCGCGCTTCCGCCCGAAGGCATTCCGCTCGAGATCGGCAAAGGACGCATTTTGCGTGAAGGCTCAGCCGTTGCGCTGCTGTCGCTCGGTAGTCGTCTGCAGGAGTGCTTGCGGGCGGCGGACCAGCTCGCTGCGGCTGGCCTCTCAACGACGGTCGCCGACGCGCGGTTCGCAAAGCCGCTCGATATCGGGCTCCTCCGTCAGCTTGCCCGCCATCACGAGGTGCTGGTCACAGTAGAGGAGAACGCCATCGGTGGCTTCGGCGCCCATGTGATGCAGGTGCTCAGCCGCGAGGCTTTGCTCGACGGAAAGCTGCGCATGCGCGCGCTGTTCCTTCCCGATATCTTCATCGACCAGGACAAGCCTGACGCGATGTACGCGGCGGCAGGGCTCGATGCGCGCGGCATCGTAGAGGCGGTATTCGCCGCGCTCGGCCGCGAGCAGAAAATACCCATCGTTGGCGGGCAGGTCTGATCGGCGGCGGCGGTGCAGGAGCACTTCGGCGTCATCGAACTGGCACTTGTGTTCGGCGTGGTTCTCGCATTGGGCGTCTGGGAACTGGTGCGCATCCGACGCGAGGTCCGCAAGGATCGCGCCGAGAGGCGAGACAGTGACGAGTGACCGCCTGCATCGCAACGCGCATCATCCCGAGCTGGCCGTTCACCAAAGCCAGCCGTGACGGACTGGCCGCGCGCCGAGCGCGTGATGGAACTTCACCGCGCGGCGTTCGTTGACCGCTCGCCGAGCGTTATAATTTTCATAGGTGATTACGTTCGGAAGGAACGAACCGTCGACGCGGGGCACGCTTGAAATGGAGAATGCCGATGTCGATAGGTATGCTCATTTGGTCTTGGATACTCATCGCGCCTGCCGTTGCCATTCTGATCTTGAACGGCCTCGGAGGTCCGCACTCTGCGATGGGCGACACCAAACGTTACTGAGTTTGCCGCCGATTTAAACGCGCATTGGCGTGGATTGGCTGTCAAGAAACATTGACAGAAATGGGCGGCAATTATATCGTACGACTTCACCGTCCCCACGGTGCTTTTCGATCCGCCGAGTATCCGCTCCCCGGCTCGAATGTCGTCCAAACTTGCTGCCGGTTCTCCAGTGGAGCCGGCACTTTTTGTATCGACATGGCTTCGCATAGCGCGAGACGACTTGCGCTCAAGAGCCGCTCGTAGGAGGCTCAGATTGCAGTTGGGGAGTGCCGTCAGTTCGGGAGACAGCAATGATTTTTCAATCCGATACGAAGCTCTTGGCCGTTGCTGGCATCGTGTACGCCCTGGCGGCGGCAGCGATGCTCTGCCAGTCGGTTTTCGCCGCTCTGCCGCTCCAGGCTGGCGCCAGCGAAAAAGGCACTCAGTTATCGCAGCTCGAGCAGCGCTTGGACATGCGCGTTGGCGCCTGCCTTCTCGTGATCGGTTTTAGTCTGCAAATGCTCGGCACCCTGGGCACGGCCACCCTCAACGGACCTGCCGCGCTGCTGTTGCTCGCGCTCGCATTTGGACTGATCGTCTACGCGATGATGCGAAGCACGCTCGCGGAGAGATATATCGCAGCTGAAATGCCGGTCGTCGTCGCAACGCCGTCAATCGCGGCGGTTGTGCAGCCGGAACCCGCTCCGCCGGTCAGCAATCTTGTTGAACTGCGGCCGATCAAAGCTGCCGAGCCCACCGGCTAACGTGTTCAGCAGTCTGGTTGGTGTCCGAGCACCCGGCGTTTCCGGTGAGCGCGGTATTACGCGCTCTGCCAGCCTCGATTGCGCTGCCATATCGAGTAGGTGAGCGCCGTCGCGAATGTGACCCAAAGCAGGTACGGAACGAAGAGTAGGGCCGCGGCCGGAATGCTCTCCCAGGTCGCGGCAATGAACGCGACGATGGTCGCCAGCATGCCAAGCGCGTCCGCAAGCGCCAGATCGATGCGCTGTCTCCCGAACATGAGCCACGACCAGGCAGCGTTGAGAACGATATTCAGCGACCACATCGCGAATGCAAAGCTGAAGCCTTCCTGCTGCCAGACCATCCAACCGGCAATGGCGATCATGATATACAGCGCCGTCCAAGCCGGTCCGAAGGCCCACGGGGGCGGGGTCCAGCTGGGCTTGTCGAGCGTGTCGTACCAGGGGCCGGGACGGAAAATTGCGCCGCTGAGCCCCACCGCCACGACAATCGCGAAAAAAGGCAGAATGCTCACCCAGTTGCTCACGTCCGCTCCTCCTGTGGAATTCAGTATCGTACTAACGGCGGCCGCGGCGAAAGGTTTGAGGGACGGCCTAGCTTCGTGTGTGTTCGATTTTGTATAGCGCAACGTCTAGCGCCTGCGTGCTGAACCCCACCTCGCAATAACCGAGGTAATAGTTCCACAGGCGCCGGAACGGCTCATCGAAGCCGAGCGGCGCGATGTCCTGCCATGCCGCATTGAAGCGTCGCCGCCATTCCGCCAGCGTGCGCGCATAGCTGGCTCCGAACGTCTCGCGGTCGGTGACGGACAACCCAGCGGCTGCGGCCTGCGCGTCGATGATATCGCCTGTAGGCAGAGCGCCACCGGGAAAGATCTCCAACTGGATGAAGTCAGGCCGTCGGCGGTATGCCTCGTATCGCTCCGGCGCGATGGTGATGACCTGCAGCACCGCGACGCCGCCCGGCGCGAGGCAATCACGCAGCTTCGCGAAGTACTGCGGCCAATATTCCTCGCCCACGGCTTCCAGCATCTCGATGCTCACGATGCGGTCGAACCGCCCGTCGACGTCGCGGTAGTCCTGCAGCCGTATATCTGCTGCATCGGCAAGCCCGGCCCGGCTCAATCGATCCATCGCATAAGCCCGCTGCTCCTGGGACAGTGTCAATCCCGTCACCGTGCACCCATGCGCAGCAATGAGCCTTTCGGCAACCGCGCCCCAGCCGCACCCGATTTCGAGCACGCGCTCGCCACCAGCAATATCCAAAAGCGCACCCACCCGGTCGATCTTGCGCGTTTGCGCGCTTTCAAGGCTCTCGACAGGTGACTGATAGATGCCGGAGGAATAGTTCATCCCGGTGTCCAGCCACGTCTCGTAGAACGCGTTGCCGAGATCGTAGTGCGCGGAGATGTTGCGTCGGCTGTTGGCGCGCGAATTCTCGCGTTTGTTGTGCCGCGCGCGGTTGAGGAGGCGCGAAACCACATTGCCGTCCGTAGCCCGCGCAATGGCGGCTTCGTTCTCCATGCCCCACGTCAGCAGCGCGACGAGATCGGTGGTGTCCCAGTCCCCCGAGCGATAGGCAGCCGCCAATCCGATGTCGCCACCCGAAAGGATACGCGCGAGGGCGCGCCAGCGCTTCACATCGATCTCTGCGCGCGCGCCCGGTCGGTCGCCTTCGAGACGTATCGGATTGCATCCCGGCAGCCGTAACGTCAGATCTCCTGACGGAAAGCGACCCACCAGCCTCCGCAACGCGCGTCCTGCAATCGTCAAGCGTTCTTCGTCACGCGCGAAATGGGCAAAGTCAGACATGCTTGCGCTCGAGTTCCTGCTTCGTGTCGAGGGCGGCGCTGTGGGGATGGATTGTAAGGCCCTTCCACCACAGTCGGACGGCCTCGTAGTGAATGGCTGCGATGACTTTCAGCGTCACCAGCGGATGCGTAACCAGCAATGACGCCAGCCGTCTGTCGTCCAATTCCTGCCGCTCTGCTTGCAGCACCGCGTTGAGAAGCGGCTGGCCGTGCTCGGAGCCTGCTATGGCGACGGTCAACGTCTCGCCGGGCGGCATCACGCGAAAATCGTAACGCATGTCCATGCCCATGAAGGGAGAGACGTAGAACTTCTTGTCGCGCGACTGGCGAACGACGCCGGAGCTGTCGGCCGGCGCCGCGAGGCAATAGCTGTGCCGCTCGCCGAATGTGTTGTGGACCTCATAGACCGTCGCTGCGAGTTCGCCGTTCCGGCGATGGCAGAAGTAGATGCTGAGCGGATTGAACTGGTAACCGAGGACACGCGGGCTGCACAGCAGGCGGATCGGGCCGCCGTCGTAGTCGATGCCGCCAGCGCTGAGCTGTCGCGTAATCTGTGCGCGCAGAGACGATTGATCGTGTCCGTAGTCGCCGTCATGAAACGATATGAGATTGCGCCGGCCGCGCGAAAAGAGCCGCAGTCGCGTGTCCAGCGCGTCGATCTCGTCGAGGTCGATCAGCAGCCACCAGGCGCGATATCGGAAGCTATGCCGCCGCGGGTGCAACCTGCGGTGCATGACCCATCCGCTATAGATGCAGGACGACGCCATCATGCAGCCTCTTGCGGCAGGAGGGCAGGGGCGGCGGGGGCGCGGAATATGCGCGCAGACTCCTCAGGCACGCTCCAAGGCCGGCGTACACCGCCGAGCTGCTCGGCCACAGCGAGGCCGGCCTGCAGGCCATCCTCATGAAAGCCCGCGCCGAAGTAAGCGCCGCAGAACCAGATGTTGCGCCGTCCCTGCAACGACCACAACTCGCGCTGGGCGCGATGCGCGGACGCATCGAAGACCGGGTGTGAATAGATTTCTGTATGGATCGGGTTCTTGGGCTCACGGCTCGGATCGAGCGTGACGAACAGCGGCCGTCCTGTCGGCAGACCCTGCAGTCGGTTCATCCAGTAGGTAATCTGAGCCGTACCGCCGGCCGAAGCGCCGGAGTGCACGTAATTCCAGCTCGACCAGACGCCCCGCCGCTTCGGCATCAGGTCGCTGTCGCTGTGCAACACGACCCGGTTCTCGCGGTAGCGAATGGCACTCAGCAGCCTGGTCTCCTCGGAGCTTGGTTCGCGCAGCATCGCCAGCGCCTGGTCCGAGTGCGTTGCGATGACGACGTGATCGAAGCAGCTCTTCTCGCCGTTCGCTTGTACAACCTCTGCACCAGCCTCTGAGTTGCCAACGGATGCGACGCGAGCATCGCGGCGAATGCCACTGTCCAAGCCGCCGAGCATCTTGTCGACATAGGTTCGGCTGCCGCCGGTCACCGTGCGCCACTCCGGGCGATCTTTGATGAGCAGCAGGCCGTGGTTCTCGAAAAAGCGAACGAGCGCAGCCGCGGAGCAGTCGAGCATCGACTTTGCCGGCGCCGACCAGATGGCGGCTGCCATCGGCAGAAGGTGATCGTCTTGGAACGCGCTGCCATAGCGGTTCTGCCGCAGGTACTCCCCGAGCGTGAGGTCGCCCAGCTTGCCGAGCGCGAGGTCGCGCGGCGCGTCACGGTAGAAGCGGCGCAGGTCGGACAGCATCCCCCAGAACCTCGGCTTCAGGATGTTCGTCCGCTGGGCAAACAGCGCGGCAAGGTTGGTGCCGGCATACTCGAGCGCCCCATCGCAGCGCGAGACCGAGAACGACATCTCGCTGGGTTTGGTCGCGACGCCGAGATGGTCGAACAGCGCCGTGAGGTTGGGATAGTTCGGCGGGTTGTAGACGATGAAGCCGGTGTCGACGGCAATCGGCCCGTCCTTGCCCGGCACGTCCACGGTGTTGCTGTGGCCGCCCGCGCGGGGCGCCTGCTCGTAGACGGTAACGTCATGGCGCTGGCTCAGCAGCCAGGCTGCCGCCAACCCAGAAATCCCGGTCCCGACGACCGCTATCCGCAAGCGCGCTTGAGTTGACCGAACCATCCGCCCCCCTTGGGCAGCTTACGCGACCTTTAGGCATGTAACGACAGGTTTACAGGCTTGGATCACTTCGGGCCAGGTGATCCACGCGGCTTGGGTTGACGTTATTGTCCACATGCGCGCTATAGCTTCGACAGGCGTGGTACCTCTAGGCGTGTCCGGGCCCGATATTCTGGCCTGGCAACGTTTCCCTCCAGCACGAGTGACCCTTCGCCGACGCATGGCCGACGAGAGCGCAAAGCCCGGCAGTCGTGACCACGCGGCGCTGATCGTCGCCGTGGCGGAAAATCGTGACCGCGCCGCGTTCGCTGAACTCTTTTCCTACTTCGCCCCTCGCATCAAATCGCTGCTTCGGCGCGCCGGAGATTCCCCTGAGCAGGCCGAGGAGCTCGCGCAGGAGGCGATGCTGACCGTCTGGCGCAAGGCCAATCGGTTCGATCCCGGCGGCGCCAATGCTTCCGGGTGGATTTTCCGCATCGCGCAAAATCTGCGCATTGACGCCGCGCGACGGGCGCGGCGGGCGGATCGAACCGCAAGCGAGTTCGCGCTGGAAGCCCTGGAGGTGGATGCCCCGGAAGCGATCGTGGGCGCCACGCAGATGGAAGAGAAAGTACGCCGCGCGCTCGCTCAGCTTTCGGCCGACCAGCGCAAGGTGATCACGCTGTCCTTTCTGGAGAGCCGACCACATTCCGAAATCGCAGAATTGCTCCAAATCCCGCTGGGAACCGTGAAATCACGCATCAGGCTCGCGTTTCAGCGCCTGCGCTCGCTGCTCGAAGAGGTCGAATGACGACGACCCATCATCCGACGGAAGCCACGCTGCTCGAGTATTTTTCGGGCACGCTCGATGAGGGGCGGCGCATCGTCGTTGCCGCGCACCTGGAGATGTGTGCCTCCTGCCGTCGCCTTTTGTCCGCTATGGAGACGATGGCCGGCGACCATCTTGTCTCAACCCCGCCCGAACCGCTTGCGCAAGGCGCGTTCGAGCGCACGATGGCCCGACTGGATGCTGCGGCCGCGAGCCCCGCGAAAAGCCATCCGACAGCGCACGATCTCCCGGTGAAAGTGCGCGCTCTTGAGTCCTACGAGCTTGGTCCTTGGCGCTGGATCGGTCCAGGCGTCTATTGGCGCGGCGTGGTGCTTCCTGAGAAAGGAACGTCGCGCGTCTTTTTGCTCAGGGCTGCGCCGGGAACGCACCTGCCTCAGCACACGCACGAGGGAACCGAGCTGACGGTCATCCTGAAGGGCGCTTTCCGTCACGAGGGCGGCCGGTTCGGCGCCGGTGATTGCGACGATGCAGACGACAGCGTCGAGCATTCGCCGATCGTCGAGGACGGCGAAGAATGCATCTGCCTTGTCGCCATGGAAGGAACCATCAGGCTTCGCAGCTTGCTCGGACGGCTCATTCAACCACTGGTGCGATTGTAATGACCGTATCAGCATTCATAGTCGCGCTGATCCTCGTTGCGATTGCGCTTTCCGCAGTCATGACGCTCGCCTGGGCCATTCAACAGCGCACCGGCAACTCGGGCTGGGTCGATACAGTCTGGACGTTTGGCCTCGGTGGCGTGGGCATAGCCGCAGCGCTCGCTCCGATCGGCAACTCGGGTCCATCGTGGCGGGCGCTCATCGTCGCCGCATTTCTGGCGGCCTGGGCACTGCGCCTCGGCTTGCACATCGCGCGCCGAACCGCCGGTATCACCGATGATCCGCGCTACGCCGAACTCATCCGAGGATGGGGCCCGTCGGCCCGAACCGAAATGTTCTGGCTGCTTCAGAAGCAGGCGCTCGTCAGCATACCGCTGGCGACCGGCCTCCTGATTGCTGCGCACAATCCTGATCCAATGATCCGTGCCGGCGACGTCATCGCCATCGGGATCATGCTCGTGGCGCTTGCTGGCGAGGCCGTGGCCGACGAGCAGTTGCGCCGGTTTCGCAGCAATCCAGTAAACGCCGGCAGCATTTGCGATGTCGGTCTGTGGCGATATTCGCGCCATCCCAACTACTTCTTCGAGTGGCTGGGCTGGACCGCCTTGCCGCTGCTCGCGATCAATCTCTCAGGAGATTACCCCTGGGGCTGGCTGGCCTTCGTGGCACCCGTCTGCATGTACTGGCTGTTGGTGCACGTCTCAGGAATCCCGCCGCTCGAAGAGCACATGCTGCGATCGCGCGGCAGCGCGTTCCGGGCCTATCAGCGCAGAACGAGCCCGTTCTTTCCGCTTCCACCCTCGAGGGAAGGCAAAAGCCAATGAAGCTTGCTGCACTGGCGACCACAGCCGCCGATCGGGTTTCGCTTCCAGATGCGGTGACGCGATATGGGATCGCGGCGCTCGTTGGCCGCACGGGCCGAGCGCTTGCTGAAGCCGACCCGGAGGCGACACAGCGATTTGCTGCTGAAATGCGCGACCAGCCGATCGCCTCGTTCGTGGCGGATGCCAATGCGCAGCATTACGAAGTCCCGGCCGCCTTTTTCGAGCTCGTTCTCGGTCCGCGGCGCAAGTACTCCTGCTGCTATTACGCCGACGCTGGCGACACGCTCGCCGCCGCCGAGGACGCGAGCCTCGCAATAACCGCCGAGCGCGCCGGCCTCAGCGACGGGCAAGACATTCTGGAGTTGGGTTGCGGGTGGGGATCGTTGTCGCTCTGGATGGCGAGGCAGTTCCCGCACTCACGCATCCTGGCCGTCTCCAATTCCGCGTCGCAGCGCGCCTTCATTGAGAGCCAAGCCTCGGCCCTCGGCTTCGGGAACCTCGAAGTGCGCACCGCGGACATCAATACTTTCGATCCGCAACGGACGTTCGATCGGATCGTGTCGGTTGAGATGTTCGAACACATGTCGAATTGGCGCGCGCTGCTTGCGCGTGTGCGCGGCTGGCTGAACCCCGATGGGCGCGCCTTCGTGCATGTCTTCGCACACCGCCAGACACCCTACCGCTTCGATCACGAAGACCCGAGCGACTGGATTGCTCAGCACTTCTTTACTGGCGGCATCATGCCCAGCCGCATGCTGATGCACGAGTTTTCAGATCTGTTCGAGGTCGAGCAGAGCTGGTGGTGGGCAGGAACGCATTATGCGTATACAGCGCGCGACTGGCTCGCGAACTTCGATGCGAATACGCGGTGCATCCGAGCCGTTTTGGCGCCGACATACGGCCGCGACACAGATATGTGGATGCGCCGCTGGCGCCTGTTCTTCCTGGCGACCGAAGGATTGTTCGGCCACGCCGAAGGCCGTGAGTGGGGGATCGCCCACTACGGCCTGAAGCCTCGGTTCTGACGGCCGTTATTACTGGGTGCCGAGTGTCGGGCTGATGTAGCCCACGAGCACGGTCACGAGTGCAGCAACGAGCCCCGAGACGACCGCGCCGTACGTCATATCGATGACCGTGATCTGCAGCGTCCAGGCGCGCAAGGTGGCATAGTTCGTTAGCTCGTACGTCCCGTACGTGAAGAGGCCGAACAGTGCGCCGTAAAGCAGGGCGACGGAAGCTCCACTCTTCAGCCCCGGCGCTATTGCGAAAATCAGCAGCCCGGCGGGGTACATCAGATAGAACGCCAACGCCGGCAGAATGCGGATGTCGTCGACGAGGATGTTGCCGAGCGTTTGCTTATAGAGCTTGCCGCCCATCGTCGTGAGCCAGGCTGCGTCGAGTGCAGCGAAGATCACGAACGTCAGCGCGTATGCGATTGCGTAAGTCATGAAACCTCCGCTGCCTGAACATGTCGTCTAGAACGCGCCGCGGTCGCATTTGGATCATCGCAACGGATAAGTAGGCGCTTTGCCGGACGCGCAGAGAATTGCGGTTCGCCTACCGTCGACGTCGCATTCAGCACCGTCAGTTTTCTCAGAAGCGCCGTCGAGACGCCGCGCACGCGCTTATCGAGACGGGCTTCTCAAGCGGCGGCGTCGCGTCGCGCGGCCGCCCGGCGGAGCCCGGATGCGCGGCTGCGGAAGCGCGCCGATGGATGCCGGAACGCTGAGCAAAAGACGAATTTCTGGGCACATAGCCGAGAGTTGAAATTTCTATGAAACAATGTAAAAGAAGCATCAGATACTAAGCAACGATGTGAAGACGCAAACCAACACCACAAAGATAGCATGACCAAACATTCTGTTCCAGGTTGTGGTGGCCGCCATCGGGCGTTAATCGGCCCGAGCGCCGGGCGCCGACCTCGGTATCGCAAGCTCGTTCAGTCTCCCAACCGGCAGATGAAGAGATGAACGCGCCTCAGCGACCGCATCAGTTTGTGGGGGGCTCCGCTTATCCGGCGGGGCAGATGGGAAGCCGCGAATTCATCGCACTGATCGCGGCTATGATGGCGCTGACGGCCCTGTCAGTGGACATCATGCTGCCGGCCTTGCCGGCGATCGGCGAGGCCCTCGGTCTCGCTGATGCGAACGACCGCCAGTCGCTCGTCATCGTTTATCTGCTTGGCTTCGCCATAGGGCAGCTTGCGTTCGGGCGTTTGTCGGACCTTTACGGACGCAAGCCTGTGCTGCTGTCCGGCATGAGCATCTTTATCGTCGGCTCAGTGCTGGCCGCGCTCTCGTCGGACTATCATTCCATCATGCTGGCGCGCGCACTGCAGGGGCTCGGTGCGGCCTCACCGCGCGTCATTGCCATCGCGCTGGTGCGTGATCGCTATGTCGGCTCGGAGATGAGCCGCGTGATGTCCATCTCCATGGCCGGATTCTTCACCGTCGCGGTGCTGGCGCCGACCATCGGTCAAGCGCTGCTTCTCGTCGGCGCGTGGACGCTGGTATTCGATTTTATACTGCTCTGCGGCATCGGCTTGGCGCTGTGGGCGCAGGTCAGGCTACCGAAGCCGGCACCGGCCGGGAGCGCGAAACCGCTGGCGCTTGTCGCGTCGGCACGCCGCGCCATCTGCACGCCGCAGACGATGGGTTATGCCGCGGCCGGCGGGTTCATGATGGCGTGCGTCGTGGGCTTCATCGCGAGCGCACAGCAGGTGTTCGTCGACGTTTTCGCTACAGGATGGCTGTTTCCGCTCGCCTTTGCAGCCACCGCGATGGCCATGACCGCCGCATCGCTCAGTAACGCGATGCTCGTGTCGTGGCTGGGCATGCGGCGGCTGTCTCATATGTCTCTCTCGGCATTCGTCATGGTCGCTTCGCTGCTCGTGATCGAGACGGTAGTCGGCTGGGCGAGCCTGCCGGTATTCATCGGCACCACCATCCCGTTGTTCCTGCTGTTCGGGCTTGTGGCGCCGAATTTCAATGCCATCGCCATGCAGCCGCAAGGCGACAACGCCGGCATGGCCTCTTCGGTCGTCGGCTTTGTATCGACGGGCCTCGGCGCGCTGGGCGGCGGTCTCATCGGCCACCTGTTCGACGGCACGGTGCTGCCGCTGGCGCTCGGACTTCTGACGTTCGGCCTTCTCGCATTCGCCGCTGTTCTTTGGGTCGAAGGCGTGAGCGGTTTCCTGCTTGCGCCCGCACCGCAGCCGTCGCCTCACGTGCCTGGCGCGCTCCCTGCCATTCGCACGCACCAAATCCCCACACCTGATCAAGGATCAGTCATGTCGAACCAAAAACCAACCCGCGTGCGGACGCCGGAGACGAAGGTGGTGCACGCCGCACGCGCACCTCGCGCCAACTTCGGCTTCGTCAATCCACCCGTTTTCCGCGGCTCCACTGTGTTGTTTCCCTCGACGGAGACGTTCCTGAAGGGAGATCAGCCATACACGTACGGCAGGATCTCGACGCCGACGGTGCGCGCGCTCGAAGAGGCAATCGCCGAGATCGAGGGCGGTGTTGCGTGTGCGGTGACGTCGTCGGGGTATCAGGCGATCAGCACCGCCATCCTCGCGTTCGTCAAAACGGGCGACCATATTCTCATGGTCGACAGCGCCTACCAGCCGACGCGCAAGTTCTGCGATGAAATGCTTTCCAAGCTCGGGATCGAAACCACTTATTACGATCCGCTCATCGGCGCGGGCATCGCAGCGCTCGTGCGTCCCAACACGCGGCTCATCTACACCGAAAGCCCAGGATCGCAGACGTTCGAGATACAGGACATTCCCGCCATCGCGCGCGTAGCGGCCGAGCGCAATCTTTGGCTGCTCCTCGACAACACTTGGGCGAGCCCGCTCTACTTCAAGCCGTTCGAGCACGGCGTTGATGTGTCGATTCATGCAGCCACCAAGTACATCGTCGGACACGCCGACGCGGTGCTGGGCACCATCACCTCGAACGCTCGCGCGGCCAAGCACGTCGCGAAGGCCAAAGAGCTGCTCGGCATTTGCCCGGGCTCCGAAGAGACATTCCTCGGCATGCGCGGCCTGCGCACGCTGCCGACCCGTCTGATGCAGCATCAGCGATCGGCCATCACCATCGCGCGCTGGCTGGAAGGGCGTCCGGAAGTGGCCCGCGTTCTGCACCCGGCGCTGCCGAGCCACCCGCAGCACCACATCTGGAAGCGAGACTTTTCCGGGTCCTCCGGCCTCTTCTCCGTCGTGCTGAAGCCGGCGAGCTCTGCGGCGGTTGCAGCGATGCTCGACGGATTGTCCCTCTTCGGCATCGGCCTTTCTTGGGGCGGGTATGAGAGTCTCATCATCCCGTTCGATGCCAGGAGTTACCGCACGGCAACCGACTGGAATCCGGATGGCCCCACCCTGCGCGTTCACGTCGGCCTTGAGGACACGGAAGAGCTTCGCTGCGATCTCGAAGCCGGTTTCGACCGCCTCGCGGCGGTTGAGGCTATGACGGCGCCGCCGCACCAAGCCGCCGCCAGTCTCGTCTAGTTCGGTCGTAATTATTGAGAGCACAATGACAGCACGCGGTGGAGGCATTCCAGGTCCGCCACGTTTCGCAGAATAGGGCGCGATGATAGCTCAGGTCGGCGACGACACGTTCGAGCAGGAAGTATCGTCAGCGGCGATGCCGGTCCTCGTTTGCTTTTACGCAAAGGATTGCGGGCCGTGGACGGGAATGGCTTGGCCACTGCAGCAGGCTGCGTGGGAGTTGCAGTCGCGCATGAGGATCGTGAAGCTCGACGTGGATAGCTCACCCGCCGTCCGCGCACGATTTGCGATCCACGGACTGCCGACGCTCATTCTATTCCGGGAGGGAGAGGTCGTGGCGCGCCGGGTCGGGGCCGTCGACCGGCCCGAGGAGCTTGTCGGCTGGCTGATGGCCGGCGCTCCACGATGAAAGAGGTCGGCGTCTTCGCGATCGTATCGAAACCGGTCCCCAATGCTGGGCGCGGCAACGCCAAAAATAGGAGTAGGGGACACGGAGGTTGGCTTGTAGGGTCAGGGCCGAGGCCACACCAGCAGTCTCCGATGCCAAGCAACGATACGCGCCCGGTCGCCAGCCTGACCTTCTCCACCGACGGCCTGCCAGCCAAGGACCGCTTTGATCATTGGGTCGAGGAGCGCGGACGGCAGCTGTTCGGCGTGACCATCGAACTCGAACGGGAAAGGCGGCCGCAGTTCGAAGGCCGCTTCTCGGCCTTTGCAGTCGGCGGCGCGACCTTGGTCGATATGCAGGCGTCGAGCTACCGCGTCAGCCGCACGCGCGCGGACATCGAGCGCCATTCGAGCGACAGCCTCTATATTTTGCAACAGGTTCGCGGACCCGGTTTCATGGACACCGGCGGCGATCGCATTCACGCGGTCTCCGAAGCAGCGTTTGTCGTCAGCCATTCCGATACGCCCTATGCCGGGACACCGACCCGCTCCGACGGCTTCCACGCGCGCGCTCTCAAGATACCGTTGCAGCGATGCGAGCACCTGGCGCGCGCCGCGCGTGGGCTGGAGCACGAGCCATTGGCGAAAGGCTTGCGGCTGACAGCGCTCATGGCGGCCGGCTTCGCCGCCCTGACGGATGACAGCGCGCAACTGGATGCGCCCGAGGCAGCGATCTCGAACATCGCCCAGCTCGCGCTGATCGCGCGAGGGCGTGCGATGTTGGGTTCCTCGGAAAGCCGCGCAGCGCTGCAGTTCGGGCAGTATCACGCGGCGCGGCAGGCCATCGTGCAGAATTTGTTTCGCGCCGATCTGTCGCCCACCGTTGTCGCCAGTCTCGTCGGCGTGTCGGTGCGGCAGGTCCATCTGCTGTTCGAGCCATCGGGAAAGAGCTTCTCGCAAACGCTGCGGAGTTTGCGTCTCGCCGAAGCGATGCGGCAGCTGCAGGCGGATCCCGCGCGTTCCGTGGCGCACATCGCGTTTTCTTGCGGCTTCGACAGCCTCGCAACGTTCTATCGTGTCTTCCGGCAGGCTTACGGATGCGTGCCGAGCGACATTCGCGCGCAACGCTCAGGCAGCTAGATCGTTGACGGCTTGATAAGCATGCACGCGTAGCGCATCGGACTGCCGAAATGACTTGATCGTAACGATTGTCCAGCTAGCCCTTCGAGGCCGCCTGGAGTATGCGAACCGGCAGTCGCGGCCTACCGTCACCCGCGCGGCAGAACGCTCAAAGCCGCCTTCGGAGAACACATGTCCATCCCGACGCAGCAATTCGTCAGCGACAACTATGCAGGCGTTTGCCCCGAAGCTTGGGCGGCGATGGAACGAGCCAACCACGGCTCCGCGCCGGCCTACGGCGACGACGAATGGACCCGCCGTGCCTCCGACGCGTTCCGCGATCTGTTCGAGGCGAAGTGCGAAGTGTTTTTCGTCTTCAACGGTACGGCGGCGAACGCGCTGGCGCTGTCGGCGCTCAGCCAGTCCTATCACAGCGTCATCTGCTCCTCGTCGGCGCATGTCGAGACCGACGAGTGCGGCGCGCCGGAATTCTTCTCGAATGGCGCCAAGCTTCTCGTGGTGCAGACGCCCGACGGCAAGCTGTCCCCCGAGGGCATTCGCGCCATCGCGAGCAGCCGCTCCGACATCCATTTCCCCAAGCCGCGTGTGGTGACGATCACCCAGCCGTCGGAGACGGGCCAAGTCTACAAGGTAGACGAGGTGCAAGCCATTTCCGCCATCTGTCGCGAACTGGGGTTGCGACTGCATATGGATGGGGCGCGGTTCGCACATGCCTGCGCTCACCTCGGCGTGTCCCCGGCCGACGCGACGTGGCGCGCAGGCGTCGATGTGCTGTGCTTCGGCGGCACGAAGAACGGCTTGGCTGTCGGCGAGGCGGTGATCTTCTTCGACCCTGCGATGGCTGAGGATTTCGACTATCGCTGCAAGCAGGCCGGCCAGCTGGCCTCGAAGATGCGCTTCCTGTCCGCCCCGTGGCTCGGGTTGTTCGAAAGCGGCGCCTGGCTGCGCAATGCTCAGCATGCCAACGCATGCGCGACGCGTCTGGCCTCTCGGATCAAAGCCATCCCGGGCGTGACGCTGAAGTTCCCCGTCGAGGCGAACACGGTGTTCCTCGGTGCGTCGCCACCGGTGCTCGAAGCGTTACGGAACCGCGGATGGCGCTTCTATACGTTCATCGGCGGCGGCGCCCGTTTCGTCTTCGGCTGGGACGCCGACGTGCGCAACGTGGACCGTCTTGCAGACGACATCGCAGCCTGCGCCGCCGCGGCTTGATCGGGCGACGACCTTGCTACGCGCGCCGACATCATCGCTGCGCGCCTGCCGCGCCCCAGGCGGAACTCGCCCCTCCGTGGCACCAAAGACCCAGCATTCCTGGCCGCGCAACCCAAACGCGAGTTGATAAAATCAGTGGTTGTGCTCCGCAGCACAAATGACTATCGTTTCAATCAGGGGTTGTAGATTAGGGAGCCGATACCCCCTGCCGATCCGACCAAAAGTGTCGGAACGCGCCTTTAAGGCACCCGGGTATTTCAACTTGGTGGGGAATGCATTTTGCAGAACGTACGCCCCCTTTCGCCACGTGAGGTCCAGTGCCTGGAAGGGCTGGCCAGTGGCTTGGACAATGCTGGGATCGCACGAGCCTTGTCCATTTCGGTGCCGACAGTGGCGCTACACCTTTCCAACGCACGCAAGAAGCTGAGGGCAGCGACACGGGAGCAGGCGGTAGCGCAAGCCGTGGGCAACGGGCTGATCGCGTTCGCGCGGTCCGCGCACGCCGAGTAGATCTCGACGTCAGCGAGCGCTTCAAACGCCGTTCGGAGGTGGTGATCACCGCGTCCGCGCGACGAAAGCCGCGTGCAGACGGCTGTTCGTATAGATGCGCAATGCGGACGATGCGCCGCGGCCGTGGGTGGGCGAATGTTGGCCGGTGGGGTAGGGCAACAACGGTTCGCCGACTGCTATGTCATGAGCAGCTTCGGCTCTAAGTCGATGATGCGGTGCAGCAATTTTGAAGCTCGTACAACCGCTCATCCTCGTTGCGGGCTGCAGTCCCTACGACTAACGTTCAATGGCTGAAAAAATGAGTTCCGGAATTGGAGTGCGGCGCCCTCCGGCGTTCCGCACGCTTTTACGGAACCGCCCCAGGGGAAATCGCTTCAACAATGAAGAACAAGGTCATCACGGCCGAGCAGGCCATCGCACTCATCAATGATGGCGACGTTGTTTGCACCACGGGCTTCGTTCAGAGCTGCATCCCCGAGATGCTGCATGCCGCGCTCGAAAAGCGTTATGTCGAGAGCCAGGCGCCCAAGGGACTGACGCTCATCATGTGCGCCGGCGCCGGCGACTCAAAGGGTCTTGGCACTGGGCGCCTGCATCACGAGGGCCTGCTTTCGCGAGTCATCGCCGCGAACTTTGGCAGGATGCCGAAGGTTGCGGAAGCTGCCCAAAAGAACAAGATCCAGGGCTACAACCTTCCGCAAGGTGTCATCTCCAAGCTTTATCGCTCGTGCGCTGCAGGCCAGCCCGGGCTTTTCACCAAGGTTGGCCTCCACACCTACGTCGATCCGCGTCTTGGCGGCGGCAAGGTCAACGAAGTCACGACCGAGGACATCGTCAAGCGCGTCGAGGTCGATGGAGAAGAATGGCTCTTCTACAAGGCGACACCGATCAACGTTGCGCTGATCCGCGCCACTAGCGCCGACCCCTCGGGCAACCTCTCGATGGAGAAAGAGGCGCTGACGCTCGACTGTCTCGCGCAGGCAATGGCAGCGCACAACAACGGCGGCATTGTCATCGCGCAGGTTGAACGCGTCGTGGCGCACGGCTCCCTGAAGCCGAAAGACGTGCGCGTCCCGGGCATCCTCGTGGACTGCGTCGTCGTCGCCGATTCCCCTGAGATGCACCGCATGAACTACGGCGTGCAGTACGACCCGGCATTGTCGGGCGCCATTCGCGTGCCGGTCGAGCACATGCCGCGCATGAAGCTCGACGAGCGCAAGATCATCGCGCGCCGCGCCGCCTTCGAACTGCCGCTCAATGGCGCCATCAATCTCGGCGTCGGCGCGCCCGATGGCGTGGCGTCCGTTGCAACCGAGGAGCAGGTAACGCAGTTCCTCACGATGACGACGGAGGCCGGCGCTATCGGCGGTGTGCTCGCCGGCGGCTCCAGTTTCGGTTCGTCCGCAAACGCCGACAGCATCATCGACCAGAACCAGATGTTCGACTTCTACCACGGCGGCGGCCTCGATCTGACCTGCCTCGGCGTGGCTGAGGTGGACGAGCAGGGCAACGTCAACACCTCGAAGTTCGGCGGCCGCCTCAATGGCTGTGGCGGCTTCATCGACATTTCGCAGAACTCGCGCGCCGTCGTCTTTGCTGGCACGTTCACCGCCGGCGGGCTCGAGATCGCCGTCGAGAACGGTCAGCTGCGCATCGTCAAGGAAGGACGCGCCCGCAAATTCGTGAAGGCCGTCGAGCAGATCACCTTCTCGGGGCCCTACGCCGCGCGCAAATCGCAGCCGGTCATCTATGTGACCGAGCGCTGCGTATTCCAGCTCACGCCCGGCGGCCTGGAACTGATCGAGGTGGCACCCGGCATCGACATCGAGCGCGATATCCTGGCGCACATGGACTTCAAGCCCGCCATCCATAAGCCTGTGCAGATGGATCCCCGGATCTTCCGCGAGGAGCCCATGGAGCTGATGGAGGAGCTAACCAACCTCAAGCTCTGCGAGCGCGTCTCCTACGATCCGGACCGCAACATCCTGTTCCTCAATCTGGAGGGATGGAGCGTCCGCAAGAAAAGCGACGTTGTGGACCTGCAGAATGTTCTCGTCGACGCCTGCGTCAAGGCGGGGCGCCGAGTGAATGCCGTGGTCAACCACGATGGCTGCCGCATCGCCGAGGATCTGTACGACGACTACGCCGACATGATCCAGTTCATGCTGAAGCACTACTACAAGACGACCGCGCGTTACTCGACCAGCTCCTTCATGCGCCTCAAGATGCAGGAAGCCCTCTCGAAGCGCGGGCTGTTGCCGCACATCTTCGAGAGCGCCGATGAAGCGCACGCGGTTGTCGAGGCCTCGCGCGCAGCGGCCGAATAGCCCATCGCCGACCGTCGAAATGCAAAGAGGCGCCGTAGTACGGCGCCTCTTTTTGTTTCCAGTGTCTCGCGCGATCAGGCGGGCGGCTTGGTATCGATCGCACCAGAGCGCAGGATGCTGCCCGTTTCCGGAGCGTTGACCGGAGGCTCGACGCTGCCGGTCACTGGGGCGTGCATTGGCGCGATGGCTCCCGTTTGCGAATCTACCGGCAGCCGACGGTCCACGATGATGCCCGTCAACGGAACCTCGGAGTGCAGGCGGCTGACGCTTCCGGTATCCGCACCGTGCGGATGCCAGGAGGTCGTCGGCTGGCTGAGGCTGGCCGGCATCTCCGACTGAGCCGCGAGTGTGGCGGCATCGATCCCATGCGGCTTGGATTGCGGTGCAGAGGCTGTCGCTACGCCGGTCTTGCCGCGCAGGAAGTCCGGGATCGCCGCCTCGATGATCTCCGAGACGCCGAGCTTGCACTTCTCCATGTAGCAGCTCGTCAGACGGATCTTCTCGTCCAGCACGAAATTGCCGGGGTTGTTCAGCTCGACACGCACCAGCTGGCCGCGACCGCGCACGCGGTTCGGCAACTGGAACTCGGGCGGCAGCGCATCGGTCACCGGGAGCACACGCTCGACAACGCCGGTCGTCGTACGTCCGCGACCCTTGATGGATACTTCCTGGCCCTCGGAGACGTCGAAGAGATAGTTCTCCGGCACATAGGCGAGCACATAGCTTGGTCCGGTGTAGATGTTCGCAACCGGCGTCGTGCCGGCGCTCAGGACTTCGCCGGTCATCGCGACGTGGCTGCCCACGTAACCGCTCGCTGGCGCGGTGAGAACGCCGCTGCCATAGGTCCGCTGCAGATCCGTGAAGGCGCCTGCAACCTGCTGCAGCGCCGTCTGATTGGCCTTGATCTCGGTTTCGAGAGACGAAAC
Organism: Hyphomicrobium sp.; assembly: GCA_030148725.1. Taxonomy (GTDB): domain Bacteria; phylum Pseudomonadota; class Alphaproteobacteria; order Rhizobiales; family Hyphomicrobiaceae; genus Hyphomicrobium_A. The sequence goes on from JASBSU010000023.1 coordinate 43,600, forward strand.
CTCTGCTTCGAGCGTCAGCAGCTTGTCCATCGCCTGGACCTGCGCAGCGGACATCTGCTGCAGGGAGCGGCTGACGACCATGCCATTCGAATTGGCCTTCTGAAGCGTCGACAGGAAGGAGTTGGCTTCGTCGGCCGCCACCTTCGCCATCGGGATCAGCGCGGTGACGACCTGGCGACGCGCTTCGAGTTGCGCGACACGGCCCGTCACGCGCGCCTGCTCGGCCGCAAGATCGGCGAGCGAGCGCGACATTGCAGCGGAATCGACGACCGCGATCTTCTGCCCGGCCTCGACCCAGTCGCCTGGACGCACATTGATCTCACGTACGCGGGCGTCCGGCCAAGGCGAGGCCACGGTGACCGTTCGACTGGTGACAAGACCGTCCGCGTCGAGCATCAGGCTGCCCCCGCCAAGCGCGTAGACCGCCAAACCACCGGCGCTGCCGATGAACAGCGTAGTCAGCACCAGCTTGCGCAGCCGCCGCCACTTCACTTCGCTTGCCTGCAATTGATCGCTCATGTTCGTTCTCGTTCTCGATATCTTTTTTACGCGGCCGCTGCTTCGCGGCGCGCTGGCTTCTTGTTCATGATGCGGGCCGCGATACGCTCAGCAGCGTCTCCGCGTCCGAATGGGTTTGGCGCCTTGAGCAACTGACGCTCGTGTCCACGCGTCAGGCGGCGAACGCCGTCGACGATGGCGTTGTAATTGGAGCCGACGAGCTTGCCGAAGCCCGCAGAGACGACTTCCGGCCGCTCGGTACTCTCGCGCGTGATGAGAATCTGCAACCCGAATGTCGGCGCTTCCTCTTGCACGCCGCCGGAGTCGGTGACGACCGTCCAAGCCTTGTCGAGCAGGTAGACGAAATCCGGGTACTGCAGCGGCGACAGCAGGTGCACGTTGGGCGCGTCGCCGAGATATTTCAGAACATCGTCGCGCACCTGCGGATTGAGATGCACCGGAAGTGCGATGACCTTGTCACCGTCTGCCGCCAGCGTGCGCAGCGCGCGAAGCACGTTGCGCATCGGGCCGCCGATGTTCTCGCGCCGATGCATGGTCGCCAGGACGAGCTTCTTGTCGGTCGGAAGGGCAGCGACGCCGGCATCGATGGGCTGGTATGCATCGCCGATCTTCGCGCGCGCATAGATCAGCGCGTCGACAACGGTATTGCCGACCGTGACGATGTCTTTCGCCGGAACGCCCTCGCGCAGCAGATTGCCACGCGCTTCAGCCGTCGGCGGGAAATGCAGCGCGGATGCCTGGCCGATCAGGCGCCGATTGAACTCCTCCGGGAACGGCGACATCAGATCGCCGGTGCGCAGGCCAGCCTCGACGTGCGCCACCGGCACGCGGCCCATGAAGCCAGCGGTCGCGGCGGCTGCCGCGGTTGCGGTGTCGCCCTGCACGATGATCCAGTCAAACGTCTTGGCGCGCAGGATCTTCTCGACCTGCTCCGTCATGCGGCCGAACTTGCCCGCAAGGCCCTGCTCGTCGACGATGTGCGAGCCGTTGTGCGTGACGGTGATACCGAAGAAATCCAGAAGACCTGCAGCAAGCTCGATGTGCTGGCCCGACCAAAAGACATCGAGCTGCGCGCCCGCATCCTGCAACGCTTTGCAGACGGGGCCGAGCTTGATGATCTCAGGGCGGGTGCCGAAGGCGACGAGAACACGCATACTATCCACTTTCATCGATCAGCGATTGGCGGAGATAAAATCGTCCGGGATGTCGTGGGTTGTTTTCGACCAGACGATTGGGCGCGTCGCGAGCTGCGACTCACCGAGGAAGGTTTTCCAGGCGCGGTAAACCGCGGCCATGTTGATGTAGAGCGCGGCGGGCCAGCGAAGCGCGATGCCGATCCAGTCGTATTTGCCGTAGACCTCGTAGCCGGCGATGACGCGCACGACGTAGCGCGTGATCAGCGCGAAGAGATTGATCCACATGGACACGATGACCACGTCGCCCATCGGCTCAGGGAAATCGGCAAGCTCGACGTAGCCGAGCAGCATGAAGCCGAGCAGCACCGCAGAGATCGGCGGCAGGAAGCTGGTGATCATTCCCTTGCGGTCGCGCAGGAAGAAGTAGAAGTCCCACGGATCGCCTTGCCAGCCGAGCTTGCAGTAGGCCTCGAAGTTGATGCCGTAGACCCAGCGGGTCTTCTGCTTGATCGATGCATCGAGCGTCTTGGGGAAGTATTCGCGCGTCGCAACGAAATCGAGACCGTCCTCGACGTTGCGCGACACTGCCGCAAACGCGGACTTGAAGCCCGCGCGCTTTGCCTCGATGCCGAGGATGTAGTCTTCCGTGACGGTACCCGACATCAGCACTTGGCCGCGCGTCGCGAGGAAGTGCTTGATCAGCCGCTTCGTCATGCAGGTGCCGACGCCGGCCGACGGAATAGCCGCGCCCACGGCGTCACGCACGATCATCTCGCGGGTGTGGCGCTCGGCGAACTCGTCCATATAGGTCGATGCAACCACAGCGCCCTTGCCACGGTTGAGCGAGAACACGGGCGCCTGTATGAAATCGTTCTCCTTCGCGTACGCCGCGTAGACCGGGAACGAGCGCGCATCGATGACGTCCTCGCTGTCGTGCAGAACGACGAGCTCGGGCGCATCATCGGCGCTGAAAACCTGCGCGAACATCTCATTCAGCATCTGTCCCTTGGACGTCGGGCCAGGCAGACGATTGACGATGACCTTCACGCGGTCCGGATACTTGGCGGCAAGTTCCTGCGCCACGCGGAGCGTGCCGGTGTCATTGGGGTAGACGCCGAGATAGAGCGAAACCTGCGGTATCTGGATGCGCGCGAGATTGCCCTCGACCATCTTGCCGAGAACGTCTTCCTCATGCCAGTTGGCGACGAACACCGCCGTCGGCGGGATCGCTGTCTCGCCATCGTCGAGCTGCGGCACGCGGCGCCGTACGATTCCAAGCGCGACAAGATCGATGAACGCGTCGTCGATAGACGACACGCTGATCAGCACGCTGACCGCAAACAGCAGGATGATGAGAAACTCGAGCACTTCCTTCGCGCCTTCCACGGTTGCCCTCGAAAAAGGGGCAACTTCTCTAAAATTCGAACTTTGTCTTGCTTGGCTTTAGTTCGAATTTTCGGAAAAGCGACTTAATGTGTTCCAATGCGAGAAGGTAAAAACCCAATCAGCGTGAATCGATCGTTACCGTGTGTTCCGCACCCGAACGACACAGCTTATTCGACGCGCGAAAAGAAAACGCGCCGGTGCACAGAGTACACCGGCGCGCTCCGCCCCAAAGTGCTCCGTCGGCGTCGGAACACCAGGTTGGAAGTGTCAGCTGGCCGTCAGGTGTGAAATGCGCCAAGCGACAAGAAACGAAAGCGGGATGGCGGCGACGACAGCTGCGCCGCAAACGATGGGCAGCAGCGAGCGAACATCGGCCGCGAGAGACGGAACGGTGAGCACGACCAGCAACCCGAGGCCGGCGAGCATCGTCCCGAGAATGATCCACACGACGGCGGCGATCCTGAACATCCTATGCTCCTGTCAAAGCGGCTGCGTCGATGCCCAACGATACGCGCAGCCGACATGATGGGCTTGACGGACATCAACCTCCGGGGAGCAAGATTGCAGCGATGCACTGATCGGCGTCAGGCAGGGCAAAGCGGCGCGCTTCAGCCGGCCAGCCCACGCCATACGACGTAGCCTCCGACCGCGCCGACGATAACTGCGAAGGATGTGGCCAGGGCCTGCTTATGTCCGGCCAGCTTCGTTGCGCAGTAGCGTCCGGCGACGCCACCCGCCATGCCTCCGGCGATGAAAAAGGCCACGAGCGTCCAGTCTATGAGACCTGACAGCGCGTAATTTGCCGACGTGGTGAGCCCGAACGCGAACACCGACACGAGCGAAGAACCGATCGCAAAAATCAGCGGCATGTCGGTTGCCGCGATGATGCCCGGCACGATCAAGAAACCGCCGCCGATGCCGAAGAAGCCCGACAGGGCGCCAACTCCCGCGCCATAGGCGAGCAGCCACGGCATCAGTTGCGGTGCGGATGTGCGCGTCAGCCGCACATGCACATCACCGCCATTGCGGCGGTTCAAGAACATCAAACCGGCGATTGCGATCATCACCAAGCCGAACAGCATGAGCAGGCGTGCGCCGTCGAACTGCTTTCCGATCGTCGATCCAACGGCCGCGCCCGCCGTCCCGGCAGCGGCGAAGACGAGAGCGCATGGCCATTTGACGTTACCCGCCCGCGCATGGCCGATGAGATTGAACAGCGCGCTGACCGCCACCGCTACGGCGCTCGTGCCGATGGCGACGTGCGGTGAGGAGACGCCGACCAGATAGACCAGCAGCGGCACTGCCAGCACGGATCCCCCGCCACCGACCAGACCGAGAACGAACCCGACGAGCACGCCGGACAAAGTCGCCAGCAGATCCTGGACGATCATCAAGCCATGACCTTGGGTTTGGCGAGCCACTCGCGCCCTTTGAGCATGGCGAGCCAGTAGACGGGCGGGAGCAGGCGCTCCTTGAGCAGCCAGGCAGCGCGCGACGGTTTTGTGCCGTCGATGAGGTAGTCCGGAAAGGTCGGACAGACCTTGCCGCCATAGGTGAACTCCGCCAGCACGATGCGCCCGCGCTCGACCGTCAGCGGACACGATCCGTAGCCGTCATAGACGCACCGTTCGCGCCGCAGGCCCTTGGCGTGCAGGATGTTCTCAGCAACCACGGGCGCCTGCTTGCGTGCCGCCGCCGCCGTCTTTGCGTTCGGCGTACAGGTCACGTCGCCGAGACCGAAGATGTTCGCATACTTCTTATGCTGCAGCGTCGCGTGATCGACGTCGACCCAGCCGGCGGGATCGGCCAAGGGGCTCGCGCGCACGAAATCCGGTGCCTTCTGCGGCGGACAGACGTGGATCATGTCGAACGCCGCTTCGACCGTCTGCGCAGTGCCGTCCGGCGACGTCTTCTTGAACCATGCGCGTTTCGCCGGCCCGTCGATAGCCACCAGCGAATGATTGAACTGCAGCTTCGCGTTGTACTGGCGAACGTAGTCCATCAGCGCCGGGACGTATTCGGGAACGCCGAACAGCACGCCACCCGCGTTGAAGAAGCTGAGGTCGATGTTCTGCAGCCGCCCGGTCGTTTGCCAGTGATGCGCCGAGAGGTACATCGCCTTCTGCGGGGCTCCCGCGCACTTGATGGGCATCGGCGGCTGCGTGAACAGCGCGGCGCCGGACTTCAGATTGCGCACCAGTTCCCAGGTGTACGGCGCAAGGTCGTAGCGGTAGTTCGAGGTTACGCCGTTCTTGCCGAGCGTCTGATCGAGCCCCTCGATCGCGCCCCAGTCGAGCTTGATGCCTGGGCAGACAATGAGGTGATTGTAGCGGACAGTACGGCAGCCTTCGAGGATGACGCTGTCATGCTCCGGGTCGAATGCGGCAACCGCCGCTTTGATCCATGTGATCCGGTGCGGAAGCACCGAGCCCATAGGTCTGGCGGTCGTCCCCGCTGCGAACACACCAGCGCCAACCATCGTCCACCCGGGCTGGTAGTAGTGGGTGCCGGCCGGATCGATCACCGCAATGTCGAGATTGCGCTGGCGACGCAACAGGCTGGCGGCAACGGCAGCCCCCGCCGCTCCGCCGCCGACGATGACGATGTCGTGCCGCGCTGCGGGCCTCTCGACATCGACCGCCCCGCGCGCGACGCGGCTCATGACGCCGCTGACGTCGTAGCCTGCACGGCGAGCGATCTCGACGATATCGACAGCCGGTCGTTGCCCGGATTGCGTAAATGCCCAGAGCGTCGTCGAGCGCGTGCCGGTCCTGCAATATGCCAGTATCGGCTTAGGCAGTTCGGCGATTGCCGCCGAGAATGCGGCAGCGTCAGCATCTGAGACCTGACCGCTGGACACGGGCACGTAGCGCGCTTCAAGCCCCGCCGCCGCCGCTGCATCGGCGACCTCGCGAAACAGCGGCTGGTCGGAACCCTCGCCATCCGGGCGATTGCAGATGATCGACTTGAAGCCCAGGGCGGCGAGCTCGCCGACCGCCTCAGGCGAGATCTGTCCCGCGACCGAGATTTCGTCCGTGAGCTTCTTGGTCATTATTGCCATCTCCCCGGGACGGACTGGCTCGCTTCGCCGCTGACGGCCGCGAGCCTCCGCTATCTTGAACACGCCGCCCGATATACAGCGTGCCGGGCATGCCGGCTAAGCCATTTCCATTCAGGGTTAGGCCTAGAGCTCGTTGATCGGAACCTTGAGGTGCCGTTTGCCCGAAGCGTCCGGCTCCGGCAGGTTGCCGCCGCGGATGTTGACCTGGATGGAAGGGATGATGAGCTTGGGCAGATCGAGTGTTTTATCCCGCGCCTCACGCACCCGTACGAAGTCGTCCTCCGAGACACCTTCGCGCACGTGGATGTTGTGCGCGCGCTCATCCGCGACAGTCGTCTCCCATTTGATCTCGCGACCACCCGGCGCGTAGTCATGGCACATGAAAAGACGCTCCTCGCCAGGTAGCGCGAGGACGCGCTTGATCGAGCGGTACAGCGTGCGCGCATCGCCGCCGGGAAAATCGGCACGCGCCGTCCCGCCGTCCGGCATGAACAGCGTGTCGCCGACGAAAGCGGCGTTACCGATCACATGCGTCATGCAGGCCGGTGTATGCCCCGGTGTCAGCATGGCGAACGCGGTCATCCCTCCGATGGTGTAGGTATCGCCATCCTTGAACAGGCGATCGAACTGGCTACCGTCGCGCTGAAATTCGGTGCCTTCATTGAAGATCTTGCCGAACACTTCCTGCACGATCTTGATGTTCTCGCCGATGCCGAGTTTGCCGCCGACCTTTCCCTGGATGTACGGCGCCGCCGAGAGATGATCGGCATGCGCATGCGTCTCGATCAGCCACTCCACTTTGAGGCCGTTCTTGACCACGTAGTCGATGATCTTGTCGGCGGAATCGTACGTGATGCGGCCGGCGGCATAGTCGATGTCCATGACGCTGTCGATGATCGCACAGGCGTTCGACCCCGGATCCTTCACGACGTAGCTGATGGTGTTGGTCGGCTCGTCGAAGAACGCTGTGACCTCGGGCTTCACGCTGAGATCGACCGGATGGGGGATAGTCATTGGCGGCCTCCTTTGGCGGCTGCGCGGGCAGCCAGTGCAGATGCGGAGAGAATATCGCTGGCGCGCGCCAGCAGCATACCCGAGAGCATAGCGAGGACGAATACGAACGCGGAGCGGGAGCCCGTCGCAAGGGCAGCGACGGCGGGACCGGGGCAGAACCCGACAAGGCCCCAGCCCACGCCGAAGAGAGCGGCGCCGCCGACCAGCCGAGCGTCGATGTCGCTCAGGGTGGGCACCATGAAGGTACCACCGAGGATTGGCCCGCCGCGGCGAAACGCCATGCGATAGCCGATCGCGGTCGTCAGCACAGCGGCTCCCATCGTGAAGGCGAGGCTTGGGTTCCAATGTCCGAGGATGTCGAGGAAGCCGAGCACCTTCGCCGGATCGACGAGCCCCGACACGATAAGGCCAAATCCGAAAACGAGTCCGGACAGGAACGTGATCGAAATTCGCATGTCAGCCTCCGAGCATGTGGCGCATCGCATATACGGTCAGAGCGCCTGTCGTCATGAACGTGCAGGTGGCGACCAGCGAGCGCGGCGACAAGCGCGCGTTGCCGCACACACCGTGCCCACTGGTGCAACCGCTCCCGCGAACCGCCCCGAACCCGACCAGCACCCCCGCGGCGACCAGAAGCGGAACATTAGACGTCACCTCGATAGTGACCGGGCTTACCAACGCCGCGGCATAGACCAGTGGCGCCGCGAACAATCCCGCGACGAACGCCAGCCGAACCGGAAACTCGTCGTCGGAATACGGCGGCAGGAGACGCGAGAGAAAGCCACTGACGCCCGCGATGCGACCCGTCATCGCCATCAGCAAAACGGCCGATGCGCCGATCAGCACACCGCCGACGATCGCCGCCAGTACCGTGTTTGCGTCGAGGTTCAGCATGACGTGTCCCGATCGCTACCCGAGCTGCCGAGCCCGCACGTATTGACTCCAACGATGCCGTAAGCCGGGCAAAAGCGCGCCAAGCCTGTGATCAGCGGGACCAGCCCAACGAGGCCCCACCACGTCTGCGGACCGATGAACACGAGGCTCAGAAGTCCGATGCCGAGCGCAATTCTGGCCGCCCGATCGAAACTGCCGACATTCTTGAGCATGAGGCACCTCCTGTTGTGCTGGGAGGATCTAGCCCGCTCGGGTGCGCCGGGTCTGTGACCTAGTCACATTGGCGCCGAAAGAGGCGTCAGGGCGCTGCCGCGAGCCGCCGCAGCTCGTTCGGCTGCACGAGGTCGATGGCACCGCGCGACGTCGAAATCCAGCCCCGTCTCTGGAACTCGTTGAGCTGGCGGCTCACGACCTCGCGCGCCGTGCCGAGTTCGGCTGCCAGCTGCTGGTGCGTAAGGTCGACCCGCCCCTGATCGTTGGCCCGCTCGACGAGCCGCTGCGCGAGGCGAACATCGACGCGCGAGAAGGCCACTTCCTCGATCACGCGGAAAAGGTCGGTGACGCGGTGGCTGAAGGCGGTGAAGACGAAGCGTCGGAAGTCCGGCGAGCGCGCGATGAGATCATCGAACGTCGCGCGAGGAATGGCCACAGCTTCGACGTCCGTTTCGGCGACCGCTTCGGCTTGATAGTCCTCATAGCCCATGAGGCACGCCGTTGTGAGCGCGCAGCTATCGCCCGCAGATACGCGATAGAGCACGATCTCGCGCCCGGACTCGGAGACCTGCTGCACGCGCACCGTACCGCGGATCAGGAGAAGGAAGGCGTCCGGCGCCTGTCCTGGACCAAAGATGCGCGTTCCGACGGGAAGGCGCGCGATACGGCTCGTCTCGACGAGCGTAGCGACGATGTCCGGCGGCAAACTGTGCAACCCGGGAAAATTCGAGATCCAGCCGTCGCCGTGCCAGCCTTCGGTGTGGCCGCCTTCGTTATACATGTCTCGCCTGTGATCAACGTTGCCGCAAGCATATCGGCAGGAACGGCCGATGTCAGCTCGACCCTCCGGCAGGGATCAGGCCGGGAAACAGAAGGCGACGATATCCTTCACAGGCACCACCAGCGACAGCGCCGCGATCGAGACGAGCCCCAGCCCGATCGCCATGCGTGGACCGCGCCGGTCGGCCCAGCCTTTCAGCGACGCGACGCCGAATGCCGCTGCTGTCACCGACGGCAGCGTGCCGAGCCCGAACCCGAGCATGATAATGGCGCCCTGCGTCGCCGTTCCGCTCATCATGGCGAAGAACAGCGTGGCGAAGACCATGCCGCACGGCAGCAGGCCCCAAATGAGGCCGGTCGAATAGACCCACAGCCAGTAGCTCGGTTCCGGGGACAGTCTGATGCGTGCCAGGCGCTCGCTGATGGCGCGCGTGATGCCGTCGAGCGCCGAGGGTGCTGGCGCCAGGCCCGCCACCGAAAGTCCGATCCACATGAGGGTCGCACCCGCTGCCCAACGCATGACGTTGTGCGCGATCTCGCGGTCGAGGCCGGCGTAGATCGTCGTGCCGAACAGCCCCACCGCCGCACCCGCGGCGACATAAGCGGAAACACGGCCCGCCTGTGCAACCAGCAAGGTCGGCAACGCCGAATGCGCCGCGCCCTGCGGCGCCAGCGCGAACACCAGCCCCGAGGCGATGGGCCCGCACATCCCGACGCAATGCAGGCTGGCCGCGAGCCCGGCCAGGACACCTGCAAGAAATGTGAGTTCGGACATAGACCGCCTGTTGCGCTTTCTCGGCGGCGCCAGTCTAAACCATCAGCGCATCGGACCCAATGCGTCCGATGTCCTAGTCGAGCTCGCTGAGCGGGGGATTGCTGAGCGCTATGGCGAGGATCAGCGCCAGCATCACGGGCACCAGCGCCAGCGCGATATAGAACGCCACGGAGAAGCCCCAGATGATCGTCCCGAGGATGGCGAAGAAGAGGAACGCCGCCGTGATCGCGGTGATGATGTTCGCCTGCGCCCATGCCGGAATGACGCGCCACAGCACGGGTGCGTAGGGCAGGATGGCCATGACCGTCGCGCCGATCACGGCAGTCCATGGGCCGATGGTCAGCAGCGCGATGGTGCCGGCCATGCTCGCGTTCATGATCGCAAGGGCCATGCGGGCGCGCCGGCGGTCTGTGTTCTCGTCGAAGAAGGCGGCGGACTTAGCGGCGCTCATGTGCGTCATTCTCCAGTGGCTCGTCGTCGAAAAGGATGCGCGCGGCAGCCCCTTCGAGGTCATCGTATTGGCGGGTACGAAGCGTCCACAGGAACGCCACGAGATAGAAAAAGCCGAGCCCGAGGGCGATGGGAATCAGGAGAAGCAGGCTGCTCATCGTTCTTCCTCACCTCGGCTCGATGAAGATTTCGCGCTTGCGCTCGATGCTGGCGCCATCGTCTTCGATCTGAATGCGCAGGAACCAGCGGCCAGCCGTATGGACCGCAATCGGGCCCTCGGCGCTTCCGTCATCAAGCGCGCTGAATGTAATCGGGATGGCAGCATCGCCGCCGTGCTCAGCCGTGCCGCTGATGCGTACGTTGCTAAGTTCCGCGCCGGTCGCATCGCGAGCGGCAACCTTCACGATGCCCTTGAGATGCCCAGTCGGCTCGAAACCGACCGATACGCGCCAGCCGAGGTCGCGGTCCTTCTGCCGGGCGGCGATCGTGTCGTTGTAGGCAAGGCCGCGACGGTAGGGGTCGACCTCTGAAAGTCCGGTGAAGCTGTTCACCGCCAGCGTGATGAGGACAATCTCGACGCACGTCAGGAATACGAAGAACGCGATGAACGAAGCTGGTATCCAGCGGTCGTTGCGTAAGAGGCTCGCCAGTGCGGTCATGGCCGCGCCCCTCCGGGTCCCCAGAAGTAGGTTTGGAAGCGTGCCAGCGGGGCGTGCGTTCCCTTGTCTGTCAGCACCAGCGTGACCGGCACCCGCCCTTCCGGCGCACTGTCCTTCGGCACCGTGATCATCACGCGTTCTGACACAGAGCGGCGATTGCACAGGAAGGCCGGTTCGGGAAGATCGCTCGTCGACACGCGAACCGCCGAGCCAGGCAGACCCTCTACGCTCACGCCAACGCTGGAGATGTCGCCGCCGCGATGCGCAAAGCGCAGCGTGTAGTCATTGCGGATGCTGCCGTCCGAGAGTTTGACGAACGGCGGTTGCCGCTGGTGCTCGAGCGAGGCATCGATATTGCTGCGCGTGGCGATGGCCCATGCCATTGCCGAGCCGGAGACCAGCATCACGAAAGCGAACATCAACGGCTTCACACGCAGAAAACGCGGCGCCGTCTGCTGGCCGGGTGGCAAGAGCGCGGACTGGTCCGTGCTCATTTTGATAAGGCCATGCGGACGGCCGATGCGATCCATCACCGTGTTGCACGCATCGATGCAAAGTCCGCAACCGATGCATCCGAGCTGCAACCCATCACGGATGTCGATGCGCGTCGGACAGCTGCTGACGCACTTGCCACAATCGACGCAGTCGCCGCGATATGGCCCATTGTCAGCGAGAAGCGAGGCAGCAGGGGAGGGCGCTTCGCTGAACATGTCCACCAGCGCTGGGCGCAAGGGTACACGGGCGCGCGCCCGCGGCTCGCCGCGCCAGTTCTGGTAGGTGACCACGAGCGTGTCTGGATCGAGCAGCGCGCTCTGGAAGCGCGGCCAGGGACACATGTGCAGGCAGATGTTCTCGCGCGTATGCGCAGCGAACATGTACGTCGTGAACGAAAGCACGCCGATAGTGACGTAAGCGGCTGGCGGCGCAGCACCGCTGATGAGTTGTGGCGCCAGAGTGGTGATGTCGATGAACAGGCCGGTGAACGTGAACGCCGTGAAGAAGGCAACGAGCACATGCGCCGCCGACTTCACCCACTGGCCCGCCTTGCTGTCGCGACCGAACTGCTGATCGATGCGCCGATCGATGGCGAAGAACATGTCCGTCCAGACGGTCTGCGGGCAGGCAAAGCCGCACCACACGCGACCGAACAGAGCCGTGACGAAGAACAGCGCTGCCGCCGAGAAGATCAAAAGCCCGAGCAGCAGCGGCAGATCCGGCGGCCAGAACTCCAGGCCGAACAGGTAGAGGCGTCGCGCCGGAATATCGAGGATGACGGCCTGCGCCGTCTCGCCGTTCCTCGTCCAGCGCAGCCACGGCGTGATGAAGTAAACGCCTAGCAGGAAGAGTGTCAGGAAGGTCTTGATGCGGCGGAACCGGCCCGACGCGGCGTGCGGCGTACCTTGCCGCATCGCGCGCTGTGCCGTCGGCATGACCGTTCCAGAGTGCATCGCTACTCTCCGCCGCCGAGCGAATGCACATAGATCGTCAGCATCTTCACCGCATCATCGCCGAGGCGGGGCTTCCACGACGGCATCGAGCCCATGCGCGGCTTCCCGATCTGATGCACGATCGACTCTTTGCTGTCGCCGTAGAGCCAGATCTGGTCTTTGAGGCGCGGCACGCCCATCTCGCGCATGCCTTCGCCCTCGGCCCCGTGGCAGCCGGCGCAATTCGCCTCGTAGATCGCTGCACCCGGAAGCGCCTTGCGGCCCTCGACGGCTTTCGCATCCGACAGCGTCAGCACATAGTCGGCGACGGCGGAGATCTCCTCCGCGCTCAGCATCTCGCCGAACGGCGGCATCTCCGATTGACGGCTTTCAGCATCCTCGTTGCGAATGCCGTGCGCGATGGTCAGGTAGATGTCGTCGAGCTTGCCGCCCCAGAGCCAATCGTCGTCGATCAGCGACGGGAACTGACCCTGCTGCCCGCCGGCACCGAGGCCGTGGCAAGCCGCGCAGTTCTGATTGAATAGCGAGCGCCCACCGGTGATCGCGAAGGTGCGCAACTCCTCCGATTGCGCGATCTCCGATACCGGCTTGGCCGCGATCTGGTCGCGCCAGTGCGCCTGCGCAGCGCGTGCCGCGTCCTTCTCGGTCTTGAGTTCGCCCGCGCTCGTCCAGCCGAGCAGACCCGGAAAATAGAACCGCGTCGTCGGCCAACCCGGATACAGAAGCGCATAGATGATGGCGATGGCGAACGTGATGACGAGCGTGATCACCCACCAGCGCGGCAGCGGCGTGTAGAGTTCCTCGATGCCATCCCACTTGTGGCCGGTGGTGTATTGGCCCGTCACCGGGTCATAGCGATGCTCACCCATTTTGGTCGTCCTTCGTGTCGAAGGGGATTTGCGCATCGCGCTCGTATTCGGCCTTCGCGCCGGGGCGCAGCACGACCCACAGGATCATGCCGAACAGACCCATGCCGATGACCGGCCAGATCGCCATGAGGTATTGCGTCAGTGTCTCGCCACTCATCGGATGCTCACTTTGCCGGTGTCGCGCCGGCAGCATCCGGCTCGGAGAAATCGACGAGCGTCCCGAGCACCTGCAGGTAGGCAATCAGCGCATCCATTTCGGTGATGGTGGAAGGGTTGCCGTCGAAGTCGCCGAGCTTCGCCTTCGGATAGCGCTTCAGCAGCGCCTCGGTGTCGCCTTGCCCGGTGGCCTGCGCCTCGACGTCGGCTCGCGCCTTCTCGAGCATCTCCTCGCTGTAGGGCACGCCGACCGACTTCAGCGCCTTGAGATGCAGGTCGAGATCGTCGAGGTGCAGCGGCTTGTTCTTGAGGAAGGCGTACGACGGCATGATCGATTCCGGCACCACGCTGCGCGGATCGACCATGTGTGCGAGCTGCCAGGCGTTCGAATATTTGCCGCCGACGCGCGCCAGATCGGGACCTGTACGCTTCGATCCCCATAGGAACGGGTGATCGTACATGCTCTCGGCCGGAATCGAGTAATGGCCGTAGCGCTCCACCTCATCGCGGAACGGCCGGATCATCTGGCTGTGGCAGGTGTAGCAGCCCTCGCGCGTGTAGACGTTGCGGCCGAGCTGCTCCAGCGGGGTATAAGGACGCACACCTTCCACCGGCGTCACGGTGGTGTCGATCTTGAACAGCGGCACGATCTGCACGAGGCCGCCGATCGAGATGACGATGAACGTCAGCATGAACAGCAGCGCTGCGGATTTTTCTACGATGGCGTGATTCATGGCGCGCTTCACTCCGCTGCCGTGAGCCGGGGCTGCAAGTCAGCGCCCGACCGGCGTCGCGACGGAGCGCCGTAGATGGTCATGAAGATATTGACGGCGAACAGGATGCCGCCGGCGAGGAAGAAGATGCCGCCGAGCGCCCGCACGACGTAGTATGGGTGCAGCATCGCCACGCTGTCGGTGAACGAGTACTGCAGGAACCCGAACTCGTCGTAGGCCTTCCACATCAGGCCCTGGGTGATGCCCGACACCCACATCGCGGTGATGTAGAGAACGATGCCGATCGCAGCGAGCCAGAAGTGCACCTCGACCAGCTTGATCGACCACAGCGACTTGTTCCACAGCTTCGGAACCATGTGGTAGAGCGAGCCGAACGCCATCAGCGCCACCCAGCCGAGCGCGCCCGAGTGCACATGGCCGATGGTCCAGTCGGTGTAATGCGACAGCGCGTTGACCGGCTTCAGCGCCATCAGCGGACCCTCGAAGGTGGACATGCCGTAGAAGGCGACGGCGACGACGAGGAACCGCAGGATTGGATCGGTGCGCAGTTTTCCCCACGCGCCCGACAGCGTCATGATGCCGTTGATCATGCCGCCCCACGACGGCATCCACAGCATGATCGAGAAGGCAGCGCCGAGCGTTTGCGTCCAGTCTGGCAGCGCCGTGAAGTGCAGGTGGTGCGGGCCGGCCCAGATGTAGAGGAACACCAGCGCCCAGAAGTGCACGATCGACAGCCGATAGGAGTAGATCGGCCGGTCGGCCTGCTTCGGCACGAAGTAGTACATCATGCCGATGAAGCCGGCGGTGAGCCAGAAGCCCACCATGTTGTGCCCGTACCACCACTGGATCATCGCGCTCTGCACGCCCGCATAGAGCGTGTAGCTCTTCGTCGACGTGAAGGAGATCGGCACCGCGAGGTTGTTCACGACATGCAACACCGAGACGGTGAGGATGAACGCCAGGAAGAACCAGTTGGCGACGTAGATGTGCGGCTCTCGCCGGATGGCGAGCGTGCCGACGAAGATCGCCAGGTAGCTGACCCACACCATCGTCAGCCAGATGTCGAGGAACCACTCGGGTTCGGCGTACTCCTGAGACTGAGTGAATCCCAGCGGGTAGCTGATCAGCGCCGCGATCAGAAACGCGTTGTACCCCCAGAACAGGAAGCTCGCGAGCTTGGGGCCGCCCCACAGTCCCGTCCGGCAGGTCCGCTGCACGACATAAAGCGACGTCGCGAGCAGCGCGTTGCCGCCAAATCCCAGAATGACCGCAGACGTGTGTACGGGACGCAGCCGCCCGAAGGTGAAGAATTCGCCGTAGTTGAGTGCCGGAAAGGCGAGCTGCAACGCGACCCACACGCCGGCAGCGAGGCCGACGACGGCCCAGATGACGGTGGCGATGGAAAACGCGCGGACGACATCCTCGTTGTAGCCCACGATGGTCTGCTGACCTTCGGCGTAATGCGTGGATCCGATTGTGCTGGCAGCGGCTGTCATCGGCCGTTTGCTCTCCTGGTGCAGGATTGGGTGCGGTCTGCCTGCGCGTGAATGCGCCGAGGCGCTCCTGCAAGGCTCGCGAGGTGGGCAGCGAGTAGTCCGGCCGTGGCCGTGTTCGTTATTGCGCCTTCATGCGCGGCGCGGGCGCCGCAATAGGCAAAGGCGATCGGTTGTCGGTGCATGGAGCATTCACTAGCCGGAGTTGCGCGCGTCGCGCGATCGGGTGCGCCGGCAGAGCCGCCGCGCGCATTAAGCCGTCGGAAGTGTTGCGCTGGGCGGCGCGCGCGTACGCACGTTGGCCGGACGCCTCGAGACCACGTGAGCGTCAGCAGGGATCGCCATGACGACTGTCGGACGGAGCACAGGCAGCAAAACCCGCGTGTCCTGGACGGCCATCTGGGGATTGCTGGAGGCGGCACAGCTCTCACACGCCTTGCAGCCGTGCTCCTGTGACGTGCCTTCCGTGTGCGACTTCCCGGCGCAAATCGACGGAAGCTCGCCGCCGGGGAGCGCGTATGCGGCGAGGTCGATCTGGTTAACCGCCGGCTCGTCGCGGAGGCTGCCCTGCGCAAAAACGAGGCTGATCGCTACGAGCGCGTACAGCGCCAGTAGCAATCCCTTGGTGTTGCGATTGCGAGCCCACTTCAGCATTCCCCCAGAGGTCTCTGATGTGCGTCAACCGTCAACGAACTAAGTCGTCGCACCAAAGTTGACTTGGGACCCTTTGGTAATCGGAGTTCCAAATTCTGCCGTGTGCAGCGGCGCGGTTTGGTGCAATCGCCAACGGATTGGTGAAATAGCCGCGACTTGGTGGCTCATTCGGTCAAGTCTAATTGACCATTGAAGATTCTGCCGGCTAGCATGTCTGGATGCGAAGCTCGGGCCAAACGTATGCGAGGCTTTTCATCGCAGGCCTGTACGGGCTTGCGATGTTGCTGCTGCCTATGGCGCATCGTCCGATGCGTCCGGCGACACCTGACCTCTCGGCTTACGCGCTTCCGGACGGATCGCTGCCTCTGATCTGCGCTTCAAAGGCGGATAAGAGCAGATCGAACGGACGATCTATCGGCTTCTGCGATGCCTGCCAGCTCACGGCGGCACCCGGTATCTTTGCCGCCGACCTGTCGTTCGCACCGCTTGCTGTTTTTCAGCCGGCATACGTCGGCCCCGCACACGCCAGCGACCACATCGCGCAGCCGCTCAAGACGGCTGCGCGTCCGCGTGCGCCTCCCATCCATCTCGCCTGACACATCCACGACGTGACTTGGATCAGCGCTCTGCACGTGCGTGCAGACGCGGGCTAATGGCGAGATGCACGATGATGCGAATTGAAAACGCCCTGGAGCCGACCGCAGATATGCGGGTTGGCGACGGGCTTGACGGATTTCACGAGCGCGCCTCCGGACAGATGCCGATCGTCCCAGGGCCGCGGCGCCCGCGCGGGCCGATCACCGGGCCGACGAGCACGGCAATATACGCAAGGCGCCATGCCGTGTTCGACGAGCACCAGCCGGCCGATGCCATCTACCAGGTCATCACCGGCGGCATCATCGTGACGCGGTCGGCGAACGGAACGCAGCGCAAGGTCGTCGAGATCGTCGGGCCGGGTGGCCTCGTCGGCGTGGTGTCGGGCACGCATTACGGATGCCGCGCCGAGACCATCACGCGCAGTCTCCTGCGACGCATCACGCGCCGCACCGTCGAGCGCTCGGCGCCGCTGCAGCGTGTCCTCAGTCAGGCTCTGACGCAGAAGCTCGAGAAGCTGCACGAGGAGACGAGCCTGCGCACGCGCATGTCGGCAACGGAATGCGTCGCCGCGATGATCCTTTCGCTGCCGCGTGCCGAACCCGAGCGAGCGAACTCGGAAGCCGACGGGATCGACCATCGCCTCGCCGTGGCGCAGTCGGAGATGGCGAGTTACCTCGGTCTCGCGATCGAGACGGTCTGCCGCGCGATGAAGAACCTCAAGCGCATGGGGTGCATCCAGACGGCCGGGCGCGACACGATTGCGATCCTCGACGACGCCAGCTTGGCAAGGTTGGCTGCACCCGATAGGGCAGCCTCGGCCGCGGTCGACTGAGGCGACAGAGCAGCGGGCGATGTCATCCCGCTGCTCTCAATACGTTCAGATGATCTTGCGGCACTCTTCGGCGCACTCGCCGCAAGCTTCCCCGCATGCTTTGCACGCCGCGTGGTGATCCTGGTGCTTCTTGCACTCGGCCTGGCAGTCCGCGCAGATGTCTCCGCAAACCTTCGCAAATTCGCGCAGCCGCTTTGCGTCGAGCGCCGCGAGGCGCGCCAGCGCTTCGCACGATGGCATCATCGTCAGCACCGACCGCAGGCAGTCTTTGAGAGACGTGTCGCCCTTTCCGAGCATGCTGATGCAGTGGCTGATGCACACCTCGCCGCGCTTCACACAATCCAGCGCTTTGTCGACGAGCGCCTTGTGTGCGGGCGCATCGGCGTGGCCGTGCTCATGACCGCCCTGACCGGCATGATCGCCGTGGTGCTCGTGCCCTTCCTGGGCTTGCGCGGATCCCGCAGCGAAAGCCGCGCTTGACGCGGCGAGTGTTGCCAGGATGGCTCTGCGGTCAATCCCGGCCCGCTGTTCTTCGCCCTTGCCGAAAGTGGTCATCTTTCCTCCCATCGCTTGATTGAAACGCCGCCTTTGCGAAGCCTTCCCGAATTAATACCGCGCTGAACCCGAGGTCGAGCCCGTTCGGCTAAGAGGTCCTACGGACGCCGCATACGAGTTGTAGAAAAATTGCCTAGACTAGAGCGCCGTCCATTCGCAGCGCCGTAGCCCCCATCCCCGTAGCGTTCCCAGTGAATGCAACAAATGGGTGTGTCATGGCGCAAGTGATTTCGACGGCAAGGCCGCAAGGTACCACGTCCGCGAGTCTGATCGTAATGCTGCTCGTTGCGGCCGGTGTCGGCGCGATCGTCGGCGGTGTGATCGGGGACCGCATGAACCTCGCGCTGCTGAGCGTGTTGGCTGGCTTCATCGCCACGATCTCGGCAGTCGTGGTGCGCAATAACCTCGTCAATCGGCTGACCGGCGTCGGACCCGACGACTTCAAGATCCCGATGGTATTAGTGGTTTACGGATTGATCGCGTCGGTTGCTGGCAGTCTTGCCGGAAAAGAGCTGCTTGATCAGGCCGGCGGAAATTTCTCGACCGAATGGTTCGGTACGGTGGCGGGCCTTGGCTCGGCGATCCTCATGTCCTTGCTGATGATCACCTATTACATGCACCCGCAGCCGCGCTGACGCGTCGGGACACATCGGCTGGGCGAGCGCGCCCAGCCGAATGCCTCAAGGCCAGAACGCGCAACGGCGCTTAAACGATGAGTTCGCGCGCCGGGCCCGTCTCGATCGGAAGACCGTTATCCATGCCCCACTCGGCCCAGCTGCCGTCGTAGACCGCGGCATTGGTCTGTCCGAGCACGGCGAGCGCGAGCGACAGGATCGACGCTGTCACGCCTGAACCGCAGGTCGTCACCACTGGGTGCTTGGGATCGATGCCGGCCTCGGCAAAGATCTTCGCAAGTTCGTCCGTGGTTTTCAGCGTGCCGTCGGCGTTGATCAACTTCTGCGACGGCACGTTGCGGGCGCCGGGAAGATGACCGGACCTGAGACCCGGACGCGGCTCGGGCTCCGTACCCTCGAAGCGCGCGGCCGGCCGTGCATCGACGATCTGCGCCGAATGCTTCGCGATCACCTTTTTCACGTCATCCAAGTCACGGATCAGCGACGCGTTGAGCAGCGGCGTGAAGTGACGCTCGGTGCGCTTGATCGGCGGCCCGTCTTCGAGCGGCAGGTTCTCGCTCTTCCATTTCTTGAGGCCGCCATTGAGGACCGCAACGTCCTCATGCCCCATGGCACGGAACGTCCACCAGGCGCGCGCGGCCGAGAACAGGCCGAGTGTGTCGTAAACGACGATCCGCATGCCGTCGCCGACGCCCATCTTCTTCATGCGCGAGGCAAATTTGATCGTCGACGGGAGCATGTGCGGGAGCGACGACTTCTCATCCGTCAGGTCGTCGATGTCGAAGAACAGTGCGCCCGGAATGTGCTCCTGAAGATACTCGGCTTTCGGATCGCGCCCCGCGGTCGGCAGATGCCAGCTAGCGTCGAAGACGATCAGGTCAGGAGCATCGAGATGCGAAGCGAGCCAGTCCGTCTCGACGATCCAGTTCTTGGCGCTCTCCAACACGTTTCCCTCTCTTACAAAGGCGTGAACGATCAGTGCCCGGCTCGTGTTGGCCGTGCTTGCTAGCGGACATAGGCAAAAGCAGCGATACCTGCAAGGATCGCGAGCGTCACTCCCGCCCGATGTTCTGCGAAGAACACGTCAGGCAGAAGCAAAAACCTGCGGCAGCGCCGTCTTTTCGCCGGCAAGCCACACCGGGACCGGCAGTGATTTGCTTTGCAGAAAATCGGGGTTGAAGAGGCGTGACTGGTACCGCGTGCCACTGTCGCACAGGATGGTCACGACCGTGTGACCGGGCCCCAGCTCGCGCGCCAGCTGCATGGCGCCGGCAACGTTTACGCCGCTGGAAGCGCCGAGGCACAAACCTTCCTCGCGGGTGAGCGCGAACACCGTCTCCACCGCTTCCTTGTCGGAGATGCGGAACGCTGTATCGATCGGGGCTCCCTCGAGGTTCTTCGTGATCCGCCCCTGACCGATGCCTTCGGTGATTGACGAGCCCTCGGCCTTCAATTCGCCGGTCGTGTAGTAGGAATAGAGCGCCGAGCCGAACGGATCTGCGAGCGCGATGCGCACCTTTTCGCTCCGGTCCTTGAGGCCGCGCGAAACGCCGCCCAGCGTTCCGCCCGAGCCGACGGCGCAAACGAAACCGTCGATGCGGCCGTCGGTTTGCGTCCAGATCTCTTCCGCCGTTGTCGTCGTGTGGATGTCGCGGTTGGCGACGTTGTCGAACTGATTGGCCCAGATCGCGCCCATGGGCTCCGACGCAGCCAGCGCCTCGGCAAGGCGCTGGGAGTATCGAACGTAGTTGTTCGGATCTTTGTACGGAACTGCAGGGACCTCCACGACTTCGGCGCCCAGCAGACGCAGCGTGTCCTTCTTTTCCTGAGACTGAGTATTTGGGATGACGATGACGGTGCGCAGTCCGAGCGCATTGCCGAGCACCGTCAGCCCGATGCCGGTATTGCCGGCCGTGCCTTCGACGACTGTGCCGCCGGGCCTCAGCCTGCCGCTTTCGATGGCCTCGGTGAGGATGCCGAATGCCGCCCGGTCCTTGACCGAGGCTCCTGGGTTCATGAACTCCGCCTTGCCCAGAATGGTGCAGCCGGTCTCTTCGGAGGCGCGGCGGAGACGGATAAGGGGCGTGCGGCCGACGGCAGCGGCGACGCTGGATCGCAGGTTCAAGGGCGAGCTCCGTTAAGGAAGGACTGGGACCCTAGCTTCGACACCGATGCCCGGCAACGGGGGTTGGTCATGAGAATCCGCCTTAACAGACGGCTGTTTGCTACCCTTTACGGCGCTTACAACCGATCCGGCCGGCAAAGGGCGTTGCCTTTTACGGGCGGGGCCAGATATACCTTCGCCCGATCGATCCCGACAGCCGCAGCGACTTGCCTTCGAGGCGAGATGGACTGGCTCTGGCCGGCCTGAAGGCGGGGGCGACGCGCGGGCGTGGCGGAATTGGTAGACGCACTGGTTTTAGGTACCAGCGCCTCACGGCATGGGGGTTCGAGTCCCTCCGCCCGCACCACGCCTTGTTGAGAATAACGAAGCCCGTCGGCTTTACGGTTAGGTTGGAGAGCAATGCAGATTACCGAAACGAGCAGCGAGGGTCTGAAGCGGACGCTGCAAGTCGTTGTGCCGGCAGGCGAGCTTGGCAAGCGCTTCGATCACCGCCTCGACGAGATCAAGGACCGCGTGCAGCTGAAAGGCTTCCGCAAGGGCAAGGTCCCGATGCCGCATCTCAAGAAGATGTACGGCCGCTCTCTCATGGTTGAGGTGCTGCAGGAGACGGTTCGCGAGACGTCCAATCAGGCGCTCGCCGACCGCAACATGCGCCCCGCGATGCAGCCGAGCGTCACGCTCCCCGAGGACAACGCCGAGATCGAGCGCGTTCTCTCGGGCCAGGCCGACCTTTCTTACTCGATGTCGTTCGAGGTTCTCCCGGCAATCGAGCTGGCGGACTTCTCCAAGCTGAAGCTGGAGCGCCTTGTCGCGGACGTCGATGACACCGCCGTCTCCGAGGCGCTGGAGCAGCTCGTTCAGCGCAGCATCAACTACGCCGCCGAGGAAGGCCGTGCCGCCGAGAAGGGCGACCGCGTGACCATCGATTTCGTCGGCAAGATCGACGGCGAGGCATTTGACGGCGGCACCGCCGAAGATGCCCAGATCGTGCTTGGCGAGGGCAACTTCATCGCAGGCTTCGAGGACGGTCTCGTCGGCGCCAAGGCAGGCGATGAGCGCGAAGTCCCCGCGACGTTCCCGGCCGACTACCCCGTCGAAGCGCTGGCCGGCAAGGCAGCGGTCTTCGGCGTCAAGGTGAAAGAGGTCGCCGCGCCGTCCCGCCCCGAGGTCAACGACGATTTCGCCAAGACCCTGGGAGCCGAGACCGTCGACCAGCTGAAGGAGCTGGTGAAATCCCAGATCGCCCGCGAATACGCCAATGTCGGTCGCTCGAAGCTGAAGCGCCAGCTGCTCGATGAGCTTGAAAAGGCTCATTCATTCGACCTTCCGCCGTCGCTCGTCGACAGCGAGTTCGGCGGCATCTGGCAGCAGCTCGAGGCGAACCTCCAGCGCGCCGGCAAGACCTTCGCCGACGAGGGCAAGAGTGAGGAAGAGGTCCGCGAGGAATATCGCAAGATCGCCGAGCGCCGCGTCCGTCTCGGCCTCGTGATCGGCGAGATCGCCGAAAAGAACGGTCTCAAGATCACCCAGGACGAGATGCGTAAGGCCTTGATGGAGCAGGCCCGTCGCTTCCCGGGCCAGGAGCGTGCGGTCTACGAATACTACGAGAAGAATCCGAACGCCGTGGCCGAGCTGCGCGCCCCGATCTTCGAGGACAAGGTCGTCGACTTCGTTCTCGAGAAGGCCAACCCGACGGAGAAGTCCGTCTCCAAGGACGAACTCTTCAAGAAGCCCGAGGATGCCGACGAGGCGTAATAGCGCCGGCGGCTCCCCATATAGCTCGCTGACGAGGGTATCCGGGGCTTGCACCGATGCCCCGCACTGCCCAAGAAAGACGACGCCGCACGGCGCGATTCGAGCGCCGTGCACCCCCCGAATGAAGGAAGGAAGAAGGCCATGCGCGATCCGGTCAGCAGCTTGACGAACACGTTCTGGCCGATGGTGGTCGAGCAGACGAACCGCGGCGAGCGCGGCTACGATCTGCCCTCGCGGCTCCTCAAGGAACGCATCATCTTCGTGACCGGCCCGGTCGAGGACCACATGGCGGCCTCGATCTGTATGCAGTTGCTGTTCCTCGAGGCGGAGAACCCCAAGAAGGAAATCTCCATGTATATCAACTCGCCGGGCGGCGTCGTCACGGCGGGCATGGCGATTTACGACACCATGCAGTTCATCCGGCCGCAGATCGCGACGCTATGCATCGGCCAAGCTGCCTCGATGGGCTCGCTGCTCCTGTGTGCAGGCTCTCCAGGCCTTCGTTATGCGCTGCCGAACGCCCGGATCATGGTCCACCAGCCCTCCGGCGGCTTCTCGGGCCAGGCCTCCGACATCGAGCGCCACGCCGAGGACATCATCAAGATGAAGCGCCGGCTCAACGAGATCTACGTCAAGCATACCGGCCAGCCTTACGACAACATTGAACGCACCCTCGACCGTGACTACTTCATGACGGCACACCAGGCCAAAGACTTCGGGATCATCGACCGCGTCCTGGAAAGCCGGGACGAGGTTGATTTTGGCCCAGTCGAGGCCAAGTCCGCCAGCTGACGACAGCGCCAGGACGCCGTAAGGCCGCAGCCCTGAACCAGAGCTTGCCTCGCCCCCAAGGTGAGGTCATGCTCAGGGGGCTGCGGGCATCGTGGGACCATCGGAAAGCCCTTGTTACGGCTAACCGTCGGATCGCCATAAAACTGTGGTAATCAGGCCGCTTTGGTACCTGCGGGGCGGATATCCGTTAATCCAATCTTGATCTAGAGAACGCTAGCGTGCTCAGATCACTGTAAGGGACTCGGAACCGCTCTCCGCAAGTCGCCTGAGGCAGGAATTCTTCCAAGGCGGGCGCCGGCGCAATCGGCGCACAGCATCCCTAGGAGGGGTAAGAAATCCGAGATGGCTCAAGAGAAAAACACTCTCTATTGCTCGTTTTGCGGCAAGAGCCAGCATGAGGTGCGCAAGCTGATTGCCGGCCCGACCGTGTTCATCTGCGATGAATGCGTCGAGCTGTGCATGGACATCATCCGGGAAGAGAACAAAAACACCCTGGTGAAGTCGCGCGATGGCGTACCGACACCGCAGGAAATTTCCGCGGTCCTCGATTCGTACGTCATCGGTCAGGACCACGCCAAGCGCGTGCTGTCCGTCGCGGTCCATAACCATTACAAGCGCCTCAATCACGCGTCGAAGAACAACGACGTTGAGCTCGCAAAGTCGAACATCCTGCTCGTCGGTCCGACGGGTTCGGGCAAGACGCTGCTCGCCCAGACTCTGGCGCGCATGCTCGACGTGCCCTTCACGATGGCTGACGCAACGACGCTTACCGAAGCCGGCTACGTCGGCGAGGACGTCGAAAACATCATCCTGAAGCTCTTGCAGAACGCCGACTACAACGTCGAGCGTGCGCAGCGTGGCATCGTCTACATCGACGAGGTCGACAAGATCTCGCGCAAGTCGGACAACCCGTCCATCACGCGCGACGTCTCGGGCGAGGGTGTGCAGCAGGCGCTCCTGAAGATCATGGAAGGCACCGTCGCCTCCGTGCCTCCGCAGGGCGGCCGCAAGCATCCGCAGCAGGAATTCCTGCAGGTCGATACGACGAATATCCTCTTCATCTGCGGCGGCGCTTTCGCTGGCCTCGAGAAGATCATCTCGCGGCGCGGCAAGGGCACCTCGATCGGGTTCTCTGCAAAGGTCGTGGGCGTCGACGAGCGCCGCACCGGTGAGGTGCTGCGTGGTGTCGAGCCGGAAGATCTGCTTAAGTTCGGCCTCATCCCGGAGTTCATCGGACGTCTGCCGGTCATCGCCACGCTCGAGGACCTCGACGAGGACGCACTGGTACAGATCCTGACCGAGCCCAAGAACGCGCTCGTGAAGCAGTATCAGCGTCTCTTCGAGATGGAGGACGTCAAGCTGACGATCACCAACGAGGCGCTGAAAGCGATTGCCCGTAAGGCGATCGAGCGCAAGACGGGTGCTCGCGGTCTGCGCTCCATCATGGAAGGAATTCTGCTCGATACCATGTTCGACCTGCCGGCCCTGAAGGGTGTCGAGGAGGTCGTCATTGGTCCGGAAGTCGTGGAAGGTGGCGCGCGTCCGCTGCGCATCTACTCCGACCGGGCTGATGAAAAAGGCTCGAGCGCCTCGTGACCACCAGAGAGCCGCCGGAGGGACGGCGGCTCACTCCACAGGAAAAACACCGCGCGGAACTGAACGCGAACGGTGGCTCTTGATCCAGCAGCAGCCGGCACCATTTCACATGGGCACTGCTTCTGAGATGCTGTGCGATTGTCGGTCGAGGCAGCCTCACCACAAACGTGTGCGGCTTTCGCCTCAAAAGTGCCAGGGCATGCTTCTCTGATGCCTTGGATCAGCGCCAAATAGGCTATGCTTCGGCAGCGCCTTGATGGCGATAACGGCAGGCGACCACGATAGGTAGCGAAATGGGCGACGACTCCAAAAACAAAGACAAGGCGGCCGGCAAGGGTCTCTATCCGGTCCTGCCGCTGCGCGACATCGTGGTGTTTCCATACATGATCGTGCCCCTGTTCGTAGGGCGCGATAAATCGATCAATGCGCTGGAAGAGGTGATGCGTTCGGACAAGCACATCCTGCTTGCCGCACAGAAGAACGCCGGCGACGACGATCCTGCGACCGACGCGATCTATCCCGTCGGCACGCTCGCATCCGTGCTGCAGCTCCTGAAGCTGCCCGACGGCACCGTGAAGGTGCTCGTCGAAGGCACCACGCGCGCCAAGATCCAGCGCTACACCGACAACCCGAATTACTTCGAGGCCGAGGTCGAGCCCGTTCCCGAGAGCGTTGGCGCCAAGGAAGAGATCGAAGCCCTGGCTCGCTCTGCGGTCGCGCAGTTCGAGAGCTACGTGAAGCTCAACAAGAAGATCTCGCCTGAGGTCCTCGGCAACGTTGCGCAGATCGAAGACTATTCGAAGCTCGCCGACACCATTGCCTCGCATCTCGCGATCAAGATCGCCGACAAGCAGGAGATCCTCGAGACCTCGACGATCTCCGAGCGTCTGGAGCGCGTCTACACGCTCATGGAGAGCGAAATCTCCGTGCTGCAGGTGGAGCGCAAGATCCGCTCGCGCGTGAAGCGCCAGATGGAGAAGACACAGCGCGAGTACTATCTCACCGAGCAGAGGAAGGCGATCCAGAAGGAGCTCGGCGACAACGACGAGCGCGACGACATCGCCGAGTTCGAAGAGAAGATCGAGAACACGAAGCTCTCCAAGGAAGCCCGCGACAAGGCGCTCGCCGAGCTCAAGAAGCTCAAGCAGATGAGCCCGATGTCGGCGGAAGCGACCGTCGTGCGCAACTATCTCGATTGGCTGCTTTCGATCCCGTGGGGCATCAAGGGCAAGGTCAAGAAGGATCTCGACGAAGCGCAGCAGACGCTCGATGCCGAGCACTACGGCCTCGAGAAGGTCAAAGAGCGCATCCTCGAATACCTCGCGGTGCAGGCACGCACCAACAAGCTCAAAGGCCCGATTCTGTGCCTCGTCGGCCCGCCCGGCGTCGGCAAGACCTCGCTCGGCAAGTCGATCGCCAACGCGACCGGACGCGAGTTCGTGCGCATGAGCCTCGGCGGCGTACGCGATGAGGCCGAGGTTCGTGGCCACCGCCGCACCTACATCGGCTCCATGCCCGGCAAAGTCATCCAGTCGATGCGCAAGGCAAAGCGGACCAACCCGCTTTTCCTGCTCGACGAGATCGACAAGATGGGCTCGGACTTCCGTGGCGATCCCGCTGCCGCGTTGCTCGAGGTTCTTGACCCTGAGCAGAACGGCACGTTCAACGACCATTACCTCGAGGTCGACTACGACCTTTCGAACGTGATGTTCGTGACGACCGCCAACACGCTCAACATTCCGCCGGCCCTCATGGACCGCATGGAGATCATTCGTCTTGCCGGTTACACCGAGGACGAAAAGATCGAGATCGCCAAGCGGCACTTGATCCCCGGACAGCGTCAGGCCCACGGCCTTGAGCAGGACGAGTGGACGGTCGAGGACGGCGCGATGCTGGAACTCGTGCGTCGCTACACGCGCGAGGCGGGCGTTCGCTCGCTCGAGCGTGAGGTGGCCAAGCTCGCCCGTAAGGCGGTGAAGGAGATTCTGACTTCCTCCAAGAAGACGATCGTCGTCACCGCCGAGAACCTCGAATCCTACCTCGGCGTGCCGAAGTACCGGTATGGCGAGGCCGAGCTCGAGGATCAGGTCGGCATCGTCACCGGTCTCGCGTGGACCGAGGTGGGCGGCGAGCTGCTGACCATCGAAGGCGTGATGATGCCCGGCAAGGGCAAGATGTCGGTCACCGGCAACCTGCGCGACGTGATGAAGGAGTCGATCCAGGCCGCTAACGCTTACGTGCGTTCGCGCTCGGTGGACTTCGGCATCCATCCGTCTCTGTTCGAGAAGAAGGACATCCACGTGCACGTGCCGGAAGGCGCGACGCCGAAGGATGGCCCGTCAGCGGGTGTCGCAATGGCCACCACCATCGTCTCGGTGCTGACCGGCATTCCGGTGCGCAAGGACGTCGCCATGACCGGCGAAATCACCCTGCGCGGTCGCGTGCTGCCGATCGGCGGTCTGAAGGAGAAGCTGCTGGCGGCTCTGCGCGGCGGCATCAAGACCGTCATCATCCCCGAGGAGAACGTTAAGGACCTCTCGGAGATACCGGCAGAGATCAAGAACAAGATCGACATCGTCCCGGTGGCTCGCGTCGACGACGTTCTGAAGACGGCTCTGGTGCGCCCCCCCGAGCGCCTGGTCTGGGACGAGGCGGCTGAGGCCGCTGCCGTCAAGGCCGAGGAAGGAAACGCCTCTCGCGTGACCGCTCATTGAGAGACAGCGCGACGCTCCCACCCGGGGCGTCGCGCAGTTTTTTATGCAACTTAAGTAACCTCGCGGCCACCAAACCGCGAGGTTTTTTGTTCTTGCTACGTGCGCGTCAAAAGCCCCATTTCCCCAGGTTTTTCGGGCAAAATCGCGCCTTTTACCCCTTGACGGGGCGGTGTATTGGGCGCTTGTCTCACGCACTGTTGCGGCTTTAGCAACACGCTGCGGTCGAGCCGCCGACTCCCCCCAGGTCGCAATTCTCCGAACCCAAAGGACGGACACGATATGAGCAAGAAAGATTTGATCGACGCCGTCGCGAAGGAAGCCGAGCTTACGAAGGACAAGGCCACCGTGGCCGTTGACGCCGTGCTCGAGCACATCCGCTCCGCGATGCGCGAGGGCCATGAGGTCCGCATCCCCGATTTCGGCACCTTCAAGGTTGCCAAGCGCAAGGCGCGCGAGGGCCGCAACCCTGCGACGGGCGCAACGATCAATATTCCGGCGTCGAAGGTGCCGAAGTTCAGCCCCTCGAAGGGCCTCAAGGACGCGCTGAACTAATCCAGCCTACCAGCCAGCAAATGGCGCGCTGTCACCTTGTGCGGCGCGCCTTTTTATTTTCTGCCGGTGCCCCAGCTTCTAACGGCACCGGATCTCGCAAGCGCCGGTTCGTAACGATCGATGCCTTGCAGGGTTCGCCGACGCCCGATATGGAGAGCGTCGCGGGCGGTTAGCTCAGTGGTAGAGCGCTTCGTTTACACCGAAGATGTCGGGAGTTCGACCCTCTCACCGCCCACCATTTCGCAATGCCAAGCTGTTGCCGTCAGGCGCGTCAACACCGCGCCGCAGCCAAGCGGCCGATCCGCTCCAGCGATCCACGCGCCGCAGCCTTGTGCGTCGGCGTTCCGATCCCAATGTCAACGCGGCCCTGACAAAAGGGCAGCGGGAAAACGGAGACGGGCAAATGACACTTTCAATGTACCAGGCTTCTGTGCCGGCCTTTCAGCGCACGCTGAAAGCTCTAGATGCGATCCTCGATAAAGCGGCGGCTAACGCGCAGGAGCGCAACTTCGACCCGGCGATCCTGGTATCGGCCCGCCTCGCCCCGGACATGTACCCGCTTGCCCGTCAGGTGCAGATGGCCAGCGATCACGCCAAGGGTTGCCCGGCGCGCCTCGCGGGCGTCGACGTCCCGAGCTTTGCGGACACCGAGAAGGACCTGCCGGAGCTCAAGGCGCGCATCGCCAAAACTCTGGATTTCATCGGCACCCTGACGCCGGCTCAGATCGATGGGTCCGAGGATCGCCCGATTTCTCTTAACGCCGGCAAGCGCGTGCTTTCCTTCACGGGGCAGAATTACCTCGTGTTTTTCGCCCTTCCCAACTTCTATTTTCACGTGACGACGGCCTACGCCATCCTGCGCCACAATGGCGTCCCGATCGGAAAGCTCGATTTTATGGGCGCGGCCCAAGGGGCACCGTGAATTGTCGCGGGAGTTCCTTGACTTCCATCGGCGAGACACGTAGATCATCGCCACGTGGCAAGCGCGTCCCTCGGGGCGCGCATTTTTGACTGCGGGAGTAGCTCAGTTGGTTAGAGCGCCGGCCTGTCACGCCGGAGGCCGCGGGTTCAAGTCCCGTCTCTCGCGCCACTATCTTTCATTCGACATCGCCGCACCTTGAAGCTGGCCGCAGCAATGCGGATCTGCTGCCTGGGCCGCGTTGTGCCCAATCGCCGCCGCCGATGCTCCGGCGGCCGACTTACGTCACTCAAATCCGGAGACGTGACATGACCGACGTGCAAGCGGCAGCCGAGCGCTGGGATGAAGCCTTCAACAGTGGCGACACCGCTAAACTGGCAAGCTTCTACGCGTCCGATGCGCGGGTGATCCCCGCCGGCGGTGCAGCGGTCTTTGGCGCGGAGGCCATCGGAAAATTCTTCGCCGACCTCATCGCCAAGGGTTTCCGCGGCCATCAGATCAGCGTCGAGCACGTCGCCGAGAAGGGCCCCATCGCCATTGCCAGCGGCAAGTGGCAGCTGTCGGGCCCTGGCGAGGCCGGCGCGACGGCGCAATACGGCGGCAACTGGGTGAACATCCTGGAGCGCACGCCGAGCGGCTGGCGCGTTCTGCTTCATACCTGGAATTGACCCGAACGTGCGGTCCAGGCTGGGCAACATCAACGGTGCGGTTGCGCGGGCCCGGCGCCTGCGTTAACACCTGAACGTCGCTGTTGCGCTGCAATAGCCGCGTGGCGACGGATGGCCTCCAGCCTCTCAAGGCACCCTATGGATCAGCTCTTCTACGATTACCTGCCGATCGCCATCTTCATCGGAGTGGCGCTGTTCATCGCGCTTGCCCTGATGGCGGTGCCGTTCCTCATCGCGGTCAACAATCCCGACCCCGAGAAAGTGTCGGCGTACGAGTGCGGCTTCAACGCCTTCGATGACGCGCGCATGAAGTTCGATGTGCGCTTCTACCTCGTCGCCATTCTCTTCATCATATTCGACCTCGAGGTCGCGTTCCTGTTTCCCTGGGCCGTGGCATTCGGCGACATCGGCCTTTTCGGCTTCTGGGCGATGATGGTCTTCCTCGGCGTCCTGACGATTGGCTTCATCTACGAGTGGCGCAAGGGAGCGCTGGAATGGGATTGATCACCCCGACCAAGGCTGAGCTCGAAGGCTCGGGCGGCTTTCTCGTGAAGCCGGGCGACGAGGGCTTCACGCAGATTTCCTCCAAGCTCGCCGACAAAGGCTTCCTCGTCACGACGACCGACGACCTCATCAACTGGGCGCGCACCGGCTCGCTCATGTGGATGACGTTCGGCCTGGCGTGCTGCGCCGTCGAGATGATGCAGGCTTCGATGCCGCGTTACGACGTCGAGCGCTTCGGATTCGCGCCGCGCGCCTCGCCGCGCCAGTCGGACGTGATGATCGTCGCCGGCACGCTCACCAACAAGATGGCCCCCGCGCTCCGCAAGGTCTACGACCAGATGCCCGAGCCGCGTTACGTCATCTCGATGGGCAGCTGCGCCAACGGCGGCGGGTACTACCATTATTCCTACGCAGTCGTGCGCGGGTGCGACCGCATCGTCCCGGTCGACGTCTACGTGCCGGGCTGCCCGCCGACGGCCGAAGCGCTGGTCTATGGCATCCTTCTCTTGCAGCGTAAGATCCGCCGCACCGGAACGATTGAGCGCTAGCGACGCGGAGGCGCCTCATGCGAATTTCGAAACGCGTCGCTTTCCTTGGCCTATTGGCGGCCATGTCCCTGCAGGGCGCTGCCACAGCGCGTGCCGCCGATATTCCGAGCATGGTTGGCACCTGGAGCGGTAAGACCGACAGCATCGGCGACGCCTTCGGCCTGCGCACGCGTGACCGCACCGTGCATATCACCGAGCAGACGGACCGCCGTTTCCGCGGCTACTTCGACTACGAAGGCGGCCACAAGGACTTCTTCGGTATCGTTTTTCCCGATAACGTGTCCTTCGCCTGGACCTCCACCGCGAGCAAAGGCTCGGTGCAAGGCCGGATCCTGGCGCCCGACCACATCGCAGCCTGCTACATCGAGGGCGGGCCTGACGCGACGGCCGGCTGCTCTGACCTGACCCGCACCGACAAGAAGCCCTGACGCAAGAGCAACGCGAAGGCACGAACCCAACATGGCCGAGAAGCTCCAGCAACTCGAAGCGTACTGCAAGGCGGGTCTCGGCGACAGCGCCACCGGCGCCGCGATAGCGTTCGGCGAGCTGACGCTCGTTGTCGCGCGCGATAAAATCGTCGACGTGCTGACGTTCCTGCGTGACGACCCTGGCTGCCTGTTCGAGGTTCCGATCGACATCTGCGGCGTCGACTATCCGGCCCGCAAGGAACGCTTCGACGTCGTCTATCACCTGCTCTCGCCGCGCCTCAACCAGCGCATCCGCGTGAAGCTGACGACCGACGAGGTGACACCGGTCCCGAGCGTCATCAGCGTGTTCCCGGCTGCAAACTGGTTCGAGCGCGAAGCCTACGACATGTACGGCATTCTCTTCTCGGGCCATCCGGATCTGCGCCGCCTGCTGACGGACTACGGCTTCCAGGGGCATCCGCTGCGCAAGGACTTCCCCCTCACGGGCTATGTCGAGGTCCGCTACGACGAGGCGCAAAAGCGCGTCGTGTACGAGCCCGTGGAACTGGCCCAGGAATTTCGCGCCTTCGACTTCGAGTCGCCGTGGGAGGGCACCCGCTACGTGCTGCCGGGCGACGAAAAGGCCACCGGTCCCGCCGGCACGGCATGACCCTCGCGCGATGAGGTGATCCGTGGCACGCCCAGGCTCAGACAATCTGCCCTCTGACAACGTGCCTTCTGACATCGTGCCGCTTGCTATCGCCGTCGTCGCTGGCGTGCTGAGCTGGGACCTCGTGCGTCTGCTCGGTGTCCATAGGGAAGCCTGGGATGATCCCCTCTACTGGATGGTCGGACTGCCGCTGATGATTGCAGCCGCGCTTATGTTGGGGCTGGGCTTTCCCGAGCATCCCTGGCGCTGGGCGCTTTCTATTGTCGGCGCGCAGGCCATCTGGGCGACGTTCCTCTCATTCGCCGCCGAAGGAACCCAGAGCCTGCTGCCGCTCGGCCTCGTCACTTTCGCCCTCATTTCCCTGCCGTGTCTCGCTGCCGCCTATGCCGGGCAATGGCTGCGTCACCGGCTGCCGGAGTAGCGCCGTGCCCATCACCGAAGAGCGTATGGAAGCGATACTTGCCAACGCCGAGCTCGTCGTGCGGGAGCTTGCCCACGCAAGCGGCCAGGACTTCGACTACGGCGCCGCCAGCGTTGCCTGGGTGGAGGGCTTCATCGAGCGCCAGCGCAGCGAATTTCCCGACAATGCTGTCGGCCTCGTCGGCGTTCTCGGCTGCTACCTGGGCGAGGCGATCATCACCGCCGTGCCGGGCGCCGACTGGTCCGAGGACGAGAACGGCGCGCTGGTTGTGCTGTTCGCCAATGGCGATAGCGCCTACCCGTTCAACAAGGTCGAAAAGCAGATCGTTGAGGGACTGCAGAACGGCGAATCCATCCTCAGCTTCTATAATGTCTGCGTGGGCTACGTGGCCGCAGGGAAGTTGAGCGAAGTCGACCAAGAGGGGGCGCCATGAAGGACACCCTCAAACCGGGAGACAAGGCCGAGTTCTCGTTTCGCATACCGGCCGAGAAGACCGTGCCGCACCTTTACCCCGAGGCTCCTGAATTTCGCGAGATGCCGACAGTGTTCGCCACCGGCTTCATGGTTGGCCTGATGGAATGGACCTGTCTCAAGGTGCTGGCGCCGCATCTCGACGAGGGTGAAGGCAGCCTCGGCGTCCACATCGACGTTTCCCACTCGGCAGCGACAGTCCCCGGCCAGACCGTAACGGTCCAAGCAGAGTGCACGGGCGTCAGCGGTCGCCGTGTCACCTTCCACGTCAAGGCGCACGACGGCATCGACGTGATCGGCGAAGGCCGTCACGACCGCATGATCGTGCCCTGGGCCCGCTTCGTCGCGCGCGTCAACGAGAAGGCAAAGCTGGCCCGCGCAGAAGCGATCAACCATCGGTTGGGAGGGTGATGTGAGCGTCGACGTGACCGGCCGCTGTCTCTGTGGAGCTGTCGCCTTCCGTGCCAAGGCGGCAACGCACGATGTCAGCGTCTGCCATTGCGGGATGTGCCGCCGCTGGACCGGCGGCCCGCTCATGTACATCGACGTCGAAGGCACGCCGTCCTTCGCCGGCCGCGACGCGATTGGCATTTATCGCTCATCCGATACCGGCGAGCGCGGCTTCTGCAAGAACTGCGGCTCGGTTCTGTTCTGGAAGGTGGCCGGCGCTGAGCGCTACGCCCTGACGGCCGGCTCTCTGGACGCGGCAGAAGGGCTCACCTTCACCAAAGAAATCTTCATCGAGGACAAGCCCCCGTTCTACGATTTTGCCAACGCCACCGAGAAACTCTATGGCTCGGACGCGATGGCGGTCTATACGGGGACCGGCGACGAACCCAAGTGAGATAGCGGAATGGCCGAGACAGACATTCGTCAGTTCAACATCAACTTCGGCCCGCAGCATCCGGCTGCCCACGGCGTGCTCCGCCTGGTGCTGGAGCTGGACGGCGAGGTGGTCGAACGGGTCGATCCGCATATCGGGCTGCTGCACCGTGGCACCGAGAAGCTCATCGAGCACAAGACGTACCTGCAGGCCATCGGCTACTTCGACCGCCTCGACTACGTCGCGCCGATGAACCAGGAGCACGCGTTCTGCCTCGCGGCCGAGAAGCTTCTCGGCCTGCAAGTGCCGCGCCGCGCCCAGCTCATCCGCGTCCTATATTCCGAGATCGGCCGGCTGCTGTCGCATCTCCTCAACGTGACGACGCAGGCTATGGACGTGGGCGCGCTGACCCCGCCGCTGTGGGGTTTCGAGGAGCGCGAGAAGCTCATGGTCTTCTATGAGCGCGCTTCGGGAAGCCGCATGCACGCCAAGTATTTCCGCGTCGGCGGCGTGCATCAGGATCTGCCGCCGGATCTGATCGACGATATCGCGGACTTCTGCGTGACGCACCCGAAGGTGCTCGACGACATCGAGACGCTGCTCACCGGCAACCGCATCTTCAAGCAGCGCAACGTCGACATTGGCGTCGTCAGCCTGAAGGAATGTTTCGAGTGGGGCTTCTCCGGCGTCATGGTGCGCGGCTCCGGCGCTGCCTGGGACTTGCGCAAGGCGCAGCCCTACGAGTGCTACTCGGAGCTCGATTTCGACATCCCGATCGGCAAGAACGGCGACTGTTACGACCGCTATCTCGTGCGCATGCAGGAGATGCGCGAGTCGGTGAGGATCATGCAGCAGTGTTGCGACAAGCTCCGCGCGCCGGAAGGGCAGGGGCCGGTCAACGCCGACGACAAGAAGGTCGTGCCGCCGCGCCGTGGCGAGATGAAGCGCTCGATGGAAGCGCTGATCCATCACTTCAAGCTGTACACCGAGGGCTTCCACGTCCCGCCCGGCGAAGTGTACGCCTGCGTGGAAGCGCCCAAGGGTGAGTTCGGCGTCTATCTCGTGGCCGACGGCTCCAACAAGCCGTACCGCTGCAAGATCCGCGCGCCGGGCTTCCCGCATCTGCAGGCCATGGACTACATGAACCGCGGCCACATGCTGGCCGACGTCTCGGCCATTCTCGGCTCCCTCGACATCGTCTTCGGCGAAATCGACCGATAGGCGGCCCTGGGTCGCTCCCGCGGGGGCAAAACCTGAACGATGCTCTGAAGTTCCGCGCTGAAGCCGGGTGACTCCATGCCGATCGACATCTTGTTCTTCCTTGCCATCGGCGCCATCGGCTGGGGTCTGTCGTTGGCCTTCTATCGGCCGGTCGCGCGCATCGCAGGCTGGCCGCTCGGAACCGCGCAGGCGCAGTTGCCCGCACTGACACTGCTGGTCGCACTCGCGTCGATCGCCGCCGGGCTGGCGCTGGTGGTTGCGCGCGGGCCACTGAACGGTGGAATTGTAATCCTGATCTTTGCGGTCGGACTTGCCGTGTTCTGGAGCGGCTTTCTGCGCGTTGGAGCGCAATCGGCTCTGCTGCTCGCGCCACTCAGCACGTTTGCCCTGCTTGGCACTTGGACCGCCGCGGTATCTGGCTACATTTGAGTTGACGTCAATCAAGGTGCGCCCGCGCGCACGCTTGCTTTGCGTGCCTGTTAGACGTAGTGAACGAGTGATTGTGCGCTGCGACAACATCAGCTTAAGTGCGGGCTGAGCAGAGCCGATCCGGGCCATCCAGCCAACGCGCCCGCAGTGCTCCCCGAGAGGTTCCAGCCTTGGCCGTTCGCCGCTTATATCCCGAGCAGCCTTTGAGCTTCGCGTTCACGCCGGAAAATCTGGCCTGGGCGAAGCGCGAGATTGCAAAATATCCCGCCGGAAAAGAGGCATCCGCGGTCATCGCCCTGCTGTGGCGTGCGCAGGAGCAGGAAGGCTGGACGACCGAGCCTGCCATTCGCGCGATCGCCGATATGCTGGGCATGGCGTATATCCGCGTGCTCGAGATCGCCACCTTCTATACGATGTTCCAGCTTGCGCCGGTGGGCCGCAAAGCCCATCTGCAGGTCTGCGGCACGACGCCCTGCATGCTGCGCGGCTCCGAAGCGCTGATCGACATGTGCAAGGAGCACATCGCCGAGCACCAGCACGAGCTTTCCCAGGACGGCGATTTCTCTTGGGAAGAGGTGGAATGCCTCGGATGCTGCGCCAACGCTCCAGTGGTGCAGATCGGCAAGGACACTTACGAAGATCTGGACCCCGAGCTGTTCGCCAAGATGCTGCGCGACCTGCGCGCAGGAAAGCCGCTGAAGCCCGGTTCGCAGACAGGCCGTCAGACGTCGTGCCCTGCCGGCGGCCCGACGACCTTGCTTGATGAGCCCAAACGCGGCACGGAAAAGGTCTGAGGACGAGAGGACTGCGATGCTGCAGGACAAAGACCGCATCTTCCGCAATCTCTACGGCTTCCATGACTGGCGGCTCGCCGGCGCGCGTGCGCGCGGCGCCTGGGACAACACCAAGGGCCTCATCGACAACGGCCAGGACTGGATCATCAACGAGGTGAAGGCGTCCGGCCTGCGCGGCCGCGGCGGCGCCGGATTTCCGACTGGCCTCAAGTGGTCGTTCATGCCCAAGAACGATCCGCGCCCGTCCTATCTCGTCATCAACGGCGATGAATCCGAGCCAGGCTCCTGCAAGGACCGCGAGATCATGCGCCATGATCCGCACCTGCTGATCGAAGGCGCGCTGCTCGCATCGTTCGCCATGAAGGCGCACACGTGCTTCATCTACCTGCGCGGCGAGTTCATTCGCGAACGTGAGCGCCTGCAGGCTGCCGTCGACGAAGCCTACGACGCCAAGCTCATCGGCAAGGACAACCTCAACGGCTGGGACTTCGACATCGTCGTCCACCACGGCGCCGGCGCCTACATCTGCGGCGAGGAGACGGCCCTCATCGAGTCGATCGAAGGCAAGAAGGGCATGCCGCGGCTGAAGCCGCCGTTCCCGGCCAACGTTGGTCTCTATGGCGCGCCGACGACCGTGAACAACGTCGAGAGCATCGCCGTCGTGCCGGACATCCTGCGCCGCGGCGGCGCCTGGTTCGCCTCGCTCGGCAAGCCCAACAACACCGGCACCAAGCTCTTCCAGATCTCCGGCCACGTGAACAACCCGTGCGTCGTCGAGGAGGAGATGGGCATCCCGCTGCGCGATCTCATCGACAAGCACTGTGGCGGCGTCCGTGGCGGCTGGGACAACCTGCTCTGCGCCATTCCAGGCGGATCGTCGATGCCGATGATCCCGGCCGAGCAGTGCAACGACCTGACGATGGACTTCGACGCGCTCGTGAAGCTCAAGTCCGGCCTCGGCACAGCCGCCGTGATCGTGATGGACAAGTCCACCGACATCATCAAGGCCATCACCCGCATCGCCTATTTCTACAAGCACGAGAGCTGCGGCCAGTGCACGCCCTGCCGCGAGGGCACGGGTTGGATGTTCCGCGTGCTCGACCGTATGCAGCGCGGCGAAGCCGAAAAGCGCGAAATCGATCTTCTCTACAACGTGACCAAGCAGGTCGAAGGCCACACCATCTGCGCACTAGGCGATGCCGCCGCTTGGCCGGTCCAGGGCCTGATCCGCAACTACCGCCATGTCATCGAGGAGCGCATTGAGGCGCACAAGGCCATCGTGAAAGAGGCGGCGGAATAGGTCTCATGAAGATCCACCGCGAGAAACATAGGCTGGATGTCACTGTCAGCGATCTGTCTGGTTCGCGTTTCGACGACGTGAACTTGTCGGGCTCCGTCTATGAGAACGTGAATATGTCGGGCGGATCGTTTCACGACATCAACATGTCCGGCTGGCGCGTACGCAACGTGAACCTTGCCGGACTGCGGGTTGAGGATGCCAATCTTGCGGGCGCTTCCTTCGCCGGATGTCAAATGGATGGAATGTCGATAGACGGTATCGAGGTCGCCGATCTTTTGAAGATGTGGGCCGCGCAGGCGAAATCGAATGACGCCGCTGCCGCTCGACCGGACGTGAAATAAAAGGGACAGCACGTGGACCTGCTGGCGATGATCGTTGCATCTTTCACGTTCCCGGCGGCGACGGGCGCGCTGATCGTTGGCGCGTTCGGCTACCTCCTGATGGGCTGGCTCGGCGGGGTGATCGGCACGATCCTGGGGTATGGTGCCGGCGTCTGGTACGCACAGCGCTTCGCCACGGCATCGGTATCGCCATATGCCAAGGGCTGGGTGTCCCTCGGCCTCTTCATCGGCGGGCTCGCAGTGCTCGCCATCGCCACGCGATGATGTATTGACCCGGTAGGACCATGACGAAGCCAATCATCATCGACGGACAGTTGGTCGAGGTCGAGCCCGGCACCACGATCCTGCAGGCCTGCGAGATGGCCGGCGTCGAGATCCCGCGCTTCTGCTACCACGAGCGCCTGTCCATCGCCGGCAACTGCCGCATGTGCCTGGTCGAGGTCGAGGGCATCCCCAAGCCCATCGCGTCCTGCGCCATGGGCGTCACCGACCTGCCGCCGAACAAGGACGGTGCGCCGCGCAAGGTGCTGACCGCGAGCCCCATGGTGAAGGCGGCGCGCGAAGGCGTGATGGAATTCCTGCTCATCAATCACCCGCTCGACTGCCCCATCTGCGACCAGGGTGGCGAATGCGACCTGCAGGACCAGGCGATGGCCTACGGCGTCGGCGGCTCGCGCTATTTGGAGAACAAGCGCGCCGTCGAAGAGAAGTACATCGGGCCGCTCATCAAGACCTTCATGAACCGCTGCATCCATTGCACGCGCTGCGTCCGTTTCATGACGGAAGTGGCCGGCGTGGAAGAACTCGGCGCCATCAGCCGCGGCGAGGACATGGAGATCACGACCTACCTCGACCGCGGCATCCTCTCCGAGATGTCGGCGAACGTGAACGACCTTTGCCCCGTTGGCGCGCTGACCCATCGCCCGTGGTCGTACATCGCCCGCCCATGGGAGTTGGAGAAGACGCAATCGTTCGACGTCATGGACGCCCTCGGTTCGGCCATCCGCGTCGACAGCCGCGGCCCCTCGGTGCTGCGCGTCCTTCCGCGCAACAACGACGACGTCAACGAAGAGTGGATCTCCGACAAGACCCGCTTTGCATGCGATGGCCTGCGCACGCAGCGCCTCGACCAGCCGTATGTGCGTGACGGTGGCCGCCTCCGTCCGGCCTCCTGGGATGAGGCGCTGGGCCTTGCCGCACAGAAGCTCAAGGCTGCAGCTCCGGACCGCATCGGCTTCATCGCTGGCGATCTCGTCGGCGCGGAGGAGATGTTCGCCCTCAAGGATCTGAGCTCGCGTCTCAAGGTCAAGAGCATCGACTGCCGCCAGGACGGCGCCAAGCTCGATCCTTGGTTGGGCCGCGCGAGCTATCTCTTCAACGCCACCATCGCGGGCATCGACAAAGCGGACGCGATCCTGCTCGTTGGCACCAACCCGCGTGTCGAGGCCGCCGTTCTCAACGCACGCATCCTGAAGCGCTGGCGCCAGGGCGGCCTGAAGGTCGGCGTCATCGGCGAAGCCGTGCCGCTCACCTACAAATATGACTACCTCGGCGCCGGCGGCCAGACGCTGCAGGAAGTCGCCGATGGGCGGCACTCGTTCACCGAAGTCCTGAAGGGCGCCCAGCGTCCGCTCGTGATCGTCGGTTCGGGTGTCGCCGCGCGCGCCGACGGCGCTGCCATCCTCGGCACTGCAGCGCGCATTGCGGCTGCGGCTGTGGAAGGCAAGGACGCTGCCGGCTGGAACCCATTCAACGTGCTGCACACGGCAGCTTCCCGCGTCGCCGGGCTGGATCTCGGCCTCGTTCCGGCCAAAGGCGGCCTCGACGTCGCCGGCCAGCTCGACGCCGCAGCACGTGGCAAGCTCGACGTGCTGTTCCTGCTCGGCGCCGACGAGATCGACGTTCCCGTCGGCCCGACGTTCGTCATCTACCAGGGCCACCACGGCGACCGCGGCGCTCACCGGGCGGACGTCATCCTTCCCGGAGCGGCCTATACTGAAAAGAGCGCCACGTATCTCAACACGGAAGGCCGCGTTCAGATGACCGAGCGCTGCGTGTTCCCGCCGGGCGAGGCCAAGGAGGATTGGGCGATCCTGCGCGCGCTCTCCGGCAAGGTCGGCAACGCGCTGCCTTATGATACGCTCGCCCAGCTGCGCACCGAGCTTTACAAGGATGTGCCCGCCTTCGCGCGTCTTGATTCCGTTTACGCGGCGCCGATCGACGGCGTGTCGGCATTGGCGAAAGTAACCGGCAATATCGGCGCCGACCCGTTCGTCTCGCCGATCAAGGATTTCTATCTCACCAACCCGATTGCGCGCGCCTCGGCCGTCATGGCCGAGATGAGCGCGCTGAAGAAGACCATGCAGGGCGAGCCGCGCCTCAAGGCAGCTGAGTAGGACGAGACGAGAAGATGACCGACAGCTCCTGGCAGCTCTGGTGGGACTACGGCCTCTGGTTCGCCGCGATCGTCGGCTGGAGCGTGCTAACCCTTGTCGCCCTCCTGCTCATCATCGCCTTTCTGCTGCTCATGGACCGCAAGGTTTGGGCCGCTGTTCAGATGCGCCGCGGCCCCAACGTCGTCGGCATCTTCGGTCTTCTGCAGTCATTCGCCGACCTCCTGAAGTTCGCCTTCAAGGAGCCGGTCATTCCGGCCGGCGCCAACAAGGGCGTCTTCCTGCTGGCGCCGATCGCCACGGCGACCTTCGCACTTGCCGCCTGGGCGGTGATCCCGGTCAACGAGAACAGCTGGGGCAAGTGGGTCATCTCCGACCTGAACGTCGGCGTGCTCTATCTGCTGGCGCTGTCGTCTCTCGCCGTCTACGGCATCATCATGGGCGGCTGGGCGTCGAACTCGAAGTATCCGTTCATGGGCTCGCTGCGCTCCGCGGCACAGATGGTGTCCTACGAGGTCTCGATCGGCTTCGTGATCGTGACCGTCATTCTCTGCGTCGGCTCGCTCAACCTCACCGACATCGTCAACGCCCAGAAAACCGGCGTCGGCACGCACGCCGGTCTCCCGGCCTCGGCGCTCGACTGGTACTGGCTGGCGCTGCTGCCGATGTTCGTCATCTTCTTCGTGTCGGCACTGGCGGAAACGAACCGGCCTCCGTTCGATCTCGTCGAGGCGGAATCGGAACTCGTGGCCGGCTTCATGGTCGAGTACTCCTCGACGCCCTACCTGCTGTTCATGCTCGGCGAGTACGTGTCCATCGTGACCATGTGCGCGCTGGCGACCATCCTGTTTCTTGGCGGCTGGCTGCCGCCGGTCGACGTCGCCCCCTTCAACTGGGTGCCGGGCATATTCTGGTTCCTTGCGAAGAGCGTGTTCGTCTTCTTCCTCTTCGCGATGGCGAAGGCGATCGTGCCCCGCTACCGCTACGATCAGCTCATGCGCCTCGGCTGGAAGGTGTTCCTGCCGCTCTCGCTGGTGATGGTCGTGTTGGTTGCGGCAATTCTGCAGTACACCCGCGTGGCCTGACGCGAAAAGGATCGACGGACGTGTCCCTCAACGTTGCACAATCGGTGAAGGCGCTCTTCCTCTGGGAGTTCGTGCAGGCGTTCGGCCTCGCCATGAAGTACTTCTTCGCCAAGAAGAAGACGCTCGATTACCCGTTCGAGCGCGGCCCGGTGTCGCCCCGCTTCCGCGGCGAGCACGCGCTGCGCCGCTATCCGAACGGTGAGGAGCGCTGTATTGCCTGCAAGCTCTGTGAGGCCATCTGCCCGGCGCAGGCCATCACCATCGAGGCCGGCCCCCGCCGCAACGACGGCACGCGCCGCACGACCCGTTACGACATCGACATGGTGAAATGCATCTACTGCGGCCTCTGTCAGGAGGCATGCCCGGTCGACGCCATCGTCGAAGGTCCGAACTTCGAATTCGCCACCGAGACCCGCGAAGAGCTCTACTACAACAAGGAAAAGCTCCTCGATAACGGCGATCGGTGGGAGCGCGAGATCGCGCGCAATATCGCGCTCGACGCGCCGTATCGCTGAGACCACGATCGCTTCGGACCCCAGTGGTCCAAAGCGGCAATCGTTGGTTCGCTCTAAAAGCCCGGTGACGGGCGATGTCGCGCCACGAGAGTTGCTCTCGCGGTGCTTGGATTGGAAAGCCGCATAGGGTAGTCACCCTACGCGGTTGAACGTGCCGACGGCTGAGGTCGGGCCGCGCTCTATAGCGCGCTCGACAGCGGACGGCGGCCGCAGTGGATCGTTACCGATGGCGCTGACGGCGGGCTTTTTCTACCTCTTTGCGACGCTCTCGGTCGCATCGGCGGTCATGGTCATCATGGCCCGGAACCCCGTGCACGCGGTGCTGTTCCTCATCCTCGCCTTCTTCAACGCCGCCGGCCTCTTCATCCTCTTGAGCGCCGAGTTCCTGGCGATGCTGCTGATCATCGTCTACGTGGGCGCGGTCGCGGTGCTGTTCCTGTTCGTCGTCATGATGTTGGACGTCGACTTCGCCGAGCTGAAGGCCGGGTTCATCAAGAACGCACCCATCGGCCTCATCGTCGGCGGCATCGTGCTGGCCGAACTGGTGCTGCTGTTCGTCGGCCGCGGCTTTGGCGTTGGCGTCACGCAGCAGCTTGGCGCGCCGATTGCCGCGCTTGGCAAGGAAGCCTCCAACACCCAGCAGCTCGGTCTCGTCCTCTATACGAAGTACGTCTTCTTCTTCGAGGTCGCCGGCCTGGTGCTGCTCGTCGCGATGATCGGCGCCATCGTGCTGACGCTACAACACAAGGCGAACGTGCGGCGCCAGTCGATCGCCGCGCAGGTCGCGCGCACGCCCGCGACGGGCATGGAGATCGTTAAGGTGCCCCCGGGCGGGGCCGTCATTCCTGTGGCGGCCAAGAGTGCCCCGGACGAGGTGCGAAGCTGATGCCGCAATCGGGGGCACGAGAATGACCATCGGTCTTGGACATTACCTGACAGTCGCGGCGTGCCTGTTCACGCTCGGCATGCTGGGCATCTTCCTCAACCGCAAGAACGTCATCGTTATCCTGATGTCGATCGAGTTGATGCTGCTCGCGGTGAACATCAACCTGGTCGCGTTCTCCTATTACCTGGGTGATCTCGTCGGCCAGGTCTTCGCCCTGTTCAACCTGACCGTCGCCGCCGCCGAAGCCGCCATCGGCCTCGCCATCGTCGTCGTCTACTTCCGCAACCGCGGCTCCATCGCGGTGGAAGACATTAACATGATGAAGGGCTGAGGGCATGATCTACTCGGCCATCGTCTTCCTGCCGGCGCTCGGCTGCATCATCGCCGGCTTGTTCGGGCGCATCCTGGGCCCGCGCCCGTCCGAGCTCATCACGACGGCGCTGCTGCTCACCTCCTGCGTGCTGTCGTGGGTG
Organism: Hyphomicrobium sp.; assembly: GCA_030148725.1. Taxonomy (GTDB): domain Bacteria; phylum Pseudomonadota; class Alphaproteobacteria; order Rhizobiales; family Hyphomicrobiaceae; genus Hyphomicrobium_A. The sequence goes on from JASBSU010000023.1 coordinate 86,862, forward strand.
GTGTTCTACCGCGTCGGCTTCGGCCACGAGACGGCTCACGTCGCCATCGAGCGCTGGATCACCTCCGGCGAGCTGGACATCGGCTGGGCCTTCAAGATCGACACGCTGACCGCTGTGATGTTCGTCGTCGTCACCACCGTGTCGGCGCTCGTGCACGTATACTCCATTGGCTACATGCACGAGGACGACAGCCGGCCGCGCTTCTTCGCGTACCTTTCGGGCTTCACCTTCGCCATGCTCATGCTGGTGACGTCCGACAACCTCGTGCAGATGTTCTTCGGATGGGAAGGCGTCGGCCTCTTCTCCTATCTGCTCATCGGCTTCTGGTACACGAAGCCCGAAGCGAACGCGGCCGCCATCAAGGCATTCGTCGTCAACCGTGTCGGTGACTTCGGCTTTGCCCTCGGCATCTTCGGCCTGTTCGCCGTGTTCCGCACCGTCAACCTCGACCAGCTGTTCGACGCGGCAGGCTCCATGGCCGGCCACAAGTTCGAGTTTCTGGGCTATCAGGTCGACATCCTGACCACGCTCTGCCTGCTGCTGTTCATGGGTGCGATGGGCAAGTCGGCTCAGTTCCTGCTGCACACCTGGTTGCCGGACGCCATGGAAGGCCCGACACCGGTCTCCGCGCTGATCCATGCCGCGACGATGGTGACGGCCGGCGTGTTCATGGTCGCTCGCCTCTCGCCCATCTTCGAGCACGCGCCGATCGCGCTGGAGTTCGTGGTGCTCATCGGGTCGATCACCGCGTTCTACGCGGCGACGGTTGGCCTCGTGCAGAACGACATTAAGCGCGTCATCGCCTATTCGACCTGCTCGCAGCTCGGATACATGTTCGTTGCCTGCGGCGTCGGCGCCTATCAGGCCGGCATCTTCCACCTCTTCACGCACGCCTTCTTCAAGGCGCTCCTGTTCCTAGGCGCCGGCTCGGTCATCCACGCGATGCACCACGAGCAGGACATGCGCAACATGGGCGGCCTGAAGCCCAAGCTGCAGTTCACCTGGGCCATGATGCTCATCGGCACGCTGGCTCTGACCGGCTTCGGGATCCCGCACATCGCAGGTTTCTCCGGCTTCTATTCCAAGGACGCGATCATCGAAGCCTCGTACGCGGGCCACACGCCGGGCAACTATGCCTTCTGGGCGCTCGTCATCGCGGCGTTGTTCACCTCGTTCTATTCCTGGCGCTTGATGTTCATGACCTTCTACGGGAAGACGCGCGCCGATCATCACACGTTCGACCATGCCCACGAGAGCCCGCCCGTAATGCTCGTGCCGCTCGCCGTCCTGGCGTTCGGCGCGGTCGCTGCCGGTGCCGCGACTCCGTTCTTCATCGGCGAAGGCCAGCACGAGTTCTGGGGCAAGGCGATCTTCAACGGCGAGCACAACCACATCCTGCACGCCATGCACGAACTGCCCAATTGGGTGCCGTGGGCGCCGACCATCGCGATGGCCTTGGGCTTCGTGGTGGCCTACATCTACTACATCGCCGCGCCGTGGCTGCCCGCCGCGACGGCCAAAGCCTTCCGTCCGCTGTACCTCTTCCTGCTCAACAAGTGGTACTTCGACGAGCTGTATGACCGCATCTTCGTGAAGCCGACATTCTGGCTCGGCAACGTCCTCTGGAAGGTCGGCGACATCAAAATCATCAACGGCCTGATCGACGGCACTGCGGCCGGCGTCTATGCCGTGACGCAGCGGGCCGTGCGGATACAGACGGGTTACGTCTACCACTACGCATTCGTCATGCTCATTGGCGTGGCGTTGCTCATCACCTACTTCATGTTCATGGGTGGACCGCGCTAATGGACCTCGCATCCGCCCCCATTCTTTCCATCGTGATGTTCATGCCGCTGGTCGGCGCGCTGCTCATCGGCGTCCTCAACGCCGAGGCTAAGGGCAATGCGCGTTGGATCGCGCTCTACACCACGATCATCACGTTCCTGATCTCGATCATCATCTGGGTGAAGTTCGACCCGACCAACCCTGGCTTCCAGTTCGTCGAGGAGCGCAACCTCCTCGACCTGATGAAGTTCAAGCTCGGCGTCGACGGCATCTCGATGCTGTTCGTCATCCTGACGACCTTCCTCATGCCGCTGGTCATCCTGCAGAGCTGGGTGGTCATCGAGGATCGCGTCAAGGAATACATGATCGCCTTCCTCGTGCTCGAGACGCTGATGATCGGCGTCTTCTGCGCGCTCGATCTGTTCCTCTTCTATGTGTTCTTCGAAGGCGGCCTCATCCCGATGTTCCTGATCATCGGCATCTGGGGCGGCACAAATCGCATCTACGCGACCTTCAAGTTCTTCCTCTATACGCTGCTTGGCTCGGTGCTGATGCTGCTGGCCATGCTGGCGATGTACTGGCACGCCGGCACCACCGACATCACGACGCTGCTGACCTACAAATTTCCGGCAGAGATGCAGTGGTGGCTGTGGCTCGCGTTCTTTGCGTCGTTCGCGGTCAAGATGCCGATGTGGCCGGTACACACCTGGTTGCCCGATGCCCACGTCGAGGCCCCGACCGGCGGTTCCGTCATCCTGGCCGCAGTCCTTCTGAAGATGGGCGGCTACGGCTTCCTGCGCTTCTCGGTGCCGATGTTCCCCATCGCCAGCGCCGAATTCGCGACGCTCGTGTTCTCGCTGTCGGTCATTGCCATCATCTACACCTCGCTCGTCGCGCTGGTGCAGACCGACATCAAGAAGCTGATCGCCTATTCGTCCGTTGCCCACATGGGCTTCGTCACGATGGGCATCTTCACCTTCTCGACCCAGGGCACCGAGGGCGCAATCTTCCAGATGCTCTCGCACGGCATCATCTCAGCCGGCCTCTTCCTTTGCGTCGGCGTCATCTACGACCGCATGCACACGCGTGAGATCGCCGCCTATGGCGGCCTCGTCGAGCGCATGCCGATCTATGCCGTCTTCTTCATGATACTGACCATGGGCAACGTCGGCCTGCCGGGCACGTCCGGATTCATCGGCGAGTTCCTGACGCTGCTCGCAGCGTTCCGCGTCAACACCTGGGTCGCCTTCTTCGCCACCACGGGCGTGATCCTCTCGGCCGCCTATGCGCTCTATCTCTATCGCCGCGTGATTTACGGCGCGCTCGTCAAGCCGGCGCTCAAGACGATCCAGGATCTGTCGCCACGAGAGATCGGCATTCTCGCGCCGCTCGTCGCGCTGACGATATTCTTCGGCTTCTACCCGGCCCCGATCCTCGATGTGACAGCGGTATCGGTGAAAAAGCTCGTCGCCAACTATGAGGCTGCCGTCGGCACGTCCTCGTCGGGGGCAATTCCCACCACTCCGCCTGCAGGCCCGGCTCCCGCGCCGGCCCATCACTGAAGGACGGCCGGATGCAAGTGCTGCAGTCTTACGCGCCGATGTTGCCCGAGATCGCCCTCGCGGTCGGAGCGATGCTGATCCTCATGATCGGCGTGTTTCGCGAGAAGTCCGTGCTGTTCAATCCCGGCGCTGACTACGCCGCGGGCTGGCTGTCGGTGCTGGTTCTGATTGGCGCAGCCGTACTGGTCATCAATGGCGCCGGTCCACGGGAGGTGCTGTTCGACGGCGCCTTCATCAGCGACAGCTTCAGCCGCTTCTCGAAGGTCCTCATTCTCGGCGGCGCCGCGCTGGTGCTCGTCATGTCGTTCGACACGCTCGCCCGCGCCAAGCTGCTGTCGACGGAAATGTGCGTGCTCATGCTGCTCGCCGTCACCGGCATGCTGCTCATGGTGTCGGCCGGCAATCTGATCGCGCTGTTCCTCGGCCTCGAGCTTCAGAGCCTCGCGCTGTACGTCATCGCCGCCATCGACCGCACCAAGGTTCGCTCGTCCGAAGCCGGTCTCAAGTACTTCGTGCTGGGTTCGCTCTCCTCGGGCATGCTGCTCTACGGCGCCTCTCTCATTTATGGCTTCACCGGCTCGATCGACTTCTCCGTCATCGCCACTGCCGTGCAGGGCCAGACGCCGCAGCAGAACATCGGCCTCACAGTGGGGCTCGTGTTCCTGCTTGTCGGACTGGCGTTCAAGATCAGCGCCGTTCCGTTCCACATGTGGACGCCGGACGTCTACGAAGGCGCACCGACCCCGGTCACCGCATTCTTTGCCGCCGCGCCGAAGCTGGCCGCATTTGCACTGCTCGTGCGCACGCTGCTGACCGGCTTCCCGGGTATCGCCGCGCAGTGGCAGCAGATCGTCGTATTCCTCTCCATTGCCTCGATGCTGCTCGGCGCCTTTGCGGCCATCGGCCAGAAGAACATCAAGCGCCTGATGGCCTATTCGTCGATCGGCCACGTCGGCTACGCGCTGATCGGCCTGGCGGCCAACAGCGAAGCCGGCACGCAGGCCTTGCTCGTCTATCTCGCCATCTACATCGTGATGACGATCGGCGCCTTCGCCTGCATCCTCTCGATGCGCACCGCCGACGGCCCAGTCGAGGACATCGACAGTCTCGCCGGGCTTTCTAGCACCAATCTGCCGCTCGCTTTCGTGCTCGGCACGATCCTTTTCTCGATGGCCGGCATCCCGTGGCTCGCAGGCTTCTTCGCCAAGCTTTATGTGTTCGGCGCGGCCGTGAAGGCGGGTCTCTACACGCTCGCTGTCATCGGCGTGCTGTCGAGCGTCGTCGGCGCTTACTATTACCTGCGCGTCGTGAAGGTCATGTTCTTCGACGAGCCGAAAGTGAAGTTCATGCCCGTCGACCGCAGCACCGGCGTCGTGATGGCATTGGCGGCAGCTTTCGTACTGTTGTTCATCGTGGTGCCGGCACCGCTCGTCGACGCGGCATTGTCCGCCGCGCGCTCGCTCCACGTCGCAACCGCCGCTACCCAATGATCGACAGACCGGCGTTTCCGCCGGAGGGCTGCTCTTTCATTCACCTCGACGAGGTCGATGGGACCAACGCCGAGGCGATGCGGCGCGTGCTGCACGGCGAACGTGGGCCGATGTGGATGACCGCCGACCGTCAGAAAGCCGGACGCGGACGTTCCGGCCGCGCCTGGTCGTCGCAATCGGGCAACCTCTTTGCGAGCTACCTCGTGGGACTTTCCTGCGAGCCGCGCAACGCTGGACAGCTTTCGCTCGTTGCAGGCGTCGCCACGATCGATGCCATTCGGCGCGCGGGAGAACCTCCCGGCCTGCGCCTCAAGTGGCCGAACGATGTTCTCATTAACGGTGCAAAGGTCGGCGGCATCCTCGTTGAATCGAGTACGCCCGCGCCGCCGGCAACGATTGTCGTGGTCGTCGGCATCGGCCTTAACCTGGTCTCGGCGCCCGAGGATCTGGGTCGCGCCGCGACATTTCTCGCCCGCCACGGTTTAGTGCTTTCACCCCAGGATGCGTTGTGCTTCCTGGCGCAGGCTATGACCGATTGGATGCGAATTTGGGACAACGGCGCCGGCTTCCCGCAAGTGCGTGCGGCATGGCTGGAGCGCGCCGGCGTAATTGGCGAGCCGCTCACGATCAATGCTGCGCACGGCCCGGTTTCCGGCACGTTTGCCGGCATCGATGAGAGCGGCGCGCTGCTGCTCGATGACGCGTTCGGCCGCCAAATGAGTTTCGCCTTCGGCGACGTCACGCTCTCAGAGAAAGAAAACGAAGCATGAGCGACACCAAGCAGAGTGCCGGCCGCGCCTCCGGCGGCGATGAGCTGGTGTTCGTGGCGCTCGGCGGCCTCGGCGAGATCGGCATGAACGCCTACCTCTACGGCTTCGGCCCGGAGGATCAGCGCCGCTGGCTAATGGTGGATTGCGGCATCACCTTTCCCGAGGGCGAGTTCGACCCCGGCATTGACGTCATCCTTCCCGACGTCCGCTTCATAGAAGAAAACCGCAGCGACCTCTGCGGCATCGTCATTACCCACGCGCACGAGGATCACATCGGCGCCGTGATCGAGCTGTGGCCGCGCCTCCGCGCCCCGGTCTATGCAACCCCGTTCACCGCCGGGATGCTGAAATCGAAGCTCGCCGAGCACGGCAACGGCCTCGATATTCCGATCCACATCGTCGATCTCGACTCGCAGTTCAATGTCGGCCCGTTCAGCATCGAGCTGTTCTCGCTGACGCACTCCATCCCGGAAATGAGCGCGCTCGCCATCCGCACGCGCTTGGGCACCATTTTCCACACCGGTGACTGGAAGCTCGACGCCACGCCGACCATTGGCGCACCGGCCGACGCTGCGCGCCTCGCCAAGCTCGGCGAGGAGGGCGTGCTGGCGTTGATGATCGATTCCACCAACGCCTTCCGCGAGGGTATCTCGCCGTCCGAGCAGGACGTTGCCAACAGCCTCGTCGAGATCGTCAAGAAGGCCGAAAAGCGCGTGGCGGTGACGACGTTCTCGTCAAACGTGGCGCGCGTCAAAGCCATCGCCGAAGCAGCGCAAGCCTCCGGCCGCAAGCTCGTGGTTGCCGGGCGCGCACTGCATCGCGTCATCGAGGTTGCGCGCGAGACGGGCTACCTGCCGCAGGGCTTCCGCCATCTCGATCAGGACCAGTTCACCTACATCGACCGATCCGAGATCGTGCTCCTGTGTACCGGCAGCCAGGGCGAGCCGCGCGCGGCGCTGGCCCGCATCGCCGAGGAGGAGCACCCGCAAATCTCGCTCGACAAGGGCGACGTGGTGATCTTCTCGTCGCGCACGATCCCCGGCAACGAGAAGGCCGTCGGCCGTATCCAGAACAATCTGGCGCTTGCCGGCTGCGAGATACTCACCGACAACGAGGCGCTGGTGCATGTCTCCGGCCATCCGCGCCGCGACGAGTTGCGCCAGATGTACCGCTGGCTGCGCCCGAAGATCGCTGTCCCGATGCACGGCGAGGCACGTCATCTCAAGGCTCAGGCTGAGCTGGCCCGCGAGATGGGCGTCCCAACCGTCTTCACCGTCACCGATGGCGAGATCCTACGTCTGACGCCCAATCCGGCGGTCATCGACGAAGCGCCGGTTGGCCGCCTGTTTCGCGACGGCCGCCTCATCGTGCAGGAGAGCGATGGACCGGTGCGCGAACGCCGCAAGCTTTCGGTCGTCGGCGTCGTCCTCGTGAGCCTGGCAGTGTCGCGAAAGGGCGCCGTTCTTGGCGATCCGCAGGCGGCCCTGGACGGCATTCCGGCCGAGGATGCCGATGGAGATTCCATGCTGGACATCGTCCTCGACGCCGTTGATGGCACCTTGCGCTCGATCCCCCAGCACAATCGCAAGAACCCGGAAGCCTTGGCCGAATCCATTCGGCGCTCTGTGCGGGCGGCCGTAAACGAGGCTTGGGGCAAGAAGCCCATTTGCAAGGTGCTCGTGAACGTGGTCGATACTAAGGGCTGAGCCCGCGCGCCCGGCCTGAGCACCGGAGTGCCTCGCCCAAAAAGAGGAAACGCTATGATCGGACGTCTCAATCACGTTGCCATTGCGGTGAAGGACCTCGCCGCCGCCACCGCCGTCTACCGCAACGCGCTGGGAGCGACCGTCACCGAGCCGACCCCACAGCCCGAGCATGGCGTGACCGTCGTGTTCGTGACGCTGCCGAACACCAAGATCGAGTTCCTCGAGCCGCTGGGTGAGAACTCCCCGATTGCCAAGTTCCTCGAAAAGAACGCCGAGGGTGGAATCCACCACATCTGCTACGAGGTCGACGACATCATCGCCGCCCGCGACCAGCTGAAGGCGCAGGGCGCCCGCATCCTGGGCGACGGCAACCCCAAGATCGGCGCGCACGGCAAGCCGGTGCTGTTCCTTCACCCAAAGGACTTCCTCGGCACGCTCACCGAACTCGAGCAGGCGTGATCGTGGTCGCGCCTGCAGCGCAGCGTCGTCTCACCATTTCGTCGGCGATAGCTCAGAGCTGGACGACCAAATCGCCGTTGCCGCGCGGCAGCCAGGGGCCAACGGCCCCCGCGCCCGAGGCGCGCCTATCAGATTGTGAGTACCTCGCCAGCATCGCGCGACGTCTCCACGGGTGTCAGCCAAAAGGAGACCATCCATGGATTGGGTGATGGCGACGGCGATTTACATCTTCATCTGGTGGATCGTGTTGTTCGCCGTGCTGCCGTTCGGCGTGCACACGCAGGACGAAGCGGGCAGCGTAGTGCCCGGTACGCCGGGCAGCGCACCGGCCAAGCCGCGCATCCTGCGCATCTTCGTGATCAACACGCTGGTCGCCTCGGTGGTCTTCGGCATCGTCTACGCGATCATCGCCTTCAAGCTGATCGATCCCCAAAAGCTGCCCTGGTAGTAGCGCATCGCCTCCGCACACCGAGCCTCTCACAGCTCGTGTCAGCCACTGTATTTGCCACAGCACGACATCACTCTTGGCCGCGAAGCGGCAAGGCGCCAAAGGCGCCCGGCGCGTGCGCCGGACATCAACTCGCGCAACATCCGCCGCACACGAAGCCTCTCACAGCTCGTGTCAGCACTCCAAACTGCCCACTCTTGGCCGCCGAAGGCGGCAAGGCGCCAAAGGCGCCCGGCGCGTGCGCCGGACATCAACGCGCGCAACATTCGCCGCACACCAAGCCTCTCACAGCTCGTGTCACCACTCCAAAAATGCGAAGAGCAAGGTCCATCGAACCTTGCTCCGCGCATTTGGCTGTTTTTTATTCTTCGCTCATGGAGCGCTGCCGCCAATTCGGTCGGCCGTCTCCACGGATTGGCAGCTGTCTAACCACCCAGCCGGGTAGTCGCGCGCCATCGTCTTCCCTAGACTTGGGCTGCCTGCCACGTGTTTCCGTGACTTATGACCCACCCTTATGGCGAGTAGATTTACTCGCTACGCGGCCTTCTGTCACGCGGCTTCATGCGCGAAAAGCAAAATTTTTTTGCATCATGAATGTGCAATTCGCACGTGCGATCAATGCTGCGGCGCACTTCGCTTGATATATAGACGCGCTGGCCATCCGAAGGGTCGCTAAGCCTCGCCTGCCGCTGATCCTCATGCGCACAGGCGCCCACATCGGTGCTGTTGCCACGTGCCTCGATTAACGGTACCAGCCGACCGATTGGGCGATTGCGCCCGAATGTCCCACCCCGCGCCACCCGGCGGCGCCTCGATCGAGCCACCCACACCCATGAGCAAGCGCGCACTGCCCGTCACCCGCGAAGAGAGTTTCCCCGAGTGGTACCAGGCAGCCGTCCGCGACGGCGACATGGCCGAGACCAGCCCGGTGCGCGGCTGCATGGTCATCAAGCCGTGGGGCTGGGGCGTGTGGGAGAAAATCCAGGCCGAACTCGACAGCCGTATCAAGGATACCGGCCACGAGAACTGCTATTTCCCTCTCTTCATCCCGATGAGCTTCATCGCCAAGGAGGCGGAGCACGTCGAGGGATTCGCCAAGGAAATGGCGGTCGTCACCCACCACCGTCTCAAGAATGTCGGCGGGGAACTAGTGGTCGATCCGGCTGCCAAGCTCGAAGAGCCGCTGATCGTCCGCCCGACCTCGGAAACGATCATCGGTGACGCCTTCCAGCGCTGGATCAAGAGCTACCGCGACCTGCCGCTGCTCATCAATCAGTGGGCCAACGTCGTGCGCTGGGAGATGCGCACGCGCCTTTTCCTGCGCACCGCCGAGTTCCTATGGCAGGAAGGCCATACCGCGCACGCTGACCGCGACGACGCCATGGCCGAGACGCTCAAGATGCTCGAGGTCTACCGCGAGTTCGCCGAGAACGTGCTGGCGATGCCCGTCGTTGCGGGTGAGAAGCCTGCCAACGAGCGCTTCCCTGGCGCCGACAATACCTATTCCATCGAAGCCATGATGCAGGATGGCAAGGCGCTGCAGGCGGGCACCTCCCACTATCTCGGCACGCACTTCGCCAAGGCCCAGAACATCCAGTTCCAGAGCAAAGAAGGGCAGCTGGAACTCTGTCACACCACGAGCTGGGGCGTCTCCACGCGCCTCATCGGCGGCGTGATCATGACCCACGGCGACGACGACGGCCTGCGCATGCCGCCGAAGATCGCCCCCCGCCAGATCGTCATTGTCCCGATGCTGCGCGATAAGCCCGAGGACAAGGAACTGCTGGACTACTGCGCTGGGCTCGAAAAGGAATTGAAAGCGGACGGCATTCGCGTCCTCGTCGATGCCAAGCCGACCAAGTCGGCCGAGAAGCGCTGGAACTGGGTGCGCCGCGGCGCACCGGTGATCGTCGAAATCGGCGGCCGCGATGCTGCCGGCGGCAACGTCACCTTCATGCGCCGCGACAAGCTGCGCGACGGCGACAAGATCGCCTCGCACACCAAGCCCAAAGCCGAATTCGTGGCCGGCGCTAAGGCGCTGCTCGACGAGATCCAGGCCCAGCTCTTCGCCGAGGCCAAGGCCCGCCTCGATGGAAATATCGTTACCGGCATCAAGACCTTCGACGAGCTCGCCGCCTACTTTGGCGCGGCCGAGGACGACGACGAGGGCGGCGTCTTCAAGGGCTGGGCATATGTTGCCTGGTCGAAGCCCGAGGGGGCGACCTTGGAAGCCATTGCCGAGCGCCTCAAGGCGCTGAAGCTCACCATTCGCAACGCACCGCTCGACCAGAAGCCGGCCGAAGGCACCTGCCTTTTCACCGGCGAGCCGGCGGTACAGTACGTATTGATCGGCCGGGCGTATTAGGGCTGGCTGCCTTGGGGGCGATGCGAGGAGGGGGGAGTGTCTTGTTTCGCAGACGATTTTTACCCTTCCAGCTAAAGCGCTTCGCGGCGCTGGCGAAGTGCGATCCGCGTGGCCGGCGTAACGCAATCTGGCCTGAATGGGGATATAGCTCTCCGTTGCCAGGGACGAACGAGGGGAGTTTCCGGGGATGACAGCGGCTGCCACGGACACCAAGCCGTTTTCTCCGTTCGAGTGGATGCTCGCCTCGCGCTATCTGCGCGCGCGCCGCAAGGAAGGCTTCATTTCGGTCATCGCCGGCTTCTCGTTCACCGGCATCATGCTCGGCGTCGCGACGCTCATCATCGTCATGGCGGTGATGAACGGCTTCCGCAACGAGCTGTTCTCCAAGATCCTCGGCCTCAACGGCCACATCATCGTCAACAAGATCGGCGGCCAGTTCGACGACTATGACGAGGTCGCCAAGCGCATCGCGGCAATTCCCGGCATCAAGTCCGCCATGCCGCTGATCGAAGGGCAGGTGATGGTGTCATCTGCCGTGCAGGCGACCGGCGCGCTGGTCCGCGGCATGACCGAGGATGGGCTCCGTTCTCTGCCGCTCGTTTCCGACAACATTCGCTACGGCACGCTCGAAGGCTTTGGCCAGGGCGGCAGCATCGCCATCGGCACGCGCCTCGCAAACATGCTGCGCGTCAACGTCGGCGATACCATCACGCTGGTGTCGCCACGCGGAGCCTCGACACCCTTCGGCACCGCGCCGCGTACCAAGCCGTACAGGATCGCCGCCCTCTTCGAGATGGGGATGGCCGAGTACGACCGCACGATGGTCTTCATGCCGTTGCTGGAAGCTCAGCGATACTTCTCGCGCGGCCCGGAGGTGGACGCGATTGAAATCGTCGTCGATCATCCAAGCAACATCGATGGATACATGCGCGACGTGAAGCGCGCCGCTGGGCCCGCAAATCACGTTTCTGACTGGCGCGCCCGCAACGAGACCTTCTTCACTGTGCTCGAGGTCGAGCGCAACGTGATGTTCATCATCCTTTCGCTGATCGTTCTAGTTGCAGCACTCAACATCATCTCCGGCCTCATGATGCTTGTGAAGGACAAAGGCCGCGACGTCGCCATTCTGCGAACTATGGGCGCCACGCGCGGAGCCATCATGCGCGTCTTCCTGATCACGGGCGCCTCCATCGGCATCGTCGGTACCTTCGCCGGCTTGATCCTTGGCATCGTGTTCTGCATGA
>JASBSU010000055.1 GCA_030148725.1 Hyphomicrobium sp.
CCTTGGCAATTCATGGCGCAATTGCCGACCGACGTTCGTCGGCTGTTTGCATTCAGCCGATATACATGGCGCGTTGATTGCGCAGCCCGCGCACCGCATCGCCGCTCGTGAAGGCGGCAGGAGTTGTAGATCGAGCCGGGAAAGTAACTGTCATGGACAAGAAGATCTCGACCGAACCCTACAAGGGGCCTGTCGGTGGTTGGGGTTCGGCGCGTAGCGTGACGGAGATTCTCTGGCGAGAGGGCACACTTCCTCTGGAGGGCCCGGAGACGCTATGGCAGCAGAACAAGCCCGCAGGCTTCTCCTGCGTGAGCTGCTCGTACGCAAAGCTCACCAACCCGAAGGCGCTCGAGTTCTGCGAGAACGGCGCCAAAGCGACCGCCTGGGAGATAACTGACCGTCGCTGTGACTTGAGCTTCTTCGCGGAGCATACGCTGTCAGAGCTCGAAGGCTGGTCGGACTACGCACTTGAGGAGCAGGGTCGGCTCACTCACCCCATGCGTTGGGACAGCGCAAGCGACAAGTACATTGCGATCACCTGGGGCGAGGCTTTCGCGGAGATCGGCGCCAAGCTGAAGGCGTTGGAGCCGAAGTCGGTCGTCTATTACACGTCGGGGAGAGCCTCGCTGGAAGCGTCGTACATGTATCAGCTCATGGCGCGCATGTACGGCAACAACAACCTGCCCGACAGCTCCAACATGTGTCACGAGAGCACCTCGGTGGCACTCCCGCAGACCATCGGCGTGCCGGTCGGTACGGTGAAGCTCGCGGACTTCGATCATACCGACTGCCTGCTTTTCTTCGGGCAGAACCCGGGCGTCAATAGCCCGCGCATGCTGCACCAGTTACAGCACGTGCGCATGGAGCGCGACGTGCCGATTATCACCTTCAATCCGCTGCGCGAGCGCGGCCTGGAGAGGTTCACCAATCCGCAGTCGCCGATGCAGATGCTGACGCTGAGCGAAACCCAGATCAGCACGCAGTATCACCAGCTCAATCCGGGCGGCGATCTGGCGGCCCTGGTTGGCATGGCCAAGGTGCTGCTCGACATGGACGACGAGGCGCGGGCCAGGGGCGCGCCGCGCGTGCTTGACGTCGATTTCATCGAGAAGAACGCTCACGGCTTCGACGAATTCGCGCATGCCATGCGCCTGCATCCGTGGGTCGAGATCGAAAGCTGCGCGGGGTTGAGCCGCGAGCAGATTGCCGCCGCCGCGAGAGTCTACGCGAAAGCCAAGGCAGCGATCGCCTTCTATGGCATGGGCCTCACGCAGCATCGCTCCGGCGTTCTCGCCATACAGATGCTCAGCAATCTTCTGTTGATGCGCGGCAACATCGGCAAGCCCGGCGCCGGGATCTTTCCCGTGCGCGGCCATTCCAACGTGCAGGGGCAGCGCACGGTCGGCATCACCGAGAAGCCGGAGCTTGCCCCGCTCGACCGCATGGCGGCGCAGTTCGGCTTCGATCCGCCGCGCGATCGCGGTGTCAATACCGTCGAGGCGTGCGAGGGCATGCGCGACCGCAGCATCAAGGCATTCGTGGCTCTCGGCGGCAATTTCATACGCGCCATTCCCGATACCGACGTGATGGAGCGTGCATGGCGCGATCTGGACATGACCGTTCAGATCATCACCAAGCTCAACCGCGGGGCGATCGTGCACGGCAAGGCCGCCTATCTGCTACCGTGCCTCGGGCGGATCGAAATCGACCGGCAGGCGACGGGCGATCAGTTCGTGAGCATCGAGGACACCACCGGGCGCTTTCATGCCTCGCGCGGGCAGGTCGAGCCGGCAGCGCCCGACCTCCTGTCGGAGCCGCGCATCGTCGCCGAGCTGGCCAAATCGGTGCTGGCGCCCAACCCGAAGCTCGACTGGGATGCCTGGGTCGGCAACTACGATCTCGTGCGTGACGCCATCGCGGAGAGCTATCCGGCGATATTTGCCGACTTCAACACGCGCATACGACAGCCCGCCGGATTCGATCGACCGTGTCCGGCGCGCGAGCGCGTCTGGGCGACGCCCAACGGCAAGGCGAACTTCATTACGCCGCGCAGTCTGTCGGAGGATCCTGACCTGCCGCGCGTGCGCGAGGGCGTGCTGACGCTCATCACGGTGCGCAGCAATGATCAGTTCAACACGACGGTCTACGGCTACAACGACCGCCTGCGCGGCATCGTCGGCACGCGCATGGTGGTGCTGATGAACAGTCACGACATGGCCGAGCGCGGCATCTCGGACGGCCAGGAGGTGGACCTCACGACCGCCGCCGGCGACAACGTCGAGCGCATCGTGCGCGGTCTGCGCGCCGTCACCTACGACATCCCGCGCGGCTGCTGCGCCGGCTATTATCCCGAATGTAATCCGCTGCTGCCGCTCTGGCATTACGCAGAGGGCAGTAAGGTGCCGGCGGCGAAGTCGATCCCCGTTCGGGTGTGGACGCACTGACGACCGGCCCGTAGACATCGCCGTGGCATTCTTGCGCACATCAGGGCACGCGACCGGGAGGTCTTGCGAACGCCAAGACATGATGGCCGGCGTGTGCCCGTCGATTCATAGTTACCCGTCACTGCCAGGTGCGACTTGGCGTAGCGCGATATTGTCGATCTTCTTCGCAATCTCATCGGCATTGTCGACTTCGATCTAGCCGACCCGCGCCAGCGCTTGCGGCAACAAACATTTAGTGTGCTGTCGATCGCGCAGTTCGGCGAGGGCATCGTGCGGACGGCGTGCGACGAGGGTGTATCCAGCCTCTAACTCAACGCAGCCGGGTCCAGTCGGGGCGGAGCCTCGGCTTGCCGTCCGCGTCCGTCTCGAGCCAGACGGGAAACGCATCAGGCATGGTCGGATCGACGAGGAGTTGGCTTTCGGTGCCGTTATCCTCGATGTGGGTGAGCAGGTCCTCGCCGATTACAGTCATCAGAACGTCGGACAGCGAGCCGCAACTTGCGACGGGGCCCCCAATGAGCCACGGCTCGCCGATGGTATCCTGATGGATCTTCCAGTAGGCGGGCTTGCCGTTGCAGATCGCAGGGCCTTGCGGCGCATAGAGTACGGCGCCGTAGCCGTCACCCGCCTCGACCCAGACCATCGTGGAGGTACGATAGAGAGCGAGCGCGTCGCCGGCGACGTTCTCCTCGCTGCCCCACAGTCGCACGAATTGCCGCTCGGTGCTGAAGAGATCGCGGGCCGGCGTCATGCCGTGGTCTCCGAATTTCACCGGTCCGTTCGTCGTGAGAACCGCCGTGAGTTCGGGATCGAGCGCGTAGCCCAGGCGTGTCTCGGCCTCGGCGATGGTATCGGGACTTTGCATCGGACCGAACTCGAGGCCCATGTCGCGCGAGGAATATTCGGAACCGACCGCGCGCAAGAGGGCATCGGCGGCGGCGGGCAGACGCGCCAGTGCCTCGGCAGGACGGTCGTCGCGCAATGGTCTTGTTATGCCGGCGACCGAGATGAGATCGGCCGTCCGCGACCGAACTCCGGTCCTGGTGCCGATGAGGGGCATGCGCCCGGCACGCTCGATGGAGATGCGCTTGCTGCCTGCCGGGAGGGCAATACGGAACTGCGGCACCTCGGTCGAAGGCTCCCGGCGAATATCGAATCGGCCGATTTCCACGCCATCGGCGAAAAGACGGTACGTGCCCGCGTCCACCACATTCGGATTGACGAGGATGAGGAGGACGAATGCCGGCAGATCCATCGTGTCTCGCAAACTCTCGAAGGCGACGCCGGAATCGCCAGCGCCGAGTGCGCAGGCTTACCTGCCCGAAGCTCGCGGCAGTGTTCCATTGGTAACATCTTCTGAGAAGCAGCTCGATGCGCCGCGGCTGCTGCGAGCGGCGCATCGGCGCTCAGAACTTCAGTTTCAATCCGCCCTCGATGGCGTGGATCTCGGCCTCGCCCGAAAGCTCGCCCTGATAGCGGACATCGGCTGAAAGAGATTGCGTGAACGCAGCTTCGAGGGCTGCCGAGATCACCGCCGCGTCGCTTCCGACCGGCGCGCCGGCGACCGTCCAGGGAGAGCCCGCTGCGATGGCGAAGGCGAGCGTACTCGTCGGATCGGTGCCGTCTAAGAAGTGGCGCCAGGCGACGTCGAGGCTCGGCTTCAATGCCAGACCATCGACGTTCCAGATCGTGGTGTAGCGTAGTCCGAGCACGCTGAAGGGAGCGTTCTCAGTGCTGCTGGCACTGGTGAGGTTCGCGTCACCGCCGCCCGTCTCGGTGAAGGAACCAAGGCCCAGCCAGGAGAAGCCGGCGCCGACATAGGGTTCGAACGTGGCACCGAAGCCGTTGATGACGTAGCCCGTCTCGATCAGTCCCTCGACGCGGTCGCCGCCGTAGCTCGCCGACGCCCTATAGGAGTCGGTGCCGATGATGGCGGTGCGCGCCGTGTCGATGTCGTAGCTGGTGTAGGCAAGAAAACCGCGAAGCCGCATCTGACCGAAGGCCGCAGCGCCGGTGCCGGCGATATGCCAGGCGTCCGCCTCGGCCGAAGAAGCGCGTGAGTCGACATCCGCGTCGGTCCGGCTCCAGCCAGCGGCAAGGCCGAGGCGGACATTGCTTTCGACGGGAATATCTATGCCGCCGAACACGCCGCGTGCATTCGAGTTCACAGCTGCAGCGTTGCCGTCGCTGTCGATGTCGCCTGCAGCGCCGGCGCCCGACAACCAGATGTAGGGTGACAGGGCGAACGGCACATTTACCGTGTCACCTGAGGCTTGTTCGACGGCGCCGAGCCGATAGGTGGGCCCGTCTTGTACCATGCGGGAGAGCTTGTCGCGCCCGTCGGCGTCGAAGGCACTGGCAAGGCGAAAACGCAAGGCGGACGCGAAGAGCGACGGTCCAGTGCCGACTACGCCCTTCAAGCTCGCGTGCACCTCGCCAGAAAGTGTGTCGAGGCCGAGCAGGATCTGATCGTCGGTGAGACCGACGAACTGCGGCACGAACGGCGCCGCCGCGCCGAGTGCACCCATCACGCCGGCAACCGCCTTCTGGTTCGGCGTTTGGGCGAGATCGAGGAAGGCCGTGTCGTTGTAGTCGAGCGTGAGGAAGACGTTCAAAGCGTCGTATGACAGCGCTGCCGTGAAGAACAGCGGGTTGTAGCCGGAGACAATCACGTCGCTGAAGGTGCCGACGACGGAGACACCCGAGGTCAGGATCGTGTACTGGGTCGTTGCGGCGAAGGCACCTGGGAGCGTCGTAACCGCCACTGTGCCGCCGTTGATAAACGCGGCGCCGCTCACGTTCACAAGATCGGACTGCCCGGCGGCATTGACCTCGACCGCGTAGGTAGAGCCGGCCTGGAATGTCGCGATGCCGTTGACGTTGAGCGTGCCGATCGAGTTGCCCGGCGCGACCGTTCCGCCCAGCTCCACGGTGAGGGTCCCGATCGTGCCGCTTCCGCCAAGCGTGCCATCGTCCGTGACGATGGTTGGCATGTTGGACATGGAGTCGTTGACGATGAGGGTGCCATCTTGGATTTTCATCAGACCGGCGTAAGTCGTCGCTCCTGTCAACGTCCAAGTCGACCCGTCGATCAAGCCCAGCTCTTCGAAATCCACGTAATGTACGCCAAGGCTCGATACGTCGAACGTGCCACCGGTCGCGCCGCCGAACGCCAGCGTGTCCGTATCTCCGCCGCCATCGGCCACGCCCGTTATGCTCGAGCCGTCATGCAGAACAAGATAGTCCGTTCCATCTCCGAGAAGGATGGCCGTGGCGCCGCCAGTCGTAATCGTGCCGGAGTTGACGACGAAGTCTGTGTCGTTGGAGCCCCGGATCGCGTAGGAACTTGTGCTCAAGATCGTTCCGGCATTGTTGATTGTGTTTGTGCCGCCCGCGCCGTTGAGGATTATGGCTTCGACCGCGCTTTGAACAATGCCGGTTGACGCGATGTTCACCTCGTTGGAAGCGGCACCGTTCGCAAAGCTCAAACCATAGGTGCCTGGTGTAAGATCCCCAAGCGTTCCGCCGATGTTGATCGTGTTGCCATTCGAACCGTCGACAGTGATGGCCACACTGCCCAAGGCAGTTGCGACGATGGTGGCGCCGGCGTTGAGATCGATGGTGTTTCCCGATCCACCGAAGATCATGATGCCGGTATTGTCGGAGGCAATGGCAGCTTGGTCAAAGATGGTGATGGTGCTGCTGGTCGTCGTGTTGAAGCCGATCCCATAAAACGCGGCACCATTCAGCGACGTCGCGGTGCTGCCGTTGCCAACGTTCACAGTGACATTGCTCGCTCCGTTGTCTGTTTCGACGGCAGTGTTGCCGGCACCAGTACAGGCGATTGTGTCGCCCGACTGAAGACCCATCTGCGTCCCGCTGCCGGTGATCGTGCAGGCGGCCTCGGCGGGGCCGGCAAGCCAAGGCACAACCGCAATCGCAGCCCCGAGCGCCGCAGGAGCCCACGAGCGCACCGCGAGCCCTCTGCCCATTCCCCCAAATCCCATGCGTTCTGCCCCCGATGCATCTGTCCCGCCGGGAACATCGATTCCCGTCGGTGACGTGACACTAGGCAGGCGGCACCGACGGCGTCGTGGACTGGCGCGAAAAGCGGTATGTCGCGCTGCGCACGCGAGCCGGTCGCCAAGCCATGTTGAGGGACGGCAACATTTTTATGGACTAGAGCGAACAGGCGACTGGTGTGCCGCGCACGGCATCGAACGGCAGATTGAAACGCTGGATCAGATCTTTGATGATGCACGTGGAATAGCGGAGTTAATCGGCATGGCCGAAGACACCAACGACAAGCCGGCCGCTCTGCCGCAGTTCGGCTTCTCGGGCGACGCCACCGGCCCGGAGTTCGAGTTCTGGCGCGAGGAGATGTGCCGACGCGTCCTCGTTGCGGATGTCGTTCCGATAAATTCAGGACCGATCCATTGCCGGTTCATCGCTGCGCCGTTACCGCGCGTCAGCGTCATTCGTTACGATGGCACCCCGGCCCACTTTGTATCGCAAGGCATCACGACTGAATTTGCCATGGTGCTTCCTTCCGGATCGCCGATGCAATTAGCAATCGGCGGACGCACCCTCGATCTCGGCGCTTCGGATGTCGGGTTGGCCGATTCCCTCGTCGGCGGCGCTGACGTCGCCATCCACGATCGCGGCCCGTTGAAGTCCATGTTCATCGATCGGAAGGCCCTGCTCGAGCTATGTCCCGATGCGGACGATCACGTTGCTCGTCCACTCGGGGTCAATCCCGCACTGGCTAGCCTTTTGTCTCAGTACCATGACATCGTGATGCGGACAGCGGCCTCTCTCGATGCGCAAACCCGCGCCGCCATGGCCCAGCACCTGATCGATCTTGTTGCCCTTGCGCTCGGAGCAAATCGCGACGCCGCGGCGGTGTCGCGCGACCGTGGGCTCGCCGCGGCGCGTTTCGAAGCCATCAAGGCCGATATCCTTGCGCGGATCAGCGACAGCGGACTGAGCCTCACGCAGGTGGCGCAGCGTCATCGAGCCAGCCCACGCTATGTGCAGATGCTGTTTGAACGCGCCGGAACCACCTTCTCTGAATTCGTGCTCGAGCAGAGGTTGCTCTATGCACACCGTCTGCTGCGAAGCTCGCCCAATAGTGGGCGCAAGATCAGCGACATCGCGCACATGGCCGGGTTCGGGGATGTCTCATACTTCCACCGTGCCTTCCGCAAGCGCTTTGGTGCGACTCCGTCGGATGTGCGAGGCTGAGGCGGACTTCAAATCGAGCGAGAGCATTGATCTGCAGCGCATTCCACAGAGACGTCGTCCGCTCGCTGTGGTGCTACTGACATGGACAGCGCAAGGGAGGAGCCCAGCGGCTTATAGGCCTTCGACTTCCGCAAACTCGGCCAAGCCGCTATGGGGAGGGTAAGCCAATAGGGCCAGTGGTTTCGACGCTCTCGGTTGCTCGGCGGCCTGGCAGTCGCGCAATCGGCACTCGCTCCGGTCAGTTGATTTTCGGAGAGCGCCCGTCCCAACTCTTACCGCCAGTACGAAGAGCTAGGTCGTTCATCCTTGCTGAGCGCGGCGAAGCAGCGAGTACTTCATCGCGCCTCAGTCGCCTGAGAGGCTCCAGCCGCCGATCTTTGCGTAGATCGCATCACGGAGGCGGCGAACGTCAGCGTTGAGAGCGGCGAGGTGCGCTGCCGTGTCCCCCGAGGTCGCGAGCAGCGCCTCGCCCAAGCAGCCTGCCTCCGTTCGCAACGCATCGCCTTTTTCAGTCAGCTTTACGAGCACCTGCCGTTCGTTCTCTGGATTTCTCTCTCGGCGCAGCAGCCCTGCACCCTCAAGACGCTTAAGCACTGGCGTTAGCGTGCTCGACTCGAGCCCCAGCTGATCGGCAATCGCGCCAACGGTCTGGAGGTCTTCTCGCCAGAGCACGTTGAGGACGAGATACTGCGGATAGGTCAAACCCATCTCGTCCAGTAGCGGCTTGTAGACCCGCTGGATCGCCATGCTCGCGGAATAAATCGAGTAGCAGAGCTGATCCTCGAGCGGGATCGGCCCGCTCCATTTGGCCTTCGGCTTGCTCAACTTCGCCTCCTGTTTTCGCGCGTCCCGGCAGCTCGGGCACACGCAAACATATATCGCGATAAGATTTATGTTGACAAGCATTCAGTGCCCGTCCTAGACAACACCTATCGCGATAATTGTTATCGCAACTCATAGGAGCGGACCATGATCTCTCGCATTCGCCACGTGGTTACGGCATTGGCCTTGGGCGCAGCCATCACCAGCGCCCAGGCCGAACCCGTCCGCATTCCCGACACCCAGACCGTGCGCAACGTCGTCCTCGTCCACGGAGCCTTCGCCGATGGTTCCGGCTGGCGCGGCGTCCATGACGTCCTGACCTCGCGCGGTTATCGCGTTTCGATCGTGCAGAACCCGCTGACGTCCCTCGCCGATGACGTCAACGCCACGCGGCGCATCCTGGCGCGGCAGAGCGGACTAAGCATCCTCGTCGGTCACTCCTACGGTGGATCCGTGATTACCGAGGCTGGAGACGATGCGCGTGTGGCGGGACTCGTTTACGTCTCGGCGCTCGCCCCGGATGTCGGTGAGAGCACCGGCGATCAGTTCAAGGAGATCCCGGCGCCGCCGGAGTTCGTCATCGAGCCAGGGACAGACGGCTTCGGCTTCGTCAACATGGAGCGCTTCAAGGCAGGCTTCGCCGGTGACACCACCGACGCGGACGCGGCTTTCCTGCGCGACTCCCAGGTTCCGATCAACATGGCGATCTTCGGCACCCCGCTCACGCATGCCGCCTGGCGTACCAAGCCGAGCTGGGCCGTCATCGCGACGCAGGACCGCGCCATCGATCCACGCCTTCTGCGCCAGCAGGCCAAGCGGGCCCGGGCCCAGATCACGGAAGTCGAGGCGAGCCACGTGCCGTTTCTCACTCAGGCCCGTGCCGTCGCCGACGCCATCGACGCGGCCGCGCGCGGCGCCTCACGAACCCCAGCATCGCGCTGATTTTGACAGATACGCCCCAACAGCATCGCACGCCGAAGACGTTTCAGCATCGGCGTGCGTCGCGGGTTTAGTAAAGAGAGAACTCCGATGATCGAAACCACGTCCTTCCAGGAAAACACGCCATCAGTGTCGACGCTGAAGCCGGCCTATGACTTCATCGTCTGCGGTGCGGGATCGTCGGGCTCTGTAATTGCCCGGCGTCTGGCGGAGCACGCCGACGTGCAAGTGCTGCTGATCGAGGCAGGCGGCAGCGACGAGGCCGAGTCGGTTCTCAACCCGTCATTGTGGCCGACCAATCTCGGCGGCGCGCGCGACTGGGGCTTTCAGGCGCAGCCCAATCCGCACCTTAACGGACGCCAAATTCCGATGGCCATGGGCAGAGGGCTCGGCGGGGGTTCGAGCATAAATGTCATGGTCTGGGCGCGCGGACATCGCAGCGATTGGGATTTCTTCGCTGCGCAAGCAGGTGATCCGCGATGGAGCTATGAAAATGTGCTCGACATCTATCGCAGCATCGAGAACTGGCAAGGCGCTCCCGATCCCCAATTCCGCGGAACCGGCGGACCGGTCTGGGTGCAGCCAGCCTCGGATCCAAGTCCAATCGCGCTCGCGATGCTGGAGGCAGCGCGCGAGATCAATGTCCCCGTCTTCGATCATCCGAATGGAGCCATGATGGAGGGATCGGGAGGCGCAGCTATCACGGACATGCTTGTCCGCAACGGGCAGCGTCACTCGATTTACCGCGCCTATGTGCACCCATGGTTGGACCGGCCGAACTTGACCGTGCTCACCGGAGCACTGGTGCGCCGGGTCGTTTTCCATGGTCGGCGAGCTACGGGTGTCGAGCTTACGCATCATGGGCAGCAGATGACGATCGGCGCTCATGCCGAAGTGGTGCTCTCGCTGGGTGCGATTCAAACTCCGAAAATCCTGATGCATTCGGGGATTGGCGATCCCGCAGAGCTGAAGGGGTTTGGCATTCTCGTCGTTCAGCCCCTTTCCGGCGTCGGACGGAACCTGCAAGACCACGTCTCGTTCGGCTGCACGTGGGAGCTGTCAGACCCGCTGCCGCCGCGCAACAGCGGTAGCGAAGCAACCATGTATTGGAAGAGCCGGCCAGAGCTGGATGCACCGGACCTGCTGTTCTGTCAGGTCGAGTTTCCAGTGCCGAGCGAGCGGACAGCAGCGCGAGGAGTGCCGGCGCACGGGTGGACAATGTTTGCAGGACTTGCACAACCGGAAAGTCGCGGGCGACTACGTCTTCAAAGCGCCGATCCGACCGCTCCGCTGGCGATCGACGCAAACTTTCTTTCAGACTCCCGCGATATCAGGACAGCGGCATCATGCATCGAAATCTGCCGTGAGTTGGGCAATGCGCAGGCCTTCCGTCCCTTCGTTCGTGGCGAAGTCATGCCTGGCAACCTGAGCGGCAGTGAGCTTGATCGCTACATCCGCGAGGCCGCTGTCACCTACTGGCACCAGAGCTGCACGGCCAAAATGGGACGCGACGAGATGTCGGTCGTGGACGGAACGCTGAAGGTTTATGGCGTCGACGGCTTACGCGTGGCCGATGCCTCCATCATGCCGCGCGTGACGACTGGCAACACCCAGGCGCCCTGCGCGATCATCGGTGAGCAAGCCGCGCAGGCAATCAAAGAGGCGCACGGACTTTCCACCGGCGCCGATCCATGGGCGCAAAGCGTCGCCGCGCGTAAGCTTTAAGCCTACGCGTCAGGCATTCGGGCGAGGGGGCATGTTCTCCTCGCCCTCGCGAAAGGGCGGCGCGCTTCCACTGCTTCGCGCGCTATACACCTTGATCGCACACGAGGCACCAGTCGCTTCGACTAGCGGGCCTGATCCGCATTGCGCGGGAGACTACGCGGCAATCGGGATGGGGCGATGCGGTCGGGAAATTTGCCCAAGGTGTGCAAGGCAGTTCGCGGTTGTCGAGCGTCTCCTGCGCGCGATGATCCCCACGGGGGTAGCCTGCAGGGGGTCGCAAGAAATGTCGACGACAGAACAACGGTCTCTCACTAGACGCGCCATGCTCGGCATGCTCGCCTCTGCCTACGCAACTCCGATGGTACTCGGCCGCGAGGCGACGAAGCTCTCGGCACGCGTTGTCGTCGAGATTCTCTTCAA